>PAQS01000020.1 GCA_002709385.1 Waddliaceae bacterium
AACGCTTACGCCTTCTCGCTCCGTGAACCCCTGGAGGATTAGGTTTGTGCAATAGAGGATTACGTGCGCGCCCGAAGATGTTTACACCAAAACGGCGAGCGATTCGATTTTTTTTACCTGTGTAACGTGCCATTTCGTCTCCTAATCAGCAACAACACCCCATATTATAAAACGGGGATCGCAAAAGAATATGCTAGCAAGCTGAACCATTTTCCGCAAGAAATACCACCGGGTGCCGGCGACCAGCTCCAAACATGAAGATGCGATTAACTTAGTGATGTATTAAAAATATACGCGATCAAACATAACATAAATGGAACTAATTGAAAAAGAAAAGAAAGTGATTTTTGTCGAAAATCTGATTTTGCCTGAAATTTATTGCTTTTTTGCGAGTACAGACTCCACTTTTCGGTGGAGGTAATCATAGTCTTTGTAAAACTCTCCTTCACAAGGAATAAAATAATCTGCGTTGTTAGCAGAGCTTGTTCTCCAAAAATAATAGTAGTAAAAATCATATTTACATTCTTGAAGAAAGCGTTCTTCATCGGTAGCAGGAACAAATGGATGATCTATACTGGGATCGCCGACAGTAATATTAGCTCTTTTATGAATATGCATAGGAAGTGTGTGAAGAAAAAAACTATAACCAGAAGAAGCTAATTTTTCCCATACAACTTTACTTGGAGTAACTCTTGGAGAAATGCTAATCACAGCTTGGTTTTCTTTTTCAAGCATGTCGGTAACAAGATCGATGAGAGCTTGATCGGTGATTTTTATCCCTTCTCTCTCTTGAAATTCTCCTATTTTTCCAAATCTTTCTTTGAATTCGTGGTCGTGATCGATAAAGGGGAGCTTGATATCTTCCGCTAAGGCTTTTCCCATACGGCTTTTTCCAGCACCACTCACTCCAAGCAGGAAGATATGCTTTTTTAAGCGTTTTCGATCATTGGGAAGGGGATAAGACTCAGTCATGGCTACGTTGATAGAAATGGAATTTTTCTCTATGATATTCACTTTATTTAATCACTAAACTCGCAGAATTTTCATGTCATTACAAGAAAAAATTGATCAAGCATCTCATTGGGTTTTGGCTTACTACTCTGTTAAATCTATTCAAGATCCTCATGCTGAGATTACAAGACACAAAGATTTTTTTGAGAATCTCGAGGTTGCTGGCCGCATTTATATTTCTGAACAGGGAATTAATGGGCAAATGAGTGGGACTCGTGAGGCTGCGCAGAAATATATGGATTGGATGCATAGTCGAGAGGAGTATGCTGATCAAGTATTCAAAATCCATCCATGGTCAGCGCAAGCGTTTGAGCGAATGACAGTGAAATATCGTGAGTCTCTTTTAGGAACTGATGAAGCTGTAAATTTTGATGCTGTAGCTCCTCACGTATCTCCCGCTGAGTGGCGACGTATGCTTGAGGAAAGAGATGATAACACGATATTGATTGATGTTCGTAATAAATATGAGTGGGATGTTGGACATTTTGAAGGCTCAGAATTACCAGATTGTGATACGTTTCGTGATTTTCCGAAATATATAGAAGAACTGAAAGATCGGGTAGATCCTAAAAAAGCAAAAGTGATGATGTGTTGCACTGGAGGGATTCGCTGTGAGTTTTTCTCTCCTATGATGCGCGAGCGTGGTTTTGAAAATGTGTATCAGCTTGAAGGTGGCATCATCAATTATGGTCTACAAGAAGGAAACGAACACTGGGATGGTAAGCTTTTTGTGTTTGATGACCGTATGGTCGTTCCCATAAGTGATGATGAAGCGAATTGTATTGGGCAATGCCATCAATGTGGAACTTCTAGCGATCATTATTACAATTGTGCAAATATGGATTGCAATCACTTGTTTTTGTCCTGTCAAAAATGTTTGGCGGAGTTAAAAGGCTGCTGTAAGGAAGAATGCACAGAGGCCGCTCGAGTACGTCCTTTTGAGCATCAAAACCCACATAAGCCGTTTCGAAGAAAACATGTGTATGCAAAAGAAGATCCGCGCAGTGCGTCATTTGGTGAATAGTTAGGGAGGAGCACACCATGGTAAATGTCATTTGTATGAAATGGGGGAAAAAATACGACGCAAAGTTTGTAAATACCCTTCGCTCTATGGTGGCTCGTCACTTATCAATTCCTCATCGTTTTGTTTGTTTTACTGATGATGCTCAGGGAATTGATGAAAGAGTAGAAGTTTTTCCTCTCCCTGAAATGGATTTGCCGGAAGGAATACCAGAGCGTTGCTGGAGAAAGTTGGCAACTTTTGCTCCAACACTGGGCGATTTACAAGGAACGACTCTTTTTTTAGATCTTGATATCGTCATTCTTCAGTCAATTGACAGTCTTTTTGAGGCTCCAGGTGAATTTTTGATTATTCATGATTGGAAACGTCCATGGAGAATCGAGGGGAACTCTTCCGTTTATCGATTTGAAATTGGACGACACCCTGAAGTTTTAGATTATTTTGTGAATAATTTAGAACTTGTTCGCAAAAATCATAGACACGAGCAGTCGTATTTGTCTAAAAAGCTCTACGATAAAGGGGTCTTATCTTACTGGCCGAGCGAATGGTGCTGTAGTTTTAAGCGTCGCTGCCTACCTAAGTGGCCTTTATCTTGGGTGAAGCAGCCTTATTTTCCTGAAGAAGCAAAAATCGTTGTTTTCCACGGTGACCCTAATCCAGATACTGCTATTGCAGGTAAACGAGCGAAAAGATTTCGTTATATGCAGCCAACTCCTTGGGTTGCGGAGCATTGGCGCTAATCGATAATGAGTATTTACCTCTGTTCTTTAGAGAAATTGTCTTCTGATGGGGAAATGGTGATCTTTCGTATGATACGAAAAGGGTCACCTTCTTCTGTAAAATCGACTTTAGGGCCTAAAATTCCTCAGACGGTATTGACTCAAGCGCCAGTATCTTCTCTTGTTCATTATGAAAAGCAATACCGTCGTCAAAAACAGAATTTCTCTTCTGATTTTCGGGAAGGCGATGATCTACATGTACCTGTTGAAGATGCTTTAGATCTAATCAAAAAGCTCGCCCCAAGTTCTAAACTTTCTTTCAGAGGGAAGCCTTTGGTTTGTGATTTGTTTGGACAGGTGGATTTACTTTATCAGATTGATGACTCTGGAGAGGAGCTCTACCTACACCCTTACTTTCGCACTCGTAAAGAAGACCTTTCACTCGATATCTGTGATCTCATTGTTGCAGCTGATGTTTCTTGGTTTGTAAAAGGCATTTCTCTCCGCTTACTCAATAAAGAACTTCATCCAAAGTGGCTCCGTAAGGTGCAAGATGGAGAACAAATTCTGGAAGGTGAAGAGCGCTTGCAGTTTTTACGTCTGATTGAAGATCTTGAGGCTCCATGGGGACCTATTTTAGAAATAGAGAAAGCTAAAATAGAAGAAAAAAAGGCTGAGCCACTTCCTGTATTGTGTCTTAAAGATCATTATGGGGCTTTTGCTGATTTATGGATGGATTATGGATCTGAGAGATTCGTACCGTTTTTTAGCAATAGAGAAGCAGGTAAATTGGAAGAATGGCGAAATAAAGAGCTTGAGTTACAGTGGGAACAAGACCTTTTAGAGAGCAGTTTTATTCGTAAGGATACGGAAAATGCTCAGTATTTTTGTCCAATGGACCAAGTAAGCAACAGTTTATCGTTTTTCTTGGAAATGGGATGGAAGATAAAAGACCAAAAAGACCGTGAGCTTTTATCGGGTGCTTTACTCAATATTGATTGCAAATCAGATGGAGATCGTATTCTTGTAGAGGGAAAAGTAAAATGGGGAGAGACGGAACTCGAGGTAAAAGATTTAGTCGATGCTGTGAAAAAAGGAGATACGTTTCTTTCTCTTGGACCACAAAAAGTGGCTTTGTTACACGCAAAAGATTTTGAACATTTAGGTTCTTTAGCAAAAGACCTAGAGCTAGTTTCTGAGCAACTTGTTTTGAATCGTTCTCGATGGGGAGCATTGGAGCACGTTTCTGATTATGCAGATCACTTCACAGTTGATGCAGATATTTCTGCTATGCGTAGGGCTTTGGGAGATTTTGCAGGAATTAAACATGCAGAAATAGGAGCTGATTTTAAAGGAGCTTTACGTCCTTATCAGCAAGAAGGCCTTAATTGGCTGAGTTTTTTGGCAGCTTATCGTTTTCATGGAATTCTTGCAGATGATATGGGGCTAGGAAAAACGATTCAGGTTTTAGCTCTTTTATCTACTCTTGATCTCGAAAAACCAGCTTTGATTGTTGTGCCCAGCTCTTTGCTGTTTAATTGGTCTAGCGAATGTAAAACGTTTGTTCCTAGACTCAATACGCTGATCTATCACGGTAAAGGAAGAAAAGAAGCGTTAGATCAAGAAGCTCCTCATGTTTGTTTTACCAGTTATGGTACCTTGAGGCAGGATAGAGAGCACCTTTCTCAGAAAGAATTTTCCGCTATTATTCTCGATGAAGCACAAGTCATTAAAAATCCCGACTCACAAGTAGCACAAGCTGCATGTTCTTTGCGTGGTGATTTAAGAATTTGCTTAAGTGGAACTCCTGTTGAAAATTCTTTAGAGGATTTATGGAGTCAGTTTCGCTTTCTTATGCCTGATTTATTAGGCGATCGAACAAGTTTTCGTGCAGATTTGCAAGCTGCACTATCTGATCAGCGTTTTTATCAGAATATAAAGAAAAAAATTCATCCTTTTATTCTTAGAAGAAAGAAAGAAGATGTAGCTCGGGATTTACCAGAAAAAATTGAACAAAATCTATTTTTAACAATGGAAAGCGAGCAACGAGAGGTTTATGATCGCTTTTTATCTAGCTTAAAGCAGGGACTGTTAAAAAAAGTTTCTTTAGATGGACTCAAAAAACATCGAATGGAAATCTTTGAAGCAATCCTTCGTTTGAGACAAATTGCTTGCCATACAGCTTTATTTGATCAAGAAGAAGGCTCCTTTTCTAGTATTAAAGTGAAAGCATTAGTACAGGACTTAGAAACCATCGTTCAAGAAGGTAAAAAAGTTCTTGTATACAGTCAATTTACAAGCTTTTTGGCTATTATCAAAAAAGAGTGCTCTGAAAGAGAGTGGAACTATGCTTATCTAGATGGTTCTGTAAAAAACCGTGAAGAACCGGTTCGAAGCTTTCAGGAAGACCCTGAGGTCCCTATTTTCTTAATGAGCTTAAAAGCAGGAGCTTTAGGCTTAAACTTAACAGCTGCAGATTATGTTTTTCTATTAGATCCATGGTGGAATGAAGCTGTTGAGGCTCAAGCGATTGATCGAGCACACCGTATTGGAAGAAGCAGTTCTGTCATTGCAAAACGCTACCTTGTACGAGATAGTATTGAAGAGCGAATGATGGAGCTTAAAAAATCAAAACAAGCCATGGTTGAAGGTATTCTGAGTGAAGGGGTTTCAGGGCAAAATCTAAGCATTGATGACCTTGGCTTTCTCCTCAGTTAATAAGGACGATCCTTTTCATCTTTTTCGCGAGATTTAAGATCTTGGGCAGCTAATTTAACGGTTTCCAAACCTTCAGGAAAACCGATAGATCGTAAAAGGCGGTCAATATAACGCAGCTCTGTAACATACTGGTCATTTAGCGATTCTAGATAAGCTATTCTGCGAGTTAATTCGCTTTCTTTCATTGATCTGTCCTCCACTTTTCTCTAAGACAAAGCTAGATTGGTGCCATTGAAGAAAAAATATATAAGTACCTAGTCGATAATACGTTGGTTTTTATTTGTAGTGGATTCCTTCGAAATGGAGCAGTTCTTTTTTTACCTCAATTCCGGCAGAAAATCCCCCTAGTTTCCCTCCAGAAGCGAGAACGCGGTGGCATGGGATAAGAAGAGGGAATGGGTTGCGTCCACAGGCATTACCTATAGCTCTTGCAGCACCGTTCCTTTCGAGGCTTAAGGCTAGTTCTTGGTAACTTTTTTGCTGAGAAAATGGAATTTTTTGCATTTGATGAAGTACATCTATCTGGAACTGAGTTCCTTCAAGCTTAAGTTGTGGCGGGTTTCGAGGTTTTTTTTCAGCATATGAGTAGAGAAACTCAACCACTTCATCAATCAGTTTTTGGGAAGTATTTTTATCCCATGTAAGTTGGAAGACATCAGAAGGATTGAGGCTTAGCTCAATCTTTCTGAGTGTGTTATTTGTGCTTGTGAGGTGTACTAAAATTTTTGGGTTTTGTGCAATAGTAAGCATATGAGTCTTAGTTTTTTGCTAAATGAACATCTAATTGAGGGAAAGGAATATTTAGGCCGTTTTTGTGGAAGGCTTTTAGAACAGCTTCGTTGAGTTGATAAGTGAGCGTGCGAACGTTAGCTGGTTCTGTCCATACTTGTAGCAAAAGATCAACACTGTGTGCTGCTAGAGCTCCTACGGCAATGAGTGGCTCAGGAGATTCTAATATTAACGGGTTTTCTTTTATTACATCTTGCAATACTTGTTTTGCTAGGTCTACATCATCGCTATATGCAATAGAGTAAGTGAGATCAAGTCGACGAGTACCGTAGTGATTGTAGTTAGTGATTTCAGATGAGAAAACTTTTTGGTTTGGAATAATCACTCGTTTTCCATCTGGGGTCTTTAGCGCCGTAGTAAAAAGTCCAATTGACTGTACAGAACCTAGTAAGCTACCAATTTGAACGAATTCTCCGTATTGAAAAGGACGAAGTGAAATCAATAAGATTCCAGATGCAAGGTTTGCTAAAGTACTTTGTAATGAAAGTGCTATGGCAAGACCGGCAGCACCAAGTAAGGCGATAATAGAAGCTGTTTGAATTCCTAACTTGTTTAAAGTCGCAATGATTACAAGAAGGTTTAAGGCTGTTGCAGCTACTGTGCTAAAAAAATTAGCTAATATGGGACGAACTTTAGAGCGTGAAAGGATCGAATCGAGGCCTTTTATAAGTAACCTCACCAAAATTAATCCGATACAAAAAATTAAAATTGCAGGAGTTAAGGTGGGTAAGAAATTTTGAATAGTTTCCAAAATTGCTGTTCCATCTAAATCTGCCATTACTTTCCCCCTAAAATTTACTTCTAATTTCACATTATATGAAATATAAGTTTCTGCAACTACCTTGTTACAAAAAAAGAGAGGAATTTCGTATCTTCTGCAATGTAAAAGTTTTAAATTTTCGTATACCTCCATATACAGTGGTTTCAACTTAAAGGATGACTGTATTGGAGAGAGGAAATAAAACAAACTAAGATAAAATATATTTCTATCTGTTTATGGTTTGTATTTTTAATATTGTTCAATTTTTTTTATATTTAAATAAGAAGATTCAATTATGAATTGAGGTTCTAAGAAAAATATGAGTATCTCGTGTAGCTTGATTGTGGAGGGGAGCATGTATAGAATAGGACAGATTTAGCACAGTAAAGAGATGGCTTTAAATGGAGCAAAATCCTTTTTTTTCTAGTTATTATTGGTCAGATGCTTTGCCTTATGGTTTGAATAAAGTTCGTCAAGAAGAGGCAGAGGTACATAAACACCTCTATAAGATTGTTTCTGATCCTTATCATAAACATGTCACGATTGAGTCTTATTTATACGGATGTTTTGATCGTGTTGTTTATGACTCACTTTTTTTAGATTTTCGTCATTTACATCCTCAATTTCAAACAGCTTGGGAAAAACAAACTCTTTCTAGTGATACTGTATTGATTCGCGACCAAGATGATCGGGTACGTTTAATTGAGCAATATCGCTTTGAAGAAGAGTACTGTGTGTATTGTGAGACTCGTTCGGCTCATGGTTTTCTCATTTCACAGCAAGAAATTATGCATCGTATTTTAGGGGCTTCCATTGATGGTTTGCTTTTAAAAGATAGCGCGGGTTTTCCTGTGATGTTTAAAGAGTATTCAAGCGACAAAGCAGGGCAATTCATTGAAGTACAAAATGAATTATGGCAAATGAGAAATTTTTCTTTAGAGATTTATAAAGGAAAATGATTAGAGGTTTTTTAATTGTGGCTTTAGCTAGACAATCGGATCCATTTTTCTTCGCTTCGCCGCGTTTAAAAGTATATCTGTAGGTATTCTACAGATACACTTTTTGAGCTTATTCTTTTAGCGGTATTGTTCGCCGCGAGAAAGCCCTTCGAATTCGATTTTGCTGACTAAGCGACCATCATAAAACCAAGTAGTTTTAGTGTCGTTTTCGAAAAACGTCTTTGTTGGTCCGTGCTTAGAGTTGTTGCGCCAGTTGATTTCTTGTACAACTAAAGAGCCATTTTTGAATCGCAGTTCTGTTCCTTGTTTTTTGTTATTTTGGTAAGGAACTTCTGCGATTTTTTCTCCATTTTGGTAGAGGGTAGTAAGTCCTACCTGAGTACCTTGGTGCCACTGTTCTGTTGCTTCTGGTTCACCACCTGGAGTGTAGAGCTTTTTCATTCCATGAATAACACCATTTTCATAAGGCGTAATTTCTTTAGGAGTTCCATTTAGGTGGAATGTCGTGCTTTTTGCTATTTGTCCATCATGAAACTCATCTTCAGATGTTCTTTGTCCAAAGGCATCTCGTTGTATGCGAGTTCCGCTACCCATTTTGATTGTAGCTTCTGTTTGGTTATCAAGAGTAAAGTACTCTCCAGAAAGTAGTTTTTTACCTTCCCAGGTTTCAACAGACTTAGGAGTACCTTGTTCGTACCATGTGCGTACTTCTTTTTGAGCAGCATTGAGGTTTGACTCTTCTTTCATAGGACTTCCTGATGAAAAATTTGTCACGATGCGAACAAGTTGGCCGCGGTTGTATGTCTCTGTTTTTTGGATGATTTGACTATGCGGGAAACTATAAGTAGTATTGCCGTCTAGATTACCACCACTGTATGATCGTGTAAGAGTTACACCGTCACGAAGAGTGCTAACAATTTGTCCGTCGCGTCCTCTACGGTCCCAATCTTCCTCTGTAACTGTAATCCCATACTTATGAATATAGGTTTCTTGTACGACTTCTTTAGACTTGTGCGCTGTATTTCCCGCACACGACGTTAGTAAAGTTGCCGTTACTACTGTTGAAATTTTCCAGAGCCAGTTCTTCATGGCAATGTTCTCCCTTTTATCCCAAAATTTCTTCTTTCAGAAGCTTGTTGGCCCCTTCGGTGATACGGCCGTGTTCACGCTCCACAGATTCTTGAGAAACAGTTTTACGTCTGTCTCTATAAGTGAAGCGGAAGGTCACGTTTTTATTGTTCTTACCTAATTTGTCACTGCGGTAGATATCTAAAAGATTGATTTCTTCTAGCAGGCGCGATGGAGTTTTTCTTAGGGCTTCCATGACTTGTTCGATCGAAATACTTTCAGAGATTGTGATGGTCCAATCGCGCTCAGAACCAGGGTAAGCTGGTAGAGCTTGCATTTTCCACTCTTTAGCTTGAAGCTGGTAGAGTATGTGCAAGTTCATCTCTGCATAGTATACTCTTTGTCCAATATCTAACTCACGTAAAAGTGTGGGGTGCACTTCCCCAATATGACCGATCAGCTCTTCTTTGTGAAAAATCTTTGCTTGTCGTCCTGGGTGATAAACATTCTTGTTTGAAGGACTAAATCTGTATTCATTGATACCTAAATGATTTAAAAGGTTTTCACAAATTCCTTTTATATCAAAGAAGTCGCTTTCAAGTTTTCCACCATTCCAATGCTTAGGGGTGTGAGAACCACTCAAAAGCACAGCAGCATGGCTATCTTCTTGAAACTTTCCATTGATGCGATAATGGCAGCGTCCGATTTCAAAACCAGCAATCTCTTGATTTTGACGGTCTAAATTATGCCTAGTAAGCTCTAAAAGGCCAGGCAAGAGAGAGCGGCGCAATACAGATTGATCTGCTGAGGTAGGGTTCAGAACAGATACAGCTTCTAAGTGACTTGGAATACTTTCAGACATGAAAGCATCTTGCTTAGGGCTAATCAAGTCGCATTTTAAAAATTCTTGTAATCCCTCAGCCAATAAACGGTCTCGCATATGGCGCTCAAAAAGTAGTAAAGGCGAGTGAGGTAAAGTACTGGAGCTATAGCGGGCTCTAGGTTTAGGTAGATTATTGTACCCGTATATCCTAGCAACTTCTTCTATAAGGTCGATTTCTCTACTAATATCCACTCGGAATGTAGGAATATTTGTTAAAATAACACCTTCAGAATCAGATTCTAGCTCAAATCCTAAGCGAACAAAAATTTCTTCTACTTCAGCAAGGCTTAAATTTGTTCCTAAAATTTGGTTCACTCGTTTTATGCGACAAGCGATTTTTTGCTTAGGAAAATCAGAATCTTTTACATCAATGATGCCAGGTACAACTTCCCCTCCAGAAAGCTTAGCAATCAAGTCACTAGCATATTCCAAAGCAGGTAAAACGTTATTAGGATCTGTGCCTCTTTCGTAGCGTTTAGAAGCTTCGGTAGAAAGATCAAATGCTTTACTTGTTCTTCGAACAGAACTCGGGTTAAAATATGCAGATTCAAGAAGTACGTTTGTTGTATTGTCAGAAACTTCAGAGAGTTCACCGCCCATCACACCTGCTATGGCAGTAGATTTAGCTCCGTCGCAGATCATTAAGGAGTCGCTTCTCAATGTGCGTTTTTGACTATCTAGAGTAGTAAACTCTTCGCCTTCCGTTGCACATTTTACAATAATTTTTTTCCCATCTAGTTGATCAAAATCAAAAGCGTGTAAAGGATGCCCTAACTCCATCAACACGTAATTGGTAGCATCTACCACGTTGTTAATACTTCGAACACCGCATGCTTCTAGGCGCTTACTTAACCAAGTAGGTGAGGGAGCAATTTTTACATTTTTGATAAGACGACAAGAATAGCGAGGGCATAACTCTGTTTCTTCAACTGTAACAGAGGTATAGTTATCAATATTTTTTTCGCCGATCTCTTTCACTTGAACAGCTTCTTGCTTAATTGGAAGGCGCAAAGCAGCGCTAAGCTCTCTAGCAATTCCTAAAACAGAAGAACAATAATTTAAATTAGGAGTGAGGGCGATATCCAAAATAGTATCACCATATATACTAGAAAGATTTGTACCTAATTCATAGGTACTATCTAGTTCCATAATCCCGTCATTGTCGCTAGAAACTTGCAGCTCTTTTCCACTACACAGCATACCAAAAGATTCAACTCCACGGAGTTTCCCTTTTTTAATTTTATGCTTTTTCCCTTCAGAATCTAGTAACCATCCACCAGTACGAGCGAAAGCTGTGTACAAACCTTCTCGGCAATTAGGGGCAGCACATACGACTTGGTAAGTATCTGTTCCATCGAAAACCTCTGCAATTTGTAGCTTGTCCGCTTCAGGATGAGGCTTAGCTTCTATAACTTTTGCTACCACTACATTAGAGAAAGGCAGCTCTTCGGGTTCGATACCCTCCACCTCAAGACCAAGCATCGTCAGAGTATCCGACAGCTCTTCAGTATTCAGGTCGATATCGATATATTCTTTAATCCATGATAAGGGAAGTTTCATCTTTAGTAGCAGCTATTTGATTATTCTTAATAGGAATGCAACTATTTATATCAGAAATCATCAGGGGAATAAAGGGGAAAAGGACTTGTAAGTGTGTGTTTAGAGATTGTGACAAAAGCCCTTACTCTCAATTATGAAAGTAAGGGCTTTAACAGAAAATAAAAAGAAAAATATTTAATCACCTTTAGATAGTAAAGCGTGTATTTTTTCTTGTGTTTCAAATTTATGCAGTTCTTGAATTTTTTGAAGTGCATGCTCTGCACTCACTTGATCTGCAAGTCCGGAAAGCTCTGCAGCTGCCCGGTAGTCCTGAAGTGTCGCTCTACCCACACTAGATGAAGAAACTCCCACTTGAGTTCGCGCGTTATTTAATTCAGATTGTGCATCTTTAACCTGCTCTAAAGCTGCGTTAGAAGAACTTGGACTGCTAAGATCAAGTGTTCCCAAAGCTCCGGTAATATTTGAGCCATCGGGATCTTGAATTTCGACACTATTCTCTGTAGCAGCATTAATGGAGTTACCTGAAAATAACTGCTGCCCGTTAAATTTTGTATTAGAAAAAATGTCGCTTAGCTCACCTTGTAAGGTTTCAGCTTCTTGTTGTAGAGCAGCTCGATCACTAGAATTGAGCTGACCATCTGTTGCACGAGTTGCAATTTCTCCTAAACGTCCTACAATATCGCTGGCATTATCAAGTGCTGCTGAAGCTACAGATTCCCGGGCTTGAGCAAGATGTCCATTTGTTGCATGAACCTCACTAATTCGAGCTTTATTTTCTAAGCGTTTTGCTGCCGAACTAGTTTCTGCGATTTTTGGACTCGTATTAGAGCGTGCCTGGCTAGCTGCTACACGAACCGTTTGCTGGGTTTGTTGTGTGAGTAAGGTGCGTATTGTACTATTAATATCTGACATAATTGACTCCTGTGAATTATTTTAGCCTCATACTGCAATCGTAATGCCAAGATAAGACTGTAAATTTTATTATCTACGCAATGTTATGTAGTAAAATACTGCGTTATTTTTTATTTATGTAGTTTTTATCCAAACCTATCTAGAGAACTAGCTATTCGATTTAATCCAAGAGTACTTGCTAGTCTTGTATTAAAACTTATTTGTAAAACATTAGACGGTCCTGAAGAATCTGTGCGTGCAGATCTTCTTTCTTGTACTCGGCTAAAATTAATACTAGGATCTACAGTTCGACTACTACTTCTACTAGCTGATCGTCTTCGCCCAATGGTTGATAGGCGAGATAGGTTTCTACTTAGCTCAGGTTCCGAAGCTCGGAAAAGAGGATTCGTAGGCCTTGAAGAGGGACCAGGTGTTGTTGGAGGAGGTACCGGCGGAATTGTCGGCTCTGTTGGCTCTGTCGGGTCCGGTCTATCTGGTCTATCTGGTCTATCTGGTCTATCTGGTCTGTCTGGTCTGTCTGGTCTATTCGAACTGTTATTTTCATTATTTCTTTCAGAGCGATCAGACCTATCAGATCTATTAAATAAGCTTCTAATTACTGTGATAATTCCTTCACGTAAACGATTTCTTACACCATTCTCATCAGATTCATCTGCTCTATTACTTATTCCAGCTTCTTCTCTTGCTTGTTCAGCATTTTCAGAACGATTACTTGAATTATTTTCTCTTCTTCTTAGAGATGAAGTATCCTGTTCTCTTTCTTGATTTCTTGTTTCGAAATTAACATCAACTCGATCAGAACGACTTTGGCTCTGTGTTTGAGGAAAAGAACTTCTTCTACTTACATTCGCTTCCTCAGACCTTGAGGAATTGTTTTCTTCTCTTGCGAGTGTACGTCTACTTATACCGATAATATTTACTGGGCCTGACATAATAATTTCCTTTTTTTAATGTTTTCTAGATGTGTTGTTATCACATATCATGCCAATAAAAAATTAAGCATATAAAGTTGGTTTTTAGTGCTTTAAATTTTTTTTTGTTTTTAAAGTCATATCCGTTGCAGATTTCAACAGTATTATTCAATGTCATAATTCAACGAGAAGCTTGTCGAAATACCCAAGCTTCTCGTTGATACATGTTTTAAGTCTGTATATTTGTTACATGGCAAATGATTGTGTATCGCGTTTTCTTTGCATATTTTGAGGTGTTATTTTGTGTGCTACAGAGTGAATTTTATGTACAAATTTTCGTGTTTTCAGTGAAGAAATAGCTTCTAAATGATGCTCGTTAATCTCTTTAGAGAAATTACAGATATATTTCCTAACGTCAGTATTACCAGAAAGTTCTGCAACTTCTTCGTCTTGGATACGTATCATTGCTCTTTCCAAAAGATGAATTTGGCGAGAGCGGATATGTGCCGAGCTATCTTGTGCGTGAACAAAAAGACTTAAAAGCCTTTCTGCTAACAATGTTCTCTCTTTTACATGCATAAAAGTATTTTGATTCGAGTCGATACTCTGTTGTTCTATGTTTTGAGACCTATAAAAATCTCGTATTCGGTCTATAAATGTCCTGAGTCTTTCAATTCTTCTTAATGTTTTTGGTTGTTTAGATATTTCACGTTTTTGTAAGTAATGTTCAAAACGATGTATTTGCTTAAATAAACGCTCTTGTGCGTTTGATGCGTGTATCAGGTCATAATATGTCTCACATTGTGAAGGAGGGTGAGGAATAGCTTCACCAATAGCTTCATTTAGTGAATGTAAAATTGTGCGTGGGTCAAGGACGAGGGATTGTTTTGTGATAGAAGCATCAGTATTTTTTGTATTTGTTTCTATACTGCCTTTGCATCTGTTCTGCTTTTTCATCACCTGCCTCCTTCAACAAGTTTATTCTTGAGGTCGAAGGAGCAGTTTTGGTGCCATTTTTAAGTTGTTGATTCTATGTAAAGAATGGTAGAGATGTTGTAAATCTCTATAGAATGTTGTATGGAAATACAACTTCCCTATACAGGATCAATGCCACCTGGGTGCCAAGGGTGGCATTTAAAGAGACGTTTTATTGTTAAGTAAGAACCTTTAATAGAGCCGTGTTTTTGGATAGCTTGAATGCAGTAATGTGAACATGAAGGAGAAAAACGGCAGCAAGAACCGATAAATGGGCTGATTGCAATTTGGTAAAAGCGTACTAGGTAGCATAAAGTATTTTTTATTGCTTTTTGTAACAAAGTCTTACCTCACTTGTTTTGTGGCTATATCTTTTATACTAGGACGAGTAATAGAAGAGACGCCTCTGTCAATTAATCTCTTCTATTTGAAATCCTGCAGAACAAATATCGATCATTTGATTCCTATATAGATATCTAAAACAGTCTCATTTGGATTTTTAGCACGTTCGTCATAAAGTTCAAAGTCGGTATGGTATGATCTTTCTCCACCCATTTTCTCAGCAGGTGTTTCCCATATTTCTTGCCATGCATTAGAGAGCACATTTGGCATTGGTGCTGGAGCTGTTGTGAATTTTGCATAAGTCTGTTCAGGTATAGAAAGTATTTCGAACCCTTCTGGTAAAGGATGTTCAAAATCGAATGAGTTTACTTCTTCCCCAATAAGATAGGTATAATCACCTGTATAGTCACTTTCATATTCAGTGTATGCACAAAAAGTAGTACCAGGTTTTTTTCTGTTAGGAATTTTTTCAAATAAAGCTTCTTGAAAGTACTTCTGCACGCAAGGAAAGATTTTTCCATTTAAATTTTTGAATTCGTTTTCGTTGTTTGTTCTTACTTGAATCCCGATAAGTTTGATAGCTGGGAGTTTTTCTTCTATCTTTGTGAGTGGTTGTATTTCAGTACTCATTTTTCCTTGCCTTAGAGAGTATTTTTGAAATAAAAATATTTGAAACACGCGATATTTTTAATTCAGAGAAAGCCTTTCATCGTTTATGTGTTTATTTTGCGCGAGTAGAATAAGTTTTTTTCTAGCATAAAGCAAGGTCTAATCAGCAACTACTTGCCTACAAACTTGAAACTGTGCTAGGATTTGATTTTCTTGTTCACGCGGAAGTGGCGGAATTGGTAGACGCGCTAGCTTGAGGGGCTAGTGGGGGTTTCCTCGTGGGGGTTCAAGTCCCCCCTTTCGCATAGATTTCATTGACTATTTGTCATCTCCAAAAACATTCCATTTATTTTTTTTCTTAAGCGTTCAGGCGCGTTCATTTCTTTTAAAATATTTGTAGATTTACTTGATGCAAGCTGATAAAGAGCTGTGTATTCTTCTATAGGAAAATAAATATTTGCAGATGGGCTATGTTCGCGACAGTAAAATTCACCAGAAGCCCAGGATTGAATCTGTATCGTTTGATCTTTGAGGCATAGTGGACAGCTTGTCAGTGATGCTAAAAAGCCTTCATGACGTAAAAGTTTTAATTGGTAACTTGATAAAATACTTTCTGGACTTATAGAAAAACTTAAAAGTTTGAGGTAGCTTTTGAGTAAAAGATATAAATTAGGGGCTGCTACATGTGTGGCTTGAGAACGTAGAGTGGAGCGAGCCATATGGCTAGCAGACTCTAAAACTTCCAAATTTTTTCTTAATTCTAAGTGTTGATCAATAATTTTAGCATCTAAGCATCGATAGAGATCACCTCGATTGATCTGACAAGAAACAGTGAGAAGAGTTAAGGGAGTACTTAAAGCACGTTGACGGCTGCTGTCTTTTCCTTTTGCGTTAATGAATATTTTTATGATTCCATGTTGGAAGGTAAAGAGACTAACGATTCTCCCATCTTCTTTGCAATCGCTTGCCTGTAAAACCAATGCTTCATCTTTTATCTGTGTCAACATGCCCTCAATTATAGCTCAATTCAGTATATATCTTTCCTAAAAAGAGCTTTTCTGGTAAAAATGAACTTCTTGTGTATTACTCTGCACCGGTAGCTCAACAGGATAGAGTACCCGGCTTCGAACCGGGTGGTTGGAGGTTCGAGCCCTCTCCGGTGTACACTTTTCTTTTTTCTCTGGCTTCATGGACAATTCACCTTTATCTCTTTTTGCTCATACTCATGCATCGTACTCTTCGTTAATGGAAAAACGTTTGGGGTATGGACGGCATCATGCTGGGTTTTTATATAAAGAGTGGATGCGAAAAGGAACTTGTGGTGGTAGTGATCCAGCATTCGCTAATGCAGGTGATTTATTATGTTCCCTATTAGAGCAAAGTGACTTTTCTCATCCTGAGCTTATTCAAACACAGAGCGGGGGAGAAGCGAGCAAATTCCTTTTAAAAGCTTCTGATGGCTTGGAAATGGAATCTGTTATGATTGCCATGAAAACGAGTGGTACGTTGTGTATTTCTTCTCAGGTCGGTTGTCGAATGGGTTGTGCTTTCTGTGAAACGGGAAGAATGGGACTTCTTCGTAACCTCACAGCAGCCGAAATTGTTAGCCAAGTTTTTGTCGCTCGTCACCGATTGAATTTTGATTTCAACAGTATTGTTTTCATGGGAATGGGCGAGCCTCTAGATAATTATGAAGAAGTCATGCAGGCAATACGTATTCTAGCTGATCCTCAGGGTCTAGGGTTTGGCGTACGTCGTTTAACAGTTTCCACGAGTGGTTGTGTTGATAAAATTTATCGTTTAATGGATGAAGAGTTAGTGCCTAATTTGGCAGTATCTGTGAATGCTCCAAGAGATGATGTTCGCATGAAGCTAATGCCTGTGAATCGTCAGTATAATATGGAAGATTTGTACCGTGTTATGGATGAGTATGGGCAGCGTACAGGACGAGAAATTTTGGTAGAGTACGTGTTGATTAAAGATAAAACAGACGCCTTATCAGATGCTGATGATTTAGCTCTTTATTTACGTGGCCTCAATGTACGTGTAAATTTGATTCCGTATAACTCTCAAAGTAAACATCCTTTTACGACTCCAGATGATTCCGTAATAGAAGCATTTTTTCAGAGGATGCGTTCACATGGTTATTTAACCTTTCTTCGTCGCAGTAAAGGGCAGAAAGTTATGGCTGCATGTGGACAGTTAGGTAATAGAGAACTTCGTAAGTCGTTTCTAATCAATAAATCTCCCTGCTAGTCAAATATCAATCTCCTATTCTATACTTAATTTTAAAGAATGTTTTATGGTTGAGCAAGGATATGGGAGGAATGCTATGGATCAGCAATCGGATTCTTTAGAAGAAATTAAAGGTTATCGCATCAAAATTGCCGGCCGTCATGTCCAAGTGACAGAGGGAATGAAGCAACACGCTATTGCGAAGATAGAAAAGATTGAGCGATTTACCGATCGTATTATTGATGTTACCGTCACAATGGACATTCAAAAGTTAGAGCAACGTGCAGATATTGTGTTGCGTTGCGGGCACATGGTGATTCGAGCATCAGCATCAAGTTTAGATATGTACCAATCTATTGATAAAGCGGTACAGAAAATCCAACGCCGTTTAGGAAAATTTAAATCTCGCTTACAAGATCACCAAGCACGTAATTTATCGATGATCGATATGCGTGTGAATGTATTACAACGACATGATCAAGAAGATCTTGAAGTTTTTAATGATGAGATTGAAGAAGAAACAGCTAAAAAACTTGAAAAAGAATACGAACCTCATAGTGTTGTAAGTACTGAAACTATTCCGATGAAGACGCTTACTCAAGATGAAGCAATTATGAAAATGGAGCTTTCTGAAGATCGTTTCATGGTTTATCGTTCAGAAGAAGATCAAATGGTTCGTGTGATTTATCGCAGACAAGATGGGAATTATGGTATTATTGAGGTTCAATAATACGACCATTTTAAAAATATGATCACAGAAGAATATCTAGTTTTAGCCCTTGCCTGTATCTTGGTAGGGGCTGTCTTATTTTATAAGTTAAGTCGTTGGTGGCAAGGGTTCGTTGTTAATCGACGTTTGAAACGTGGAGTAAAAGTCGAATGTCGTATGCATCATATTTTATCGCAAAATGGCTATCAATTGATTACTGAGCAAAAAAAATTTCATGTTTCGATCTATATAGATGGGGAAGAGCGTCGTTACGAACTAAGGCCGGATGGAATTGCAAAGAAAGATGGTAAAGAATACGCCGTTGAAGTGAAGTCTGGAAGAGTGGCAAAAAATCCTCTTTATAAAGAAACACGACGTCAGCTTTTAGAGTACTTTTATGGGCTTCCACTTCAAGGGGTTTTACTGGTAGATGCAGAGCAATTTACTGTTCATGAAATTGAATTTCCACGAGAAAGTTTTCCTTTAGTAAAGAAACCTCATCGATTATTATGGTTAGGTTTTGGAATTATTTTTGGCTCTTTAATAACCTATATTTTAACTTATTATGGTTGTTTCTAATACAACAAAAGAAAGTCAAATTCTCACTCGTATCACAAAAGATAGAGAAGAGTTATGGGATCCTGTTCGTCAGCAATGGGTTCTTGCTGAACCCGAAGAGTGGGTAAGACAAAGAACTCTTCAATTTTTGATGGGACAGTGTGCCTGGCCTCGGAGCCTGATTGCTGTAGAGAAAGACCTTCGTTCCCTTCCTTATTTGCAAAGTAGAAGCGAAAATATTCCTCAAAGAAGAATAGATATTCTTTGCTACAAACTCAACAGTTCAGGGATTCTTTGTCCTTCTCTTATGATTGAATGCAAAGCTATTCGTTTAGGGAAAAAAGCTGTAGAGCAAGCAGTGGGATACAACCACTATGTACAAGCTACTTATGTAGTGCTTGTTAATCAAAATGAAGTTCAAACTGCGTATTATGACCCTAAAATACAGGCCATACGAGTCAATTCAAAATGGCCTCAATCTTTATTATGCTCTTCTTGAGCACGCCGGCGCATTTCTTTTAGTAAATTGACAGCTTCTTCAGATAATTGAACAATAGCAGCAGGACCAGCACCCTGTTCTTTATTTGAATTCGGATGTCTCTGCGATTCAGAGTAATCTTCCGATTCTTGATGCTTTACCTGCTTATTTTTGTAATCTAGTCCGGTAGATGAACGCCAGCCGGGATTTATTTTTGAAGACATAAGCATTCCTCCTCACTCCTTAATGTCATGTTTTATGAGATAAGTAAATTAAAATCTTGAGTAAAAATAAGAGTCGACAGATAAAGGGGGACGCTAGTTTACATTCAAGAGAAAATTAAAGAATTTAACTAGCAAGTGATTTTTAAATATTTTTTTAAATAAAATTCAAAAAAGGCACTTCATTATGAATGTTGATTTTTGGGACACTCTATCAAGATGTTGTGAGAATGGTCAGTATGTGACCATACATGATGATGGCTCCATAGGCACAGTTGCTAAGAAAAAATATGCTCAAGATGGAGAAGGTGCACGCTTAGGAAGTAAGCGTATCGTAGAACTTGCAAAAAGTACTTTGGAAGAAGCAAAAAAAGAGCCTACAGAAGGAGAAGAAAATTCTCTTGAAGGTAGAATCTCTGTGCTAGAAGCCATGTCTGATGGTCTTAAGGAACTTCTTCCTCATGTCAAAGCATGTATTCCTGTAATTACAAGTTGTTTTAGAAATATAGCACGAAGCAAAGAAATTGCCGATTTGATTGCTCAAGCTGAAGATTTAAGCGGAAATTTAAAGAAAAAACAAGTGGAATTGAAGTCAGAAGATAGCAACGTAGCATAGTTCTCTTCTATAAAGATTATATAATTAAGTATTTAGTGCAGGAGTTTGTGAGAACCCCTGCTTTTTTCTTGTCTATGTTATAGAAAAACCTAAGAAAGATTGCATGGAATACTAGGGGAGAAATACGTAATGGATACAGAAGAAACAAGTGTTCAGGAAGAAAGTACTACTGCCGAAGTAGCTGTGTATGACTTTCGTAATCCTAGTGTGTTGCAAAAAGAACAAACTAACACCATGCGGCTTATACATGATACTTTTGCAAACACATGTTCAGGAGCTGTTTCTGCCGCGTTCGGAGCTGAATTTGAATTTAAGCTAACAGATTTAGAACAAAGAAATTTTGTTGATTATATTAGCAGCATACCTAAGCCTACATGTATGGTTCTTTATGATATGCTTCCTTTACATGGAGTGGGAGTTTTACAAGTCAGTTCTAACCTAGTCTATAATATTATTGATAAAATGTTAGGTGGAACAGGAAAGGGAATTAGTGTTGAAAGAGCTTTTACAGATATTGAAATGGCGATTGCAAAAAAAATTCTCGCTCTTTTCATCAAGCGCCTTAAAAGCGCTTGGGCCTATGTAATGGATTTATCTTTTGAAATACAAGAAATTCAAACAAATCCATCATTTGTCCGAGTGATCTCTCCTCGAGAGCTTTGTGTTATTGCTTCAATAGAAGTTTTTGTCGACGATATCAAAGGGTCTATGAGCATATGTATTCCTTATGTGAATCTAGAGCCTATTGCTTCGCAACTTGGTAATGAAACGATTTCTCATAGACACAGCTACAAGCAAACACAAGAAATTAGACAAGTTCATGAAGAAAATTTTCGTGAAGTAGATTTTTCTATTCAAGCAATTCTAGGAAGAAGTGAGTTAACACTAGAGCAGCTTCTCTTTCTATCTGAAGGTGATATGGTTAAACTCGATCAGAAAATTCGAGATCCAATTGAGCTATCTGTCGGAGGGCTCCGTAAATATGTTGCTAGTCCAGGTCTACTAGGACGTTACAAGGGTGTTCAGGTTAAAGAGTTCTGTACGGAAGAAGAATAAACAGTAAGTTCAGACTTTTAAGTTATTTAGGTATAAAATTGATCACATTGTTTTCATAATGTATAGATTGGTTAAGAACTAAATAATCTATCTGTTGAGGTCTGATGAGTAATCAAGCATTTGATGATGCCTATCGTGCTGTTACTGAGATGTTGGAGCTTTTAGAATCCAAAGATCTTGAAGCCGATCGGAAAATCGACCCAGATCTAATTAAGCGCTTTAATCAATTACGTGAAGTCGCTGAGTCTATGTCAGGACAAGTACGTAAACTACTCAAAGAAATGGGTGTTTCGGAAGAGGAGTTCCAACGACAACTCCGTAAAAAACCGCAACTACCTCATCGTGAAAGTATTGCTTATGAACGTTTAGAAGACTTAAAGCAAAACTTGAAGATGAGAAAGCGAATTCTACAATTAGCACAGTTAGCATACCGAATGGGTTTATCTGAAAAAGGAATGCTACGCAAAGAGTCAGATTCGAAAACAAAAGAGAAAAATTCTGAAAAATCTAAACGAAAAAAAATGATCCAAAGAAAAGGAAAATTTAAACGTTTAGGTGGAAGAGATAATTGGTTGCCGATGTAAAGAGGGGCTACAGTGGATAAAGAAGCATTATTTAATAAAAATGTAGAACTATTATCTCGTATTATCCCCACGGTAGCTTTGCGTCTTCCGTATGTAGATAGTTCAGATTGTGAGTTTTGTGAAAGCAAAGCAGGTGAAGCAAACATCATAAAACATAATGGAGAACAAAGTTTTTCTCTGCATTCGCAATACAATGCAAAAAAAGAAGCTGAGAAGTGGTTTCAATCTTTAGATCTTGCAGGAACACAAGTGCTCTATGTTTATGGAGTGGGCCTTGGGTATTATTATGATGCTGCTATTGAGTGGTTAAGAGGACAAAGAGACCGATATTTAATTTTTCTAGAAGATGATCTTTCTGTTCTTTGTCGTTTGATGGAAACAGAAAAAGGCACCGAAATCCTTGAAGATAAACAAGTCCAAATTCATTATTTTCCTAGTATTGAAGATTCGGGAAATATGTTTCACTGGCTCTCTTGGTACTTCGTTCTATTGCCTTTAGATGTATCGGCAATCCGTTCTTATGAAAGTCAAAAAGCAGAGCAATTGCACGAATTGCGTTTGAAAATTATGCATGACAGCGTGGTAAATGATGCCATGGCTGGTGAATATATGCGTCATAGTCAAACTTTTTTCCGAAATTTTTACTCAAATTTTCTCTTTTTAAGTGAGTCAGAGCACGGAAATAAGCTTTTTGGAAAGTTTAAGGGAGTTCCTGCAATCATCTGTGGTGCGGGACCTTCTCTCAACAAAAATGTCGATTTATTAGGAAAATTAGAGCAAAAAGCCCTTGTTTTCGCAGGGGGATCATCACTGAATGCTGTAAGTGCGAAAGGAGTTTTACCTCATTTCGGCGCAGGAATTGATCCTAACCCACCTCAGTACGAAAGAATTATAAGTAACTCAGGATTTGAGGTTCCGTTTTTCTATCGTAACCGTTTATTTCATGAAGCATTTCGAGCAATTCATGGTAAGCACCTTTATTTGAATGGTTGTGGAGGGTATCCCATTGCTGAATGGTTTGAAGCAAAGTTGGGAATTAAGGGAGAGGTCATTTCAGAAGGACATAACGTTGTCAATTTTTGTGTAGAAATTGCACGAGCGTTGGGATGTAGTCCGATTATTTTTGTTGGTATGGATTTAGCGTATTCGGGATTAGAAGCATACGCAAGTGGTGTTGTAGAAAATGTTAAAGTCCAAGAAGAAAAAATTTTAAATAATGGAAATACAGATTCCAGTGCTTTTATTCGTCCTGATATCAACGGTAAGCCTGTCTATACTTTGTGGAAATGGGTACAAGAATCTGAATGGATTGGAGCCTATACTGAAGAATATCCTGATGTGCAATTTATCAATGCTACTGAAGGTGGTTTAGGCTTTCCAGGTATACCAAATATGTCTTTGCAAGAAGTTGTAGATCAATACATGCCGCGTTGCCTTGATTTACGAGGACGTGTTGCTGCAGAAATCAATGACGCACATTTTGAACATATCGATTCAGCACGGACCATGGAGTTGATGACCGAACTGCGAGATAGCCTTTTGCGCTCACAAAAACTCTGTGAAGATATTCTTCTAGAAATTGATGAAATGGAAAATAAAGTAAAAAAAGGAAAAACAGTTCCAGCATCACTTCAAACAGGGAAAAGCGTACTTTATGAAGCTGATCTCTTAGAAGAAGAAGCTTACCGGGTGATTTTAGAAAATAACTCAGCAGTTTGTTCAAAAATTTTAGAACGACATAGCAACGAAATCAAGTATGACACATCTTTACGTTCAGATAGAGAGCGACAACTTGAGATACTCAATGTAAATAGAGAAAAATTTCACTTTCTCCGTGATACAGCAGAGGCAAACCTACGGGCAATGAACCTAGCTGTACGAAATTATGAGCGCGCAGGACATGATGTAGGAAATTTTCTGGAACTTTCTCAGGAGGAAGCGAAAGTATGAGTAAAGAGCAATATACATTTGATAATGGACAACTCGTTCTCATGGATTCAGAGTTAGAACTAGATTATCAAGGTGCTTTTAATCCTCAAATGATTCCTTCTGATTTAGATGACAGTATAGAACATATACAGTTGCTTAAGGATGAAGAGGGAAACCTTATAGAAGCTTTTTATGACTTTACGGACATTATTGAGTCCGAATCAAAGCTCTTTTTCTCCAATGGAAATGTGAAAGGAACTTGCTTTTATCGAAAGGGGCAGCTTCATGGGCCTTCTACCTTTTACAATGAATTAGGTAACCTACAAGGACAAACTTGGTTTCTTGAAGGAAAAGCAGAAGGGAAAAGCATAAAGTATTACCACAATGGAGAAATAGAAAGCATCCAACGCTTTAAAAATGGTTCTTGGCATGGAGAGCAAGAGTTCTTTTATGCAAATGGGCGACTCAAAAGTAAAATGGAGTATGTAGATGGCTTACTAGAAGGGCAAGTAACACTTCTTACTGAAACAGGACAAATGAAGCGTGAATATCATTATAAAGCGGGTAAAAAATATGGAATGACTCGTCTATGGAATGCTCGAGGATTGCTTGTAGAAGAAGGAACGTTTGAGCACTTACAGCCTGTAGGTAAGCACCGCCGTTGGCATAAAAATGGTACCTTAGCTGAAGAATATGTTTACCATAGCAGCCCCACACATTTCGATGTAAGACAGTGGAATGTTAATGGAGTTCTTCTTCGTGAAGGACGTTTTGACGATGATGGCCATTATACACACAGTATTTGGTCACCTGATGAAAAACTGATTGAAGAAAAGACCGGCTCTTGGGATGGTCAAAAAATCATTTGGGACTAGTCTTTAAATTAAGAATACTTTTTTTCTAAGTCATTGTTATTCTTGTGATAAGAGATTAATAGGTATATTATTGGGGGCTTTATTTGAACCCTCATTTGCTTATTAGAGAGGAGCACTGATAATGACTGAGCAATTACGCCGGATTGTAGCCGCGCTTATCTTATTTCTTTCGCTATCTTTTGGATTACAAGCCTCATCTGGATGGAACTTCAACTTCGGTTATGATTATGGATATGATTACTACGATTCATATGATTACTGGGATTATGATGATTATTGGGTTGAAGATGACTATTATTTCGATAACTACTGGGTGGAAGAAGTATACGACTACAGTTATTCTCCTCATAAAAAGAATAGTTTCTTCGATAAAATGGAATCTTATGGAGCATTCCTTGCTTCGCCAAACGATCAGTTTTTAGGTTATATTAGCAGAGATCCTTATCATCGCGATTCTTTAGCTAATGATAGTATTTTTTCGGGAACATATGGTTCTTCTTGGAGTAGTGACTCAATCTTTAATAGCTGGGGAAAATATGGTTCAAGTACCTCAAAATATTCTCCGTTTAATGCTTATGCCTCTTACCCTCCTGAAGTTGTTGTTCAAGACAAACATGGAGTTCTTATCGTTGTTGCTTACCTAACAGTAAATCCTTTCTACAGAGGTGAGTACGATGTACCGAATGTTGATCCTGATCAGCTAGTTCGTTGGTTAGATACTGCAAAATATTCATATTAAAAATTGGAGATAATGATGCCTGTACACGGACAAGTTCGAAGAGGACAGGGCCTATACGGAGCCCATGGAAAACCTCCATCTGTTTCACATAATCATAGCTATGTAGCTCCTCGACGTACGCATATTGGTGCTACCCCTAGGAATATATTTGTTCATCCTAAAACAAGTAAAAAAGTAGTACACCACTATCATCGACCAAGTTTTTTCCAGCGTCTATTTTCTCCAAACCGTCCAACAACAGTATTGAACTCTTCAAGATGTAGATTTTTGTCAAGTCCAGGAAGTATAGCTACAGCCGTAGGAGCAGCAGCAATGCTGGTTTTAGGCACAAGTATGATCGTAGCAGGGTGCTTGACTATGCCTGTACCATTTATCGGTATTCCTCTGATTGTAGGAGGCGGGGTTCTTGCTATTATAGCTTCCGCAGCTCTACCTAGTAGGTATTTAGTGGTTTAGAGAAGAATTATTTACAAACTTACTTCGGTCAATTTCTCTTTGAATGCGACGTTGAGTTAGTAAATTTTGTGCGTAATCTTTTTTTGCATGGGACAAAACACGATTCAATTGATCTTCAAAACTTTCGTTGTTTTGTCCTTTCAACATTTTTTGTGCTACTTGGTTAAAAATTTGAATAGAGATCCTTTGTAGAACCTGGCTTGTGATTGAATCAGGTAAGTGTACACTGATAGGACTCATCTTAAAAATACTTGCTGAAACTTCTTCATTATGAAAAATTATTCCAGAATAATTGAGTTTTAGGTGTAGGTATCGTTGGCAGATTTCCTGTAGTTTAGATCCTAATCGCGCATTTTCAGCATTTCTTGCTTGGTTGAAGACAACATAGAAATCCAAGCTATTACAAAGCTCTTGAATTTGTTCAGCAATCCAAGGTTCTTTCTTTCCAATTACCTTGATAAGGTCATCGATGCTTGCAATATCGTAAGTGTTCTGGGGAACGGTTGAGGCTTTTATGATTTCAAGAATTTCATCTTGATTGCGAAACATGCGAAATAGTACGCGATAAACCACATTTTTCAAAAATTCATAAGCATTAACAATAGCTGTAGGTTCAGGGCTTGTTACAATAATACTTGCATGGCTCATGGAAAAAAAGTCGATTACGTTATAAGAGCTGCCGGCACCTAAATCAAGAAGTACGAGGTCGGCATCCAGTTGGCGAATATGCCTTACAAGTTTGACCTTTTGAAAATACTTTAGATTTGCTAATTCAGGGACAAAACCGCTTCCAGGAACGATTTGGAGATTTTTTATGTTCGTATCAAGTACATAATCACTAAGATGGGTTTTGGGGCTTGTAAAATAGTTTCCTAAGCCAGCTTTAGGCTGACGGATACCAAAAATGGTATGAATATTTGCAGCACCGAAATCTAAATCAAGCAAGATGACTTTTAGGCCAGCCTGAGCGTATTGTACTGCAAGGTTGGCACTGACCATAGATTTACCAACTCCGCCCTTTCCTCCTCCAATAGAGAAGATAATCGGCTCTTTTTCTTGTGTCATCTACGTCTCCTTTTTCACAGTACCGTTGTATTCATGCAGCTTATTACGTAAGGTTCGAATAGAAATACCTAAGACTTCAGCTGTACGAGTTCGATTATCATTTTGTGACTGTAGTGTTTCAATAATGAGCCGTTTTTCAAGCTCAGCTAGAGACATACCCACAAGAGGTTTAAGTCCGCCTTCGCCAGAAGGAGAATCTATAGTGGTAGCTTGTTCTGTTATTCCATTACTATTGTTTAAGTAAAGATGTTCTGCTTCAATCAATGTACTTTGATCCATTACAACTGTGCGTTCGATAATATTCGCTAATTCACGAATGTTTCCTGGCCAAGGATAATGAAGAAGAAGATGCTTAGCTGATTCAGAAAGTTTTTTTTGTTCTTTGTGGTTATCAATACACATCTGGTGGAGAAAGTATTCGGCAAGAGGAACGATATCATCTCGTCGATCTCTAAGAGGAGGTAAGTGAAAAGGAACAACATTCAAACGATAATAAAGATCTTCTCTGAATACTTTTTCTTCGATAGCTTCAAGCATATCGCGATTGGAAGTGGATATAAGTCGAACATCAACTTTGATCAATTTACTGCCACCTACGCGCTCTAATTCTTTTTCTTGAATTACCCGAAGTAGCTTGGCTTGTAGACTAAGAGGTACCTCTGTAATTTCATCAAGCAGTAAGCTTCCACCATGTGCAAGCTCAAAGCGTCCAAGACGACGCTGAGCAGCACCGGTAAAAGCTCCTTTTTCATGCCCGAAAAACTCCGATTCAATCAAAGTTTCAGGAACAGCAGCACAGTTAACTCGGATGTAAGGACGTTTCGCTCTTGGTGAAGCAAAGTGAATGGTATGTGCAATAACTTCTTTTCCTGTACCTGATTCACCACAAATAAAAACACTAGCTTGACTCTTTGCAACTTGTTGGGCTTCAGCTAATATTTTTTTCATACAAGCACTTTCACCTACAACTCGTTGAATCCCTCTCGAGTTTCCATGGTTTACTTGTTGTCGTAAGTACTGATTTTCTTCTACAAGAGAGCTATGTTCTTGAGCTTTTGCAATAATGGCTTCGATTGTATCGGGAGAAAAAGGCTTAATTAAATATGTGAAAGCCCCAAGACGCATGGCTTCTACAGAGTTTTCAATACTTCCAAAAGCAGTGACAACAATAACAATAGTAGATGGAGATAATTTTTTTACTTTCTTCAAAACATCAATACCAGTCATTCCTGGCATTTTCATGTCAGTAATCACCAAATCGAACTGCTTTTCTTTTAAGAGTTCTACCGCTTTTTCTCCACAGTCAGCCATGCTTACATCAAAATCTTTGCGCAGGAGAGTTTCATTGAGAAAGTTACGGATAAGCATTTCATCGTCAACAATGAGAATTTTTTCTATAGCCATCCAGTACTCTCCTAGTTTGTACAGGGATAAAAAGGGATTTTAATTTGAAAACGAGTGCCTCTATCAACTTCAGAGTCAACACTTACTTCACCGCCATGTGCTTGTGCAGCTTTGTAGACCTCCGATAAACCAAATCCATTGCCGTTATGTCTTGTCGTGAAAAAGGGAGAAAAGATTTTTTCCAGGTTTTCAGGTGGAATACCACAACCATGATCTTCAACTTCTAAAAGAACCCAATCTTTTTGACGAACTTGGCGGAGAGTAACAATGTTTCCTTTTTCACTAGCGTGAACGGCATTGACAATGAGGTTAAGAAGAGCTGCACGAATAAGGGAAGCATCAATACTAATCCTTAGCTCAGGATCATGTATTTCAACATTGAGTTTCACTTTTTCATTGAGTTCGTGATCAGCACGAATCATCTGAGCTGTATCTTCGATGAGGGTTCTAATATTTAGCTCTTCGATTTGCATTTGATAGGGACGAGCATAGTGCAGTACATTACTTACTAATCGATCAAGAACCTCAGCCCCACTAACAATGTATTTGGCCATATTTTGAAGGTGACTCTCATCTTCTAAATCTCGTACCAAAAGGGAAGCAAAACCCCGAATACCCCCTAGAGGATTCCGAATTTCATGAGCTACCGATGCAGCCATTTCTCCCAATTCCTGCATACGGTCACCTTGTCGAGATAAATTCTGTAAACGGCGAATCTCTGTCATATCATGAATTAAAATAATCAGTCCGTTATGGCAGTGATCAGTTTCTTCTACAAAAGAAGTGGACACAGATAATTCACGACGATGATTTTTAAGAGTTACGTAAGAAATATAAGAATGCTGAAGTGGTTTTAGATTTTTTAAAGCTTCAGATACCGAAAAACCAAAAACATTATCACCAAGAGCGTCAATATAAGAGCAACCAAGTACGTCTTCTTTTCTTAATTCGAGAATTTTTTCAGCAGAATGATTAAACGTAGTAATGATGCCTTCACTATCTACAAAAATAATCCCCTGAAGAATATTGCCTAATATATCGTTGAGATAGGCTGTTGTGCGATGCAATTCATCTACTTTTTCTTCTAGTTGAGCATTTGTATCCTTAAGGCGAGTATTCACTTCTTTAAATTGTCTCTGTAAATCTCGATAAGAGTGCTCTAAACGATTGGTTTCTATAGAGAAACGTTCAAAAGCTTCTGCCAATGTTTTATAGTTAAGGGCAGGAGTTTGTTCAGATTCAGAATGACTATTTTGAAGTAATTTTTCAGTCATATCAGACCGTCATTTAAAGGGTTATGGTACACGGTCTCAAGAAAAAATATATAAAATGATACGTCTAGATCTAGAAAAATAATTTCTGTCTCTAATCGTTTAATAGGGGATAAAAGGGAAAAAAGCAAAAATCTATTTGCTGGCAGCTCTGTAAAGTTCTTGAATATACTGATAGCAAGCTGTCCATTCCTGATAATCATTGTGAATAGACAGCACTTTCTCTGTCTTTACCAGTTCAGTTTTAGCTCTAGATAAGTTACCTAAAGCAATATGACATTCGGTACTAAGTAAATGAGCTTGTGGATGTTTGGGCTCAAGTAGTATTGCGATAGAATAATAAGCAAGAGCGGTTTCCATATCTTGTAAACTCTGTAAACAAAGTCCATGGCTAATCCAAAAAGGATAACATTGAGGAGTTAGAAGAAGGAGTACTTGAAAAATAGAAAGAGCATCTTCAATCCGAGAATCTGTAAAAAGATCACGACCAAATTCATAGATCTCACTGAAAGAACTCTCGGAAATCCCAAATAAAGGCTTAGGGCTATCAGAAGAAGGGTTTAAGAGCAGAGGGTGCTTATTTTTAAGTAAGTTTTCACCTAGTCTATCTAAGCATTTTTTTAAGGCATCCCACTTAACATCACTAATTGTTTGAGAGAATTCCTCAAAAATAAGATGAAGCCCTGGCTCTATTTGTAAAAAATCAAGTTTTGACAAGATATTTAAACTAAAAGATTCTTTACTTAAACTTAAAATATCTTCATTTTCTTTGATTGCGAGAACCTTTATTAAGTCTTTATTCCGCTTCTCTAAAGCAGAAATCAAAACCTTGGCTTCGTGTACCAAATACGAGTATTTAATATTTTTAATATTATCCATGTGGTTATTTTATTTATTATTGTAATAATTTTAAATAATATTATTTATTTCTGTTTTTGTTATAGTTTTCCTTTGTTTGTTTTTTTTGAGTTATTGATATGGTTTATTTTTTTTAGGGTTTTATTTATTTTGTTTACTGTTTCAAATAGTTTAGTCTTTTCAAAAGACTTTACTATTTCTTCTTATAATTGTGGAGGTTTGGCAGATCACTATGATTATATTCGTTCGGTAGATGGATTCTATCAAAGGGGATAGAGAATTAGCAGCTTTGATTGACTTACTTGCTAGTAAAACAAGTGATATAAATATCATTGCTATGGATTCAAATGTTGCAGCTACACATCCTCGTTTAAATCTTTTAAAAGAGAATACTTATCGTATTGATTATAAAAATTATCTCGAAGCTACCTGTACAAATCCATGGCAGATTCTTGATACTCGAATTGATTGGATTGCAATTCAGGCTCCAAAAGAATCTGTTTCAATTGAGAATATTCCTGTTCGATCAATAGGATTGAATAGCCTGAAAACGAATATGAGTGACCATAAACCTATTGCAGCTGGCATTCATTTTTTTGATTAATTTTTTGTACTTTTTAGATTTTGAAGGTATTTTTTCATACTTTTTTGATTTTCCTGGTCTTGTTTCAGTATTTGTTCCAAGATTAAATCATTTTCAAGAAGTTGTTGCTTTACTTGAGTGGTAAAAGGATCTAAAGAATTACTATCCTTTTTCCAGTCATTTTTTAGAGGAGTTAAAGCTTTTTCAATTTCTTGAATGCAAGAAAAAAGAATTTCGCGTTTTTTAATGAGAGGGAGTACTTCGTTACAGGTTGATTCGTTACCTAACTTGAATGCTTCCTCTTTTACGAGATCGAGAATTGCGTTGTAGTACTGCGCTTCTTTTTTCAGGAGTCGAAAAAGCATTTCTTTTTTGCTCATTTCAGTATCAGAATTGCTCATAGCTTACCTTTATATGCTTAGTTCTTTTAGCATCTGCCGAGCTTGCAATCTCGTTGATACGATAAAGGTGTTATTACCTTCTAAATCAGCTAGCTCTTGTAAGATACTGCGAGCTTCTTTTCCTAACTTTTCTGATGCAAGTTCCATAGATTTTTGTTCATCAGCATCTTCTAAAAACAAACTATCGTTAAGCATGTTTTCTGAAATACGGGTAAGAGCTTTTGCTAGGCTAAGTTTTGCGCGGTACTTGCTGTCACCGTCAGCCATAACAAAGTATTGCGTTTGTTCCTCTCGAAGAAGATAACGAAAATATGTTTCAGCTTTGGTCCAGTCGTGGCGAAACTCAGCAGTTTGTGCAGCCAATCCTATCATTTGCCAGATGGTATCTGGGTGTACGATACGATTGATATTGGCTTCCATTTTTTCGAGGTAAGAATCCACAATTTCTAAAATTTCTTGGTAGCTTTGATAGCGATCTACATGCGAAAGAAGAGAAACGCGATAAAGGTCTACTTCTTCTAAAATCCCAGCATGGGGACTAACCTTGATAAAAAGATCATCCATCCCTGTTTCACGCATTTCCCACTCTAACCAGTATAGTAGTTCTTTGTTGAAATTGACTAAATACTCAGGTTCAACCTGTATTGAGAGAATACTCTCAAGATAGTTAGGACTTGCTATAAACTGTTGTTTTTCTTTTTCCTTTATAGGAATTCTCATAACGTAGGCGAGTGCAAAGTCTCCCAATAGTTTATCTTCAAGACTCCCTCTACTGAAAATTTGTTGGAACTTACCAATAAGTTTTTCGGGAGCATATTGGCGCATTTCAAGAAAAATAGAGCGAATACGTTGTAAGGTATCGTAACGTAAAACTTTTTGGCGCCCCGCTGCACGATCAATATCTCGTTGAATTTGAATACGTTCTTTTTCTATTAGTTCTGGTAATTTCATCGACTCAGCTTGATGAAATAGAGCAAGTTCTGCAGCCAATAAAGCGTATTTTTCTTCCTGCTTCTCATTTTCTTCTAGGATAGAATCGATTTCTTTAATAATTTCTTCTGTATTAGGAGTTTCTCCAGAATCATTTTGAACGTAAAGTTTATGTCGATAATCAGCAAAACTATCGAAAAGAAGAGCAAGAGATCGTGTTTTGAGTTGGCCCCACTTGGATTCCAACAAGTGTAAATTCCGATAGTCTAAATACTCTCTTCTTTCAAGACCGCGTAGAAGCCGGTCTTCTTTCCAAGGGATTAAACGAAATAGTATCTCTGCGTTTGCAAAGTATTCTTGAGCTTCCGAATATTTTCTAAGAAGAAGTAGAGAATCTGCAATTTCATAGTTAGCTTGGGCAAGTGGACGAATACTATCTCTAAAATCACTTTCTAATTTAAGCATCCCTATTTCGTTTTGAAGATAGAGCTCTTTACCGGTAAATATTTCTTCAGGAGCAATTTTGAATACTTTTTTGAAAACGCTAATGCTATCCGTAATATTTCCTATTTTACGCTTTACTATTCCAAGGTCTATGGTTAGCTGAGGATAGAAAAAAGGCGCATTTTTGATGTTTTGTTCCTCTTTATCTTTTTCGTTTTCTATTTCACTTAAAACAACGTGAGCAAGCATCCATTGTTTATTATCCATTAGAGTATTTGCATAAGCGATTTTAGAATGAATGAGAGTAGCAAAGTCACTGGCATGAGTTTGAGCCTTTAGGAAAGCTGTTGAAGCCGCATTGTAATCGCGATTAGCAAGATGTACCTTTCCAATTTCAAACTGTAAGTAGGCGTATCCTGGATCTAATTCACCTGGAAGATCACTACGTTCTGTAAGGTCTTCTTGCTTAAACGATCCACCATCATGGCCTGGATCAGGTAGAATAGCTATAAGGTCATTTCGAGCTTGTAATGTTTTTCCTAGGCTTGTATGCAAACGTGCTCTTTGTAGATATGCAGCATTTCTATATGGAGAATAATATTGAGTTGTAATGAGTTGGCTGAAGTAGGAAATTGCTTTGTTAGCAAAGCGTTCACTATCTTTTCGTTTTTGTGCTTCATCTTTATTGAAGTTACTGATTGTGTTTCTACTGCTATTTAGAGCTGCTGTAGCCAAAGCTTGGTAAGAGCGTCCCATACGATAAAGAACTTCGTGGGCAAGAGGCTTTGTTGCAAGAAGAGAAGAGAACACTTTATATGTAGGACTATTTGAAGGAAATTCATCTAGAAGCATAGGTTGCGTTAAATCGTCTACACTTACTCTATTGTATTTTAAATCCTTATCTGGAACTCCGCGAACATGTTCAGAAATAATACTTCTGTAATATGAGATAGCCTGTTGGTGTTCATTTTGTAGATTAGAAATGATTCCTAAATACACTCTAGCATCATCAATAAGCCCTACAGGATAGCGTTGACGATAAGGAAATTCTTGTGATCCCATTCTTGTTTCAGTCAAATATGCACTATTTTCATTATTTCCATAAGTGTAAGGAAGAGAAAAATCTAAAAAACCTAAAAACGCACTGGTTGCAAGATCAAGCTCTACTCTAGCTTGTTTATTATCTTCAGCTTTCATATTAAGTGTTCTGATATACCGTAAGGCTCTTTGTGTATGAATTTCTCCACTGATATAGCGAGATTTTGCTAGAAAAATCTTTATATCTTCAATTTCATGACGATTTTGAAAATTTGATGTTTGGGTTGTGGCTTCCTCGCGATCTAAAAGGGTGTATTTTGGAAGATCCTGTTTAAAAATCTGTAAAGCAGTGCGTTCTAGATGGTTGATCCATGAATGAAAATTAGCTGAATTTTGGTCTGCTTTTCTTTTATCTCCAAACATACTGTCAGAGTAAATAAATTCTGTATCGTATTCTTTATAGATCGGTTTTCCAACTTTTTCTTCTTCAGATAAAGTAATAGGATCTATTGTTTGTTGTCCTGTAAGAACATCAAAGTGCTTTGTTTTACTTTGCTCGTAGTAGGTCTGTCCAATCCACCATAAGGCTTTAGCTTTATAGTAATACTCTTTTAGTTTCTTTCGATAGAGGCTTTCAATATGATCGATTTTATTTTTTTGCGTAGCAATGATGTTATCGATACTATCTAGATCATCCATACTAAATTTAGTAAGAACTCGGCGTACATTTTGCACAGACTTTAGCATTTGACCAGATGCTTTTTTAAGCTCTTCATCCATAGCGAGCATTTGCTCATTGATTGCGTAAAGCTGTTTTTCACGTTGTTCTTGGGCTGGAGCAAGTTCTTTTCGAAATTTCTGCGCCTTTTCTAGGTTAGATTCGTACTGTCTTGCTAGTGCTTGCAATGTTTGGTCGACTTTAGAAAGCTCTTCACTAAGATGTCTCAGATATTGCTCAAGATCACTAATTCTAAGAACTAAAGTATCTAAATTCGTTTGATTTTGGGATTTAATTGCAAGTAAACGCTCTTGATCAAGAACCTCTTTTTCTTGGAAAGCACGTTTAATTTGATCAACAAGATCTTTTCGTTTTTCAAAGACATTTTGATACTCATTTATGCTTAAGCCCATATCTTGTTCTAGCTGGTAGATATCGACAGTATCGAGATGGTATCCTCGAGTAACACCGCTAATACCAGTAGATTCAAACTTTGCATCGAGGTTTTTTTCTAAGTTTTCAAGGTTCCTTTGTCCTAATCGCAACCTATTTTGTGCTCGAATCAAATTTTTCATGTACCGTTGTAGGTTATTTGATTGAAGCTCACTAAGTTCTTCTGAACTAGCCAGAGAAGCAGATATCAGTTGTAGCTGTTTAAGAATATGCTGCTCATTTACTTGAATATCCTCTTGTAAATCCTTTCTTTCCCATACCCAGTTATACTTCTTCATGTATTCTTGTTGTTTTACAATAAAGTTTTGCAATTGGGTAATAGGACTTTCATAGTCTTTATCATCAACAGGTTGGTAAAAAATATCAGAAGAATAAATATTCAAGCGTTCTTGAGTAGCCTGCTCTTTTTGTAATAAGATACTTAGCTGTGCATGTTCTTGAGCAATTTCTTGGTTAAGCCTAGCTATTTCTTCTTTTAAAAGTTCAGCTTGTTGATTTTCACTAGGTTGACGTAAAAGTAAAGATTTACGACGTTCTGTTTTTTCGTAGAGAGTACCAGGAACACTATTAGAGCCAATAATTTGCAGTATTTTTCTTTGAATTTCTCCTAGTTCGTTTTGCGTTTCTAAAGCCCGTTTTTCAGCTTTAGCAAGCTCAGCAATAACTGCGTGAATAGGATGAATAAATTCATCTAGTTTCTTGATCGCCGCATACTGTCTGTCCTGCAACATGCCTATTTGCATTTCTACAGACTCTCGCTCATCTCCTGAGAGGGTTTCAAGCTTTTCAGTAAGAGTATCAATATCTCCCTTTAAGATTTTACTGCTTTCGTGAAGTTCTTGAAGTTCTAAATTCTCATTTTTTTCTTTCAGTACTTCGAGTAAAGTGAGGTAGTGTGTTTGGAGCCTTAAGTGTTCTTTTAGCTCTTGAATTGTTGGTCCTTCTATGTTGACTATTCGATTTTCTTGCTCAGAAATACCATTTTGTAAAAGTTCTAACTGTTCACTGATTTGAGTTTTTTGTTGAACAAGATAGCCTCCTAGACGCTGAATTTTTGTTTGAACAGAAGAAAGTAGTCTTTCAAATTCTCTAATTTTTAAATTACTTTGAGTTTGTTTATTTCTAATGTGTTCCTCTCGTTCTTGGACTCTTGTAATTTTCTCAATATCAATTGATCGCTCACGCTCGAGCTGCTTGATATCTCCTTGTATTGAGTGAAGTGTTGCTCTTTGTGTGTTGTACTCATGAGTATATTGCTTCACTTTTTCTCGGTACTGACTTGCCATAAACAACAAATGTTGATGTAACTCTTTTATCGTTGCTGGAGATCTTCCTGTGTTAATCTCATCGATTCTTTGGTGAATTCTTTCTATTTCGTTTTTAGCGAGATCAGGTAATTGAAGAATTTCTTCGTAATATTCTATAAGATTACTTTCTTGTTTTGGAGGGAGTTGATTGTGGATACGCGTTCCGTCTGACAAAACAAATTGTTGTGAAAATACTTCAGGAAAAGTTGTATCTAAAATATCTCGATTAATAAAAGCAGACTCTTCATCACTCAAAGCTGTTAATTCGCTTTTGTTTAGAAGAACTTGTGCTCTATCGTGTAGATGTTCGTTATCGATTTCTATTTTTTGGAAGAAACCTTTCTGAGAAATAATTGAATTAAGTGCAGCAATAGTATCTTTCTTTATTTTTTCTGAGATATCTTGCTTATTCTCTCTTGAAATCCATGCTCGAGTTTGTACAGGCAATTTTTCCCAAACAGCTTTTTGTATCGAATTCGATGGATAGCGTGCATAGGCAGTGAATAAGTCACGAAGAGCATTCCAACTAATATTTTTATCTTCGATAGCGAAAAGAGGGAAATGAGGTAAAGCCAATGGAGCGGTAATGGCTTCTTCAATGACAATAAGGTCTTTTTCTAAAGACTCAATATTTTTTTGTTGTTTTGACTGTACACTTAATCTAGAACTTGATGAATAAATACTACTTGTACTGTTGGGAGTATAGTACATACGAGTGAGATAAGACCGAGCAAGACGATAGTTTTTTTCTTGAAAAGCTGTTTCTGATAGAGCCTCTAAGCACTGCGCATATTCTTCCCACATAGGACCCATATCTTTCGTTTTTTTCCCCTGAAAAAAGCGACCATTTCGGGTATATCCTTCTACATACTTTCTTCCTATTTCGAAGCATCGTTTAGCTTTTCCTAAATCATCATGATAGCGAAACCACTTTCCCATTAAGAGAGCAGGTTTTACGATAGAGTAAGATTCTATCTCTTTCAGAGCCTCAATACTTGCTTCTAATTCTTGTATTTCAACAGGGTCAGGTTTTGTTTGAGACTTTTCTTTTCGAATTTTTTCTCTAAACCATGCTTTTTGTAAGAGGGGAATTTGCTTGATCAAATTATTAGAAAAGTACTCAAGTTCTTGAGAACCTATAGCATCCATTTGTTCATCAAAGAAAGCTTGATCCATTTCATATTCAAAACGTAAGCCTCCTTCTAGTTCTAATCTAAGAAGGCCTTCAAGAGCAAAAATAAGAGAAAGATTCCGTTCTGGAATATAAGGAGCTTCTGGAATATTGGTAAGACGCAGAGAAGTCTTACCAATTTCACCCATCATAACTACTGCTTTACGAAGTTCTTGGGAAGTAGCGGGCATTGTTTGAATGGAACGTGAATGTTCTTTAAATAAGAGGCTTATATATTCATAGTCAGCAAGTTTTTCTTGTAGTTTTTCTTCTTCTGTTTGTGTAACAAACATAAAAGTCCAACTGACAGCAAAGATAATAAATACACAAAAGCTACCAGCACCAATCCATAAGCGATTTCGCCTTGACTGGTCTTCATCGATGATTTCTCCGTACAAAATTTCAGTATCTTCGGAAGAATTGGGCTTTTTTGCCATTGTGCAGGGTCCTTGATCATATAAACATTACTAACCCTATTAATAACGCTTAATAGGGTTTTTGTGTAGAACGTATATTGATAAAACTTAGACCGTGATTTAATTGATCAATCAGGCAAAGTTTGGTATTTTTGTAGATGCTAAATAACAGTTCTTAACTTGTTTATGTATGCATCTACAACCTGTTGTTTCTTTTCCTTTGCGAACTCATCAAAGAGAATGAGGGCAACACCTGCTAAAATATCATCGGGATGACGCACCCATCCTCGGTTCCAAATCATGATATCTCTCTGTTTTGAGGCAGTTCCGTAGTAGCGCATAGATAGTGAAAACAAGGTTTCTCCTTTTTCGACGATATGAATACGGAAACTAGGAGGAGACATCGCTTCTACTTTGTTTAACGCAGGTTTTTTTTCGCTTGGAGTGTTGCGATGGATCATACTTTTGAGATCAGCATTTCGCTGAACCATTCCTTGGATAGACTGAATCAAAGCTTCGTTTTCTGTATTGAGGCCATTTAGCTTTGCTTCAAGAGTTTCAATTTTTTCTTGTTTGTGTTCCATGAGGTCTTGGATACGTTGATGCCATTCATCGATTGTTTCATAAGGTTGTCGTAACCATTCAGGATGTTCATCTTGAGTAAGATCTACAGTGAGTTGTTCACTTGTTGTTTCATTCCAAGATCCACGGTCATTGAGCCTTTCTTTGTGTTCTGCTTTTTGTTGTAAGTATGCTCGCTGAGCGTAGTTAGGGTGTTTAGCAGACTGGCAAGCGCTAAAAAGTAATACAATGAAAAAAAGAAACAGTTTTTTGTAAATCATAGATCAGCACCATTGTTCAAGATTCTTTTATCCTAAATGAAGATGCTGCCTTTGTGCAAAGATTTTTCTATCTTGCAGAGTTGTACAGATTAACCTATGATTTAGTAGAAAATTTACGCATTTTTCTTAGTTGTTTTATCTTTACAACTGTGTTTATTAGCCATATGTGTTTTGGGGGAACTAATGTCGCGTTCGGAAGAGCAAAAAAATTGGAAGGCTCTAGTTGAGTTATTTTCAGAGGTCCATGACCCCGATCGTATGGCTTCTTTATTAGAATTTTTTCTGACTTTGAATGAGAAATCTTTTCTTATTGATCGTTATCGTTTAGTTCGTGAGCTTTTTCAGGCAAAAAAATCACAAAGAGAGATTGCAGAAGAGCTTAAAATTAGTATTTCTAAGATTACAGCAGGTTCAAATGCCATTAAGCGTTGTCCTGATGAATTGAAAGAGTTTTTGACTGGGTATTTTAATTCTTAAAGTTTTGCCATAATCGACCCAAAACCGTTGAAGCAGAATTTAAAAACACAACGCACTGTCTATCATTACTTTTAGAGCATATTAACGATAGTAGACCACGGTAGTGGCAAGACCTCAAATACCTTAATTCTATTTTGAATCAGTCTTCTTGAGTTGAATGAATAAAATTGATATTCCGAAGACAATCAAAGAATAAAACTGAGGTAGCGCTATGTATATTGATGGTTTTGTAACACCCGTACCTAAAGTAAACAAAGAAAAATATATCGAACATTTGAAGAAAGCGTGGCCTTTTATGAAAGAGTTTGGTGTAAGTCGTATGGTTGAGACTTGGCAAGATGATGTTCCAAGAGGAAAAAAAACAGATTTCTTCCGTGCTGTAGATGCTAATGAAGACGAAGCTGTTTTATTTAGTTGGTTTGAGTGGCCTTCTAAAGAAATTAGGGACGAAGGCATAAAAAAAATGATGGCAGACCCTCGAATGGAGGAGTTTGACATGCCTTTTGATGGAACAAGAATGATATTTGGTGGTTTTGAACCGATTTTTGAGAGTTAGTTAAAAAGAATGGAGAGTTTTATCCCAAAACAAAGCGTTCATCAAAATCGATGTTTTGCATATTGAGTAGTTCGATGAATTCATCATCATAGCTTTTATGTTTGTGGTGATGCTCTTGATTGGCAATATAAGAAATGACTGATTGTACATTAGAATAGCCAACAGAAAATGCTCCATAGCCTTCTTGCCAAGAAAAGTTAGTAAATCGTTCTAAATTGTCACGTATCCACTTACTTGAAGCACCTTTTACTGTGCGAATAAGTTCAGAAATAACGGTTGATGGTTTTAGGCAAGCTAAGATGTGTATGTGATCAGGCATACCATTGATTATGATTACCTTTCCTCCTTCGTTTTCAAATAACTTTCTTATGAGTGCATAGATACGATTTTTCAATGCAGGTTCAATCCATAAAGCTCGTTGTTTAGTAGACCAAACAAAATGGACTAAGAGTTTTGAGTATGTATGTGTCATATTTACCTCAGCTGGATAAAGTTGGGGAGTCTATGACAAATATAGGTTGAAGATCTAGTTTTTTTTATAGTCTTGCCACTACCGTGGCGTCGTCTTTTTTTTACATTTACCCCGGGCTGAAGCCCTTGTCATTACCCAAATTTCTTTAGCTATTAATCCGAGATCTGTAGTAAACCCATTGATTTCAATATGAAATCAACTGTGGACTCTATCGAAGATGACTTCT
>PAQS01000021.1 GCA_002709385.1 Waddliaceae bacterium
AGACTGGTCGTTACTGTTTTCCACTTGTAATAGTTCTGTTGCTCTCTGTTGAATAGCAGTTCAAAAATGGAGAAGAAAATAAGCTCTACTCGTATGTCCTTCATGAATCGCTCGTTTGATAGCATCATTGAGTAATGTTGCATTCATTACAAAATACTCAGGGTTCTCGTGAATTGCTCGGCTAATTAAGTGAGGCATATGAAAGACTGAATCTAGCCGCCTTTGATAACGTGGATGGTCTAGCAAGTCGGGACGTTGTAGTAGTAAATTAAATATATGCTCGATGTTGTGTGACGATAATGGAAGAGCAGTACTATTTCTCATCGGTTTATTAGTTACTGGAGAGTGGAGAATTTCCATTTCTTGTTCCCATGGAGCTGGTCTAGCTTCTTTAATTATTTTTCTGTACTTTCCGCCCTGATTAATACTTATTCGCATGGACTCGAGTTCTTTTAAGTATGGGTCGTTTTCTACAAGTTCTTTGAGAGCTGTCTGGTGATTTTCTCCAATGGATTGGAGTATGCTCATTGCAATATATTTGTGACGGGTGCTGTAGTCATTTGAGTAGATTATCGAATTCAATTGAGCTTTAACTGTATCTTTATAGATCTCAATTGGTGAAAGCGATTGTGTTTTATTTTTTTGTCTATTTGTATTGAATAGACCTCGATTTCTATTTCCAGAATTAACAAAACTTTGTGAAGGTTCCTTTTTATTCCAGTTATTTACCCAAATCTGTAATAAGCTTAAGTTATATTTGGGAAGCCTATGATTCTTAACTTTTTCAAATGATTGTATAAGGTTATCTTCGATTTCTTTGTGTGAAGGATTACAGATAAAATCTACCCAATTTGTTATCCGTAAAAATGAATAATATTCGTCGTTGGCTTCGTCACTTGGTGACTCATTAAAGAGAAGGCGGTCCATAAAAAACTCATCAAGAGGAGGATTTTCTCTTGTGGAATCTTTCAAGTTAAATATTAATCTATTGATTTCGCTCGAAGAATCAGGGAGAATTTTTATTTGTTCTCCTTTTTCATATTTCAAGCTGTCTTGAAAAAGACGTCCGTTTAAATTTTTATTTAATAAGGGAGCTGTATTGATGAGAAGTGTAGTACCACTAGATTTATAAGGTTTCAGGTAGCTCGTTTTTTCTCCGTCAACGCTAGATATTGATAAAGAGAGTTCAATTCTTTTCATGGGACAGAGTTGTGCTAGTACTGAAGCGTATTTTTTGTCTAAATATGATTGGTATGCTTTGTCACTCTCTTTACCAGCTGCATCTAGCGTACCCTCTTTTTTCAATCCATTTAGAGCTCCACGTATATAAGCAAATCCCGCACCCACAGCAGCTCCACCATTTGCTAAAATAGTGTTAACGTTAAAACTGATTTCTCCTAAGGCTAGGTGTGGGCTATGACTGACATTTTGAATAGATTGAAAACGATGAAGATCTACTACTTGTGAGTCTAATGCTAGTTCTTTGTTTGGGTAATTTTCGTTTGGGTAAGTATAGTAGACTTGTTCTATATGTTTTCTAACTTCACTTTTTAGGTCTTTATCTGGATATTTTCCTTTTAATTGTTTTTTGAAAAGTTTTTCTAAAGTTTTACGTGTTCCAGTCTCTTCTGTTTCTTTAGATTGTTTATTTGATAAAAAGCGTTGAACTCCGCGAGCTTTTTCTTCTAAGCCCATAGTCCTCGCTGAATGAGTAAAATTAACTTCATCTAAGGTCGAGAGGTTAGCGTTTAGATATTTTAGGTTTTCTTTAGGAAAAATAAGACATAGCTCTTCTTGAAAACTGAGTTTTGAGCCTTGTGCTTGTTTTTTTAAAAGGACATCTCGCCTAAGATCTAGAAGGTGTACAAGGCAACTCTCAACAACAACAGCGTCTACTTTATCTCTTGCATCATAGCGCACATTGCCTGATTTTGCTCGAGATTCAAAGAAACAGTGATGGGCTTTAGATAAGTGATGACTAAGAGTAGCTAACTCTTCTTCAGATGAATTCTCCACCTTATCCCATACAGCTCCTTCTGGAGGAGGAGCAATTTGGGTGATGGTTTGGCGATAGATTTTCATAGCAAGTTCATTATTTCCATTCTCTACTAGGTCATCTAAACGTTTTGCTAATGATGCTAGTGCTTCTGTAAGTGCAGAAACTTCTATTTGATCTGTGGAGAAGGCTTTTTTAATAATAAGTAGTCGATCAAGATCTTCGCAGCCAATAGGGGCTGCTGTAACATGGTCAAGAGCTTCTTCAAGAGAAGGCGGCATATTTTTATCGATATGGGAAGAAAAGGGGCTTGTAGAAATTTGGTTTAATTCATTTTCTAAATTTTTATTTGTTTCGGCGATCTTTTCTAGCTCTTTAATAACGACTACTAACCGTGCCCCTAGATCGTTTTGTTCATTTTCAGTATTTTCTTCGCTTGTCTTTTGAATCTCTGGAACGTTACTGTTTTTAAGTTCGTGATATAGAACCCGTGCCTCATCCCGTGATAAGTCATTTATACGGCCTCCAGATTTCTCTATTCGTCGTTCTAGTTTAGTTAGTCTTGATCGTTTTATATCGATTGCCGCTTCAATTTGATCTAAGCGATGAGCTAAGAGAGTATCGCTCAATTTTATTTTGTCTTTTTCTACGGCATCAGGATAGTGAAGACGTATATTTTCATGGATGAGCTTAACAGGGTCTTCATGTAATAAGTTGCGTCTTTCTTCTTTTGTAGGAGAGGCTTTGGCTCCGGAGCTCATCCACAATTGTCGACGGAAATCCTCCACTTCTCGAGGGGGAGAGGGAATATAGCTAGATGCCTCAGATTCCGTATCTTCTTGTACGTTTTCTTTTTCACCACTAAGATTCAAGATGGAATGAGCGGATAAATACACAGCACTGATCAGTTCTGAGTCGCTTAGGCTGCTCTCTTTTGCAGGTAAACTTAAGGCTAATGAAGCGCCCAAATAGGCTTTGAATATTTCCCAATTATGCTCTTCATTTGTCCAAGTATAGTCACGCACAAGAGGTTCTTTAATAGAACCATAGCGCATTTCTGATAATGCAAGCTGCCCCTGGTCGTTTTTATAGAAATTGAGAAGAACGGGCTCAAATGCTCCATCTTCCCTCCAAAACCCGCTAGGAATCATCGCAAGGTTATTGCCATTTTCTTCAGAATTCAAGCGATCTTTGATTTTTTCTGATAAGTTTTTAATAAGTGTTTCACGATCTATGCCTTTATCCCAATCCATAGCAAAGTCATGTGCTTCTGCTAAGTGATTGAGTAGGGTAAGAGAGTTTTTATCGTCAGATAAGTCAAAAGATTCAAGGCAAACACCTAGAGCATCACTTAAAGCTTGTTCAGATCGGGGCATGTTAAGTGAACGTAAAGTAGAGCGGTCGGTGGTTTTTGCTCCTAGAATAACGTTAACTAGGGTAAGTGGACCAGCAGCTATGGTCCATAAAAATTGCACTTGTTGAAAAGGCTTCGGACAAGCTTTTTTAGTACGTTTCCAGACTTCCCGCAAAGTTGCTCGTCGAGTAGGGAGTATAGATCCTCCACGCTTTTCTTCTAAGTGGCGTCTATGTAAAGCAACGTTTAAGAGTACATCTTGCTGTGTTGACGGCGTATTTTTATCAAAACACTCTTCTCTAGAAATACAGTAATCGCCTTTGTTAGTATGAATCCAAAAAAATGCATTTGTAGTATTTCTGCTTTCGTTTTTATTCACCTGCTTAAGTTGATAACTATTTTCATTCGTTGAATTAAGTGAGCATAATTTAACTGATTCTATATTTTCGTTATTTTTGAGAATTTTAATGAATTTTTCTAGGTTGTGTATTTGTTTTACGGGTCTTTGCGAAATATTTATATTATCGTAGTTGTTTGTGTAGTTGTTTATGTCTATGTTTCTGTTGTATTCTATTGGAGAAGTCAAAACGCTACCTATAAATAAAAAATAACAGTTGTCTAATTTTAATTTTTATTGTTAATTATTTAAATTTATTTTTTTGTATTTCTTTTTGTTTAAAGTATCTTTGAAGTTGAGTTGTTTAGTTAACTTAAAAACCTATTAAATAAACAAAAAAAGCAAGTTTGAATTTATTCAGTGAGATTTGTAGTACTTTTATATTAAGCTTAGAGGAGGGGACGCTTCCGATTCGTTTATGATGGTAGGATTGGTAGTCATGAAAGGCTTAATCACTAAACAATTTGTTGCAAATAGGTGATAAAACCAATCCCTAATGATACCAAGAATGAACTTGAATATATATAGGGGGCAAGGAGCAATTCCTTTAGTTGTTGCGAAGGCTGGCTATTTAGGTAGAATAGCTATAGTCGTTCTCCCAATTTCACTCGTTGTTGATGTGATCAGCTTTGTTTTCCTTACGCTATTCAGTGTTTCTGAATTGAATAAAGGGTAAAACATAACGCTAAGTATTTTATCTTGAGTATTGAGCAAGATATTGGCTGACATCTACATTGCCTACTTTATTTGCTATCTCAAGGGCAGTAAGCCCTTTTGGGAAAGAGATGCCATTACTAATACTCCAATCAGTTTTTTCCCTTGTTTTTGCATGGATATTTGCACCGGCTAAAACCAGTACTTTCACTGTTTCTAAAGCGTTACCTTCGTTGTTCCAATGATGACAAGCCGCATAGTGAAGGGGAGTCCATCCTTGTTTGTTGGCTTTGTTCAGTAAACCTTTTCCCGAAACCATATTGTTCAATATATAAGCGACTCGCTGGTAATTTCCTTGCAAGGCACTTAGTGAAAGAAGGTTATCACCTCGTCCTGTAGTAACGTTTAGATTAAGACAAGAGATAGTGGATGCGTATCTTATAAAGTCTTCAAGTGGAGGATTTAGAGCCATGGTGTAGTTGAGTAATGTGTGGCTGGTGTTGATTACTTTTGCTGAGCTCATACTTGGGTGAGGTCCTGGTTTTTTTATGTTGATTTGGTGGCTATATTGCGGAGTAAGTGTTTTAATATCAAGAAGTAATGGGGAGATGGTTTTGCATATTATTAAAAATTTACCAAAGAGGCACTGAGATAAATGAGAAAGAGCCTAGGGGATTACTCTTGGGTATCTTTAGCAAGAATATTATCTCTAATAGCAGCTTCCATAACCGCTGCCTGATAAGGCCTATTCGAAAGAATCGAAACTGTGATGCCATTTGATAGAAAACTTCCAAGAAAAGAGCTAGCAGAGTTAATCCGTCCGCCATGAGAGATCTCTCCTTCTTCCGGATAGAATTCGCCTCCATACTGACGAACAAGAGCGTTGAACTCGTCATCTTTAAACATGTCTGCCGCCCACTCTCCGAATTTTAATAGATCCTCAGCAGAAATCCAATAGCCTCCTGCTGGACCTCCTGCGATATGGGGAGCAATCAGATCATGTTCGTTGTAATGAGCTTTTTCTGGTTTCTCCGAACTAAATGAAGACAAAGCAGCAGGTTTGATGACAAACTCCTCTAGTATTTCGGAGTAAGTTTTTTTTGTTTCATGTGTTTGGTTGTAGTGATGTTGAATCGATAAACCCACTAAAAGAATACCAAGATTGCTATAATGGCTCTGTCCACTCTCTAAAGGAATGATCGTTTCTTCTGCATAATGCAAGAAGTCTTCAGCTGTTTCAATTTTTGGGATTGCACTGTTTTCTGTAATTGCTTGGAAAATAGCAGCCCCATAGCTACCCATATAGTCTCCCAAGCCACCTTGATGTAACATGATTTGATGCATAGTGGGGGCCTTACTTTTTCTAAGGTGGACTTTTACCTTACTGGGTAGACTCTCAATCACTGAGAAATCTAACTGAATGGGTGCATCAAGAGCCTCTTTTGCAATGATTCCTTTTTTAATCATCTGAATAGCCAGAATTCCCGTGAAAACTTTCCCCACTGAATGTATTGCGAATGGGGTCGCAGAATCATCAATATTTTCAGAAGCCAATGTATGCGTTTTAGTACCATCGGAAAGGCTTATAACTCCAGAAAATCCCGTCTCCTTTATATACTGCCATATTTGTCTTAGCTCTTGAGTTGTAATAGGGCCTCTATTTGGATTAGGAGGAGGTGATGGTGGTATAAGTTCTAATCCCTCTAAATAGTTGATCGTTCTTGCAATTCCCAATGGGAGAGTTTCAAACAAAACTAAAAAATCATTCTCCTTAGCAGCCTTCAAGGACTCTTTCAGTGCTTTTGCTAGTATATCATCAATATTTACAGTTGGGTCATACCGTGAACAGCTACGTATAAATCCAATAAACGCTTCGTGGTTATGATTTGGGTCATTTTTTACTCTAAGTTCCCAGTACTTCTTAGCAATCGATCTCTTTAGTTTTGTTTCTTTACTTAACCATGAATCAGCTCTTTTGAGGTTTTTAATGCCAAGAGTCTGAATGCCTACATCGTACATCCTATCAATGAGACATATTGAAACATGGCTAATAAGAGGAAGCTCCTTGAAGTTCCGGGTGAGCTCTTCGATCGAGGATGGATTATTTTTGAGAGCTTGCTCTAGAAACATTTCGATTGTTTTAGTATCAGCTCCATTGTCCGAAATGACGAAGGATTTCCTAGAAGATGACTGAGGGTTGTAAGATTTTGTATTCGTCGAGCGAAGGTCAAAATCATAAGTATTGCTTTCAGTCGTAATCTTAAAATGAAAATCACTATCCATTATGAGCACCAAAATAAATAAGTGGATTTAGGATAGCAAAATAGCGGCTGTTTGCAAAAACTAATTTGCTTCTCTCTTGATAGTTTTATGCTATTTAAGCGATTTTTCTATGGTCGAAACCTTAATAACCATCGTCATTGGCCGCTCTTTTAATGTCTTAAAGCCATACCTTGAATAAAAACTAACTGCTTTCTCATTTTTAGCATCTACAACCACTACGCGTCCCCCCATACCATTGGAGAGGTTCAAGCATTTTTTTAAAGCATGTTGTAAAATCATGGCTCCTACTCCTTTTCCCTGAAGCTTCAGAGAAACTGCTAAACGACCAATTCTAATTGCAGGAACCGAAGGATATGGCACACCTCTTCCTTCTTTTGGAATCAAATCTTTTTGTAATTCCGAAGGAGAAACACTGTAGTAAGCAATGACTTTAGACTGATCATCCATTGCTACCATAGTTAACGAAAGCCGTTGCTTTGCTTCTTGGATAGCTCGTTTTAGCAAAAAATCGTTAAGCTCTTTCACACCACAATCAAAACCTTCTAGGTTGATTTTAGTACTGAGTTTTTGAAAATTCATTTGCCTACTTCTTCTGCATCAGTTTTTGGAGATTCTCGTTTGGCTCGTCGTCAGCCTCTAAAATCTTCTCAAAGTTTTCCCACTCCTTATCTGAAAGATAGAGAGGAGAAGAAGTTGACTGGGTTCTTTCGTATTCTCTCTTCGAAAGGAATTCGACAGGTTCTAAAATTAATCGATCATTATCCTCGATGATTCGGAAGTGCTGACCCGCAGCAGCTTTACCCAGGTTAATTCTTCCTTGTGTGTCCGCAGACCTAACGTTCTCTATTTCAGCCATACCGACCTCCTTATTCTTTCCTATTATAACATATTTCTTTTTAGTAAAAAAGGTTTTTAGGTAAAATCCCTTTTTACCTATTAGTGTTTATGTTTTTATCGATAAATGAATTGAAAGAAGTTTTATTTACAATTCAGAAAGCTAAGAAGTAAAACAAAGAAATAGAACTTCTGTTTAAGATAATGATTATAAGTATTTTATATGTAGAAAGTTTAAGGGGTGAGGCCGAAGGCGCGTCCACTTCCTCCAGGGCCTTCGCTTGTTGTACCTGCTGGGGTTTCTCCACGCTCGATGATGCCTTTCCAAGTCTCTGCTTTTTTGGCAAAATAACTCAAAAATTCAAAAACCTCTTCCGCTGTGACTTCTTTTAAAGCTAATGAATCAAAAAGAAGCAAGGTCTCTGTTTGAGTGCTATAAGCAAACTTGCCATAACGTGGCTCTGGGCGGCCATTTGCCTGTAAGGCATGAGCCATGATTTCTCGGCGATACGCTCCAGGTGGTATCGGACCAAGGTCAGCCCCAATCATCAATGCTTCTTCTTCACCATCTGGCTCCATTTGTATTTTGATTCCATTTTCTAGAGTAAATAAGCAGGTGTTTTTTTCGTCAGCTTTTAACTCAGAATTGAACAGCTTCCCTAAATCATGAATAAGATCAGAAAATACTTCACCAGCCATACATTACTCTCTCTTCTTTTTCTTACTTTTATCTTCGTGTTTTTTTCCTTCGAGTTCTTCTTTTTCTAATTCGACTTCTAACTCTTCTAGCTCTGCTTCAAGGTCTTCAAGAAGTTCAATAATGGCTTGTAGCACTTCATCTCGATGGCTAACGGATTTATAAATAAGATCTAGGGCCATTTGCCGCACAGCATCTCGCATTTGTGAAAACACAATAATCTTCGCTTGTGTCCAATCATCAATACGAAGCTTTTTACCCCCGCGGAGAAGTTTATCTGGAGTAGGGTAGCGCTCCGCTGCAAAACGCATAAACTGGCGAGCCATGGTCTCAAAGGTACATTGCTTGGGGAGAGTCAGACCATTATCTTCAAATTGTTTACGAACCAGATTCATGCGGCCAAAGAAAAAGCGATAGACTCCTAAAACGGCTTGTAAGGTACGGCTTTCTCTAATCAGGTTGCTAAGAAGCCCTCTCGGAATAGAAGCCCCTTTGGACTTTAAATCTGCTCCTAAAGAGTGGAAAAGAAACTTACAAACTTGGCTGAGCTGTTTGTAATTGAATTTTGTCGCAAATTCTTCAAAAAGCTGGGTTGCTGGACGGGGATTGTGAATAAGGTCTCGATACATGTCTCGTAGAGCTGTTGGGCTACCAAGACCTTTTTCAGAGAATTCACGAACCTTAGCTCGAATATTTTTCCCTGCCGTAATATCTGTTTTATGGGCAGAATTGAGTTCGTCTTTTGCTTTGCGAACAGCTTCTCCCAGTTCTCCTGTAGTCCCTTCTTCAAGGAACTCCAATGCCTCATCTGCAAGAGATACATCTTCGAAGAACTCTTGTACTTTTTCAAGAATTTCTTCTGGATCCATTCCTTCTTTCAGTTGCTCTCTGAGAAGGAGAAGGTTTTTTGATCCCAGTTCATGATTACGCTTAGCAAACTTGTCAGCGAGTTGCTGCATATGTTTACTTACAGGGCGTTTTTTTGTTTTATCCCCCGATTCTTGGGCTTTTTGTAGGCGGCGAAGTTTGTTTTCTTTATCGAGGCGTTTTTTTTCACGGATTTTACGAGCGAAGGGGTTACTTCGCTCCATCATCATATCCTTCATGGTGTCTTGGGCCCAATCCTGCTTGGCCATGCGTAGATCAGCTTTTTCTTGAACATCGTCAAGAAGCTGATCCAGCTTGGCGCTAGAGGAATGGATACTTTCAGGACCGCGTATTTCTGCCATGAAGGACTATGCCTCCTGTTTTATGAAATCTGGATCCTTCCTAAAGGTTGTATCCGGATTTCTGGGATGATTTCCTGATAAGACACGACAGAAATATCAGGAAACTCCATTTCAATTAACTTTCGTACAAAACGTCGCACGTCAATTGCCGTTAGAAGAACTGGGGGCTGGCCTCCAGGAGGTGGGGCAGTGACGGTATTGCGGATTCCTTGCAGAATCAATTGCACAGAATCCGGATCTAAAGCGAGGTAAGACCCAGCAGATGTTTGCTTGATCGCACCACGTACCATATCCTCAATTTCAGGGTCTAAAATATAGACCGAAAGAACCGTTTGTCCTTGAGAATATTTGTAACTCACATAGCGCTTAAGGGATGAACGCACATATTCAGATAATAAGACTGTATCCTTCTCTGTTTGAGCCCATTCAGCCAATGCTTCCATGATTGTTCGTAAATCGCGAACGCTAATCTGCTCTTGAATCAAACGCTTAAAGATATCCGTCATTTTTTGCAGAGGAATCAATCGCGTTACTTCTTTCACCAAATCAGGGAAAGATTTCTCCATAAACTCAAGAATACCTTTTACTTCTTGAATTCCAAGGAATTCATTGGCGTAATGCCGGAAGAAGTGAGTAAGGTGAAGGATGACCACTTCGAGGGACTCCCAATACTGAATCCCAGCACTTTTCATGAGCTCTTTATTGTGCGCTTCTACCCAAAGAGAAGGAAGGCCAAGAGAGTTTTTGTAAGTGGTGAATGAAATATTATAACGCTTTAAGTTTTCCGCAGATTCGTTTGTTAGTACGTATCCATTTAGTACTTTACCACGAATTACGGGTACTTCATTGAGTAGGATAGAATACTCTTCAGACTCTAAAGTAGGTGACTCAGTTCGTGCGTGAACCCCTGGAAAACGAACACCAAGTTCGTTGTACAAAGCCATACGCATGCGAGGAATCATCTCTTCCATGAAGTCTGCTTGACGAGTTTTTTTCTGGATTTCGTCAGATAAGAAGCTTCCTAACTCCAAAACAACCGGCAAGGTTAGCTGATAAGAATCAACTCCACCACCAGTGATGGCCGAGTGTCCTGCTACATCCGTTTCTACCACTGGAGAAGTGGCAGTTCCGGAGGAACCTGATTTTTTTGCGCGAGCTTTTCGCTTTTCTTCAGCTTGTAATAAAGCGTATGCCACCATTCCAATCACTGCGGCTAAGCCTAGGAAAGGAGTGGTAGGGAAGGCTGGCACTAAACCTAAAGCAACCAAAACCCCGGCAGTCATTAATAGGGCTTTTGGTTTGTTTAAGATTTGTGAACTAATATCACGCCCAAGGTTGGCTTGGGGATCTTCACTAGATACTCGTGTGGTTACGATACCTGCAGTAATCGAAATCAAGAGGGCTGGAATCTGAGAGACAAGTCCGTCACCAATAGATAGAAGGGAGAATGTCTGGGCCGCTTCAGCCGCAGTCATATCTTTCTGCATCATCCCAATAATCAAACCACCGACGATGTTGATTAAGGTGATGACAATCCCTGCGATGGCATCCCCTTTTACGAATTTCATCGCACCATCCATCGCACCGTAAAGCTGACTTTCTTTACCAATAGCTTCCCGTTTTGAACGAGCTTGATGCTGGTCAATGATCCCCGCACGTAAATCGGCGTCAATTGCCATCTGCTTACCAGGCATGGCGTCTAGGGTGAAACGGGCAGCAACCTCGGCCACACGCTCAGCACCCTTGGTAATCACCAAGAACTGTACAAGGGTGATGATCAAGAAGATTACACCACCGACAACGAAGTTTCCTTGTACGACGAAATCCCCGAAGGCAAAGATAATTTCCCCCGCATCAGCATAAAGAAGAATACGGCGAGTCGTTGAAATGTTGATCCCCAATCGGAAAAGAGTCGTAATCAGAAGCAGTGAGGGGAAAATAGATAAGTGTACTGCACTTTGGATGTACAGAGAGATCAACAGCAGGGCTACGGCCGCTGTGAGGTTCAATGCAATGAAAAAATCCACTGCAGGAGCAGGCAGAGGTAAAATCATCATTCCGACGATCATTACCATGAGAACTGCTAAGACGAGATCACTCGATCGCGTAATTGTCTGTAACGCACGGTCGCCACCGAGTAGGTTGGCTATCCTGTCCAGACCGCGGGTTAAAAAATCCATTCCTTATGACTCCGGTTCTTCGTATTCGTCCAATTCAGCTCCAGATTCTAAAGACTCAATCCATCGGAGAATCTCAGCCAGGGCTTCATAGGTATCTTCAGGTACATAGCGAAATTCTTCTCCTCGCTCATATAAATCACGGGCAAGTGGGATATTTCGCATCACAGGTATTCCAAATTCTTCGGCAAGTTCAATAATATATTTAGCTGCCGCATCTGCTCCAATACACAAAATATACGGGGCAGGGTCTAATTCCTTCTCAAAGCCAATGGCAATAGCAAGGTGAGTCGGGTTCGTGACCACTGCTTTGGCTTTTTTTACGTGACCGCGAGGACCATCAGAATAAGCAATCTCTCTCGCAATCTCTTTTCGTTTTGACTTGATTTTTGGGTCACCTTCAGTGTTCTTATACTCCTGCTTGATTTCAAACTTCTCCATCTTCATCTCATTGGCGAAGTTATACTTCTGATACGCCAAATCCGCCACAGCGATGACAACAAAGAAAAGACCCACTTTCCACACCACTTCCATCAAAAAGTAGTAGAAAATCGTTAGAGCAGACAACATATCTAACTCAACCGTATGGGTCAAAACAGGTAAACTCTTAGCTACCGTCCCATAAATCAAATAACCTGCACCAAAAACCTTAAACAAAGACTTAAGTAATTCGAACAAAGTCTTCATCTTAAACTTGTTTTTGATGTTAGTGACTGGATTAAACTTCTTAATATCAGGTTTAAATACTTCAGTTGAAAAAACCGGACCAATAATCAGAAAATTTACGATAATACCAACCACACTTACACCTACTAATATCGGCATACTGGTCATAAAGATTACCATCGCTCCTTCCATGAACAAGGCAGCACCATTCTGAGTCATGTCCATAGTAGGAATACTACTAAAAGTACCTATGATAAAAGCACCAAGATGATCGTAGAGATATCCAACCATAGCCAAAACAATGCTGATGGAAACAGCAAAAGTAAATGCAGATGGAAAGTCTTGAGACTTGGCAACTTGACCCTTTTTCCGCGCATCGCGCAGCTTTTTCGGGGTTGCCTTTTCCGTTTTTTCTCCCATCCTAACTCCCTTTAGGACAACAATCCTCCTTACTATAGTATAGGCTATAAAAAAGGAAGGTGTCAAGTAATTCTTTATTAATAATTAACGGTTTTATATAATCTTATTCAGTTAATTTACCAATACCGTATTTTCGTAGTAATGTTAATATTTTTTAAAAAAAACATTGTTTTGAGAGAAAAAATAATCTGATCACTATAGCACGAAGCTCTTAAAATGTCGCTTATTGGACTTGTTTTGTGTTATAGTTACGGCTTTTAGGAAACATCAAGGTAGAAAAAACAGATGGCTGGTCTGAGTTGTGGAATTGTTGGTTTACCGAATGTGGGGAAATCGACTTTATTTAACGCATTAACGGCGAATGTAGCTGAAGCATCGAATTATCCTTTTTGTACGATTGATCCTAATGTGGGGATTGTTGAGGTTCCTGACTCTCGTTTGGCGGTTTTGTCAGATCTTTCAAAGAGCAAGAAGATTTTGCATGCGACGATGGAGTTTTTGGACATCGCAGGTTTGGTAGAAGGTGCTTCAAGAGGTGAAGGCTTAGGTAATAAGTTCTTGGGTCATATTAATCAGACGGATGCCATTCTTCATGTGGTGCGTTGTTTTGATAGTTCTGATGTGATTCATGTGGCAGGGCAAGTTGATCCGATTCATGATATTGAGATCATTAATACTGAGCTTATATTGGCTGATTTGCAGATGATTTCTAATGCGGTTGGTCGTATGGAGCGCCAGGCTAAAGGTCGTAAAGAGCTCCAGGCGACATTTGAGTTATTGAAAAAGGTTCAGGCGCATTTGGATGAAGGTAAGCCAATGCGTACGATGGACTTGACTCCTGAAGAAGAAGAGTTGCTGCATCCTTACCCAACCCTTACCCGAAAAAAAGTCATTTATGTGACGAATGTAGGGGAAGATGACCTTCCAGAAATGGATAATGAGTATGTGCAGCGTGTTCGTGAATATGCAGCTCAGGAAGGGAGTTCTGTTATTCCTGTTTGTGCTCAGTTGGAAGCTGAAATCGCTCAATTGGATGATGCAGAGCGCAAAGAATTTTTGGAAAGTATTGGTCTTGAAGAGCCGGGTCTTCATCGCTTGATTAAAGCTTCTTTTGATCTACTGGGCTTGATTACGTTTTTAACGACAGGTGAGCAAGAGACAAGAGCGTGGACGGTCGTAAAAGGATCTTCAGCACCCATCGCTGCGGGTAAAATCCATACTGATATCCAAAAAGGCTTCATACGTGCAGAGGTGATTACCTATGCAGATATGATTGAGTTTGGCGGAAGAAATGGCGCGCGAGAGCAAGGAAGAGTTCGCGCAGAAGGAAAAGAATATATTGTACAAGACGGGGATGTGATCCTCTTTTTACATAACTAAGGATAGGTAATGAACAGTACAGATCAAATGGAACTTTTTGTTGTATGCTCTTCTGGATTAGAAGAACTTGTACAAAAAGAGATGGAAGAGTTGGGGGTAAAAGTCGTAAGACAAGGCCACCGAGGTGTGTATGTTACAGGCACTCTTCGTGATCTGTACCGCATTAATTATTGCTCTCGCTTAGCTTCACGAGTGCTCTTGCCGTTAAAGGAAGAGCGCTGTGCAGGTAAGGAAGAGTTGTATCGATTGGGTATGCAAATTGATTGGACGAAGTATATGACTCCAGATCAAACATTTGCCATCGATTGCAATGGATATCATCCTGAGTTTTCTAATAAGCTATATGCGGCTCAGGTATTGAAAGACGCTCTTTGTGATCAGATGAGAGAAAAGTATGGTCGACGTCCTTCAGTAGATACAGCTCGTCCAAACGTACAATTGAACCTGCACTTACATGAACATCGTGTCACTGTGAGTGTGGATACTTCTGGTCAACCTCTGCACAAACGTGGTTATCGTAAAATCACAGGTCCTGCTCCCTTACAAGAGACCATGGCTGCAGCCCTTTTAACTATGGCTGGGTATGATGGTAAGCAAACCTTTTTAGATCCTTGTTGCGGTTCAGGAACTTTATTAGTTGAAGCGGCAATGATTGCGACGCGTACTCCTCCGGGGTATTTGCGACGTCATTGGGGCTTTTTTGCACTCCCTTTTCACAATGACTTTTTATGGAAAGAAGTACGCATTCAAGTGAATAAAGGTCGTCGTGTTCTCCAGGATGGAAAAATTTCAGGTATGGAGATTAGTCCGCGAGTTTTACAAGAATGTAAAGCAAACCTGCGCAGTGCAGGGTTTGAAGATGGTGTGCATTTGATACAAGGGGACTTCGATCAGTTAGAACCAAAATTTCCTCCTAATTTGGTTTTATGTAATCCACCTCACGGTCGTCGTTTAGGTGAGGAGCGAGCTCTAATTCCGTTCTATGGAAAAATTGGCGACTTCTTAAAGCGTAAAGTCGAAAAACCTGGAAAAGGTTTTATATTCACAAGTAGCCCTTTATTATCTCGTAAAGTTGGTTTGCGTAGTCAACGTAGACATGTGGTTTCTAATTGTGGGGTAGAAAGTCGACTTTTAGAGTTTGATTTATATTAAGTCATACCTAATTAAACGCGGATAAGCAAAGAAGCTACGACGCAGCGAAAAATTAATCGTGTTTTTTCGCTGCGTTTTTTTGTATTTAAGTAAGCTTTGTCAACGAGCCGATTTTGGGTACAGTAACCCCTTTCTGAAGGAGCACTAGAAGTTGCGTAGGTCTAAAATCGGTATTGTACTTTTCCGCTACTTCTTGTGTAAAACGCAGTAGCTCTCTTAAGGCATTTTCTTCGTAGTACTCTAAGGATTCTGGGATTGAACCTTCATCTTGAATTTTTTTTATTATTTGCGAAGCTCTTGAATTTGAGTCTGTATCTATCCAATCAATTTTCTCGCTATTTACTTTTTCATTCGAAGGATTTCTTTGTATATTGAGTTTTTCATTATTTGTTCTTGCGGTTAATCTAGGAAGGTTCTCTTGTCTAAGTTCAGTATCGATAGCAGACATTGCTAAAAAGACTTTCTGTATACTCCTTGGGCTGTCATCTAGATGTAATTTTCCTAGTTTGAATGTAGAGGTATGCATGAAGATAGTCTGTGGATTGTTTTCTGCATTATCTATAAAGCTACCGAATGACTTATTTTCTTTTAAAAGAGGTTTGAGTAAAAGTTCGCAATGCATCCAGAGACCATCTACAGAGCATTGATGAGTATTTTCCATAAGTTTTCGGCTTTCATCCGGACCTCCAGGCATGAAAATCCACCGCAGATTAAATTTTTCTAACAGAGCATCACGGTCTTCTTTTTTGAGCATAGCAGTGTCACCGGCAAAATAAATATCGCCTTTTATACCGTCTCCATTGATTACGTATCCATTGCAGTTGGAATCATGGTGGTCACATAAACCACGGTTAGACCAGTGATTTGCAGGGACTCCTGTGATTTTTAAGTGAAAGTCATTCTTTTCATCATCTTCTAGAGTAATGCTCGCTTCATCCCACCAATCCTGAGCAACAATATTGATGAAGCCCATTTTCCTGAATGCCTCTTCATCACCATCTGGTACAATCATGAGTGGTTGCATAAATAGCAATTTATTGAGAGTTTGATTGTCCATATGATCGCGATGATTGTGTGAGATCAAAATAATTTGAGTTGAAGGAAGATCTTCTGTTTTTCTTGAAGGGTCTGTCATTCTAGGGTAAAGCAATGGGTTTAGATCAGCTTCAACGGGGTCTGTAAGGATATTTACAGATAATTTTTTTTCTTTATTTTTTGTGCACGTAAGTGGCAGGTTGAGTAGGCATGTAGCGTGCCCTACCCAATGGGAGCTGGGAATTGTACTATTTACGTCAATTGTAGCACTTTTTTGTTCACGAATACCTACAAGGTTTTTTGTTTTTCCTTTCAATCTTTGCCACTGTGTCTCAGTTCCAATTTTCTTTGCATCTTTCCAATTGTCTTTATGTTTACTTTTGCCTGGCAGCATTTCTTCTGTGTGATAACGCTGCGGTACTCTTTTAAACCCTTTAAAGATTCTACGTTTCCCTTTAGTTTTTACTGATTTTCTAAAGCGATTTGTTTCTTTAGGGCGTGTGACGGTGACTTCTTTGACGCGGCAAGGATGCAGGGGTAATGTATAACCTTTGCCCAAACGATAAAGCAAGGGCAATGTGTAGCCTTCATTGGTTGATTTTGAAATATTATCGAAAGATTCTTTTAAACGATCATAAGAATGAAAAGCGGTGAATAAGTTTTTTTCAGCTTCTGTTTCTTTTTCCGCTTGTTTATCGGTTTTGCCTTCTTTGATTTGTATTTTATTTTGTGCTTGAAATAGCAAATTATACACTTTTTGCGCTGTATGGCCCAGCTGAGTATGAGTGACTTCTCTTGTTTTAGGACCGTTTATATAGAGAATTCCAGCAGGATTTTCGGGAGTTCCTGCTCGTTTTTTAAGATAAGTAAATTCCTGTCTCATGGCTGTATCAATATCTTCCCAAGTCTTATTGAGATCTTGACCTTTAAGACGATTGAATACACGATGTAAAAAATGGTTTTTTTTGATTTTCCAGCCTGTTTTCCCTTCTACAGCGCGAATATACTGTGGTTTGTTTTGATAATGAGCAATTCGTTCTAAGTTTTTTTCACTTTGTAGTAGTTGTTTTTGTTCAGAACTTAGCTTGATTTTTCCTCTAGATTTGCTTCGCTTCCAAAAAGCATGGTTTTTATATAAATGGAATAGATGAGCGCAAAGAGACTTTTCTTTTGAATCCGTTATTGTATCTAAAAGGGGGAGCTTTTCATTTTTACTATAGAGGGAGTAGGAGTAATTTTCATTTTCTCGATGAACCCTCATTAGAAAGTCCGTTTTATCAAACTTAAATTCAGATGTTTGATGTATTTCTCCTTTTATGCCCTTTAAATAAAGCTCTAATGTTAAAATAGATCGATCTAATGCGTGGTTTGCCCAAATACGATCTTCCCGGCTTCCTCCATGCATTTTAGGGTGATAATCCATATGAGGATCAATTTGTACTTTTTCTACGAATACGATTGAACCTTTTCCATCAGCTGTCTGTAAATGCCAACGGATTGTTGTTTCAAATTGATACCCATCTGGAGTAGAAACTGGGTGTAAAACAATTTTCCCTGAATCCAACTCTAATTCAGGATCTCGTGAAACAACCCATTCTTTACTTTCTTTTAAAAAAATAGATATATTTGTTTTGTCATGACTACATATTTCATTCTCTTTGTTGCAATGACCTGGAACAATATGAAGCTGTGTCTCAATATCCTCTATTTGAGAAAAAGCAGAAGATAGATTATATGGACCAATACTTGACATAGATAAATAAAACAAAATTCATTATTTATACCATTATAACTGATTAAGTTTTAAATTTAACTATGTGTAAGACTTTTTTTCCTTATTTTTTGTTTTGCTTCTTGTTTTTTTCTTTATGTGGATCTCCTCTTATTTTAGACCTCTATAAAGGAGAATTGCTTTCCTCGATTCAATTTATAGATGACCTTAGTCAGGTAGACCTTGTATATATAGGTGAAACACACACGATAAAGCGGCATCATTACTTACAAGAGTCTCTTTTAGAATCTCTTGTAAATAGAGGAAGACAGCCTATTTTAGCTGTAGAAGCTTTAGAGTATCCGTCTCAAAATATTTTAGAACACTATAACGCAAAAGAGCTGTCTTTCGATGAATTGGTAGAAAAATTAGACTGGAAAAGAACGTGGTCTAACTATAAAGATTACTCTTCTCTTTTTGCCTTAACAGTGGAGCACAATGGTTCCGTAGTAGCCATTAACGCACCTCTGAAGCAAGTACGCTCTATGGCTCGAAATGGAATAGAAGCAGCAAAGCCTTTACCTGAACCTTTTCATACAAAAGAACCTCTTTATGAAAAATGGTTAAAACTCGTCTTACAAGTGCATATGCGCTTTGATCCTAATCGTCTAGAACGGATTATTCTGGCTCAAATGTTGCGTGACGAGGTAATGGCTCAGAAAATAGAAGAACGATTAAAGAACAAAAAGAAAGAAGAAATCATTGTTGTCATCATAGGTAAAGGCCATATCTCTCATGGTATGGGGACCGTTCAAAGGGTTCGCTGGCGCTATCCTGAAGTACGAGATCGTGTAGTTTTACAGACAAATAGTGGAGATTTAACCTTAAGTAATGAAGATAAAAAAGAGATGCGTGATTTGACCATTACTCATGAAAATTTTCGTTTTTTAGAGCGTCCACTAGCAGACTATCAAATCATTCATCTTCCAGAAAACGATGAGCTTCCATGATATCTTTTTTGATTTGTAGTTTGAGCTCTTCTGGAGAAGCAAATGTCTGTTCAGAACGTAAGTAATGTAAGAAAGTTACTTCAGCTTCTTCTCCATACATATCTCCGTTATAGTCGAAAATATGAACCTCTAAGCACACATGGGAATGTTCTTTACGCATAGTGGGGGCAACCCCTAGGTTCGCGATTCCTTTGTATTTATGGTCTTTAATTTTTGCATGAACAACATAGACCCCGTAAGGTGGAAGGCATAAACTACTGACATCCAAGTTCGCGGTTCGGTAGCCTAAGTGGCGTCCCTTCCCTTCCCCTGGAATAATCTTTGAAAGAATACTATAGGGTCTTCCAAGTAACTGTTTCAGTTCTTTAAAATCTCCTTGAGCAAGAAGTTTTCGTAGATGTGTGCTAGAAACATGCTTTCCTTGAGGTTTTAATTCAGGAAGATAGCTCACTTGAAAATTCATTTCTTTAGCTAACTTTTCTACAGTCTCTTGTTTTCCTTCTCGCCCTTTTCCAATACGTGAATCATACCCAAGAATTAAATGCTTAAAGGGCAATTGTTTTTGTAGTTTTTCTAGAAACTGTTTTGGAGTTTGAGAAGCAAATTCTCGATTAAATGTCTGAAGTATGAATAAATCAATACCAAATGACTCCATCAACCTTACTCGATGCAAAGAGGTTGAAAGTAAAAGAGTTGGGGTCTCAGGGGTAAGGACAGTTGAAGGGTGGTTTTGGTAGCTAAAGACAGCGGTTTTACAAGAAAGCTTAGAGGCTTTTTCTTTTAAAGTATGTAAGAGCATCTGGTGGCCTAAGTGGACTCCGTCAAAATTACCTATAAGAAGGCAGTATCGACTATCTGTGGAGGGGATATCTTTGAGATCGTAATAGCTGTCCATAAGTCCCGTATCAAAACCAAATAGAAAGATTTGATTCTAACAGTCTGCTTAATATCAGGATAGCTCTCTGCAGTAAAAGTCACTTTTCCATACTTGGAAATAAAAAAATATAGGGAAAAAAAGAGAGTCAATTACAGTATAAATTTTTTGTTGAGTTTGCTTAAGGGTTAAATTATAACTGTTTTTTTCTCATAAAATGAGGTTATCATGGAAACAAAATTCTGCTTAGAACATAACTCAAGCGACTTCACTCAAAAAGAAATGCCTTTGAGTGATAATGAAAAAGCATGCCAGTCTCTGGTCATTAAACTAGAACATTTAGCAGAGTTTCTCATCAATAAATATGATTGTAAATCTACGGCTGAAGCCCAGGAAAAAGCCTTCAAAATACTGAATACTGAAGATGGAATGGGCCTTTTACAACGGACATTTAATACTACTATACTGGGACAAGAAGACCTTGTTTTACAATCCTTTATCAATTCAGGCTCTGTTTTAAATGGAATGTCTTCTGATTCATCGTGTTCATTTTCCAGTTTAGATAGAGCTTCTTGCTCCCATATATATGAAGAGCGCTGGCATATAGGAGAAGAGAAAAATTCTTTTGGAGATGTTTCTCATGTTTTGCATTATTCTATTGCTCTTCCTCATTTCATGTCTTTACTAGTTCGTATGGATAGAGCAGAAATGCTAAAGTATTTGATTCATTTTTGTATTGAGCGAGATGATGAAGGATTTTGGAGTGGGCAAGCCTTGCATACCGCCGTTGAACATGATGCACAAAAATCTTTGCATGTTTTACTAAATAACGGAGCCCGTGTAGAAACTCATAATCACGCTGGGCGTTCAGCTCTGTTTAAGGCTCTTTCTACAGATAAGCTAGATTTTGCTTCTTCTATGCTTTCACACTTACGTTTTCCACTTGAGATTATCAAAGATCGAGGTAGAAAATATGCTATTTTAGGTAATGTGACTTCTCCATCTCATGATTTCTTTTCAGAAGAATACACAGAAATACTAGAACAGATGTTAGCTAATCGATAGTGAGATAATCTCGAAAAAAAGCTAATGGCAAGTATTCACGCAACGAAGTACAGCTTATGTAAGCTTTTTGAGTTGCGTGATAAATCATCATCGAAATTCTAAAGTTACTTTCTAGTTCTCTGCGAGCTTGATATTTTTACTATAATCACGCTATTTCCCATCCTTTTTTAGAGTAAGTTTTGTTTTTTACTGATTATTTAGTGGGGGGTAGTTAATCTATATTTCTTTTTGATGTTTTCTTTAATGGTTCTTTAAGTAATTTGATTATTATTTATTTATGTAAGTATTTAATTGGTGTGTTTTATGAGTTTTCCAAATGATTTAGTTCGAAATGATGCCGTTTTATCAAGAAATGAGATTCAAGAGAATGTATGGGCTGTTCATGCCACGAATTTTCTCCCGGAAGATGGTGTCATTCAAGGTTTGAATGTGATCACTATTGGTAAGGAGTCATATAGTGGTTCTTATCGCCCTTTTGTGCATTGGACTTTGGGTGCTTTGGTTCCATCGCATGGTCTAGGTACTTGGGAATCACAAAAATATGCCGTTGTTATCCCTTTTACTGAGCTTGAACCTCAACTGGTGAATATTTTTCCTTATGATACAGTAACTGTTGGAGATTTTTCTTTAAGTGAGAAAAAAGCCACTCTTATTACACGTGAAGAGCTAAATACTCCATATCCTTACGCAAATGTTGTGGTTCTTCAAAGTGATGAAACACTTAGAGGAGCTATTGATAAGGTATTAACAGATAATTCTGCATGGCATGTTGATCTTGAAAACAATGCAAAACATATTAGTCCAGCAAGAGTACTTGCAAGAAATGAAATCAACTTATCTGAGATGAAGCATTGGGAAAGTTTTTTGGAGGAAAAGCCTTATCTCTCTTTTGGGCCTGTAATACATTCTTGGAGGGGGGACTACAGCAAGTTAAAAAGAATGGGGCTAACGGTTGATCTATTAGTTATAAAATATCTTTATTGCGATAAGAATCTCATAGACTTTCGTCATATCGGTGAAATCAGTAAATCTGATTTAGAGATGATATCTTCAGTATTCAAGTTATATATAGAAAAAACAGAAAATTTACGAAGTCAGTATGTAGAAAATATTGAACAAGGAAAAGTGATCATCGATGCAATTCAGCAAATAGAATTATGGATCAAACTTATTGAAGAAGATAACGCTTATCGAAAAGAGTATTTTGGACGCTCTTTGGTGAATGATGGTTTAGAAAACGGCTCTGCTGAAATTTGTTCTGTTTTAAAGGAGTGGGAAAATAACCCTGACTTTAAGCCTAAGTGGAAGGAGCCGTCAGGCGGTTTGTTTTCCTCAAGAAGAGACTCGATGAGGGGTGATAGTAGAATAGATATTCTTGGTGCGCTTCTTCCTTTCCATCTTAATGAGATTGATGAAGTATTTAATAAAGTTCCTTTAGAAGGCTTAGATTTGGCTTTAGTTAAGTTAGGATATTTCATGCAGAAATATTTAGAAATGGGACCTTCTGCGATGATGGCTCAGAAAATAAGCGACTTAATTGAAGGTAAAGAGCTAGAAAGGTTAAATGTTTTTTCCTCTGGAGGAATGGGTGGAATATTACCTCACTATGAACTGAGTCATATCATTTTTCAATTATATACAGCAATGAAGTGTTATGGAAAAACTCCTATTCTTGAAAGGCTTATATCCAAAATTGTTGATCTTATTGTTGTTCCTGAAGTAGATGTTTCTGAGTACATTCGTAATTGGAAGATTTCTCTTGGTGATGAAGAGTTTTTTTTAACCCCTTCTCTTTCTTCAGTAGGGAAAAGTTATCTAGCAATTAAAAATTATGTGGAAGATCCAAGCTTGGAAAGTGAACGTCTATTAAACGATGCTTATACAAATTTAACTTGGGAATATGAATCTGGTAAGGAAATGAATATTAATATATTACCTAACTTTCTTGCCCTTGTTTTGTGGGTGCTAAGTACTGTAGAAGAAGGTTCTAGTAAAGACATTGTTAAAAAGTTTTTGGGGAAATTGTGTGAAGAAAGAGGAAGAGGAACAACCCTTAAAAATCACAGAGAGATGCTTTCTAACTGGGGTACTTAAGTTGATAGGAGCTTTGAGCTCCTATCAAAGAAGTTTCAGACGAGATTTGACGTCTACATTGCCTTCGTTGAGCAAGTTTCCATCAAGGCAGTCTTTTAAAAGAAACGGACCACTTCGGATGCGTTGTAGTTCACTCAAGTGAGCTCCACATCCAAGGATTTCGCCTAAATCGTGAGCAATGCTACGGATATAGGTACCTTTACTGCATGCCACACGAATCATAAGGTGAGGGGCATGGTAAGCTAAAACCTTAGTGTCCAATTCAACTTCTTCAGCGCGGCGATCTATAGTCTGACCTTTTCGTGCTAAATCATAAAGTTTCTGACCGTTGACTTTCTTAGCTGAGTACATAGGGGGAACTTGTTTTACTTTCCCTTGAAACTGTGCAATCGCTGCATCAATTTCTTCACGAGATGGTAAGTCTTCTGTCTCAGAAAGAATCTCACCCTCTGCATCGTAAGTACTCGTTCTTATTCCTAAACGAACTTCAGCAATATACTCTTTGTCGTGCGATAAAAAAGTATCCGAAAGACGGGTATATTTACGTCCTACTAAAAGAACCATTACACCCGTAGCTAAAGGATCCAAAGTACCTGCATGACCAATTTTTTTCACGCCTGTAACCCGGCGCAAGGCAGCGACAAGAGAAAATGAGCTCTGCCCTTTAGGTTTATCGACGAGTAAAAGACCTTCCAGTTCCTCTTTTGGACTAGTCTTGTTCGTCGTTGTTTGTGTCTGCTCTAGAATCTGTGTCATATGACGTTGTTTCTACCTCTGGAACATTTTCGCGTTCTTCTCTTTCTTCTCGAACTTTTTGTACTAATTCCTCGATACGCAACTGTTGGTCCAGTGAACGATCGATTCTAAAAGTAAGTTCAGGAAAATAGCGCATGACGACTTTCTTGGAAGCATGAACGGCAATAAAGCCAGCTGCCGATTGGCAGGCAGCTAATACAGATTGCTTAACCTCATCATCACCACCAACTACTGTAATGTATACTTTCGCATAGTGGAGATCGTTTGTGATTTCCACGCGAGTGACTGTGACGAATTCTGACATCATAGGGTTCTTCACATCCTTGTGAAGAACCTCAGAGATGACCTCTTTTAACAAAGAATTCAGTCTTGCAGTTCTGCGATTTTCCATAATTCCTAACTCTACAATTTCTGTTCTTTGTACACGATTTCATAAGCTTGAAGGATGTCTCCTTCTTGGATATTGTTGTTATCAAAAACAATACCACATTCAAGACCCTTGCTTACTTCGCGTACGTCATCTTTGTGTCGCTTAATAGATTGAATTGGACCTGTCCAGATTACTTCGCCATCACGAACAATCCGGATACTATGGTTACGGTGAATCGTACCATCAGAAATAATACATCCAGCAATCTTACCTAAATGAGAAGACTTAAATACAGCGCGTACCTCAGCAGATCCACGATCGTGCTCTTCTGCAATACGGTCTAGTAACTCAGTCATCATCTCAGTAATATGATCTACCGCATGATAAATAATATCATGAGTAATCACTCGTACACCAAGCTGCTTCACTAAAGATTCAGCATGACGCTCTACTTCAGTACGGAAACCAAGAACAATCGCTTTAGATGCCGCTGCAAGTGTGATATCAGCTTCAGATACTTCACCAACACCACAGAAAATGACTTCTAAGTTGACTTTGTCAGATTCAATCTTAAGAAGAGCTGTCTTTAAAGCTTCCGCAGAACCTTGTACGTCAGCACGGAGAACGACTTTTAGAGTCTTTTTCTCATCTTCAGAAGACTGCTGAAGCATAGATTCCAAGCTAATTGGTTTCTTCGTCATCTGACGTTTTTCACGCAGTTCTTGTTGACGCATCTCAGCAATTGCTTGAGCTTCTTTTTCATCAGCAACAACAATAAACTCACTTCCTGCAGAAGGGATTCCACTCAATCCTGTAATACGCACAGCTGTGGACGGGCCTGCAACTTCTAAAGCATGGTTGTGCTCGTTGTGCATTGTCTTCACATAACCCCAATGCTCATCAAAGACCATTGCGTCGCCTTTACGAAGTGAACCATTCTGAATAAGAACTGTAGCTACAGCACCTAAACCTTTGTGCATTTCAGCTTCAATAACTCGACCACGAGCACGAGAATTGGCATGTGCTCTAAGTTCAAGGACTTCTGCTTGAAGAGCTAACATCTCAAGAAGATCTTTAACCCCTTCTTTTGTGTGAGCTGAACAGTTCACAGTAATGGTTTGTCCACCCCAAGCTTCAGGAAGAAGGTCTTGCTCTGCAAGTTGACGGTATACAGTATCTGCATCAAAACCTGGCTTATCGCACTTGTTGATGGCAACAAGAAGAATCACACCAGCAGATTTCGCATGTTGGATCGCTTCGATTGTTTGCTGACGCATACCTTCATCACCGGCAACAACAAGAACGACGATATCAGTAACTTCCGCTCCACGAGCACGCATAGCTGAGAAAGCTTCGTGACCAGGAGTATCTAATACTGTTAGAGGTCCTACATCTGTTGAACAGCTAAAGGCACCAATATGCTGAGTGATTGCTCCGGCTTCCCCAGCAGCAAGTTCAGAGCTACGAATAGCGTCAATCAAACTTGTCTTACCGTGGTCGACGTGACCCATGAAGGCTACGACTGGAGCTCTCAGTATCAGTTGATCGGGATCAACTTCAGCAATCTCTTCCTGGATTGTCTTGTCTGTTACCTGTCTTCTTTCTTCTTCAGAAGTATCAATTGTGATTTCACAGCCAAACTCTTGACCTAACAGTTGAATGGTTGTCTCGTCATCTAAAGCATCGTTTAGAGTCACGATCACACCTTGCATGAAAAGCTTGGTGATCAACTGAGAAGACTTCAATTTCATTTCGTTTGCTAAAGTCTTCAGAAGAATAGGCAGGCGAATCGTCAGTTCTGTAGGTCTTACTGTTGTAAGTTCTGTATCTACTTTCTTAGACGAGTTACGCTTTTTGCGCCATCGAACTTGCCCATCCTCATCCATTCCGCCGCGTTGTCCGCGTCCTGTACGAGAGTAGGGGGCAGCTTTACCTGGTCGAAGGTCACGGTACTCTTTTTTGTTACCGTTACCATTACCGCCACCACCTTTTCCAGATCCTGGTCGTCCTCCAGCACGGCCTGTTTCATTATCACCGGCATTTGCATGGGGAGCTGGACGCTTCGGACGGCTATCTGATGCAGCTGAAGACTTCTTGTTTTCACCTTGACCGAACTCTTCTTTTTTCTTTGGTTCAGCAGTTGGCTTCTTCAAAAGGTCATTAACATGACGCCCTGTTGGCCCTAACTTCACTTTGGGTTTAATTAATCGCTCGATATGTGCAGGACGTGAAGGTCGCTTATCACCAAAGAGATTAGAGCGGTTTTTACGTTTTTCAGGTGTACGCCCTGGAGTAGCATTTGCTGCTCCTTGCTTACTAGCCTCTTTTTGCTGAGGAGCAGGAGGCATTTCTTTTTTGACCACGGGCTTTTTCTTTGCTACAGGTGCTGTTTTAGGGAAGTTTGCTTGAGCAGGAGCTGGCTTTTCCTTCTTAGGGAGAGGAGCCTCTTTTGAAACTTCTTTCGGAGTTTCTTTAGCTTGCTCTACAACTTTTGCTTCCACTTCTTTTACTTCAATCTTAGTTTCTGGTTCTTCGACAACAGGAGCCTTTTGTGGCTTCATTTGTCGTTCTGCTTGTATACGAGCGACTTCTTCTGTATCAGCTGGTCCGCCTTCTAAAAGACGCTTAGCTTTTAAGATTTTTTCCGCTTCTCGTTCTTCTGCTGTTGGCTCGCTAACGGGAGTGGACTTAGCCTCTTCAGCCTTATCCTCCACTTCAGAGCTCTCTTCTACAGAACTCTCCTTAGAGATCTGTTGTTCTTCACCTTCTCCATCAAAATAAGAGCGTGATCGCGCTTTAACGCGCGGAGCTGTAGCTTCAGCTTCACCATTTTGCTGCTCGGTTACTCCTGCATCTTTAGCAGTAACCTTGGTCTCTTTGGCTTTTTTATTTGCCGGCTTGCTCTTTTTCTCTTTAGCGTCAGGCTGAGATTCGTCTTTCTTTTTCTTGAGCTTTTTTTTAAGAGTACCAAGATTGAGCGCTTCTGCGAGCTGAGCATTCTTGATGTTAAGCTTGAGGTTTTTGGCCAATGGACTATTTCCTCTGTTTGCTAATTTCTTCTAAGGCTTGTTCTGCCGTTTCTATGGAAACACCAGGGACTTTAGCGAGTTCTTCTGTACTTGCTTTTAAAAGGTCTCGAGGAGTTCTATATCCTTCAGCGAGTAGGTTTTCTACAATCAGAGGATTGATCGTCTCAAGACGTAACTCTTCATCTAAGGAAGCGTCATCAGATTCTATCAGCTCTAAGCGTTGCAGCTCAATTGCCTTATTATAATCTGTCATGCGCTCTGCTTCAAGGGTATGCCCGATCAACTTGCCGTTGAGTCGAATATTCATACCACGTTTACCGATAACGGCGGCAAAGTTGTCGTCATCAACAACAATAGATACTACCCGCTCATCTTCGTTTACACTAATCTTGCGAATTTCGATTGGGTCTAAAGCGTTTTGCAGTAGCTCAATAGCATCGTCGGAATGAGGGATAATGTCAATCTTTTCATTGTGTAGCTCTCGGACGATATTCTTTACACGAATACCTCGCATTCCTACACAAGCTCCTACAGGGTCTACCTGTGGGTCTCTGCTGCTAACAGCTATTTTTGTGCGATAGCCAGCTTCTCTGACAATCTTTTCGATGATCACTGTTTCGTCGCTGATTTCAGGTACTTCTTGTAAAAATAACTGACGCACAAATTCTGGTGAACTACGAGATAAAATAACCTCAGCTCCACCGTTCTCTGTATCCTGTACTTCAGCTAAAAGTGCCGTAACACGCTCGCCAACTTGGTAGTGCTCGGTTTTAGGGTACTCTCTACCTGGCATTAAAGCTTCAACTTTTCCTAAGTCTACAACTAAGGTAGAGCCTCGGATAAAGCGTTTTACTGTCCCAGAGATGATTTCGTTAACACGGTGACGGTATTCTTCGTAGATCACATCTCTTTCAGCACCACGAAGCTTTTGCGTGATGATCTGTCGGGCTTTTTGAGCAGCAATGCGACCAAAATTACTTGGTGTCATAGCTACATCGATAAATTGACCGATTTCGCAGTCAGGGTCTAGTTCTTGTGCATCTTCTAAGGAAATCTCAAGAGCTGTGTGTTCTACTTTTTCCACGATCTCTTTTTCGCAATAAACTTCAATAGCACCGTTACGTGGTTGAATTTCCACACGTACCTTAGCATCTTCGTCAATACTGCGACGCGCTGCAACTTCTAGAGATTCCTCAATCGCTTTGATGATGACGTCACGTTTGATCCCTTTCTCTCTTTCGAGGTAATCAAAAACGGCGATTAGGTCTTTGTTCATTTTTAAGCCCTGTTAAGTCTTTTTAGGTGAATGGCAAAAAACCGAAGACAAAGCTTCGGTTTTCAGCAGCATCAAAAAGTAACTGCTTGGAAATTTCCCAAAAGAAATTTCCAGGTGCCCACGGGTTAGGTGGGCACCCCTCAGAAGAGGGGATTCGGACTAGTCCTCATCACGCTCTTCGTTTTCTTCTTCAGAGTAACCTTCAGAAAAATCTTCTTCTCCTTGGCCCGGAGTAGTGACAACGATATCGTCATAGTCTACGTCACTCTCACCAATCAAAAATTCTTTGATTGAAAGCGCAATTTTCTTGTGCTCTGGATCAAGACGAATGACTTTTGCTGTCACATCGTCACCTTTAGAGACAACATCTTCTACCTTGCCAAACGCTTGGTCAGATAGTTCAGTTACGTGAATAAGACCCTCTAGCCCATTGTCAAGCTCAACAAAAGCACCAAATGCAGTTGTTTTGCTGATGATACCACGAACAAGACTTCCTACAGGCATTGTTGCTTCAATTGTTTCCCAAGGGTTCTTGGTCAATTGCTTAATACCTAAAGTGATCTTCTTACTTTCTTTGTCTACAGATAAAATCTGCGCTTCAACTTGGTCGCCTTTGTTTAGCATCTCTGAAGGGTGAGACACTTTCTTGATCCAGCTAAGGTCAGAAATGTGAATCAATCCATCAATACCTGGCTCTAAAGCAACGAAAGCACCATAGTTAGTCAAGCTGCGGATTTCAGCTGAAACAGGAGTGCCAACAGGATACTTGTTCTCTACTTCATCCCAAGGGTTGTGCTCTGTCTGTTTGATACCAAGAGAAATTTTACCTTCTTCTTTCTGTACAGACAAGACTACTGCATCAACTTCTTCGCCTTTTGTAACAACTTCACTTGGATCTGTTACGTTTTTCACCCAAGACATTTCAGATACGTGGATTAGACCCTCGATACCTGGCTCAATCTCAATGAACGCACCGTAAGGAAGTAAGTTAACAATCTTACCACGAACACGAGTTCCTGGAGGGTATCTCTGCTCGATTTCGTCCCAAGGATTGCTTTCTTTCTGCTTAAGCCCAAGAGCAACACGACCTTTTTCACGATCAACGCTTAAGATCATCACTTCAAGCTTTTCACCAAGCTCAACCATCTCAGATGGGTGCTTGATACGCTTCCAAGTCATGTCTGTAATGTGCAATAGACCATCAATGCCGTCTAGATCTAAGAATACACCGAAGTCAGTGATGTTCTTCACAACACCTTCACGTGTGTCGCCTTCTTTAATTGTTTCTAGCAACTCAGCCTTCTTAGAAATACGCTCAGCTTCTAGTAACTCACGACGAGATACAACAACGTTCTTACGCTCGATGTTGATTTTTAGAATCTTAAACTCGAATGTTTTGCCGATGTAGTCATCAAGATTCTTGATGCGCTTGTTGTCGATCTGAGATCCAGGAAGGAAAGCTTCCATCCCGATGTCTACCATCAAACCACCTTTTACGCGGCGAGTAATACAACCGGTAACGATAGATCCTTCTTCACAAGTCTCAAGAATGTGCTCCCACTGACGAAGGCGCTCTGCTTTCTCTCTCGATAATACGATCTGTCCGTTTTCATCTTCAGCTTGGTCAAGGAAAACTTCAACTTCACCGTCTAAAATAATGTCTTCAGGGTCAGAAAACTCTTCGATTGGAACAAGGCCTTCTGATTTGAGGCCAACATCTACAACAACGTGATCTTTTGTGATTTCAACAATGCAACCTTTCAAAATGTTGCCAGGAATTGTAGCATCAGATGCACTGTCATCAGCATCATCATCGCCAGCATCCATTAGACTGCGGAATTCTGCCGCATCATCATCATGAAAATCAACGTCATCCAGAATGTTAGTATCTTCCCAAGGGTCTTTAGTCATGTAAGGGTTACTCCTTATTTTCAGGCTAAAGCAAGAAGTTTAACAGGAACTAATTAATAAAAGCAATTTAGTAGTTGTTTTTGTAGAACTTAGGATTTGAACCATATTGGAAAAAATACAGACTACTAGCCACATCTACAAGGCTAAGGTTCGGTCTTGCTAGCCGAAAATACAGGAACAGAATAACAGAGTTCTTTCTCTAAATCAAGAATTAGAGTGAAAAGGGGGAAAAACATAAAAAAATCACAGTTTTCAACGAGGGGTAACCCAAGAAAGTTGTTAAATAATGTTTTAAATTCTATCTTGAATTTTCTTTGGGAGGAAGTTGAAGATGAAAGTAGATGGTGATAATTTTGATTTACCTATAGTGACGGAACCTGAATTTGAGTCTGGCAATTTGGATGGAAGAGTTGTAAAGGTCCTAGGTGGTGAAAATACTCAGGAAAAAATTAAAGGAACAGTTCGAAAGGTTTGTTCGGTCGTTGAGCAATTTTTATTGACGCTTCTACAATGCTTGGCTGTAACGGTTCAATTAGGGCAGGTATTAATGGCTTTTACTGCAGAATTGGAACCGGCTGTGAGTTAACGTTTTATCCAAAATAACGAACACGTGAAGTGGCAGTCTCTTCTAGGGTGATACAATGCAGATCATCTAATAAAGGATTAAGGAAGTCAAAAATCCATTTTGCGATGAATTCCGCTGTGGGAGAGTCTGTCTTTAAAGTGTCGTTTAGCCAGTGGTGATCTAAGTAGTCTTTGATCATTTGTTTAACAATGCTGGAAACATCAGAAAAATCAATAAGCATGTTCGTTTTTGGTCCGTTCTTATGCAAGTTGTTGCCGCGCAAGGTTACGGTTAGGCCATAAGAGTGTCCGTGGGGTCGGCTGCATTTTCCGTCGTGATGAGTAAGAACGTGTCCTGCTTCGAAAGTAAAAGTTTTTTCTAGTTCGTACATTGTGTTTTTTAGTTTTCTTTTGGTTTTTGAAGTTTTTTATATAATTCTTTGATCATAGGTGAATTGGGAGCAAGCTGATGCGCTCGTTTAGCGTGGGACTGTGCTTCAGGAAACTGCTTGTTGCGAATGTATATGGTAGCTAAGGTGTAGTGGTACAAAGGTTCTTTTTTAAACAAGGGCATGCGGCTTTTTAGGGTTTTTGCTGCGTGATGGGTATCTTTTTCGTTTACATGGCATTGTGCAAGAGCAAGATGAAACTCTAGATTTTTAGGGTCTTGCTCAATCATGCTTTCGCAAGTTTGGATAGCGCCTTGGATATCTTTTCGTTCTATGTGAGTATTGATGAGTAGCTTGTGGATATGTGGGTCTTTCGGCGCTTTTTCAATAGCTTTTTCAAGTACTTTTAGTCGTTCTTCTGGATTTTCGATAAATCGAGCAGCTTCAAAAAGAGTTTTTGGGTCATTTGTGCTGTTGATTTTTTCTTGAAGAGAGCGAGCTATGTCGCCGTATAGTTGGCGTTTTTTTTCAGCTTTGCCTTCAAGATCTAGCATGCCAAAGTGATGGATGCATACTCCTTCGATTTTACCCATGCGATTTCTATAAGGGCTACCCTCGTCGCTGATTACTTCGTGGATAGGGGAAACCCAACGATACCCGCGGTGGTTTTTGAATAGGCGAACAAGACTCGTTTGGCGGTATCCATAGTCCTTTTCACTATTCATTAGAGAGCGGTAGGAGTTATCGGGAGCTGTGTATTCAAGGAGGTAATCGGCGTTGTGTTCAAGAATTGTGGATTCTTTGATGTAGTTTTTAATAGGAATATCAAAGCAATCAGCAACGTTTTCTTTGAGATAATATAAAATTTGTTCTTGGTTTTCTGTGTCTATCCATTCGTCGGCATCTAAAGATAATACCCATTTTCCTGTACATAAACTTAAAGCGTGGTTGCGGGCAGCAGCGAAATTATCAAACCAATCGAGGGAGTGGGGTTTGATGCCGGCTTCTTGTAAAATGTTTTTAGTGTTATCTTTAGATCCGGTATCCACGATGATCCATTCATCAAAAAACGATTTGTGCCGTTTAATAAAGTCGGGAAGGTTCCTTTCTTCATTTTTTACAATCATACATAAAGAGATTTCTGGTTGACTCATCTTCCTACACCTAGTATCCTGAGCGTCCTGTTACCTCTTTTTATCGTTTAAATTTTAAAAGTGCACGGCGATTATTGTAGCAAAAAAGAGGTTTTATTCCAATTAACTGGTTATGAAGGTTTTCGGCTATCACATGAGACGCTGTTTAGTCATGAAATTTGGCGGTGCTGCAGTGGCTAATACTGGCCAGTTTTCTCAAATTGCTTCGATTATTCGTCAAAAGCGCGCAATTTATGAGCATATTGTGGTGGTGGTGAGTGCTATGGGTGATAGTACAGATCAGCTTGTCGCTTTGGCTCATGAAGTGCATCCTCAACCTCCGAAGCGAGAATACGATATGTTGATTTCGGTAGGTGAAAGGGTCAGTATTGCGTTGCTTGCAATGGCGTTGGAGTTGCAGGGGTTGGATGCTGTGAGTTTTACGGGCAGTCAAAGCGGTGTCGTTACGAGTACGAACCATGGCGAGGCTTGTATTGTAGCTATGCGCCCTCACCGTGTACAACGAGCGTTAGATCAGGGAAAGGTTGTTATTGTAGCAGGTTTCCAGGGGTGTAGTTCAGATGGGGAGATTACAACTTTGGGTCGTGGGGGGTCAGATACTAGTGCGGTTGCTTTAGGTGTGGCTTTGGATGCGGAAAAAATTGAGTTCTATAAAGATGTAGAAGGTGTTTATTCCTCTGATCCTAAAAAAGATTCGTCTTCTGTACTGTTTGAAGAATTGACTTATGAGCAAGCGTTAGATCTCGCTTCTGCGGGTACTTTTGTTCTCCATCCTCGTTGTGTTGTTTTAGCGCAGAAAAACGCTATGCCTTTGCAGGTTCGTTCATTCCATTGTTTGACTCATTCTGGGACGATGATTTGTTCTTCTGAGCAAAGAGAAAGAGGGCAGTATTTTTATGAAGAAGGGCCTCTTTTTTCTTCTTCGGGTGAAATCTTATGAGTCGTGCTTGCTTCCAAATCATTCACTTGTTATCTATATTCCACTGGCCAGAACGCAAAACTTTAGCTTATACCATAGAACTCTTGAAGGTGTTGTACTATGCTGGATAAAGATGGAATTCCCCGTCTCCGTATGGTTTTTGAAAAAGATGAAACTCATCCTAGTAGTATTCACTACGAAGAAATTATCCATGGGAGTTTGAAGCGAGTTTATCCTCATGGTCTTTTTGGTGAAGCTGCCCCGGCAGATGGTGCGGACCCTGAAGAGTTGTTTGAGTATTATCAGCAGTACTTAGAGACTTTGCCTTATTTTTGTCGTTGTTTTTCTGAAAGAGATGAGTTTGAGCAATCGTTTTATTTAGTCTCTCCTTTGCGTTCTAATGCGTTTAAGTTTTTTTATGAAATGCTAAGTCGCTGGTTGGTTCCAGGAAAGCTTTTGGAAGTTGTTCTTCTTTATGCAGTTGATTTTCAAATGCCTGACTTTAGCGAGCAAATTTTCACGATGTGTGAGCTTGTTATTAGAGTTCAAGACCCGCAGGAAAAAGCTATTTTAGAGGGAAATCTTCCTTCTATTGGAACAGAGATTTGTTTGGGGGTAAGTTCAGCTTTTCACGCACAGCGTATTCTTGAGATTAAGGGCTTATCTTCAGATGAAAAGACGGCGATGATTCAAGAGCATGCTGCTTATGTTTTAAGAAGACGTCCAAAAGAATTTGGTTATGATCTTTTTACTGAAATGCAGCACGTTTTGGTGATGTGTCGTGATGAATTTAAGGTGGCTCGTGAATCCCAGCATATCAGCCGTGTCATTTGCACAATGTACCTCTTCCGAAAATCTCTTAGAAAGTTAATCAGAAAACATCCAGATAAGCGCCATCTTACTTTGAAGATTCATAGAGCTCGTTGTATGGATCAAGATGGTGAGAGAAGTGTATTAGGTTTAACGGTAGGGGTGAATTTTTTAAGAGAAAATGAGCTGCTTCAAGAGCGTCATTTGATGAAGGCTATTCAAAACTATGTTCCTGGTGTGAGATCTGTAGATGGTTCATTTTTTGAAAATGGTGGGCGAGGAGAAAAGATCAGTACTCTGTATGTGGAGATTGAAAAAATCGATGGCGCAGAGTTTACTCAGGCTGAGTTAAGAAGGCTTCAGGGGCAGCTTCCGAGTGATTTGAAAGATCGTATTGAGCACTTGATGCACCCTGTATTTATGCCAAGAAATGAAGAAGAAATTTTAAGAAATATTCTTACTTTAAGTCAGCAAATCAAATATGTTCGTGATATTCCTCAGGTCATTATTACTTTTGATGAACAGACAGATAGTCATTTACAGTTTACGGTTATTTTAGTTCGGGTTCTTCTTCCTGGAGTACGCTCCATTCGCGAGCTATTTTTGCAGTCTAGCTCATCTCTTCAATATGTTCATGATCAGTGCAAAAGAGTAGGAATGACTCGTCGCAAGTATTTTAAAGAAGCTACGGTCTTTCGTGTGCGTTTAGCTAAGCCGCAGTTTCTTCGTCGTGATCATTCTGTTGATTTGACTAAAGCACGACAGTTTGTGTGTTCTGAGTTATCGGAGGTTGTGGGAGAGTTTAGGGATTACAATGGAGGAATGATTTCTAAGCAAAATGAATTGCTTTGTTCACTTCGAGATAGTTTGGGAGAGGTGGGGAAAAATAATGAGTTCTTGCTGGAAAACTTTTTTTACTCTTTGCAGCCGGTGGTTATGAGGACGGTGTTAGAACCTGTGCCTCTCCGTACTTTGTTTATGATGCTGGTTGATATTCTGGAAGAGCGCTTTTTTAGGTCGGATGCTCTCACTTATAAGGTGAAGGAAGAGCCTAATTACCTATTTATTATGCTTGCTAGTGAAGATGGGGGAATACGGGATTCTTTGCAAAAAGCGATTGCTCCGATGAATATTCCCAGTCTAGAGTTAGCGTCTATCTCGGTAAATGTTTCGGAAACTCCGTTTGTGGGATATTTGTATCGTTCGGAAGATCAGGAGCAGAAATTACGTTTTAGAAAAGCCATTGAGCGTGTTTTATTTCCTTCGTCTGAGAAAAGCAGCCCCCAAAAGGAGGCTGCAGATCTTTCTAAATTACTGAGTAGTAGTTTAGTAAGCTGATGGCAAAACACAAGTAAACGGGTGTTTTGATGATTGTCCATCCCCACATTTTATGAGCAAAATTTAAAAAGCTCATAACGATGAGGCCAGGGTAGCAAATACTTACTATAGGAACGATGATTGTTGCGATACCTCCGAAATCTAGGGTTGAAATAGCCCAAGATACAGAGATGGTCACTAGCAAAGAGGTAAAGTATGTGATCTTTTCTTTGCATACAGTGATTCGCAAAAAATCTGCAAATACAGCCGTTAAGGCAATTGCTGTTGTTAAGCAAGCAAGAGCTACAGCAATGCTTGCTACGATTCCTCCATAAGGACCTAATATTTGACGGCCTATTACACCTAATAACTCTTCTTGAGGAGTGTTTGTGATGTCTTCTGCATAAAAAGCTGCAATAAAACTAAATCCAGCATATACAGCAGCAAGCAGGGTAGCACCAATAGCACTAGAGCGTAATAATAATCCCATGGAGTCAGATCCTTGAGCATCTCCTTTATCCAAGTGTGCTTTAATTCCTAGTAATACAACTGAGGAGAAGAATAAAGCGCCCGGAAGGTCCATTGTATTGTAGCCTTCTTTAAGTCCTAGTAAGAACGAATCTCCAAAAGACAAATCGCTTAGTAAGTTAATATCATCTGCCCAGTAACATCCTAATACAATGATTAAGGAAAGGCTAAATAGTAAAACAGGAGTCAAAAACTTACCAATTAAGTCTACAATTGAACTCTCTTTGATTGTGCATGCAAAGATGATCACACATGAGAGGATACTAAACACAGGTAAAGAGATGATCTCTGGAAGGTAACACTTAATTGTTGAGTATGAAAGAGTAAGGGTGCGTGGTATTGCACCAAATGGACCAATCAAACTCATGATCAATATAATAAGAATTAAACCAGGAAAGCGCCCTACTCTACAAAAAAACTTTTCGTAATTTCCGTCAAAAAGAGACATAGCAATCAGGCCAATAAAAGGAATAAAGACGCCAGTGATGACCAAACCTAGAACAGCATAAACATTTTGGTCGCGAGCAATTTGCCCGATAGCTAAAGGAAATACTACGTTACCAGCTCCAAAAAACATGGAAAACATGGCAAACCCTATAGAAAGGGATAAAAAATTTTTTGATGTAGATGCAGACATGCTACTTCTCTCGTTTTGTTGGTAATTTTAAGTAAAATGTAAAATAAAAATGTAGTAATTAATTACAGGCTGACGACTTGAATGACGACGCTGCTAATCACTGCGAGAATGAAAGGTATGAAAAGAATAGGTAGTGCTGAGCTTCTTAAAAAATCAGTATCTTTACACATAAAATTCCTCCTTGCTTAAAAGCAAGGCGCAAGCGTAAAACTTGCTGGTTTGGACAATTCATGGGGATTATAACAGCTCTTCATCTCTCCGTAAAGCCTTTCTTTGTGCTTTTTATGTTTTAAAAGGTACAAAGTGTAAAAATAAATTCAAAAAGACAAGTAAAAGATTGTAATAATTTGTTTTTTTTGTTTATTATATTTGTTTGAATTAAAACAAAAGAGATTAATTATGGCTTTGGATTTAAGTGTTAGTAATAAATCAGATCATGTTTCTTTAGATAAGCCAGTAGAGGGTGGTTCTTCTTGGGCAAGATGGGTCAGTCGTTCTGGAGCTTCTATGGGGATGGGGGCTGTTTTAAGTCGTTATGCACCTGGAAGATTAATAGAAGATCTTGTAAACGGTTACGAGTTAAGTAAGCCTTATCTTTCATATTTAGCTGATTATTTGCCGAGTGCTCCGCAGCTAGTTATTGGATCTTTATCTGGAATCACGGCGTTTGATGGATCTCGTCGCATATTACGTGCATATTCATCATTTCGCCCTAAAGATGTAGAAGAGCGCACGAATGCTGAGATGATTTCCATCATCATGAGTGATGATAAAAGCAATAATCGTCCTTTGAAGATTTTTTTAACTCCGGATTGGGCCATTGATTTAGGAGAGCCTGACTTTAAGCGAGCTTCTAAGGATCTTCTTATTGGTTCAGTAGAGTTTGCTTTAGGAACAGCTGTTATGTACGAAGAGATTAACGCAACAGCTCGTGATGGTGGGGTTGCTTTAATTGATCAGTTAAATAATGGTCTTACCGATCTTGGTGGCTATGTGTTGAATCATTTGAATGAACCATTGATTTGTGGTGCTGGTGTTACTTTGGGAACTGTACTGGTTCTAGGTGGAGCTAAACATTTTTATGATCAATTTATGTCAGATCATCCTGTGTGGGTGAACCGAAATGGTCAAAATGAAATTCATGCTTATCAGTATACGGCGAAACTTCGAGATTTGCTAATTAGTAGTGCGTCTATTGGTACAGGTCTTGTTTTAGGAGCATGGTCTTTAGGTTATTTATAGTTTTTAATTTCTTTTTCTGTGTATTTTTTAGTTTAAAATCTGATCTGTTTTAGGTCTGTATCAGAAGACAAAAGCTAGCTAATACACGGGAGATGAAATGAGCAAAATAGCATTAGTAACGGGTGGTGCAGGATTTATTGGTAGCCATCTAGTTGAGGCTTTATTGGAGCAGGGAATAAGTGTACGTGTTCTTGATGATTTAGCTGGTGGAAAAAAAGAACACTTAAAAAGTGCTCTTCAATCGTCTCTTTGTACTTTTCATCAAGTAGATATTAGTAATTATTCTGTTCTCGCTCCGCACTTTACTGATGTTGATTGGGTTTTCCATTTAGCAGCTTTGGCTGATATCGTTCCTTCTATTCAAAACCCTCTACGTTATTGCCAAGCTAATGTACAAGGTACAAGCTCTGTCGTTGAGGCAGCCCGTCAGGCAGGCGTAAAGAGGTTCGTTTATACAGCGTCTTCTTCTTGTTATGGCCTTGCAACCATACTTCCCACTCCAGAATCAGCTTCGATTCATCCGATGTATCCTTACGCTTTTAGTAAGTATCAGGGAGAGCAGATTGTGATGCATTGGAATCAGGTTTACGGTTTGCCTGCGGTATCTCTTCGTTTATTTAATGTATATGGTCCAAGGGCGCGAACTTCTGGTAATTATGGAGCTGTTTTTGGTGTTTTCTTGCGCCAATTATTAGAAGGCAAGCCATTAACTGTTGTGGGGGATGGTAAGCAAACTCGGGATTTTACTTTTGTAAGTGATGTAGTGAATGCATTGATTTTAGCTGCACAGTCAGATTTAGATGGGGAAATCATGAATGTAGGTTCAGGTGGAACGTATTCTGTAAATGAGCTTGTAGATTTGTTAGGAGCAGATAGCATATCTATTCCTAAACGACCAGGAGAGCCCGATTGTACTTTTGCTGATACCACTCGTATACGACAGCTTCTAGGATGGAAACCTAAAGTGAGTTTTTCAGAAGGGGTGAGTATCATGAAAAATTGTATAGAAGATTGGCGTGAAGCTCCTTTATGGGATGTCGATTCTATTGCTAAGGCAACTGAAGATTGGTTTTCGTATTTAAGCTAATTTGGTGAAGCTCTAGAGCTATGCCTTCTAGATAGATTAAGGTACTACCGATTAACTGATTGATTAAGTCTTCAGATACGGTCCCATTTGCCCATGGGAAACTGATTCTAAAAAGAATAGAAGAAGATTGAGTATCTAGAGATAAACTAATAGAAGGGTGGATCAAGTTATAAGCGTTAATCATTGTGAGTATACTTTGTAAGTCTTGAGAATGGTGCTTAAAAGGGAGTTGATGAGTGAGCTCAAAAGCGTGATATTGCAAGTCTGGTTTGGATTGAGGGTTTGGTCGAGTTGCGGTAATCTTAACTTTTTGAGAAATAGTTTGTTGTGTTTTTGAGGCGAGGTTTAGCCATAGTATAGCTTCTTTCGAAGGTGGGGTAGGTTCTTCCCATTTACAAGACCAGCCGAGTGTTTTAATTTTCTGCTCTATCGCTCGTAATAAAATACTCATGAGATTACGTGAATGCCTCCTAACCATTTCATGACGTTGCCTACTGTAAGTTTTGTAGGGTCATCAAGGTTCATTTCTTGTATTAGTGCAGTCTGTGTACTTTGCGCTTTCAAATGTTGTTGTATCTTTCTTGATACGGTAAGGACCTTAGAAGGGCTTAACCCTAAGTTCTGTCCTAGTATAGCTAATACTTTTTTTGTTTCTTGTTCTCGAGTAAAAGTTTGTACTTTTTCTCGAAATTGAGCACTTCTATTTTGATAAGACATGTGTAAGCGAGAGCTAGCTGTTTCTGGGGAAAGGCCTGTTTTATTTGTGTAATTTTCTTCTTCTTCTACGGCACTTTTTAAATTGGTAATTTCTCTTCTTAATGAATCAATTTTTTGGCTTTTTTCTTTGATCAGAGGGTGAGTGTTTGCGTAGACTTGTTCGAGCTCGTTTTTTATAGATGCCATCTTTTGTGTTTTCAATTCACTAGGAATATCGGACCTATCTTCTATTTTATAGAGCTCTTGATGAATTTTATTGGTAAGTGTGACTTTTTCTTGATTAAAGTCATTTTCTAATTTATGGACTTGCTGATTTAGTAAATCAAGTTTCTTTTGGCTGGGAGCTGTTTGATACTCCTTTTTTACTTGCTCTATTTTATCAATAGCGGCTTGGCTTACACGATTAGCTTCTTCTCTAATCTTTTCAATTTGGCTATCTAAGGTTTTTATATGAGGCTCTAAATGAGTATCTTTTTTTGCCAATTTTGCGAGTTTTTCACGAGAGTCAAGTTTAACAAAAGCTTTGCTGTTGAGAGTATTTAGCTTATCTGCCATTTCTTGATAGATCTCTGTTTCTTTTTCTATTAGAGTCTTTAAACGTTTTTTGTCTTCAAAATTTCTAGCTCTGCTTAGTAATCCTTCTGGAAGTTCCGCTACTTTTTGTGTAACTTGAGCTCCTGTTTGACTTAAACTGTATAATGTTTCGTATCGAGAACGATAGCTTCCATAGGCTGTAGAAGTTAAAAAGCTTGTCGCGCTATGAGCTCCTACAAGCAGCCTAAGGGCTGGATAAGTAGGGAGGAAAAATGTACTTGAGGTAAGGAGTCGTCCTACTTGGTTAGCAAGATCTTGCCTAGCCATTTCACGGTCAACGTAAGCATTGAGTACTCTAGTATTATAGCTATTAGCTTTTCTTTCTAAGCAGTATCTCAGGCCTGTATCGATCTTTTCGTTAGATTCTAGGCGCTCATGGAGCGATTTTTGTTCGGAAGATAGTGTTTCGACTTTATCCGATGATTCTTGAAGTTTTTCCCTAGCTTCATTTATTTTGAAACAGATGAGAGGTAAATTTAATAAAGGTAAATTATTTAGCAGCTCTTTACCTGCCCATTGTCCAATTTTAATTAGGCGTTCTTTAACAAGTGCTGATGCATCGTGGTGTTTTTCTCGGGCGTAAGCTAAAGTTTTAGAAAGTTCTTCTCGTTCAGGTGAGGTTTTTTCCAACCCTTGTTCAGCAAGCTCTTGATCTCTTTCCTCTAGCTTTTTTACAACATTTTTTAGAGAACGTTCTACATGAATCATACAAGCGCTAAGAGCGACTTGAGTTCCTCCGTAAGCCAAGGAAGCAGCTTTTCCGTTTCCTACTCCTAAATCGCAAAGAAGATCATCAGCTCCTTTTATCACGTTTACAGCTGTATTTATATTATTTGTTTTGGAAGATAAACTTACTAAGCTAATGGCTTTATCAAGAATACTGTCGTGATCGACATCTCTTAAAAGTCCAAGAACTAAGTCAGCATCCCCTCCTTCGTTTAAATTTAGTTGAGCTGTTAAGTCTTGTTCAAGAGAATGCTCTACAATTTCAAGAAGCTCTTCAGGGGTACTTTCAGAAGATAAAGAGGTAAAGTCCTCGATTAATGAGCTGGCTTCTTCGTGAGGTTCCAAGGTGTTAGGTGAGACAAGCTGCTGTAGTTGTTCTGAGCTCAACTCTGTTAGAGAGTCAAGAACTTGGTCTGTATCCAAAGCAGTCACGTCAATATCTATATCAGAATCATTTGAAATAGAATGATTTGCTTCTTCAGGAATGATTTGTGGATTGTCATTTTGATTGAATAAAGATGGATCAATGGGGGTCCCACTGTTACTTGGATCAATACTAGACATAACTCAACATCGTTTATTTATTAAAAATAAAAAGAAATAAAGTGTTGAGTTTTTGTTTAAGTGAAGTGTTATTTTGTTTAATTATACTAAGTTTTTATTTTAAAACAAACACCGTCAAAAACCTTTTGTTTTTAGTTGTTTGCTGGTTTTTTTATGGAGAGGGAATTTTGGGGACGGCATTTAATAATGTTTTTGTGTAAGGATGCTGTGTTTTAGAAAAGATATCGTTTGTGTTATTTATTTCTACGATTTTTCCTTGATACATGACAGCGATACGATGAGAGATGTGACGAACCATAGCAATATCATGAGCGATAAAGAGGTAGCTTAGTCCCATTTCTTCTTGTAAGTCTTTTAATAAGTTAACGATTTGTGCTTGCACGGATACATCAAGAGCAGATATTGCTTCGTCGCATATCAAGAATTGTGGTTCAACGGCAAGAGCTCTAGCTATACCGATTCTTTGCCTTTGTCCCCCGCTAAATTCGTGAGGAAAGCGATTTATATGTTCTTCTTGGAGTCCTACTTTTTCTAATAGTTCAATCACTCTGTTTGTTCTTTTTAATCCCTTTGCTATTTGATGGATATCCAAAGCTTCGCCGATGATATCAAGAACTGTCATACGAGGATTGAGAGAAGAGTAAGGATCTTGAAAGATCATTTGCATTTTTTGCCGAAACGGAAGGAGTTCTTTTTGGGTTAAATTACTGATATCTACTCCATTAAATAGAATTTTTCCTTCATAGGGACGGTATAGGCGGGCTAGGGTTCGAGCTAATGTAGATTTGCCACAGCCACTTTCTCCCACTAATCCTAAAGTTTCATTTGGAAAAATCTCTAGGCTAAGGTCATCTACGGCTTTTAGGGTTTTTCCACCAAGGTGAAAGTACTGCTTCAGATTTTGCACTTGTATGAGAGGTTTCATGATGGGCATAAATCCTTTTTCGAAGGGAGAGCTTGGGGATGGTGAAGCCAACAAGCGCTCTCTTGTGAATCTACGGTAAATGTTTCAGGGGGAATTTGATGACAAATACGCATACTATGCTTACATCGTGGAGCGAATGCGCAGCCCTTTGGAGGTGAAAAAAGATCCGGTGGAGTACCACGAATTGTGGGTAGGCGTTGTCTTATATCAGTATCTAAGTGAGGGATAGAATTGATAAGAGCTTTTGTGTAAGGGTGTTGAGGTCTTGAGAATATTTGTTTTACGTTTGATTGTTCAACAACTTTTCCTGCATACATAACAGCTACTCGATCACAAGTGTTTGCCACTATGCCTAAATCATGAGTGATAAACAGAATACTCATTGAGAATTGATCTTGTAGAGATTTCATAAGAGCTAGGATTTGGGCTTGTACAGTGACGTCTAGTGCAGTTGTAGGTTCATCAGCAATCAGAAGTTTGGGTTTGCAAGCAAGTGCGATTGCAATCATGACACGTTGACGCATTCCGCCGCTAAATTCGTGAGGAAACTGAGAAAAACGGAGGTCTGGTGTTGAGATACCTACTAAATCTAGTAGTTTTATCGCTTCCTTTCGAGCATCTCGGTAAGATAAAGACTGATGTTGTTCTAGGCTTTCTGTGATCTGTTTTCCAATGCACATAGTGGGGTTGAGGGAAGTCATTGGATCTTGAAAAATCATAGCAATAGAAGACCCTCGATAAGCGAGTATTTCTTTTGCTGATTTTTTTAATAAGTCCTCTCCTTTAAAGAGAATTTCTCCAGATTCGTATTGCGTAGGAGGAGAGGGAAGAAGTTGTAAGATAGATTGTGCTGTCACACTTTTTCCGCAGCCAGATTCACCTACAAGAGCTAGAGTTTCTTCTTCTTCGATTTGAAGATTTACACCTCGAAGAGCATGTATAAAGCCGCTGTTTACTTGAAAGCGTAGAGAGAGATTTTTGATTTCTAGTAGCGGATTTTTCATGATTTTTCGTTTACCGTTGCTTCGGATCTAGTGCATCGCGCATACCGTCACCTATTAAATTAAAGGCCAGCATAGTTAGGCTAATAAAAAAAGCAGGGAAAAACAGACGCCAAGGATAATAAGCAAGCGCTGGTAGTCCATCAGAGGCCATTGTACCCCAACTGGCAATGGGGGCTTGGATGCCTAAACCTAAAAAACTTAAAAATGCTTCAGAGAAAATGGCGCTAGGAATTGTCAGTGTAACGGTAACCAGTATGGGGCTCATGGCATTTGGAATAAGGTGTCGGAAAAGAATTCGTGGAAAACTTGCTCCTAGTAGAATAGCAGCCTGTACATACTCCTGTTTCTTTAGTAATAGAATTTGTCCTCGTACGATACGAGCCATATTTACCCAGCCGGTGACTGTTAGAGCAATAATAATAGGGATAATGCCTGAACCTAGGACTACCATGAGTAGTACAACAATAAGCAGATAAGGAAGGCCGTACAAAATATCTGCAATACGCATCATGATTTCATCGATACGTCCTCCAGAAAAAGCAGCAATGCTCCCCCAAAGAACGCCAATGATTAAGTCGATTAGTGCTGCACTAATTCCAACAAATAAGGAAATACGGGCGCCGTACCATACTCGAGTAAATAAATCTCTACCAAGGTCGTCAGAACCAAACCAGTAGTTTATTGAAGGAGGGTGATTTTTTAACTCAAGATGGTTTTCGTAGTAAGTGTAGGAATTTAGGGATGGACCTACTATGGCCATGAATAAAAGGAGGCTGAGTAAAACTAAGCCGAAAAATGCAGCTTTATTTTTTTTGAAACGTAAGCATGAAGCTTGCCAATAGCTTAAGCTTGGGCGCGTTAGAGCTTCTGCATTTATGGTGGAAGGGGCTGCTTCAAAAAGAGCTGGATCGAATGAAGAACTCATGATTTTTGTTCTCCAACTTTGATTCTAGGGTCTAAAAAGCTGTATGAGAGATCAACAAGAAAAATACAGAGTAAGAGCACGATACTATAAAATACAGTAGTTCCCATAATGGTTGTGTAGTCTCGGTTGGTGACGCTATTCACAAACCATTGTCCTAGTCCTGGAATACCAAAAATCTTTTCAATAATAAAACTTCCCAGAAGAATATTTGTGATGAGCTGTCCTAGATAACTCAATATAGGTAGTAGAGCATTGCGTAAGGCATGGAAAAATAAAATTCGGCTCTTACTTAAACCTTTAGCTCGTGCAGTGCGGATATAATCTTCTTCTAAAACCTCTATCATACTTGATCGGGTGAGTCTTGCAATGAAAGCTGTAGGTAATGCAGCTAGTGAGAATGCGGGTAAAATGGATTGAGAAAAACTTCCCCAGCGTGCAACAGGAAACCATCCTAGTTGAAGGGCAAAAATGTATTGCAAAAGGGTTGCTAGGATAAAACTAGGAATAGAGATACCTGCTACAGCGATAAGCATAGCGCTGTAGTCTTGCCAACGGTGACGCTTGAGTGCTGCAATGGTGCCTAGAGAAAGTCCCATACAAAGAGAAAGAAAAAGAGCTTCCAAACCCAATACAGCTGATATAGGAAAACCTTCGTTGATAATATTATTGACAGATCTGCCTTGGTACTTAAAAGAAGGTCCTAGATCCCACTGTAGAATTTGTGTGATGTAGCGAAAGTACTGAGTATACCACGGGTCGTTGAGTCCGTAATGCTCATACATAGCTTCTAAAATTTCTTGAGGGACAGCTCGTTCTTGTGTAAATGGATCACCAGGAATGGCTTTCATCATAAAAAATGTGATGGATACAATCACAAAAAGTGTACTTACCATATAGAGCAGTTTACGCCCTAGGTAAGAAAGGAAGGGTTTATCCATGATTGTTGTCCCAATAGGCCCATTTAAAGTCCACATGACCAATAGGGGAAAAAACGACACCCTTTAACTGTTCGTGTTTAAGGTAGGCATTTGTATGAAAATAAAGAGGAGCAATAGGCATCTCATCCATAAGAATCTTTTCAGCTTCGTGAAGTAGATTTTTTCTACGTTCAATGTTAACGGTTTGAGAGGCTCTTTGCAAGAGAGCAGCGTAACGTACGTTTTCCCAACCGGTATGGTTTATAGGATTATCTCCTTCTTCGTACATTTCTAAAAATGTAACAGGGTCGTTAAAATCAGCAACCCATCCTAGTCGACCGATTTGAAAATCACGTTTTTGTAGCTTATCGAGATATACCTTCCATTCAAAGTTATCTAAACTTATGTCAATACCAAGAACTTCTCGCCATTGTTCTTGTACTGCTTGAGCGATTTTTTGGTGACCATCACTCGTATTGTAAGATAGGTGTAGAGCAGGAAAAGTTTCTTCTGTCAGTTTGAGTTCTTTCAGAGCTTCTGCAAAAAGCTTTTGAGCTTCTTTACTTTGTTGGTCTTTTAAGTAGCCTTTTTCTCTTAGTGACATAGAAGGAGGAACTAAAGAGAGTGCAATCATTTCTCCAGCTTGAGAAATATTATCGACAATGCTTTGTCGATTGAGAGCGTAACTAAGAGCTTTACGCAACTTTCGATTATTCAAAGGAAATTGCGTTGTATTGAATATGTAAAAATAGGTGGAGGCGGTTTTTTGTATTTGTAAGATTCCTTCTGCGTGCAGGCTAGGGATAGCTTCCGTAGGAAGACCGATGGAGATAGGTTTGCCTGCCCAATCAAGTTCTCCACTTTGAAAGAGTTGCAGTTCGGTATTACTGTCTTCAATCATACTCATGACAATTTTTTTGAGAGTGACAGAGTCTTTATCCCAGTAGTGGGGGTTTTTTTTAAGAACAAGTTCGTTTTGGTGTTTCCACTTATTAAGATAAAAAGGACCGTTGCTTACAAAATCTGGTTTTGCGTCTCTTGCCCAGTCAGGATTTCTTTTGGCGATGTGATGATGAACAGGAAGAAAAGGGCTCGTACTCAGAAGTTCTAAGAAGTAAGGAGTAGGGGATTCAAGGCTCACGCGAAGAGTATGTGAATTTAGAATTTCTACTCCAAGGTCTTCGACCGGGAGCTCTCCAGATTTTACTTTATCGGCATTTTTGATCACATAAAGCTGGTAGGCCATCTGTGCGGGGAAAGATGGATCAAGAACTGTTTTCCAGCTTTCAGAAAAATCTAAAGCTGTAACAGGACTTCCGTCATTCCAACGAGTAGATTTTAAGTAGAATGTGTAGATGAGTCCATCTGAACTCATTTCAAACTTTTCGGCCACAGCTAAGTCGATATCTCCATCAGGACCAATACGAGTTAAGCCATCGAAGAGGTGTCGCAGTACGTCACTTGATGTGGCATCACCTGTTTCACGGGGATCTAAGGTGGGTGGTTCTGAAAAGAGGTTGATAAAAAGAGTCTGGTTTTTTTTTCGTTGGGATTGAGAATCCTCTTGAGATCCACACGATACAATAAGGAAATTTATTGTAACGAGTATAAAAAAGCTGTTTACGTAACCTAACATTTTATACTCCACATTTAATTCTGGAGACTATATGGTGCTTTCTCTAGTTACGCGATTGTGAAATTTAGTTAAATTTTGTGTGACATGTTGTTTATCGATATTGTTTTTAGCAAAAGTTAAAATTAATAACAAATCAGAAAAGAGGGACTAATATGTGTGGGGCAATTGATTGTTGTTTGTGTGGAGCGGTTGAGTCATTATGTTGCCCAAGCGAAATGTCAGCTTGTCATAGAGCTGGGTGTGCCTCCACAGCGATAAGTTCTTGTGGGATATCTAGCATTATGGGAGCTACTCTTACTGTATATCTTTTCAAATCTACACAAGATATAGCTGCAATTTTTTCTGTAGTAGGAACAGGTTTAGGGGTCGTAGGCCTTAGTTATGTTGCGTATCGATATATCTTTCCTCAAGGAGTTTGCGGAGGGTGCAATGGTTCAGGTGAAAAATTTGTGATTATTCCCCCTAACTCAAATTCATACCAAGATGTATAGGATTTCCTTTGCGATATCTTTGTGTAAATTCATATATCACCATTAAGACACAGGGTTCACGGAAGCGCGGATTAGGTAGCCATTGGAGGTCTTAATTCTTCTCTGTGAGCTCGGTGCCTCAATGGAGAATCAATACGCTACTGTGGACGTCTGAGCACGTATTGTTCATCTTTTGCTTTAGAACCACTGAAGAAAAAATGAAGAGGAAAGCTAAAAAACAAAGCAGCGAAAAAAGCATCAAGAGCAGGCATCAAGAGTAAGTCAGTAAATGCCCAAGCCCATGAGGCGCTAGGAGTGTGTGCAAACAGTTTTAGAAGAAGAAATTGTAAGCAAGTAGATATTGATGAATAAATAAAGCTCATAATAGGGAGAGTAGATAAGCTATCTTCAAAAAATTGCTGCTTTTTTTGATAAAGAAAAAAATGACTTAAACAGTAACTAAGAGCAAAGATTCCTAATGGTTCGTGGGAACTCATTAAATCACTTAATAAACCACAAGACACGGCAATGTATAAACTTTCTCCTTTAGGAAAAAGATAAAAAGACCAGACTAAAATAGGAATCAAAAGGTTGACTCGCCAAGAAAAAATAAGAGCTGGGGTTATGATTGTACTCAATACGCTAAGAAAAAAAAATAAATAGAATGTGCTTTTCTGGCGGAGCATAAATAACTTAGGTCTTGCTGTTGAAAATATAAGCAACTATACGCTCTTATGTAAAAAATATCTACATACTGGGTGTTTATCCAGTTGCAAAACACTGCATGTTTCATTTTTTTATTTTTATCTATTTGATTATAAGAAAAATAAGAAATGACATCTCGTTTGCTTTGTTGAATTTTGCAAAAAAAATATGATGAGGTGCAATTATGGTGTCTATTCTTAGGACTGTTGTTTCAGGTTTACAAAATGGGCTTTCGAGTCTAAGTGGTGGTAATTCTACTAATCCGGGCGAAGATACAGGCTCTGATCAAGATGATAGTACAGTAGGAGGAGAAACAGGTGGAAATCAAGAAGAACAATCTTCTTCAAGTACAGAAGGGTCGAATGAACGTAAACAACAAGAACTAGATTCCTATCGCGGTAGAGTAAGAAGTCACGCTGATAAGCAAGCAGATTATCATATTCTATCCGCTAATGAGAAAATTAAAAGGCGAGAAGCTGAAAGAGCTCAGAGAGGAATCATGCAAGTGCAATTGCGGCCAAGTTTTGTGGGAGCAATTAAAGGGGAAACGGCCTCGAAATCAACGAGAAGTTTAGAGGAACCTTTTAGAAAAAACCAAGCGGTACGTAAGTATCAAGAGCAGCAAGTAGAATCAAACAAGGCAAAAGCAGAAAAAGCAGAAAAAGAAGCAAAAACAAATAATGGTAATTCTAATAAAAATAAAGAGTCTGTTCAAACAGAGGAGGCAGCTTAATTCTCTATCAGCGATTAGGAAATCATTCAGTCTTTTTTAAAAAAGAGCACAGCAGGAATTGTTTTAAGAATAAGTGTCAGGTCAAACAAAAAGGATTTTTTTTCTACATAGACCTTTTCTATCTGTGCTCTTTCCTCATACCCTAAATGAGAAAGACCCGAGATTTGCCATAAACCTGTAATTCCAGGACGAACCTCAAGAATTTTCTTCGCAACGTCTTCTTTATACTGCCGTATTTGTTCGTCTAGTATGGGGCGTGGACCAACCACACTCAGATCTCCCTTTAAGACATTCCAAAACTGCGGGAGCTCATCTAAGGCAAAACGACGTAAAAAATAACCGAATCGTGTTACCCGAGGATCATCAGGTAGTTTTTGATTCAAAGACCATTGCTTTTTATATTTTTCTTCTTTTGCAAGAACCTTTCCTATGCTCTCAGCATCTAGACACATTGTTCGAAACTTATAACAAAGAAAAGGTTTATGGTTTTTCCCTACTCGAAATTGATAGAAGAAAATAGGACCAGGTGAATCACACTTGATAATAAGTGAAATGATTAAAAACACCGGAATAAAAGTTGTTATCATAAACAAACTAAATAAAACATCAAAAGCTCTTTTCATTCTGTTAATTATACAAAATAAGTGATTGCTTTTAAATGTTATAGTTGTCTGTTTTTCATAAATAGTAATTGTTATATAATTATATTAAATATTTAAACATGGTTTTTTTATGGTTGATTTTGATATCGATTCGCTAGACCGTTCCTCTTCTTCAGAAAGTGAGGAATTAAGTAATGATAAAGAAAAGTCATCATTAGATGAGTTTGATGCTGTAAGCGATCAAGCTTTGCTTGTGATTCATAGTGGAAATAAAAAAGAGTTTCCAGAGGCCACACAAAATATCTTAAAAAGCTTGAAACATCTGGAAGAAGAGTCTCTTTCTTCGGATGAAATTGCTTCAATGAGTTCAAAAATTGGTGTTATGAGTTCTTTGTTAAAGACTAAAGGACTTGGTTTTAGATTTTTTCAGAAGATGCACTCCCTTCCTTCAAGTGATGATTTAAACAGGCTTGCTTCTACAGCGGTTTTCAAACATATTGAAAAGCAAGTGCAAGGTACTGGTCGTCAAATTCAAGAGTCTAAAGCTTTAGAAAGAGCCTTACGAGATCCAACGTTTCGCGAGACATTTTGTGCGTTTATGTCTAAACATGAAAAATCTATAAAGAAACATTGGAGCTGTGAGAAAGTTGTGGATCGATCTTTTTCAGACGAAATGGAAGATCTAATCAAGCTTTGTCCTAAAGCTGCTAAAATAGCTCTTTCAAGTTACCTTGAAATCCCTCAAGTACATATTTTTGCCAGGTCGATCATCGGTACAGGAGAGCTTAGTACTAAAATGACTGCATTTTTCTCATTTATAGCTGTTGAGAGTGAGAAAGATGATCAGTTTCATGACAAGCTAGTTTCTTGGTTTGTAAAAGGAACAGAAATACGAGGAGAGGTTCAAAATAGTCTTTCTAAAGGCAAACTACCCAACTCTAAAAGTTTTGAAGCTTTATCTGAATGGAAAAATGAAGGAATCGATGGATTATTTGAAAAGTGGATGACAGGTGCTAACCCTGAGGAACAACAAGTGATTACAGCAGGTTTAGTGGAAAGCGGAGAGTATGTGTTACCTTCAAATACTCAGACTGCTAGTGATATTTTTGCTGAGCTTGTATTGTCGCAAGGAGTCAGTAAAGATTCAGATATGGAGAAGCTAGAAAACAAATCTTCTGGAGCGCTTAATGCAGGGCGTTATCGTGATAACTACTACGGTTCTAGTGCTAGAGGAGAATTAAATGAGAGAGCCGTTTTTCGAAAGCTTCCCGGTTTTAAAGAGCCTTTGAGAGCTTTTATAAGAGGTACTTCTTTAAAGAAAACAGAAGATACATTTGAAAATGTTTCCTTGGTGATTGAGCGTCAATCAGGAAAGAAAGAAGAAGTTTTATTTCCTTTGTTAAAGTTCAAAGAAGCGCTGACTGTAAACTTTGAAAAAGCTAGCCCGAATGAGTGGCGTATGACGATTGCTGCTTTGGGGGCTTATGCTGTGAGAAACTCTAATGACAATGCTGAAGCTTATGAAGCTGAATGGGAAAAAGCAATCAAAGGTGAAGATAATAAGTTGCAAGCAGCTCTCCCCGAAGGGATCAAGCTAGATCAGAATACTTGGACAGAACTAAAATCTCTTGTTGATGGCTTAGCAAATGACGTTCTCTTAAAGTATCTCCAACAAGTTACTCGCTAGTCTTTTGGCAGAGCATGAATAAAGCAGCTTAGAAGATTTGCAGCTAAGCTTGCAGTGATGTCATCGCGATCAAAACATGGGGCTAATTCAGCAAAATCTAAAGCAATACAATCTCCAGACCGGGCGATTTGTTCAATCATTGGAATTACCTGCCATGGTGTAATACCTAAAGGTTGAGGGGCGCTTACTCCAGGGGCATAGGCAGAAGAAAAAGCATCTAAACAAATAGTTAGGTACGTTTTCTTATGTTCTTGGATAAACCATCGGGTAAAGGTGTCAATTGCTTCTTGACCGATCACATGCATTTGTCGAGCTGTTAAGGTTCGAACTTTTAGGTCTTTCGCTTGTTGAAACAGTGCACGATTGTTTCCTGATTCTTGAATTCCCACAACGCTATAGTTAAAAGATTTTTTGTTTTCCTTGCAAAGGTTTGCTATTTGTAAAAATGGGGTCCCAGAACTCCCTTTTTCAGAGGGGGGAAGAGGCCTTAAATCATAATGAGCATCTATATTGATGATTCTGCACTCATCGTTTGGGTAAGTTTTATGGATACCTTGGTAGTGCCCCCAAGCAACTTCGTGTCCTCCTCCTAAAACGATAGGCAAGCCACCGCTCTGGATAATTTTATAAATAGCGTGAGCTAACTCCTTTTGAGCCTCTTCTAGCTTTTCTCCATCGCAAACGATATCTCCCAAATCCCAGAAATAAAGGTCAGAACGATGTAAGGGAGAGGAAGCGAGTTTTTTTCTAAAGGCAATAGGACCTTCAGCTGATCCAGGTCGGCCGTGATTGCGGCGTACTCCTTCATCAGAAGCGAAACCAATGAAAACAATGGTTTGTTTTGGAAATTCTTCAGGAATTTCTTCTAAAGCACAGGTTTTTATTGCTTGGTAAAGCCTGGGGGCATTAGGGCCATCATCTCTACCTGTCCATAAAGACTCTTGAGGAGGACGATAAGACATTATAAAATCCCCTTAATTTCTTTACCTGCGATCCAAGCACGGCTTGGACGTAAACGACCTTGTTGATAGAGAATTTCACGGTAGTCATCACAAGGAAAGGCGATAAAGTCTGCACGCATTCCTTCACGTAAAACTCCTCTATGTTTCGACCCTAATGCCCGTGCAGCTCGCTCAGTAATAGCAGCGAGTGTTTCTGCGCAGCTCAATTTTTCAGCAGCTCCAAACAAGGCTGCTTGTGTCAATAAATCTCCCATAGGAGCACTACCAGGGTTCCAATCACTTGCAATAACCAAAGGTAAACCAAGGTCAAGAGCAAGGCGTGCTTTGCTAAAGGGCATCCCTAAACCTAAGCTAGCTCCCGGTAAAGCAACAGGAATGACTCCAGCCTCTTTCAGAGCAAGGAAGTCTTCTTCATTAGACTGTTCTAAATGATCAGCGCTCAAAGCTCCTACTTCAGCAGCAAGAAGAGAGGCTCCTCGGCTAAATTGATCTGCATGAATCGTAAGCTTGAATCCCATTTCCTTTGCTTTAAGTAAATAAGGGCGTGCTTGTTCTACGGAAAAAGCACCTTCTTCTACAAAAATATCTACTCGATTCGCTAACTTTTCTTTCTTCACTAAAGGTAAAAGCTTCTCTAGCATTTCTTCCAGATAAGATTCAGCTGATACAAATTCAGGACCTGGCATATGGGCAGCTAAGCAAGTTGGAATTAAGTTAATGGGGCTATGCTTTTTTGCTTCTGCAATGGAACGAAGTATTTTTAATTCATCTTCTACAGATAAACCGTAACCACTTTTAACTTCACACGTACAGACTCCCCATTTAAGAGCTTCACGGCTTCGATGTACTATACCATCAACTAAGTTTGTTTCAGGAGTAGCACGGGTTTTACGGACGGTATCTAAAATTCCACCTCCCTGAGCCGCAATTTCTTGGTAACTTACTCCCTCTAAACGGAGAGCGTAATCTCTAGCTCGTGAACCCGCAAAGCAAATATGTGTATGTACATCAATAAAACCAGGAAGTAAAACCATCGGCCTACCTAAAGAACAAAGTTCTACAGATGGATCCTGGGCTAAAGAACTGTCTCCGATTGCCTGGATGGCTCCATTGGAAACAGAGATATATGAATCCTTAACAATGGGAAGTTGACGATCGGAAATAGGACCAGAAGACGGAATTTGGTCCATTGTGAGAATTTGTGAAAATGGCCCAATTACAAGTGTCATATATAAAATCCTTTTTAGGCTCAAATATATAACACAGGGGGCTTTTTAGCGAGCGTGTTTGATCAATGAGTGAATCAATGTGCGTACTTGCGCTCTTTGATCTAAGCCCATATCTTTCATCTGCTGATCAAGCATAGCAAGAGATTCCGCATCTTCTTTATTCACATCCTTCGCATGAATCAAAAGAAACTCTTCAATCGCTTCAATCGCAGTTTCTCGACTTGTCCCAGGCTGTTCACCAAGAAACCATAATGTCCACCAAGGCTGCTTAGGAGTTAAATCCACAGTAGCAGAAAGCTGGTCGTCATCATCACGAACTTCAAGAAACTGATACCACTCACGGCGACTCTTATGAGCTAGTTTATGCAACCTACGATGAAATCGTTTAGGACGGTAATGATGCATTTCCATTAATAGTCCTCCCTTGCAAAAACTTAACAAACTAAATTTTAGCTAATTACGTAAAACATATAACTAATACTACATAAAAAATCATTAAAATTCAAAATTTGTTTTATTGGCTTAGTACCTTTGCTGAAGTAATTGATGCTCGAATTGTTTCACTTAATATTCTTGTGTTAGAAAACGGTCCTAATTGTGTGCTTACTGCTCGAATATCGTTAGCATTCATTTTGCTTCCAATTTTAAAAACTTGTATGGATTGAGATCGCCCTGCGGGATTAAGAACTTCCACTTGAATATGTACATCTTTCACGCTTACGACGCTTTGGTTTTGTACTTCTAATATCAGGTGATTAGTGTTATCTAGCCCTGCCTTTAGTTGTAAGTACTTTTCTGGTACATGGGGAATTTCCATTCTAGCTAGCCATCTGGTAGCTTTTTGTCCGGTATTTGTATTTGCATTACTCGCAATGGCAAAGTTTTTTTGTGCTTCTGCAGAGTTTCCTTCATCAACAGCAAGGCGGCCTAGAGCGTAATAGGCATCTGCTGTTGGTAAAAGAGTAATGCTTTTATTTAAATCAGCTCTAGAATGTGATAAATTCCCTAACTGACGATGGATCAATCCTCGTTGTAAATAAAAGTCATAGTAGTGGGGATTATAGCTTAGTGCACGATCGAGTGAAAAGAGAGCTCCTTGGTAATCAGATAAAACACCTTTAATTTTTCCTGCTAGACCATGAAAGAGAGCTTCTTGAGGATGTAATTGAAGTGCTTGCTCTGTGATTTGTAAAGCTCTTCTAGGATTATTTTCACTCAAGGTAGTTTGTGCCTTATCATAGAGTTGGTAGGCTCCTTCTGAATGACGTAGACGAGCTATTTTTCGTTTGTAGGTATCTTGAGCTATTTTTCCTCCCTTAGGAAATGTCTCTGCATAAAGTTTATTGGCTTCTAGTCGTTCTTTTGATGGAGGATGCGAGGCAAAAAGCCCTTCCAACCAACCAGGAGATCGTCCTGACGAAAGATGAATAAAAGTTTCTTGGAGTTTTACTGCAGCAAAGGGGTCGTAACCAGCGCGTACCATGTACTCTATTCCATAGCGGTCAGCCTCTAACTCAGCAGCACGGCTATAGGTTTGGCTAAGTAAAATAGTACCCAATTTGCTTGTAGATAAAATGACCCCGGAATGCATATTTTCACGAGTAATAGATTCCAAACTAAATAAACCTGCCCGCAAAATCATTTGCCGCTCAAGCGCTTTTGCACTGTGTCTTGCAGCAGCATGTACAATTTCATGAGATAAAACAGCAGCTAGCTCAGCTTCGCTGTTGAGTTCTAAAAGTAGACCTCGATTGATTCCAATTTTCCCGCCAGGTAAAGCCCATGCATTTGGAGTTGAGGAATTAATAATAGTAATTGAGTAAGGAAGATTCGGGCGCTCACTTACAGAAATTAAGCTAGCAGTCACCTCCTTAATATAAGACAAAAGAGCTGGGTCATCCAGATACTCCCCACCCTCTATTTGTTGTAGAGGGAGGTAGCTGTCTTGGCCCATTTGAATCTCTTTTTCTTCTGAAACAAACTGAAATTCGCGTTTGCCTGTAACCATATTGGTGCCGCATGCTGAGTGCAGTAAGAGCACAGCAGTAAGCAAGCAGGCATGCTTGAAGAAGTTCATTTTGACTCCTTCTTATAAAAGATCAGAAGCTAGCTCATCGCCCATTTCTGAGCGAGCTTGGGCAATCATCTCTTCATAGCTTTGCTTTCCATTTCCTATTTGTTCAATGATAGGAGCAAAATTTGTGGTTTGCTTTGCTATTGCTTCGATAAGAGCAGGAATTGTTGAAGATCCATCTTCTTTATCAGTGAGAACTAAACTATAACGAAAGAACATGTGCATGGTAGTTTCGTCAATGGAAAAACCATTAAAAAAACAAATTTTATTGAGAATGCACATGAGGCGTCGGGCTGAATCTATTGTGATGCTGTCGAGTTCGATAGGAAAAATCAGCATCATTTGTAAAAGGTCGAAACAGTCACTACTTTCGAATGCTCCAGGAACTAAATCTGACCCTTGTAAGATGAGGCGTAAATGAAGGGGCTTTCCATTCATTGTTTCTTTTATAGAGACTTCAGCTTGATAAGATGGGTGATCAGGTGAAGGTTGAATCAATGAACATTGCCAATCTGTTTTATCTAATATTTCTTTTATTTTTTGGTATGATTGTCTCATTTTATAGCCTTTATTATGTTTACCAAATTATGGGTATACACTTTGCATAACATAAAAATGCTGGAAATAAAAGAGCTTTAGTGATCTGTTTTTCTATTTTTAATCTTGGACCCTGTATACTGTTGAGTCCAATAAAAGATTAAAGGGGTTTTGAATGATTCAATTTGAAGAGGTAAGCAAACAGTTTGGTGCACAAATTCTACTTGATCAGACTTCGTTCACGATTCATAAGGGTGAGCGTTGTGGGCTCCTTGGTCGAAATGGACACGGAAAAACAACATTATTACGTCTTTTAAGCGGAGAAGATGAAGCTGATGCTGGAGATATCCGTTTACCACGCCAATATCGCATAGGCTATCTAAAGCAGCACCTAGAATTTTCTAAAGAGAGTGTTTTAGAAGAAGTAATGCAGGCTCTTCCAAAGGAACAACAAGAAGAGAATTATCGTGCAGAGAGAGTTTTGTCTGGTCTCGGAATGAGTGACGAAATGATTCATGGTTCTGTAAATGCTCTTTCTGGAGGATATCAATTACGTGTTCATTTAGCTAAAATTTTGGTTTCTGATGTAGATCTTTTACTTTTAGATGAACCTACAAACTACCTTGATTTGCCAGCTATTCGTTGGTTGTCTCGTTTTCTACAACGTTGGCAAGGGGAAATGTTGCTGATTTCTCACGATAGGGACTTTGTTGACCAGGTATGTACACATATATTGGGAATTCACCGGCAGAAAGTTTGGAAACTTAAAGGAACAACAGAAAAGTATTATCAATATTTATTGGAAACAGAAGAGCTCCATGAGAAAACGCGTGAAAATTTAGATAAGAAACGTGCTCACCTTCAGAGTTTTGTAGACCGTTTTGGAGCTAAAAGCAGTAAGGCAACTCAGGCTAAATCCAAAGCAAAAGCGTTAGAGCGTATGGGGTCTTTGGAAAAACTCGCTCATATAGATAACTTAGATTTTTCCTTTAAGCATGAAGAGTTTCCTGGGCAAGTGATGTTACAGGCCAATCATGTAGCTTTTGCGTATGAGGGACAAGATAGGCTTGTTGAAGATCTGCATTTAGCCATCGAGAAAAAAGAAAGAATGGCGATTATTGGTAAGAATGGACGGGGGAAATCGACGATACTACGTTTGCTTGCAGGAGACCTATCGCCAAAATCGGGTTTGATTAAATCAGCAGACAAATTACGTATTGGTTATTTCGGACAAACAAATATTGATAGGCTTTGTGCAGATTCAAGTGTTGAAGAAGAAATTGCAGCAGCAAACCCAGATCTAAGCCGAACAGAAGTTAGAGGCATCTGCGGCTTGATGTTTTTCGATGGAGATAAAGCGGAAAAGAAAGTATCCGTACTCTCTGGTGGCGAACGAAGCCGGGTTTTACTAGGAAAAATTCTCGCATCTTCAGTAAACCTACTTCTTCTCGATGAACCTACCAACCACCTGGATATGGAATCTATTGAAGCCTTAATTGAAGCTTTAGAGCATTTTCCAGGAGCAGTTATTTTAGTGACACACAGTGAATTAATGTTGCGTCGCTTAGCGAAAAAACTGTTGCTTTGTAAGCATGAAGACCAAAAAGTTTTTGTAGGCTCTTACGATGACTTTCTGGAAAAAATTGGTTGGGATGATGGCGAGGAGCGTTCATCTAAAAAAGCAAAATCAGATAGTAAGCAAGATCGAAGAACTCGAGCTGAAATGGTACAGCAACGTTCAAGAGTTTTAAAACCTCTTCAAAGAAAAATGGATAAGCTAGAAGAAACAATCATAAAACAAGAAGAAAAGCTGAGTGCCTACGAAGAAGAAATGGTTCAAGCGGCTACTGATGGTGAAGGGGAAAAGCTACAAAAATTATCCATCAAGATTGATGCTCAGCGTAATTTAATTGAAGAGCAATATAGTGAATTGGAAAAACTAGCAGATGAGCTACATGAAAAAGAACAGGAATTTTCTTAATCTTCTGTAAGCTTCAAGGCGCTTCAGAGAGGAGATATTAGCTGGATAAAAAATCATATAAAAAATCATGAATAGAGGTGTTTTTATCTTCCTCGATCCAGGATTTAAAATGACTTAAGTTTTCTTGGCTTAGATTTTTAAAAAAGTTAAAAAGATCTATTTTTTCTTGTTTACTGTAGTCAGTGTATCCTAAAAAAAGCTTTGCCCCTACTATTCTTTCACGTAAGTTTGGGGAATCTTCTAAATTAGGTGCTTGATAGCCTTTTAAAACAGGTATGGTCCCTTGGCCAGTACGAGCTCCATTGAGGATTTGATAGACTGCCATAGGGGTTTGGCTTTTTAATTTTTTCTGTTTATTTATATATTCACTAATCACCCATTCATAGTCTGATTGGCTAATAACAATTACATCTTGACCACATATAAAAATTCCGCCGATAGCTTCACCTATGGGGAAGTCAATTCTTTGACGAATTCTCTTTAGAGATTTGCTTTCTCTAATAGAATTATCGGCTAAAACAAAATTTTTGAGGAAAGTGTCATCGTTGGAATCAAGTGAAGAGACAATAAGGCTGCCATCAAAAAAAGGTTGCCAAAAGGAATAAAAAGCATAATCTTCTTCGCCTAACTTATCTGAAGTGGCCAAATGATGCTGCTGTAATTGAGTTTGTTGTTGGGTATTTTGTTGGGTATTTTGTTGGGTATTAATCTGAACACTCTGTTGTACTTGAGCATGGGAGCTAGCGATACTTTCTCCGTTATTTGGTACTTTACTTGGAAGCTGTTTTTTGTACCTTTCAATTTTATCATTAAAATGCTTTCGTTCTTGTATTAGTTCTTGTTTGATGTTTTTAAGCTCTATCTCAAATTTAGTAATTCTCTTATTCAAAATAGAAGAATCTAGGTATTTTCCTTTTTCTATTTCCCATTTCTTTTTTACGTTTTTAAGTTTGAGAATTTCGTTTTCATAAATGGAGTTCATGTAGCTTTGTGTATCTTCGAGTTGACTAACATTGTAATCGTTAAGAAAATCAAGATCTTGTGATTCGATGAAAATATCTTCTGTGCAATAACTTAAACTTTGTTCTAGTAAAGTATGCATTAAGAGTTCTTTTGAATTGCTTGGAGCCCAGTATTCAGGGGTGTTTTCTTCAGAAAAAGGCGATTCAAGAAGGGTACGAAGGCGTTTTTTCGTTAAACAACTTGCCCGTAAGCAAGCTTCTTTTAGATTTAGGCTAGCTTTTTCTTCTAAAGAACGCATTTTTATATCTTGAATCAGATGAAGGGAATTGATCTCTTCATCTTTTTTGAGATTAGGGTGTGTTTCACGTATACGTTCAGCTAAAGATTCTGGGATAAGAAAATTTACTTTATGCTCACGACCTAATCCTCTGCATCGCCATAAGCCTTGCATAAGGCGAGATGTGTTGGTAGCAGGTCCTGCGATATATACAGCTTCTCCAGGAGGTATCATATAATCAGTGCCGATAATATCAGCGTTCCCATAAACATATATAATTTTTTTACGTAAAGACATGTCTTCTTTTAATCGATTTTTTAAATGTTCATCCTGAATGCGCTGAGGTTTATCTTTATCAATTTCCCAAAGCATTGTGTAGCCAGATATTGGGTCAACAAATACGTAAGGAAACTGTGAACATTTAGGAGATTGGCGTAGTCTTTCTATCAAAGTACTTGTATCCATAAGAGCCATACCTTCATTAATGACAGCCCTTACAGCTTTTGAAGAAATAGCTTCTTCAATTTTTTCTAAAATATCATCAGAGGATGAGGCGGTACTGACTTTGGCTTCCATTTTTTGAAGGTGAAGAAAAGTTTCTCCTTCTACAGTTTTGGCAGTATTTTGCGCTTCTCCTGGTCGTTTTGGCAATAGCGCTCGGTCTAAGGTTCCTGTCATACCTCCAGCATTTTCTAGAAACTCTTGTGTATTAAATACAGCCTGTTTACGAAATTTTCCGATCAGCTGAGTATTTAACACTTCATGTCTTAGAATTTTCAAGCGATATTTGCTATTTTCAGGAAGGTTTAAAAACTCAATAAAAGTAATGTTGTAATGGTTAGCACCTTCATAGATTTCATGGTAAAGGCTTGGTTTTGTTTCTCTTAAATGTTTGAGAGCTCGATTGAGGAATGCATGATCTTTTAATTGGCATGCATAAATCCAGTAGTGATTAAAAATGACATCATATTCACTTCCGAAAATTTTTCCTGCTTTGTCTTTTCCAGAGGCTTGAGGGCCCACCGTAAATCCATCAGATTCTTTAATATCTACATCAATACCTGCAGTAGAAGATAGAACGTTTGGAGCAACTTCTATCATGCGTTTAATTGCTGTGATTGTAGTTACCTGTGAAATTTGACGTTGTATTTCTGTATATTCTTCTAAATAGTGTTCTTTCAAGAAGGCAAGGGCTTTGTTTATATGGGAATTTTTTTCTTTTGCAGCTAAAGCATAATACCAGAAATCTTTGAGTAATTTATCGTTTGCTTTTTCTTTACCCTTTTTTTCTATAAATAAAGATAGATGCCCCATGAATTCTTCTCGGGATTGTTGAGATCTAGTAGGGTAGCCCTCAGGAATTTCAACAATACTGTTATCATCAGACTTTTCGCATAGATACCGAAGAACTTTTTCGCGATTTTTACAGGGGATTTCAGAAGAATTTGTATTGAACCATTCTTCTGCCAAAGACTTCAAGATTGTTTCTTTTATGTAAGAAGGCTTATAGGTTGAGTAGTCTCTGGAAGCCATTTTTTTCTTAAGCTCTAGTAAAACAGGCGATTGACTCTTGTTTAATACAGAGAATAGTTGTTCAGCAGCTTTCAAAATTATAGGGTTAAGTTGGTGTGGACCATCTATTCCTAAATTGTCTTCGTTACGTACGTTTGCGATATCGTCAACTTCATCAATTTCTTTTTGTGTTTGAAAACCAAAATACTCTTCATTTCCTTCAAGTAATGATCGTATTTTTACAAGATAATGACGTTTTAAGCGTAGCTCTCTCAACTCTTGAAAAACTTTAGGATTATCTAATTTTTGCCATGTATTTTTTGTGATTTCTTTTTCTTTTAGAAAGGTTTCCGTTTCTCTAATATCTTGTAAAAGCCGATGCTCAATAGAAGCAAAATCATGAAGAGTTGTAACAATATAAGCACCATCTTGTTTAGCTTGTAAAAGACGTACGTAGTCTTCAGCTAATGTTGCAGCACTATGGGAAGCATTAAAATCGAAATGAAAAAGAACGGCAGCTTCTTCGAGCATCATTCGTGTTGTATGATCCAATTTTAAAAAATGCTCGACAATTACCTCATCTTTTAAAATTCCTACTGGTAGAGTTCCTTTTTCAGCAAGTAGTAGAAGAAGTAAAGGAAGAATAAAAGATGTCTTTCCTAAGCCCATACGAAGCTCATACCACTGGCTTGGATCTTTTTCCATACTTCGTATCATTTGAACTTGTTCTTTTCTTAAAATCTTTCCAGAGCGACATTCAGCAACAAGAAATTTTCTTGTAAATCTGGGAGAGTCCAGTATCGTAGAGTTTTGTGTAAAATAACGGTCTCTTTCTGAAAATCGCTTGTATTCAGATAAGAAAGTGTTTTGTAAGCGTTGAATTTCTTCTTCTGAAATGAATTCTTTTTTCTGTGTTAAAACTTCTAGGTCTTTCAGGTGATTCCTTAGATCATGGTCAAAGGCTTTCGCCTCTATTGTCATAATGAGATATTCTGTAATGAGAGCTTCTAATTCTTCTTGCTGTTTTAATTCTCCTCTCTGATAAGCATTGAGGACTTGGTTTAAAACCTGCTCTTCTTCAATAGCAACACCAGGTTTTAAAAGTTCTTGAAGATTAAGAGGTAGAATTTTTTTTATTTCGGGGGAGAATGCCTTAAGTTTTTGGAGTATCTTTTCATGTTTTATCTGTGCTTTATGAAAGGCATGGAGAACATCTTTATTTAGTGCTTTTTCTAGTTTTTCAATATCAGGAAAAGGGCCTCTTTGTTTTTCTTGAACTTGGTCCAGTTTAGCTTCAGCATGCCGAATCCCTTCTATAATGAGCATATTTTCATTTTCTTCCATTGAAGACAAAACACTCTCTTCTTTTGAACATGGATTTTCAAAAGATTGGGTCAGTTTTTTAGCTATTGATTGATAGCTGTTTAAGTGAACGATTTCAGGTGAAGCACTAAAATCTAGAACTTTGTCTAATGACCTTTTATAGGGTAAATGAATAGGAAGAGCATCTTTTTCTGTACTTTCCCATTGGTCTGGAAGCCTTTTTTCTCTTAATGTTTTTTCTAAAGATACGGCTCGTTCAGATATGGTCTGCAGACGTGTTTCTTTCAATAAATTCACATGATATTGGCTTTCTAGAAAACTCAGAAAGCTTTCTAGAGAATCAATATTTAGGGTATTCACCATTTGAAAAATTTCGTGTTTATTCTCTTCCCATAGCTCTTTGATTACAGGACCAGATATGTAAGGAGACTCTTCAATTGCTTTGTCTAAATTCTCAAGATTCAGCTTTTGCTTTTCGTTAAAAAGATGATCAAAAGATTTGCTTATGTCTTCTTGAGTTAGATCTTCTAGATCTATTTCCGAAAAAGAATTCTGTTCTATAATTTCGCTAAAAATTTCAGAAAGATCACTTGTATTGATATTGAAAAAAGATGAAGCTTTGATTTTTTGCGGAATACAATAGTCCCATAATGACCTTAGCACTATACCAGGAAAAGACTTTGGAATAAGCCATCTTTTACGGTTTAAGATGGAAAGATCAAGTTTATGTTTTTTTCGTTCATGAGGGGAGATTCTGGATAAAGCTAAGAGCATTTTTCTTGCTTGATCTGTTTGCTGTAAAGTACTGACTTCTTGAAGTGAATTTTTGATGATGTCTAGTGTATGTTTTAAGTTGGGAGAAGTTTCAAGGTTTGGGGCTTGGTAGTTATGAATAGGACCCATCAACGATACAAGGTCTTTTTCTTCTATTTCTTTATCAATAATATAGTTCCAGAGAACAAAAAACTGTCCCATTAAAAGATCAGGATTAGCATAAGCTAGCTGATTGATAAGTTCTTCCGGGTTTTTATGAAGAGGTTTCATTCTAGCTAATAAAATATTTGGTAGTGTTTTTATTAGTAAAGAGTTGGGAGAGTTCGTTTTTAGAGTGTTTTTTTCTTTTGGAATATCGTTTATTGGATCAAAAGAAGATTTTAGTATTTGCAAGCCTTCTCTACAGATATAATCCATACTTTCAATTTCATCAGATGTAAATTCTTCTTTCCATGTCTTTTGTTTATCCATGTAAGAAAAATTCTGATAGTCTTTGATAAGTTGAGCAATTTTTTGCGAATAGATGAAAAATTCATTTGTGTTCTCTTGAGAAAATTCATGAATACCTTGTCTACTCAAGATCATACGACGAGAGGATAAGAGAAGCTGAATCTTGTTCTTTCTGGCTTTTTGAGAGTTTTCAGGAAGGTGAAGAAGAAGTTGCCAACAGTGTTCTACATTAATTAAATCAAGATTAGATTTGATGGGACAGTTTTCTGCCATTCGCAAGAGTTTTATAGCATTGTTATAGTTATGCCTTAAAGAGGCATGGTAGGCTAAATAGAGATAAGCTGAAGAGTCTCCTTCTTGAATGCCATCTTTCTGAACAGTAATATTTAAAGGAGAGATACTTTCTTCGTTTTCTACATTTAAAAACTTCCATTTTTCTTGGCGATAAGGTGTTTCTCCTTTGATTTTATGTGGCCAGAGAATCAGTTTAGTCTCTTCTTTTTCTTCATTATAAAGTGTAAGGCCTACTTGTCCTATATGAGCTCCTATATCAGAAATTAAATTGTCTACACTAGGGCTACCTGTTCTTAATTTTGTTTTCCAGATCCAGCCATCATATTCACCACCTTGTACTTTCCAGGACTTATTTTTTTGTTTAAGTAATGTGATATTGTCGTCAATTAAGCGAATCTCTTCTACTTCTTTTGATTTTTTTCTTTTTAAAATAAGAACTCTTTGATGAGAAAGCGGGAGATTCAGTTTTTTGTTTGAGGGTATTGTAATGAGTTCCTTGCCGTTCAATGAATACGCTTTTTTTAAGCGACCTTGGTGGATCTGTAAACGTATGATACCATTTTCTCTTGCATCATTGTGAAGAAATGCTATTGCTTCAGAAGGATTTTTAGGATTGATCCATAACCCTTTTTTCTGCAATTCGAGTTCGAGACTAGTCAAAGATTTTTGTTTTTCTGAAGTTTTTTTGAATGAAGACGTCTCATATATGTTACGGATATTAGATGGAAATAATTTAGTAAGATTACTTAAAAGACGTCTTTTGAGTGTATGAGTATGATTTTTGCCTTTGGGAGATTGAAAACGTAGCCATGTTTTCCCTTTAGTTTTTCTTCCTAGAACTTTGTTGTCGACTTCTCTTTCTATGATGATATCTGTTTTGTATTTGTTATAGAGTACTCGATATGGTCTGTCATTCAGGTCATGAAATGCAAAAATGTACTCACCTGCATGTTTTCCTGCTTTGCAAGACGATGGAATATGTCCTGTGCCCATCAAAGGCTTTATTAGTTGAAATTCCTTAGATTTCAAGATTTTTTCAGGTAAATTTGTTCGAATCCCTTTGAAAGCTTTTCCGTTGATACGGAGAATTTGTAAATCTCCCATATCAATCACTGTATTGCCTTTTTCCCAAATCATGGGATTAATTGAGTTTTGCGTCCAAAAGCCTTTTTGAGAAGAGGGTTTTTCACCTTGAGACTCAACCCAATGATCTAGTATCAAATCAAGCTCTTGTTGTTCTTCATTGCTTAGCTTGTATAAAGTAGCTCCGATTGAGCAGTGGCTCCAATGGAGAATATTTTCTACCCATCCAGAGAGAACACCGTAATCACGACCTAATCGGAGACGATTGATTGCGTTAAGAATTTCTGGAAAAATTTTAGGATCTCTTCTCAAAGGATTAAAAAGTAAAGATTCTTCACCTTTTCCTTGAAAAGCACAGCTTACGATGAGATATAGAGAGTAATTAATTTGCTTATCAAGCGGTGTTTCTTCTGTATTGTTTATATCTGTAATTAAGAGATCTACAAAGCGTTTCTCTTCTTGAAAGACAGATAAAAAATGTGGAAAGTTTTCGCAAATCTTAAGAAGTTCTTTTGAATCTTTCTTTTCTCTTGTTGATATTCCTGGAGTTTTATCATCTTCTTCCGAGGTATCTAGAATTTTCGAAGCCCTTTGTTGTACAGCGGTACATAGATGAAGGAGAAAATAGGCTCGATCTTTGTTTCCTTCGTTGAATGCACGTTCAATAGCTGCACGAATGATTGTTTGATTTTCAGTAAAATACTGAGGGTTCTCATGAAGGGCAGAATCAATCATGTGAGGGGTATGTAGAATGGAATCAAGACGTTTTTGATAGCGAGAAGAATCTATGAGATCAGGTCGCTGTAGGACTAAATTAAAAACATTTTCAATACTATGAGGAGAGAATACTGAATGACGAATCCATTTTTCTTCCCAGGGTGCAGGTTTTGAATTTTCTATATTTTCTCTTACGAGATCCATTAAAGCAGGATCTGTTTTTGCAGCTTCTATAAGGTTGAGAATGGAGTCTTTGTCTAGGTTTTCTATTTCAAAAGGTTGTTCGGGTAAATCTGCATTTAGAATTTGTATGATAAGTATAGAAAAATACTTGTGCCGACTACTGTATTGAGGAGAAAGAATGATACTATGGAGTAAATCGGTAAGCCTTTTTCTATATCGAAGCATATTTACTTTTTGGCTTGATTCAATAAATTCATCTTTGTTGATGCTTATGTAGTCTTTTAAAAAAGACCAAATGACTTCATTGTCTAAAAGGCTTGCAGGGGTTGAGTGTAGAAAGTCTACCCACTCAGAAATCTTGATTGGTGCTGATGTTGAATTTCTTTGGGAATGATGGGTAAAAAGCAAGCGATCCATAAAAAAATCATTTAATGGAAGATTCTCTTCAGGAGCTTCTTTAAGTCTTTGAATAAGTAATTGTTCTTCTACATTTTTAGATGAAGCGAATTCAGTTTCATTTTTTTCATACTTTATACTGTTTTCGTAAAGACCCTCGGTGTAATCTTTATTGGCATCTGATCGATAACACTCTTCGGTTTTGACTAAAATTTTATCTTTTTTTTCTTTTGAGTCTTTGAGGTTTTTCTCATATAAAAATATATCATGATCATTAAGAATATTATGAGAGATACAAAGCTCTATTCGCTTCATAGAAGACAGCTTTTTTAAGGTTTTCTCGAAATGCCTATTCATGTAATTCTGGACAGATTTGTTTATCTCAGAATCTATGTAGTCATCATCCTTATTTTGCGCGCCAGCACGCATCGCAGCGGGAAATGCAGCGAACAATCCAGCAATATTCGTTCCTAGGGTTTTTATATGGTTTTTAATCATTCTCCCTTTTTGGCCTAGCGCTAAATGAGGGGCATAGCTAATTTTTTGAATAGATTGAAACCTTAATAAATCAGTAAGTTGAGAATCTATTGCGTTTTCATCGCTAGAGTACGTGAGGTAATATTTTTCAATTAATTTACTTGCTTTTCTAGTAGAATAACGCTTTCCTTTTGGGTCATATTTTTTTTCTAAAAATTTGATAATGCTATGTCTATCGTTTTTACAACCCCCTTGCCGACTCTTATTTCTAGCAAAGAGCCGTATAGAAGAAAGTCTATCTTCAAGTAAAAGAGTTCTGCTAACTTTTTTAAAGCTGACAAATTCTAACGCTTTCAAAGATTCTTCCAGAATCCATAAGGAATTTTCAGGGAAATCTAGAATTACCTCGTCCTGAAAGGTCATTGAAGCATTGTTTCTATAGCGCTCTGAAACAGCTTCTTTTCTGAGGTCCATAAGATGTATTAAGCAGCATTGAACAACGAGAGCATCGATTTCATCTCTTTCATCATAAGATATACATCCTGACTTCACTCTAGATTCAAAAAAATAATGGTGTGATCGAGATAAATGATGACTTAAAGAACTTAATTCTTTCTCGGATGCAGAAAGAATTTTATCCCAAATCAATCCTTGGGGCGGGGGATTGATGTGCGCTATTGTTTGCCGATATATCTTCATAGCCAGGTCATAATTCCCTTTCTCCACCAAAGCATCTATTCGTTGAGCTAGAGATTCGAAAGAATGAATCAAATCAGAAGTTTCTACCTGTCCATTAGAGAATGCTTTTTTTATGATAGCAACAGACTCTAAGTCTTTTGTTGTTATTTGCTCGTTATTTTCTTGTTCAAAAGCTTCTTCAATAGATTTAGGAAGAGTGTTATCGACTATTAGTGAAAAACCATGGGAAGATATTTGATTTAGTTCTTTTATTTGATCTTTTTTATATGTATGTATTTTTTCTAACTTTATACAAATATCACTTAAGCGAAGGCTAAGTTCTTTGTTTTTTATTTTTTGTTTTTTTAGTGAAAGTTCGTGTTGTAATTTTTTTACTTCTTTTTTTGATAAATCGCTAATATAACCGCCAGATTTCTCGATAAAAACCTCTAGTTTTGTAAGTCTTTTTCTTTTTTCATCAATAAGTAATTCAATTTGTTTTATTTGATGTTCTATAATCATCTCAGTAAATGTAAGTTTATCGCTTTGTTTTACTTGAGGATGAAAGAGACGAAGATTTTCATGAATTAGCTTTATTGGATCTTCTTTTACATTGCTACGTCGCTCTTTTTTAGTTTCTTGTATCTGAGCCCCAGAATTTATCCATAACTGTCTTCTGAACTTGTTCACTTCCCCAGGAAGAATAGGAATAATATGATCCAGCGAAGTTTCGTCAATGAGTTTAGTATTTTTTTCCAGTATTGTTTGAAGAGAAAGATAAGATGCAGCCATTATTTCGCCACTACTCATGCCACTATCTTCCACTTCTATACTGAGGGCAAGCGATGCTCCAAGAAGAGTTTGAAATCTCTCCCAATCTATTTCTTTTTCATTCCAATTGTAATCACGTACTAAAGGCTCCTTAATGGATCCATAGCGCATTTCAGAGAGAGAAAGAAGGCCTTGGTCGTTTTTATAGAAATTGAGAAGTACAGGTTCAAAAATACCATCTTTCCAGTAGCCACTAGGAATCATAGCTAAATTAGAACCATTTTCTGATTTTTCTAAACGCGTCTTGATTCTATTTGTTATAGAAGAAACAAGAGATGGATGGTTTTTTGATTCTAACCATTGGATCCCAGTGTTATGAGCTTCAGCTAAGTGATGAAGCAAGATGAGCGACTCTCCATCTTCAGTGGAAGGGTCAAAAGCTTCTAAAGAGGTCTCTAAAGCATTGATTAAAGCTTGTTCTGAATGAGGATTATTTAAGAAATCTAGAGAAGAAAGATTTGCTGTTTTTGCCCCTAAAAGCATATTGATTAATGTAAGTGGGCCAGCAGCAATGGTCCAAAGTAGCTTGACTCGTTCAAATGGTTTGGGACAGGCAGCTTTCATGCGTTTCCATGTTTCACGAAGAGTTGTTCGTTTCGTAGCTACTAGTGGCGCTCCTCGTTTTGCTTCGATTTGTTTTTTATGTAATTCAAGACTTAAAATGATTTCTTGTAGATCAGATTGCTTATCGAAACATTCACTATGCGCGATACAGTACTCACTTCTATTAGTATGTATCCAAAAAAAAGTATTTTTCTCTTTTGTATCATTTTTATTTATTGGGGTGAGTTTATAGTTTTTGATGGAAGTTTCTTTTGTATCTTCGTTTATTTTATATAGTTGAACAGATTCAACTCTTTCGTCTTTTTTTAAATTTTTAATAAAGCGTTCAAGATTGTGTATTTGTTTTACTGGCCTTTTTGTATTACAAAAAAAATCAATATAAATATCTTTATACTCTTTAAAGAGCTCCTCTTTCTTAATGCTTAAATTATAATAATAAGGTGAGCTCATTTTTGTGGGTCTATATTAGTTTTTTGAATGTTTTAATTAATTGTACTATTTTTTTTAAAAATAATCACTTATAACTTTTTTCTTATCTCGGATATTTTTTAAATAATCACTTGATTTTTGAGGTAATTGTTCTGTATTTTCTCAACTTTACTAACAGACATTCCTCTTTTTCACTGCGTATGGATACAGCTTTTTCTTCTTTCTCTTTATCAAACAATTATACACTCGAAAAAAGTCCAGAAAAGCGGCTATCTAGAACAATTAGTGCTAATAATAAACTCGCTTATGATTTTACAAAGTCTCTGCCGAGAGATGTGGGAAGGATGCATGCTTATAAACGAATGTTATTTACGAGTATTCTAATACGATCTGTAGGCTATGTTTCAGCAAATTTAAAATGTATCGGTGCTAAAATAGATCAGACAAATATCGGCGCGAAATATGTCTATCGACTTAAAGAAAGTAAAAACGTTTACAAACGCCCAGCAGAGTGTTTCGAGCATGCTCATATTAGTTTTTTATGGGCAGCACCTCTCTCTTTTGATAACAATATGAAATTTCATTTGGATGGAGAAGTACCTGTTCCAGGGCGAGAAACAGAGTCTATTTCTTTGGTGAAATTGTGTAATTTGACTGATTTAGCAACAAAAACTCTAAATCGGATCGATAGTCTTGTTGAAGTAGATGTAAGACCGAGACTTTGTGTATGGTTAGATGAATTGATTGACAATACCCAGCATACAGCCATTCAGCAAATAACTAAATTGGCTAATGTATATTTCACAAGCCTTCGATGTATTGAAAATACAATAAGTAAGGATCGTAGTGCAAATATATGTGAACACTATGGGTGGAAAAATGTAGAGTATTTGTTAAAAAATGACTACGAGGTTAGCGAACTTATTCAAGGAGAGATGGAGGGAATAGATCAATTTTGTAAGGAGCATTTCATTCATTTAAGATCTTAAGTTGACAAGTTTTTTCTTTTCTCGCATTTAATTTTTTTATAAGTAATGATCCGCACTCTTTTGATGATATCAGAAAAGTGAGGAACAGGATTTATGTCCAACACATCCATCTCTAGTACATACCAAAGCCACTTTATTCACTCTCTTGAAACTCCGAAATCTACTCTTTATTCAGAAAATGAAGCTCCTCAAGCGCCTTCTTTATCACAAGCTGATACAAGCGAAATGCAAGCACTTA
>PAQS01000022.1 GCA_002709385.1 Waddliaceae bacterium
ATTCTTTTTGATTTTTGAAGCCCTATATTGCTAACCTACCTTTTTTTATCCACGAAAAATGTCGAAACTCGAGTCTGAGACTCTGTGGTTCTATTTTTAGCTTACACCCAAAATAATAGCTCTACCCAAGATTGCATATATCACCACAGAGCCACTGAGATCATTGAGAACATTGAGCTCGAAACAACAGACTCTCTGTGAACTCTGTGACTCTGTGGTCCTATTCTTAGCTTACACCCAAAATGATGGCTCTACCCAAGATTGTATGTATTACCACAGAGCCACCGAGGTCATGAGACTCTGTGGTGATCTATATTTTAAAGCTAAATCAATAATCATAAAGATTTAACTTAAAAACGCCCCCCGAAACTAAAGAAGAATTTACGGTGATCTTCTTTTTCAGCATCCAATGGAACTCCATAACCCACAACTACCGGAGGAGCTCCTTCAAAGAAGAAAAGACGTAATCCACCACCAAATGAGGAATAGAACTTACTTATACGATAGTGACGGGTTGAGATCTGTCCGCTATCAAAAAAGGCAAAAGCTCCAAAATTTTGATGAAGACGGTGGGCATACTCAAAAGAAAATAAACTAGTACTAATTCCTCCTTTCGCCTCTTTTTTATCATCAAATTTCTCTCCTAATGCATGCAGACGATACCCTCTAACACTAGTCTCTCCACCCATAAAAAGTCGCTCATCCATAGGGAGAGTCTCCGCTGTACTATCACAAACAGGATCAATAAAACGGAAATCTGCACGAATACGGAAAACACCGTTTTTACATACAGCGTAATAGTAACTGTTGAGATACTCCATAGAGAGAAAGTTATGTTTTCCACCCAATACTGCCGCTTCAAAGCCGAGAGAGGAACGGATTCCTTCAGTAGGAAAGAGTGGGTGATCCGTACTGTTGTAATTCAGCGTAAACCCTAAACCAGCAACTGTACCATTGTTTTTCTCTTGATCCTTAATACTTTGATCAGCGTCTTTTGTTGCCTCTAGTTCTACATTGCGGTAACGATAGTAAAGGCTTAAATTCATAAACTGATTGATTGTATAGTTAGCATGAACTTTGCTAGACCAAGAACTCATTTCATATTCTTTGGAAGCTAGATTATTTCTATCGGTAATTCCCCCTTCAAGACCAACGCTCCAATCAGAATCCATAAAGTAAGGTTTGGTCCATGATGCTGAATAATTGCGGTAACGTTTACCAAAAGTAAGGTTTAATTGAGTATACTCACCACCACCTCGAAGAGCACTCCAACCTTCATCAAAAAGATCTAAAACCCCTAGTGAATTAAAGTTTTTTTCGGTGAGTGCAATTGTTCCTGTCACCTGCTCACCTGTACCCACACCTACAGAAGCAGAGACTTGTCCTGTACCTGTCTCTTCTACTTCAATATGCAAATCACGGTACGCACCGTTACCTTCTTCAGTACTTAATTCGTCCGCTGCCGCCACTGCATACACATTGACATTTGTAAAGTAACCAATATTCAACAAGCGCTGCTCTGTAAGCTTCAAGCGCTCACTATTCAATACATCACCAGGATTTAGTAATGATTCTCTGAGAATAACTTGTGCTTTTGTACTATGGTTACCTGTAACTCGAATAAGACCCACGCGATACTGCTTGCCTTCTTCGATAAAAAAATTGATGCGATACTCGTCAGCTTCAGGGTCTAAATGGGGTTCATAACGAACAATACAATCTGCATAACCAATAGATCCATAATAGTTACGAATATTCTCAGCGCTTTCGCGAATTTTTTCTGGTGAAAAGAAATCTCCAGGAGATACTTTCATTAAATGAACAAGTTGATCTTCGCTAAATGCTTCATTTCCTTGAATTGAAAGATCTGCTAACGAATAACGATCTCCTTTCTGTGCGACAAATTGTACTTTGATGCGGTCTGATTTACTGGATTCAAGTATATTGAGATTAACGGTGGCGTCAGCATAACCTTGATTTTGCAAGTACGAAAGAACAGTTAGCTTATCTACTTCCATAGCGTCATTACGATAAATCCCAGATTCTGTAATCCAGCTCACAAAAAACTTGTACTTTTTAGTGATGAGACGCTCTAAAATTTCTTTTTCTTCATTTGCTGTCACTCCTTCAAAAAGGATATCTTCAATACGACCTGGACGCCCTTCGTCAATTTTTATTCTGACATCAACTTCATTACTATCGGTATCTTCAACGATATCGTAATCGATGTTTGCCTCAAAAAAACCTTTCTTGGAGTAATAGGTCTTGACTTCATGAACAGCAAGCTTAAACTTCTGACGATCAAAAACCATCCCTGATTTAAGCCCTAACTTCTCTTTTAATTTTGCTTTTGTTACTGCTGAGTTTCCTTCCCACTCGATACTGCGTATATGAGATTTAAGCCATAGGTCAAAACGAAGCTCAAGCTCACCATTCACAAGCTTTACTTGAGGTTGTACTTGCCCAAATTCTTCACTCAACTTTTTTAAATCACGATCGAACTCTGTTGAGGAATAGTTGTCGCCTTCTTTACTGAGTAAACGTTCTTTAATCTTACTTGGATCCATCTGAGAATCGGGAGAAAGTCGATTCACATTGATTTGAATGGTACGAATAGGTTTATCTTCATAGCTGCTACTAATAGCAGGAAGCTCTACAGCCATCAAACAGTATATAGCACACAAAAGGAAGCGTAGATATTTTCTCATAGGACCAACTTATTTTCGTAAGAATTATATTAAGTAAAAGCGATGTATGAGATAGTAGGTGATCACATTAAATGTTTTCAACTATATGTGTTAGATGAAAAAAATGATATAGCTATTCAAGAGACTTAATCCGACAATAAAATTTCTTGCAATAACTCTAATTGACTATAAGCTCCATGTTCAAAAAGCCACTTGCAATGCTTTTCATATTCATCGTTATCTTGAGAAATTAACGATGCAAAATAACTTTTCAAATCTTCTTTTTCACCTGGAGAGAAGTCTATAAAGCCTTGATACATTTTCAACCAGGCCATTTTTTGTGCGAGTTTACCTTCTATTTTAGGAATTTCTTTTCCGCTGATATTAAGTCCGTATTCAGAACTTAAATTCTTAAAAGGTGTGAAAACAGCCATAGGTATTTTACTGTCTTTATTCTCTTCAATAAAAGGAGCTATCACATGATGGTAATCTTGTACGCTAATCATAAGAGTTTGATCTCCATAGACAAATATTCTACCTAAAGCATCTCCTCTTTGACGTATATGACAATTTCTCACAGCAAGCATCTGCTTTGTCATGGGACTATCTACAGGTGGTTCATATGCAATAGCATTCTCTGGGATATTGACCTCTCCTGATTCAGAGTTTATGCTAATCGTCCAAGGTTCAAATGGTGCAGAAGGAACCTTGATACTTTGATCAGGAACCATCTGAATTTGTTCTTGGTGCTGATGTTGGTGTTGATGCTGGTGCTGATGTTGATGCTGTTGTACCCTACTTAAAGAACTTTGCGAATCTTGTACAAGTGCTGTAGAAGCTAAGTTTTTCTCGATTTCTTGTTTTTCTTTCATAAATTCAGCTTTTTCATTTGCTAGCAATTTCTTCATTCCTGCAATCTCATCCAAAATACGTTGATGCTCATCTTTTGCCCATGATTCCACTAGATTCCAGTCAGGCATCAACTGATTCACTTCTTCTTTTGATAAGGAAAGCTTTTCTCCCATTTCTTTGTTCGCTTTATTTTGTCCTTTCTTCAAACCTTTTTCTACAAGAAATAAGGGTACGTTATTAGCGGCTTTCTTCGCTAAGTTTTGAATGACTGGAGACTTCGCTAAGTAAGAACCAAATGGAACTTTTTTCTCGATAAGACGAGAACTTAATTCTGAAGCTAATAACCCATCATTTGCAGTGAACAATGACTTAAAAATTTCTTTTGATGTTAATTTTTGTAGTTGAACACAAATACCTTCTTTTAAATTTTTCTCTAACTCTTCTAGTTTCTTTTCTTCTTCCTCATATAAATTTTCAATGTGCGTCATTGTATCTTCAACAGTAAACTTGCCCATATTATTTAGGCTCATTTTTTCTGATTTCTGAACTAAATAAGGGCGAAATATTTCGTGTAACCCTTGGTCAAGAGCTGTATCCAAAAGCAAGACAGGAAGATTGTTTATTGACCAATAATTCTCATCATCTTTTCTTGCCTGATGTTTATTCAAACACTTTCTCAATTGTTTTTTTACTATTGTATTCGCTCGAATCTGCTGTGTTTTGAGTGCTGCTTGTGCTTTTTGTTCATTACGTCTTAAACGAAGTGTTTTGATAAAGCCTTTCCACGATGCTTCTTCTGAATGTGATTGAATTCCTTCAGCAATACTATGAGATAGAAGCAGTTTAACTTGGTGTGTTCGACCTAAGCCTCTTCCTCTCCATATTCCTTGGCAAAAACGAGTCATCGTGCAAGAAGGACCTGGTACAAATAATAAATCCCCTGCTGGAACATCCCAATTCGTCCCATAAACATCAGATGGATTATAAATCATGACAACAGAATGTGCTAAATCTAGATCTGAAAGCAGAATTCTATTTAATTCCTCTTCACTAAGAGCTTTAGGAGATTTTTCTGTCTTACGCCATAGCATCGTTTGTTTTGTATCTAAGTCTTTATAAACAAAATCTCTATCTGTGTCCTTCTCTCTTAAATCACGAAGCAATTCTTGTGTATCACCCATGGTGATTCCTTCATTGATAATGGCATGGCACTGTTTATTGGTTTTCAGTTCATGAAGTATTTGCTTAAAGGTGACATCTCGTAGAGAATTCTCTTGATCGGTTTGAGAACAAACAATGGTTTGAGGGTTCATCTTCGCTAATAAAAGCATCGTTTCAGCTTCATCTTTTCTTTCTACTCCCTCTGAAGCTCTTGGAGGTAGAGCACTAAGTTCCAGGACTCCTGACATTCCTCCTGCATTATCCATAAGCTCTTGAACATTGAACACATACTGTTCGTCATAGAGTCCAATATCACCAGATTCTATAAGCTCCGATTCCAAAACTGCTAAACGAAGATTCCACCCTTTTTCACGATCTAAAATCAGAGTCTCTAATTCCTCTAAATTTTCGCCAAATTTTCTCGCTTGTTCGGGATGATTTTTCTGATAACGTTGCAAGTGATTTTTAAGAATATCTGTATCTACAGAACCTGCTGCATAGGTCCAAAAGTGGTGTAGAATGGCTTCACTTTCATTTCCGAAAATGTACTCTTGTTTTTCTATTCCTGACTCTAATGGCCCTACAGTCATTTGCCCCTTCTTCACAGCAACATCGATCCCGTTAGTAGACGTTGCAACACCGGAAAGAGACTGCAAAGAAGCTTGCAAGGAGAACAGAAAATTTATTGAAGTAAAACCCGAAATACGTTGCATCAACTCTTGGTAATATAGAGGGCACTGTTCACTTAACTGCCGCATCGTTTCACGATAAGACTCATCATTGGGTTTGTTAACCCCTAAGTAGACGAGTCGATCTTCGATTCCCTCGTAGATCTCTCTGAAAGTAGGTCCATACAATATTTCTGCTGCATAATCTAAGTTTTGCTTAGGATTAAAATAATTTTTTATTTCTTCTTTTGCTTCATTTATTGTACCGGATACTGCACCGGACAAGATACTCCACATTCCTTGAAGAAATGTTTTTTTCTCATTAGACTCTATTACTTTAGGATCTATTAGTTTTTTTGCGCGACTTTCTTCTTCTTCTTCTTCTTTTTGCAGAGAAATAAACCCACTCAAATGCTTATCAAATAGCTCCTGAGATGCATAGTTAAGTTTAGGAACTTCAGCAAGTTTTTCTTCTATTAACGTATTTTTTTTCCCTTTAAGAAAATTTGCAATCCCTGTTTTTTGAATGATTTCCTTTCTGCCTGCATCATCGGGTAAGAACGAAAATAGGTGCTCACGAAACTCTTTTCCTTCTTCTCCTTCCAACAATGCATCTACAATCAAAGGCACAATAGTATCTTGATAATATGCCTGGCTTATTAGAGACTCTTCTCGAGAGTTTATTAAGGATCGGATTTTCTTAAACTCTTCATTTTTAGAGTTATAAATAACTTTCATTACCGCTTTTGCCACCTGGCATCCCGAAGGACTGTAACTACGCTTTTCTCCAATGCCCAAATTATCTTCATTGACTACATTAGCAATGGAACCCAATTCATCAATTTCCATCTGTGTTTGGAATCCGAAAAACTCTTGGTCTCCTGTCAATAAAGCATGAATCTTCCGCATCCAGTAACGTTGACGAGTAATCTCAATGAACTCTAAAGGTGGTTTTGTGAGTGATAAGGCTGTTTCGTGCAGTTTTTCAATCTTCTCTTCAAAACCTTGCCGTATTTCTGAATCTGCTACGGTATGGATTTTACGTTTTAAACCTCCTCCACCAGGTTGTTTAATCTCTTTAATATCTTTTCCCAGTTGTTTTCCTATTTCAGCTACTTCCTTAAATTCAACTTTTGTTTCTTTTATAGACTGCATACTCATGCATCCAGCTAGACTGGACATGAGAGGTTTTAAGCCTTCAGATCCTAGCTTCAATTTACTCATGAACTCAGGTGGAAGCTCTAGTGTTTGCATTAAACTGTGCTCTAGAGTAGCCAAATCATGCATCGTCGTTGCTATATACCCATTTTCTTGCTTTTTCTGGAGTAATTGCACATAAAGTTCTGCAAGCTGGTTGGCGTCATGAGCTTGGTCAAAATCGAAATCAAAGAAAAACCCTGATTCTTCTAACATTAGACGTGTTGCTTGATCTAAATTTTTTCCATGTTCATGTATCAATTGATCTTTCATCACAGCAAGAGGAAGCATTCCTCTTTCACTAAGAAGTAAGAGGGCAATAGGCAAAATAAAGGACGTCTTACCTGATCCCATTTGAGCTTGGTGAAAATGGTCTGGGTTCTTATCAATAGCTTGAATCATATCGACTTGAACTTGACGAAGGATTTTCCCTGTACGAAATTCTGCTACGAGAATTTTTCTATTCACACGAGGGTTAAGTAATTGCCCTTCGTTTAAATAACGCTTTCGATTCGTTAGACGCTCGTATTCGGATGCTATTTTGCTTAAATGACTGACTTCAATTTCTTTCTCTAAGTCACTTTGATCAGCAGATTTATTTTCAAGACTCTGTATTGCTTCGTTTAAAGTACGGCGAAATCCAGAATCCAATGCTTTTACTTCAGAAGCAAGAATCAAATACTTTGTGATATCTGTAATTAATTGTTTCTGTTCATTACTTTCTGCTAATAACTCTCCTTTCTGATAGGCGTTAAGTAGGCGCTCTATGATCAGTGTTTCTCCAAAGAGATCTTCTTGATCAATAGCATCTTTAAGTTGAGAAGGATAACTTACTGATTTATTTTGTTGACGAACAGAACTGAGAATACTCTGACGTATCTCTTTCACATCCTTTCGCAATGGGTCTAAATGTTCGTCTAGTGTGCTTTGTATTTCTTTTAAGCTAGAGCATTCTATAAATTTCGTTGCTCCTACTCCATTAGGAAGCGATTCAATCCCCTCTTTTAAGAGTTGTTTTTCATGATCTGCAACCCGTTTTAATGGATTTGTATCTTTCAACTCTTCAAAAATTTCAGCAGGATTTAAATTTTCTTCACGATATTTGTCTTCAACATTTTTATTCGACTCCAAGAGGAATGCAGATAGAGCTAAAACATTCTCATCCAGAGCATTGATTGCAGGAAGCTCATAGCCTTTATCCCAATTGGTTATTTTACTCTCATTGTTTTTTGCTTCATTTCTTAGTGTCTCTTCTAATTCTCTTGCCCGTCTTTGTGTTTGTTGAAGACGAGTTTCTTGAATTATATTTACTGTTGTAAGAGAAGAAATCATGCTGATTAAGAAGTTGATAGGCACAACTCCTTGACCTGCTGCAATCTTTGCTGCAATTTTATCGATGTGTTTTTCTTTGATCAGTGGCCAAGTGAACCCTATCAGGGGACCAAAAGCATTAGGATCTTCTCTTAGATATTTCACAAATTTTTCTAAATCAATTCGATCACCAGGTTCTATTTGGCCTGCAAAACGCTGCTTAATAGCTAAAGCAATGTCGAATTCATCAATTCCCACAGTAATTGGCTGTGGTTTAGCTCCTTTTTCGAGGAGCATGCGGTTAAACTGATATTCTGCTGATCGCAATACAATTCCAAGATCAGGATGAGGTTTGAGTTCTTTCTTTAAAACTAACGATTGAAATTTTTGTAGCCCTATTTTGAGAATTCCCTGTATAACCCCACCCGGAAGTTTTTTTCTAGCCTTCCAACAAGCTTCTGGTGTCAATTCCCGTTGAACAAGACCTCCACGTTGTGCGTAAGGTTTGCTTGCTAAGGTGATCAAAAGACGCCTTGCCTGGTCCAGAACCAAAGCTTGCCCTTCTCCTTTCAAAATATTTCCCTGAATCGATGTTAAATTCTCTTCTATACTTTCCATGCTGATGTTTAGATTTTTAAATCCTTCTACTGGTCCCATGAGAGGAATCAAGTCTGTCACATCAACTTTTTCATGTGTTGCTATGTAGTTCCACAAAACAAAAAACTGATCAATAACTACTTCTGGGTTTGCATAAGAAAGATTTTTCAAAAGGTTTTCTGGATCTTCAACAGGTTTTTTCATTCTACTTATAAGAATATGAGGCATAAGAACTTGAATAGGCGATGTTTGCGGGTTCGCTACCCATAAATTCGTTTGGTCTTTACGTAAAGAATTCAAATCGCGGTAGGGAGACCGTAAAGCTGCCATCCCTTCAATTTGTATACGTTTAAGTTCCGATAGCTCACTGGCACTTAGATTTAAATCACGCTTTTTATCTTTATCAAGCGATTCCTTATACTCATAATCTTTAAATGTATCTGCTACTTGTATAGCAAACCCCAAATAATCCGCCCAAGTTTCTCGCTTAAACTCAGAATCGCCTAGTTTTTTCAAGCTTTGAGCTGTATTTAAAACTAGTTTAAGTTTCACGATTCTTGAACTTTGGCTATTCGCTGGTAAACTCAAAAACAAATCAATACAACGCTGCAAAGCAGGAATATCTTTTTCATTAAGTTCTGCTGTTATTGCTCGCTCCATAAAGCTCATAGCATCGGCATAATTATGTTTTATAGCCGCATGGTAGGCTAGGTAGTAAAAGGCAGATGTTGGACCCTCAATAAATTCTTCACCTTCACTAGATTGTGTGAGCAATAACTCTGTTCGAGGAGGTGAGGTATCTGCGCTGTTTTCAATATCTAAACTTTCCCAGCCTGCTTGCTGATAAGAAGAGGTATTTTGAACTTTTTGAGTCCATAGAATAATTGCTTCTTTATTTTCCGAAGGATGCTTTAATCGCATACCTACTTGCCCTAAATTAGCACCTATATTCTTACAAATTCTCCCTGATCTACTTTTTGTTTCTAGATCAAGTTGAAGCTCCCATCCTTCATAACGTCCAGATTTATCTTTTTCTACCACCCACTGATTTTTATCTTTATCTTTTCTTAGAATAATCTCTTCTTCTAATAGAAATATTTTATCAATATCTCCCCCTTTTGTAGATGAAGAACAAAGAATACGTTGCGCTCCATGTGGGCTAAAAATATGAGCCAAACTTCCTTGTTTAGGGACAAATAAAAATTCCCCCTCTATCGTACGTGCTTTAGTTAAATTGCCTCTTTCGAAATGAAGTTTTAAAGCGGTATCTATCTTATCTATTCCTTCTGTAAAAACAACACCCTGAGTAGGATTATTAGGATCATTCAACCACACTCCTTTCTCACAAATCAATTTATCTATATCTGTAATGGATAGATCTTGAAGCATTCCGATAGACTCAGATAGAAACTTCGTAATTGATGAAAATCGAATAGCACTTAGAGGTGAAAAAATTACTTTATTAATTCCCTCTTTTAATACAGAACGAATTGTACGAATTTTTGGAAGATGATAGGTACACCAAACCTCATCTCTTGAACTTATAAGGCTGTTTCCGATTAGTGACACTTTCTCTGGTAGCTTTGTCTGTATAATAAATGAGTGATTAATCGCGCTGTAAAGAATACGATATTCTTTTTCAGATCCTTCATTAAAGCTGAATATCCATTCACCTTCATAATCTCCAGCCTGATATTTTGCTTGAAACTGTTTTCCACCAAATAGTTTTTTATATTCTATTGACTGAGTGACTGTATCTGGTAGAGGGCATATCCTTTCTTTTATTTCTAGCCCTTCAATAGACATCGTGGATAGGTGAATTTTTATTGTTTCTTTCGACCATAAGTAATGATCTTGTTCATCTTGAATCCATTCACCTTCTTGAGTATTTGTCCAATAATTAAGAGCTTTTAATAACTCATTACTTTTTTCTCTAAAAAGTGGCTTCAGGTGAACATCAGACCAGTGTTGTAAAGACTCGCTAAGGTGAGGTAAACTTGCGAATTGCCCCATATCTTTTATTTTTTGTAGAGAGATAAATAAAGATAATGCTGTGTCTTCATCTTCAAAAAGCATTTTCAGTTTTTCTGTATCTGTCTCATTTGCTAAAGCAGATAGAAAATACGTACAATTATCTATTTGCTCATTCAATGAGCCTGACTCTTCTTTGATCTGTTTAATTAACTTATTTCTATATTCTTGATTTTCTTCTAAAATATTAGGGATTCCTCCACCCTTTCCAGAAGAAAATAAACTTATTGAAGTGCCTAAATAGAGCAAAAAGTTTGCTCTTTGCAATTTATGATCATTCACACAAAGATCAATTGCTTCCTTCATTCTTATTCCCATCTGCTCAAAATGCGATGAATTTTTTTTCAGATACGTGGAAATTAAATGGGAACTATGAATTAAAGAGTCAATTCTCCGGCGAGCCTCAGGCTTATCTAATAGATCAGGACGGGCTACGATTAAATCGAAAACCTCCTCTAAAACTCGAAAAGATAAACTTTCTTCATTTTCTTTTTCTACTATAGCTAAACGATCAAGAAGGTATTGATCGATGGATTGGAGATCATTGTTTATATCTTCTAAAGAAGAAGCTCGCATTTGTGATTCAGAATTTTGTGAGTGTATTTTTTCTGTCAGACCTCTTTCATAAGTTTTATCCGAAATAATAGCCCTACGGAACTGAGCAATTAAATATTCCACATATGTTCCAAGGCCTTGGCCTTTTTTAATATTTCCAGGTAAATCTCCAGATAAAACTACTAACCCTTTACTAATTTTGTTCGGAGTATCAAAAAGCAAAGGATCTCCTAAATTTTTATCGCTAAATAGTGGATTTTCAATTATCCCCGTTTTTCCTTTCATAAATTCAACTCGATTCATTCCTTTTGCCCTATCAATGATAGAACTATAACGAATGCCATGAGAGTCTTGGAGAACTTCTATGCCAGCTTGCTTTATCTCTGATATGCCAGCACCTGGCTTTTGAAAAGTCTTGGAAATACCAGAAAAGACAGATGGGACTTGAGACAAGAAGTGTAGAGTTTCTCTAAAAACCCCTTTTGCTCCTCTTTGCCCCAGCAGCGCTTTTTCAGGGTCCCATAATGCTGGTTGCAAAGATGTAAAGCGATGAATGTCTGTCATTTGTCCAGGGATTTCATACGGACTATTTCCTAGACCTCTTATATAAAAACTATCAGCATAATCAGCACGGGCTTGAGCTTCTGCTTTGCCTGATAATTGTTTCGAAACGCAAAGGTTATTAAATGCTTCTTCATGCCGAAATCCTTCATGAATTTCATTCTCTGCATTCTTGTGTATATAATCTCGAACCAATTGAATTTTATATTCTTGTCTAGGAACACGTGCCGGACGTTGTTCAACTAACCCATCTAAAGTATGTAAATCTCTTCTCAAAGTATCTAGATTCCAACCTAAATCATATAAAAACTGTGCTCTCTCAGGAATCTCATTTTCACTATCATCTTTTAAAAAAGTATTTTGACTTAAGTGCAGCAAATGTAATAACGATGTATGTACTGTAAGAGAATCTACTTGATCACGTTCGTCATAAGCAATTTGTCCTTTTTTAAACTTTGCTTCTGCAAAATAATGATGCATTTTAGACAAATGCTCACTCAACTGATCACATTCTTCCAAATTAGCGTGTGATTCAAAACCTTTCCAAAACTTTGAATCGACAGGAACTTCAAGATTAGAAATCGTTTCTCTATAAATTTGCAAAATCAAATTCAATTGTTCTGCATCCACTAATTCGTCTAAGCGTTTTGCCAGATAAGCTGTCCTTTCCAATAAGGCTGGAATTTGCTCTCTTTCATTTATTTCCGATCTAAAAGCATTACCTACAAATGAAACATTTATTAAGTCATCTTGATTCATTCGCTTTGATGCAACTTGCTTCTGTTTAGAAGTGTTAGGTGAATGTAACTTTCCTAAGTGAACATGAAAATCGCCTCTCTTCAATTTTTCAAGCTCATTGGGAATATTTCTTTTTTTCAAATTGGAAACTTCTAAACGTTGAATGAGTGAATCAATACGACTACTTAAATCATCAAAATTATCAGAATATTTTTGCAATTTACGTTGTTTTTCTAGCAAAACACCAAGTAATTTTTCAGATTTCTTATCAGATAGCTCTCCTATGGCAGTGTCTATCTGATTCAATTCATGACTCAAAACCTCTTTTGTAAATTTTTCCTTATCAGATAACGACGCTGTAGAAAAACGAATGCGGATTCCTTCTCGAATCAGCTTCATAGGATCCGGTTTAACTTCTAAACTACGCTGTTTATTTTCTTGAATAGTAGCTCCACTATGTACCCATAACTTTTGTCGATATTCCTCTACTGATTCAGGGGGAAATAAACCATGCATCTCAGTTATTCTACTACGGCTATCATCAGAAGCTTTCTTCATGGAATCTTTTAGTTTTTCTTTGAGATTTTCTTCTTCTCCCATTAACTCAAAAATTCTTACCCAATCCCCTTTACTTATTCGATCTTTCGGAGAGGGCAAACTTAAGGACATCAAATGATTGATACAGCTAGCTAAGTCATCATCTGAAGGAAGTTTTTCCCAAACAAAATCACGTGCAAATCGATCTTTCGACAAGCCATAACTCATTTCAGATAAAGCAAGGTTCCCGCTGTCATTTTTATACAAATTCAATAAGACAGGCTCAAAAACTCCGTCATCCCTCCAATATCCCGTTGGAATCATGAGCAAATTACTACCGTTTTTTGCCTCTTTAAACTTATCAAAAACCCCTTCTTGTACTTGCTCCTTTATGTATTTTTTCGGGTCGTCTTTTTTGAAATAGTTCGTGCCTATATCAAGAGCATCTCGTAACTGAATCCATAATTGTTTGTCTGCTTTGTCTTCTGGAGTCAATGCAGCAATACAAGTACGCAGAGCTGATAACAAAGCATATTCTTGTCCTTCTGCACCCTTTGTTCGCTCAAGAGAAAGAAGTTCTATGGGACGATGATCATTGATTTTTTTTCTAAATATACGTTGCACGATCGCAACAGGTCCGACAGCCAAATTCCATAATAAATGAACTCTTTTGTACTTTTCAGGACAAGAATCTACTAAACGATGCCACAATTGACTTAAGCTTGCTTTTTGCGTCTCAAGATCTCCTCCCTTTTTCTTACTTTCTCCTATCAGTGCTTTAGCTAAATGATTCGCTTTGTCCGCAACTGCTACTTCTTCGTCACCATAACAAAGACTTTGTTTAATACGATAAATACCTAAATTTGTATGAATGAGAAAAACACTAGATTCATTCCCATTATCGCCACCGCTTTTATTTTTATTAGAGGATTTTTCAGTTATACTTTCTACTAACTTTACTTTTTCTGTACTTCTTAAAGATTCTATAAACTCATTTAAGTCTGATATATCCTTAATATTTCGATGAACTAAGTTGCCTAAAACACAACGGTCGCTATAACTAACCTGAATGCCATTTTTCGATATAATTTCTTTATTATAATCAATAGGAGAAACCATCAAACAAACCAAATTATCAATAAGTATAATATATTATAACAAACACAGTAAAACAAATAAATATACTTTTATTTTACACCATCTTAACAAAATATTTTTACACTTCTATTTAAAACAATAAAAATAAGGTGTCTATAAATGAGTATAATAGGAATATTTCAAACAGTAGCAGACTATACAATCATAAAGCCTGTAAAATTGGCAATATCAACTACAGTAAACTCCACTTGTAAAGTCGCTTCTTTCGTTGCTAGTCTTTACACAAGAGAGAACGGAATTTTCTTTGCATTGAATAATGATGCTATTGCTAAAAAAGCAGAAGAATACAAAGATTTTTCTTTGCGTGAGAAGGTGATCAAAGGATGTTCGAAAGGAGCACAAGGATTTTTGATTAGTGCTGCTACTATTATAGCTTTGCACATATTACTATCTCAAGAAGATGAAGGCGAAGAGCCTAGTATAGATATTACCATGAGTAGAGCTTTAATCGCTGCTATTAAGGAAGAAGTTTTTATACGAGGAATCCTGCAGAATGGTGTCGCATTGACCCAAAAACTTATAAGCCATCTTAGTCCTGAATCTTGGAAAAACAACTCTATAGCACAATTTTGTGCTTCACCTGCTTCTAGAATTTTAGTAGTTAACAGCTTATTTGCATCTCTTCATCTTGATAATGCTGGATCTTACCTAAGTACCAAAGGTGCTCTTATTCAATCATTAAGCATAGCTCTTTTACCAACTTACAGTACTTTACATGAAACAACCGGTGATATCATAGCTCCTCTATTCGCACATATAACAAATAATGCAATTACAGGAATCGTAACGTTAGGTGCTAGAATGTAAGTGCCAATGAGCGCCCACAAGGTCTACTTCCCCCGAGCTGCTTGCAAAAATAGTAAATAAGATTCCTGATTAGATTTAGATACAATAGCTGCTTGAAAGCTTTTTCCTAAGTCACTATCGGAATATGCACCTTTAATAAAATTTTCATCATAATCAAGTTCTGACAAAAGAAGAAGTAAACCATAGTGAAGAAAGTTTTCACTTCTCCCTAGAAGAAAAAAACCGATCAATATCGCTTGCAGATGGTTTCCGTTTCCGTTTAGTTGTTGATCGCTTTCTAGAGCCAGAAGAGATCGTAGTAAAACTTTTGGGCATCTTCCTACAGCATTGTGCTTGCTATAGTGGGGTAACTATTCGCGGTGATGGAAACGTAGCTATGATTCTGGATGTTATGGGAATCAGCCGTCAAGAAGGTCTTTCTGCGATTGGTTATCATGAAGAAAATTCTGACGATCTAGAAGAATTAGCAGATAGACAAAGCTACCTTGTCGTTTCCAATGTTCCTGGAAACTACTTTGCTGTTCCTTTAGGTATTGTGCGTAGAATCGAACAGGTTAACGCATCACGTATTGAAGATAAGGTTGGCAGACCTGGATTACAATATGAAGATAGGTCCTTACCACTCATTTCACTAAGTCAATTGCCAGAAGTCCCCAAAGAAGATGGCGAAACACAGTTTGTACTCGTTTTCCGCACTCAAGGACATGAGATTGGTTTAGTTGTGAATGATCTGATGGATGCACATGAAGCCTCTACAATAGTAGATGACAAGACTTTTGCCCAAAAAGGAATCATGGGGTCCATTATCATAGAAGGGCACACCGTTCTGCTAGTCGATCTTTATGAGCTAGCTAAACAACGTTACCCTGAATGGACAGACACCACTCAAATGAAAAAAAGTGAAGGCGATGCCCCTGTCTCTGTTTTAGTTGTGGATGATTCAAGCTTCTACCGAAACCAAATCTCACGTTTCGTTAGTGAGCTTGGTGCAGAAGTCGTCACAGCAGAAGATGGCGAAATTGGCTTACAAAAACTACAAAGCCAAGAAAACAAATTCGATATTGTACTTACTGATATCGAAATGCCAAACCTCGACGGCCTAGGGTTTATGCGAGCTATTAGAGGCGACCCTAATTTGCAATCTCTTCCAGTTATTGCAATCACTTCTCTTGCAGGTACTGACAATGAAGAAATGGTCATGCAAGCAGGGGCTGATAAATACATGGTCAAACTTGCTAAAGACGAACTCCAAAGCACACTTGTCCAACTCAGCAGTAAGCTGAAAAGAAAAGCTGTAAGTAAGGAGGAAGGATAATGAGCTCTGCCACAAAAAATATAAACAAATTAGAAAAAATTTGCTTGCTTAGAGTTCATGACTTGCTCTGTGGTATGGACGTATCTGATGTCTTAGAGATTTCTATAGATACCTCAACAACAAAAGTCTATGGAGCGGCAGACTGGGTAAAAGGTGTCGCCAATCTTCGAGGACATATTGTTACCATTCTCGATCTTCGCAGACGTTTTTCTCTCCCTGAAGCAGAAGATAGCACTACGGGACAAATCGTTATCTTCGAATTCCGTAACGAAAAAGTAGGGTTTCTCGTAGACGAGGTGGAATCTGTTATCAACACCACTGAAGCATGCTTTGAAGAAGCAACCAATAACGTTAGAGGCGTTAATAAACGCTTCTTTAGCGGTATCTATAAAGAACCAGATTGCTTGATCGCGATTTTAGATATGCAAGGAATTTTAGAAGACGCGATCGGAGAAAACCGTTAAATCGACTTATTTGTTAAATGCCCCATTTTGATTACGATCAAAATGGGGCATTTTCATAAAAGCAATAAAATAAACTATTACTGTTGCGACTCGATCATATACGCTGCCGAAGCGCGATCATTTCTACCAAGACTAGAGGTCCATACAGAAAGTAAAACACAAGAAACAAGAAAAGCTGCCAATAACCAAGCAGTAAATTTTTGCAGAATTTGCGCTGTAGATGTTCCAAATACGGAAGATGAAGAATCTCCACCAAAAGAAGCACCTAAACCAGAGCTTTTACTTTCTTGAGCTAAAATCACCATGCATAAAAGCATACAAAGTAATACAAATAAGCTAATCGCAATAAAATAAATCGTACTCATCAATGAACCATAAACCTATTTCAGACTGGGTATTATTATATAGAATTTCTTGCTTCGCTACAAGCCCCGACTCCATTCTCTCTTAAGTTTCTGCTTTTGCACTTAAAGAAGAACTTTGTTCTATGATCTCAAAAAATGACTGAACATCTAAAGCAGCGCCTCCCACGAGTACGCCATCAATATCTTTTCCTTCAGTCAACTCTCTCGCATTCTTAGGTTTCACTGAACCACCATATAAAATTGGGGTTCCTTTTGCCACTTTATCCGTCCAATTTTTAGACAAAACACCACGAATAAATTGATGAGCTTCCTGCGCAAGTTCTGGGGTAGCTGTTAAGCCCGTACCAATAGCCCAAACAGGCTCATAAGCAATGACCACCGTCTTCATATCATCTTCAGATAAATCAGACAGACTTTCAATCATCTGCTGTTCGATGATTTCTTCTGTTTTTCCTTGCTCACGTTCTGTTTTTTGTTCTCCCACGCAAACAATCGGGCGTAAACCTTCTTTTAAAGCAGCTTTTACCTTTGCATTCACAAATTGACTACTTTCACCAAAAACATGGCGACGCTCAGAATGCCCTAAAATCACAAAGCGAGTCCCTTCAGCACTCAACATGCACCCCGCGACTTCTCCTGTAAAAGCTCCTTCTGTAGCATCGTGCATATTCTGTGCACCAATACAAATTTTCGAATTTTTAGACGCTTCTACGGATGGATGAATTGCTGTAAAAGGAACAGCTAAATAGACACTTGATTCTACATTCTCTATTAACGGCTTTAACTGGTCTATAAACGCAACAGCTTCTTCAGATGTTTTGTACATTTTCCAGTTTCCAGCAACGATTGTTTCGCGTCCCATAAATTCCCCTAGATGTTAAATAATCACCACTCTACTAAGTTTTTTTTTCCTAATCAAATAACAAGTGCTTAAAAGCAGATACTTGACGGGTATTTTCTTCTACACGAATGGTATCATTCCCACTATAATGAAGATAAGCTCCACCATAATGCATATCCAAATACTGACAGGTCAAACGAAAAGGATCTTCAAAACCGCAAGGATATTCTGAGCCGTAAGAGCTGACCACATACACCCATTTACCTTTCAACGCACGGCCCATTTCTTTACGTATCGTAATCAAATCACTCCAACGATCAATAAATGTTTTCATCATGGCACTCATCGTATACCAATAAACTGGAGTAGCTAATATGATCTTCTCATGAGACAACATCTTTTCTGCAACAGAAAGAAAATCATCTCCCTCATTGGCATGGGTGTAATCAAAATAAGAAATATCTAATGAGCGCAAATCGATAAATTCATGAGGATGCTCATTCAATACTAACGATAAAGCATGACGAGTATTGCCCTCTTCACGGGAACTTCCATAAATAACTAATGGATCTTTTTTCATACTATCCTCCTAAACGACCAACAGTGATTGTAACAGAATATAGACTTCGCCTGGAGCTAAAATCCACGCTAATCTAGAATTTGCTCTCTCATTGCAGAAAGGAAAGGAGTCCTATTATGAAAATCAACCCCAGCGAAACACTAAATACTGTACAGAAAGAAATCGGTGATTACCTTGATCAACACCCCATCGTCAACACTGTTGTCCTTATCGCTAACCACATCTTCCGCTGTGCGTCTATGGCAGCACTGATGTTGTATATGCCAACTCCACTCCCCGTCACTCTTGCTCTAGGATTCACCGCAAGTTTGGCTTATCGATTCACCATCGAGCGCTTCTGCCAATATCGCTTTGCTATTCCTTCCTATCTCGGTGCACAAGCTTGGATCGTTTCGGGAGAATCTGCAATAGAAGTCATCACAGGCACAGCATTGCGTTCTATCTCAAGTGCAGCAACTGCTTTATTACAATGTGTTCCTTTAGTACTTTATGGTTTAAGCATTACAATTCAGTCTTATACGGCAGCACAGAAAAACAGTTCTCGTGTTAACTGTTGCCACACAAGCTCTTCCTGTATAGCCTAAAAATAAAACGCAACGGCGCGACAAGGAAACTCTTTGCGCCGTTGCGTAAAAAAATATCAACGTTCAATAATCGGATCTAAAACTTCAAAATCGTGTCCTAAAAGAGAAAGGCTTTCGTTTCCACGGAATGTATTGCGTGATGCAGAAACAACAAAACGAGCTTTTTTAGCTTGAACAAGCTCGGGATACACCGACTGAAAAAACATGATTTTTTGCCATTGCCCATCAGCTCCTCTTACTGTAACAGCGGTATGACGTGGCTCTCCTGTTTTTTTATCCTGATAAAACTGTGTGCGCAATACTTCTGTTTCAATACAAAACCGCGGCTCTGGAAAACCATGCCCAAAAGGCTTTAGCTCATCTAAAACATCCATCAAATCTAAAGAAGCTAAATCAATAGGCAAAGAACAATCAAACTCTACTTTACTTTGCCAAATACTCGGATTTAACTGCTTGAATTCATTGGCATATGCTGTCAGTGCATTTCGAATTGCTTCTTCTTTATCTTCCTCGAACAGAAAACCTCCCGCTGCTTGGTGGCCACCAAACTGCTTAAAATGCTCTGAGGCGGCTCCCATAGCCTCTGTAACATCAAAACCAGGGATACTTCGAGTAGATCCTTTGCAAATACCGTCTTTCTTTTGGAATAACCAAACTGGACGCCAAAACTCATCAGCCAATTTGCTCGCTGCAATCCCTACCACGCCTGGATGCCAGTCTCCCCCAAGAAATAAAATAGGAGTATCTCCTTGTTTTCGAGCTTGGATTTGCGCTTCTTTAACGATTTTCCCTTGAATTTGCTTGCGTCGATCATTGCAAGAACCCATATGCTCAATAAGCGCATCAGCTTCTTCTGATACGAATGCTTCAATGACTTGGTCTGCATGCTCAAGCCTTCCTACCGCGTTGATGCGAGGACCTAAACGAAACCCTATATCACTTTCATCAATTTTATCGTCGACAGAACAGGACTCAAGAAGTTTGCGGATGATAGGACGTCGACTACGCCACAAAGCCTGTACTCCCATACGAGCAAGTTGATGATTGACACCGTTTAGTGGCACTAAATCACAAATGGTAGCCATCCCCGTTAAAGCGAGTAAATCTGTCCATATTTCACCCGTTACTTCCATACGCCGCCCTAAGCTACGTAAAAGAACATAAGTAATGGCACAGCCACATAATTCTTGATACTCTTCTTCCGGATGGAGTTTAGGATTAAGAATGAGGCAGTCCGGCATCTTTTCTGGCTGCAATTTGTGATGATCTGTACAAATGAAGGCTACTCCCTGTTCTTTACAGTAAGCAGCTTCCTCATTGGCAGTGATGCCGGTGTCCATTGTAATCACTAATTCAGCTTTTTCGTCGTGAATAAGATGACGTATCGCATCAAGATTCAAGCCATATCCTTCACGAAAACGGCAAGGGATATAATGGATAAAGTTTTCGTACCCAATATAACGGAGAAACCAAATCCAACTGACACAACTCATGGTGCCGTCAACATCATAATCCGCGTAAAGAGCAATACGTTTATTAGAACGAATAGCCTCTTCTACAGTGAGCAGAACATCATCTAAACCATGATTGCCATAATTTAAACTTGCAGGACGATGAAAGGATCTATTCTGGTGAATAATTTCTCGCAATTCTTCATACCCAGAAGGAGCGTGGCACGCCTGTTCCACCCACTGCTGATATTTGACCCCCATTTATTCCCTCTCAAAAATTTTATTAAGATCTATTCGCTCAAACAGAACTGTTCATTCACTTGATCCCATTTTTTCAGAGTCCAATTTTTACTCTGATGGAAAGCTACTTGTCCTCCAATACTTATGCTCTGCAAAAAGAACATCGGAACAGACAAAAGTTGGTGCGTAAGTGAAACGCAGAACCTCTTCCATCGACGACTATCAGGCTTCGATTGAGCCTTCCATAAAAGAACACCTGTTTGCCCAACAACCGCTCTCGCATGAGCAGAAAAACCATCAGTTTTTTTTGCTGGAAGAACTCGATAAAGTGACCAATCTTTATGCCAACCAGAACCAAGAAAACCTACCGGATCGTTGTCGTTCCAGTATATGGATACTTTAGGCTTCTCTTCAAGTCCTTCGCAGTTTTCTTGATACTTCTGACGTGTGCTAGCTGTTGGAGAAGGAGCTCCATATGCACTAACAGATTCAACCAACCCAGGCGAATTAGCCACCGTCAATAAAGAGAGGCTTGCCCCTAAACTTTGTCCGTAAAGACGAGTTTTATGTCCATTTTCATTATGACTACGAAGACAGTCTTTAATTTTTTCTTCCGCAAACCACGAATAAAGACTTTCCCCTACAGCATAACCCGGTACCCAATCCGTCCAACTCGCAACAGAAAATCCAGAAGCCGTAGGCTGAGGAGTTCCCATAAACAAAAGAAGTGGAGAAGCTATATCATTATTTTGAGGAAGCATCGAGTAGGCATGGTAAGGGTCATGTGCCGCCCAATCAGGAGTCAAACAAATGGCTTTAGAAGAAAACTCTACTAGTTGCCATTGTCCATTAATCTTCTGAGGCACCTTCCATATTTTTCCATCTTCTGGTTCAGTAAATGGAATCAAAGCCAGCATATTTCCAATCAGAGATTCTGTAAGTTGATCTTTTCCTTTTTCTGTTTTTAGACCATCCCATAAACTCATAAATCCGCTCTGAAGCTCTTCTTTCATTTCACTGAGAAGATTTGGGTTCTTTTTAAGAACAATGGCAAGAAGAGTCCCCACTGAAATACGATGAAAAGGAAATTTTCCATCTCCTAAGAGATATTTCATGGTTTTAACGACATCATCATCGTTTGTGGAATCACTATTTTCATAAACAGGTATTGAAGTTCCTGCAACTTCAATATTTTCTTTTATATGATTAATAACACGCTTGAACGTATCTATCTTATGGAGTTCTGAACGACGTAAACCTGGTAAATCTCGACAAGCAAGTTTCAAAACACGCTCGAATTGGTACTTACTCAATTCAAAATCTTCTCCTAAATGATTTTGAATTACAGCAAATGCCACACTTTCTACTCTTTTTTGAAGACGAGAATGTGAAGTACACCAACGATAAACATGTCGGAAAATATTCCAACCTGAATACTCATCTTTTCCTAAAGTAAAATCTCCTGCTAATCCTTCCTCAGAAACAAATTGTATAGCGATTTCACTCGGATTAAAATCTTTGTCTAACTCCATATCAAAAAAACCATTTTATATTTTTTTCATTAAAATTATATAAGGCGAATATATACAAACCATTAAGATTTTATTTAAATAATATAAATTTCATCTCTATTTAAAGAGGTTTGACTTTTAAAAAAAGCAGATCTAGAATACCGGGCTAAAAACGAGTATTTAAGCTATGAGTAGTTCTTCTCTTCAATTAGAATGGATCGGTTTCCATCCTCATTCCTTAAACGAAAGCAAGTCATCTATAAACAAAAAAATTCACCCTTACGACACTTTTGTTTTGTCTTGTATAGAGTCTGCCAACAGAATACGCCCTTCTTGCCTCCAAACCCCTCTTAGTCGAGCCATCATCGCAAACAAAACAATAGACAAAATGGAAAAAAATCCTTTACCAGAATCCAAAGCACTCCGATTTTGTCGCCGTGATATTTTATCGCTTATCTGGAATATGTGTAAGGAAAAACAAAAACCTTACATTTCTTCTATTGACGCCGAACGCATTTTAGCTGGGATTGATTGGTGCCAGATGAAAGAGGCAAACACTAGTATTTCTCGAGAATTTTCAGCAAAAGAGGAAACTATCCAATCTTTTATCCGACAATTTCAAGATAAACAACAAGTGATCGATCAACATTTTTCCGCTTTTCGAGAAGCACTCAAAAAACACTGCTGTAGATTTAGAAGTACAATTCAAGGGGCCCAAAATGACCCCTTAATAAAAAAAGCTCAAAAAAACTTTATTTCGGAGTGGAATACAATCATGAACTCTTCCTCCAATCAACAAATCATTAAAAATCTTCTAAATTCAAACTAATGATGTGTTGAATATCTCTTTTAAGAGGAAAATCTAGGCTAATACCTTGCACCTTTTTGAGATCTTCAGCGTGTTGTTTAAAGTATTCAGGTAAAATTTCATGCATTTTTGTGACTAAGGATTGGAGATTATTTTGAGACTTGGAAGAACTCAATTGTTTCAATACACCAAAAATAATATCTCTTTTTGTCGCAGTCAAAGTAAAAGGTGCAAGATATGTTTTACCATCTCCTTCTTTGATAGACTTGATCCCATCCTCAATTTCTTTTAAACGATCATCTATATTGGAACCATCGATCCAAAACTCTTCTAAGTTATCCCCATCCCATATACTAGGATGCTGTACTTTGTTATCTTCTGCCTTATAAAAGCATTGAATACGATGGTTCGTTGTAAGCATATCTTTAATTTTTGAAGATTCCTCGGTATTACTATGAGGAGCTTGAAGCATACAATCCCCCCAAGCCTGGCTTATACGTTCCAATAAATCTTTTTCATGCCCTTCAATTTCTTTTCTATGAGCAAAATCTGATTTGAATTTTGTCACAACTACTTCACTAGGATGCTCATCAATAAAACGTCGAACATCAGATAAAACTTCATCAAGTGAAGCCGTCAAAAACGTATGGGAACAAGCAAAACTTTCTGTTTCAGCATTCCACATTACGCGTAAATCTAAAAAACGAATCCCTTGTTTTAACTGCTCATAAACAGAGCCATTTTGCGTAATAACCCAGTCTTTAATTAACCCCTCAACACAAACAAAATATTTAGCTGCTAAATTAGAAACTTTTACCCAAATCGACTCTTCTGGAATCGAATCCACTTTTAGCATATATGCACTGCTATTATGAGTAGCAGGTAGTACCAAATCATGAATACTTTTATCTTCTATTTGCGATATGAATTGTTCCATCCAGTTTTCACAACGAATATCAGAAATTTTCATTTTCCTCTCCTTTGCTTTGAAAGGGTTAAACCAAAAAACTATCAAAAAAATTTAAATTTAAACAAGAAACAAGTAGATTTTTTCTTTATTACTCATTAAAATAAACAATCTAAAACATTAAAATTAATATATTTAGATTCTTATGTCTTTATATCCTTTTCTAGATCTTATCTCTCACTTAAGTGGAATTGATGTATTAGAGAAATTTTCTAGTAAGGAAGAAAGTCGTTTCAAACTATCAGACTCTATATCCTCATCCTTAATTGAATACTTTAAAATAAACACATTTCATGAAGCTGTATTAGGAAACTATCACACCCTCTTTCCTCAACTTTTCAAGGAATCTCCAGAAATGGTGGATGCGTTTATGAAGAATGGAATTCTTCCCCTCCACTATGCTATCCGACACTGCCAAATCAGCTCCGTAAATCAACTGCTAGATTTAGGGGCCGATACTTTGCTTAAAGACTTAGATGATTTAACAGCACTTGATCATGCCATCATTAGTGATAACGCTTGCATTAAGGATCTTTTATTTAAAAAATTAAACATCAAACACTTAGATATTCCGCTCGATTATCAATTGCTCTATAAATGGCGCAAAGACGCTTCAAAAATTAAAGAGCAAATAGACTCCCTCAAAAAACAAGAGACTTTTCATGGTACTACCCCTTTAATGCATGCTGCAATGACTGGATCTATCAATGCTGTAAAAAAAGCATGGAAGGCTAGTGATCAAATCAACGATTTGGACTACGGTTCTCATTCTGTTTTGCACTATGCTGTGCTCGGAAAAGACCCAGAAACCGTAAAATTTTTAATAGACAAAATAGACCCTTCTCTTGTCTCTAGCCCTAATTTTCACGGAACAAGCCCTTTACATTTTGCTAGTATTTACGGTGATAGCGAATTATGGAGAGCATTAGCTAAAGCAAGTACTCAAAACGTAAATACTAAAAATAGCCTCTTAACAAGTCCATTAGAATTAATCGCTCAAAACACATTAAAAACCGATCCTTTAGAAATTTCTGATGAAGAAGCTATCTTTTTTTTAAGTGGTATGGGGCACATAGCATATTCATTACTGAGCTCATTCTCTACAGCAAAAAATGATTCTAATTTAGCTGGAATTGGAAAAGGTATTGGAAATATATTCTCTAGTTATTACATATGCGCACACTTAGAATCTCAATGGGCAAAAGCCCTAACTATAGCCGCTGCATGCGGTCTTTGGGCTATCCCCCCCATAGGGTTTGCCTACGAATGCGCTAAAACAGTTTGCATCATTGCAGATATCGCTCAGGGTAGTGCACAAGCTATCCGTGGCTGGCCGATAGATAAAGAACGTGCAATGATAAAAGGAAGCATCCCTATCATTGCACTGAGCACTCAAATTCATGTCCTAAGTACTGTCTTTTTACAAAACTTCCATCAACTAAAATCAATATTTTAAAAGCATCTATAGACAAGCAAAATAAATTAAAGGTATATGGCATAAAAAAGGAGTGCCTATGTTACGTTCACTTTTTATTACCTTGTCTTTATTTCTATTGTTAATTTGGTGTAGTCCTTCATCTAAGAATGAATATGAAGACTATACAGAAATTAAATCCTTCCCTGAGGACGTTCTTGAATTGAAAGATTTTTTTCTTGAATAGAAGCAAAAGTTACTTTTTCTTTATCGAGAAATAGTTTACATACACGGGAAAGTATACTAATTTTATTTTTTACTACATTATTTAAGTCGATTTCCCCGAGTTGCAATTTAGCATTTACCTCAACTAATACTGAAATATCATTAAGAAGTTTTTGGTGAATATTTACTGGAAATCTTTCTGCTCCAATCATGTCTCTATTGAAATATTCATCAACATGAGGAATTTTGCTTAGAAACTCTTGTAAAGCCTTTGGGCTGTCCATTGTTTCGGGAATTTCTCCTTCTAAATGAGCTTTGATTTCTTGTGACAATATTTTCACTATAGGTCTTAATAGCTCTCCACAATCATAACAATTTAAGGTGAATTCTTTAGGAACATAAGTATAAGAGCCGTCATCTTCTATATGAGCTTCATGTCGTTCTGTATACAGATAAATATCTTCTGGACGAGCAATTAAAGAACTAATCAGAGCTTTTGCTTCTCTTTGTTGCTCACGAAAGCGTTCTTTTTGACTAAAGAGAGTTCTTTTTCCTATATCATGCACATATCCTGTTCTACCTGAAAACGTTTCTTGAACAACGTTCTGAACAGATTCTATTTGAGTTGATACAGCATCTATGCCATTTGCACGACGAATAATTCCATGTACAAGTGCAGCTTCTCCTAGCGGTACATATTTTTGCTGTTGATAACTCCATGTAAAAGCTGATTGTGTTTTTGCAAATACAGAGTGGACTCGCTTAAGAGTTCGTAGTTGTTTATCACTTAATTCTTTTGCTATTTCTTCTGGAATCGTATCGTAATGTTTAATCGCATTAGCAATTTTAGCTAGATGAAGAAGAATATCGCCTTCTTTTTCTAAATCAGCAAACTTTCCTTCATCAAGTAAGTACTGATAAGCTCCACATAGGTCTTGCGCCATCTTATCAAGGAATGCTTTATTGTTTCCTGACATAGTATCAAGCCACTTTACAAGATCTCTGCGCAAACTGTGATCTCTCATAAAATCTTCGTTGGATTGACAACAATGTAAACGGAAAAATGCATTCAATGCACTACGGTCGTCTGGGCGCTTATGTAATTCCTGCCCTATTAAATGCGACAAACGATAGTCATCAATGCCAGATAGCTGTAACTCTTGAATAAAATACTCCATATTGGAGTAGAGTTGTCGACGTTTTTTTTCATCTAACGTTTTTCCCTCACAGGACAAAATTTTATGATGTACTTTCTCTACAAATAACTCCAAAGCATGAAAAATATCTAAATCTTTTGCTTCCCATATCAAAGATACATAACTATATAGCTCAGCCAATAGATCAATACGCTTTGAAAACGGAATTTTATGAAGTTCTTTTCTCTCCACATCGCGCAAGAAATTAAGTACTGATTCTTCTAAAACACTTAATTTCGGTTCTTCAGACAAGCTATTTAAAACAATTTTATCTTCTTCAAGTTCTCGAAAAACCGGGCGTAAAACAGCATCAAAAATTTCTGAAATTAACCCTTCGCAATAGCTTTTAACACGATCAAAATCCACATGATTGATTTTTTGTTCGATAGATGGATGAGGACGCAAGCTGGTAATTAAATGACGCATAGCATCTGTATCCGCTGCATTCTCTAAAACTAAACGCAAATAATGAACATCTTTTATATCCACACCACGATGACTTAAAGAATTCATTAAGATGCCTGACCTAGATACATCATTCGCTAATTGATAAGAAAAATCCTGTACCCACAAAAGCCACTCCTCACGACTTTCTTGAATAGGTAAAACTTCCAACTGCTGATCAACACTACGAACCACAACACGATCTACCGAAGAAATATCAGCTTTTAAAAGCAATTTACAGATTTGCTTTACATCTCTTATCTCACTAGGAAAACATTCTTTAGGGTCTATTTTTGAATACTGCTCTCGGAAACTTTCCATAACGCGTTTATTGTCTATCCAGATACGAGAGCAAAGAAATTCCCAGCTTCTAGCAAGAAAAACGCTAATCCTACTCCAAAACGAAGGATTAGCAGCAGAAAGCAAACAGCGCAAACGAGAGACCTCGTACTGATTTTTTCCTATATACATCTTTACTCTATCTTTAATTAAAAAAATGAACTTAGTTATCGTTTTTTTAACAATAAACAATCGACTTATACTATTATTATAATAATTAAAATTCAAACTATTATACTTAGTTCACTTTATTCTTTCCTCTCTTCATATTTTTTTTAAGATCATCTTAATGGTGACCTTGGCCTTATGACATGAATCCTGTATAATGCAGCTATTTTAACTATCTTGCTGTCCAGCAGGGTCCATTGGCCTTTTGGGGGGATCTACATTTAATCATGTTTAAGTTAGCCAAATTCGAGCAGGTATCTATCGCTGGTGTGAGTTCGGTCGATGCTCCGGAACGAATATCAACTGAAGAGATAGAGGATCTTTTAAAAGAGCCTATGGAGCGTGTGTATATGCGCCGTGGTTTTATGTCTAAGCACGTTGGTATTGAAGAACGTCGTCTTTGGCCTCGCGGTACCACTCCGAGTCAAGCTGCGACATTAGCAGCAGAAAAAGTAATTGAAGAAACAGGTATTGATCCATCTCGCATAGGTGTTTTGATTAATACAAGTGTAACCAAAGACTACGTGGAGCCTTCCTGTGCATCTATTGTACATAGTAATTTGCGTTTGAGTCCTTATTGCATGAACTTTGATGTAAGCAATGCTTGTATGGGGTTTTTAAATGGGATGCATTTAGTTGGTAGCCTCATTGAAGGTGGCCAAATTGATTATGGTTTGGTAGTGAATGGTGAAGATAGTCGTACCTTGATGGAGAGTACGATTCAGCGTTTACAAGGCCCTGATATTGGGGCAAAAGAATTTAGAAAGCACTTCGCCACGCTTACCTTAGGTTCTGGTGCAGCTGCCATGATTATCGGTCGTTCTGACTTACTTCCTGATAGTTCTCGTTTTCTGGGAGGGATGCATTTAGCAGCTACAGAGCATTATAAGCTATGTCATGGTAGTACAACAGCGATGTACACAGACCCTACACGTTTGTTTAGGGCGGGAATTGATCTTGTTATGCGTTTAATTAATGAAGCAAAACAAGCTGTAAAGTGGAATCCAGCCTCTTATAAAGAATTGGTTCTCCATCAAATCAATCGTCTACATACCAATACCTTTTTAGATCGCATTGGTTATGCTCACGATAGGATTTTCCGTATTTATCCTAAGTATGGGAATGTTGGCCCAGCTACAATTCCGATTAGTTTAGCGAAATCTCTTGCTGCTGGACGTTTAAACAAAGGAGACCGTGTCTCTCTTGTTGGTGTTGGTAGCGGTTTAAACAGTGCAATTTTTGATATAGTTTGCTAATGACCACAAGTACTTATCCTTTTCAAGGGCATTATCTAAAACTTAACAAGCTAGCGTATCATTATTTAGATGAAGGGCAAGGTGAACCAGTTCTTATGGTTCACGGTAACCCTAGCTGGTCATATTACTACCGTAATTTAGCAATGGCTTTGCGTAAAGAATACCGAGTCATTGTACCTGATCATATGGGTTGTGGTTATTCGGATAAACCTAGTGATGACCAATATCACTATACCCTCCAACAAAGAATTGATGACCTAGATGCTTTAATGGATCATCTTTCCATAGAAGCTCCCATCAACTTAGTTCTTCATGATTGGGGAGGTTTGATTGGGATGGGCTATGCGGTGAAGCATCCTGAAAAAATCAAAAGTATTACGATTCTCAATACAGCAGCATTTCATTTACCCGAAGGCAAACGCTTACCATGGGAACTGTATTTATCTCGTTCTCCATTAGGAACTTTGCTTATTCGTCGTTTCAATGCTTTTAGTCGTACCACAGCATGGATTGGGTGTCGTAGGCATCCAATGTCTAAAGAGCTGAGAGACGCTTATTGCGCTCCTTATAACTCGTATCAAAATCGTATTGCTACTTTGCGTTTTGTGCAGGATATACCTTTAAGCCCTAAAGATGAGGCGTATTCTGTTGTCACAAACATACAAAATCAGCTTAAGCGTTTTGAGCAGCTGCCGATTTTGATATGCTGGGGAGAAAAAGACCCTGTTTTTGATACAGACTATCTCCGTGAATGGGAAAAGGTTTTCCCATCAGCTAGGATTCACCGTTTTCCTGATTGCGGTCACTATATCTTGGAAGATGCTCAAGATGAAGTTATTCCTTTGATTCATTCGTTCTTAAAATCTAAGAAAACTTATGACCAATAATAAAGATATCAATGTTTGTGATTTTTTAGACCGTCAAGCGGACAAAACACCTTATGCCCCAGCCGTCATTTACCCTGAGCGTAAAGACCGAAAAGGACGTACTGCCTATACAAGGCTCAGCTACGAACAATTGGTAATAGACAGCAAGCGCATGGCTAGTGGCCTAAAGAAGATTGGCATTAAAAAAGGAACACGTTGTGTTCTAATGGTTCCACCAAGCCTAGATTTTATGGGCTTAGCATTTGGCTTGATACGTTTAGGAGCTGTCCCCATTCTCGTTGACCCTGGAATGGGCCTTCGTTCACTTAAAAACTGCCTTCATACAGCCAAACCCAATGCTTTCATAGGCACAACAAAAGCTCACCTTGCCCGCTGTATATTAGGTTGGGCTAAACAGAGTAATGAAATCAATATTACCGTAGGCATGAAACTATTCTGGGGTGGTCATACTTACGAGAATATTTATAAAAAAGGTAGCTTAGATGATAGCTTCTCCTCTACCACTTCAGACGATACCGCTGCGATAGCTTTTACTAGTGGAAGTACGGGTATTCCCAAAGGAGTTCTTTACCAACATAAGCAGTTTGCAGGACAAATCCAACTCTTGAAATCAGCGTTTGATATTCAAGAAGGTGAAATCGATTTATCTACATTTCCCCTTTTTACCCTATTTAATCCAGCAATGGGAGTTTGTTCTGTTATTCCCGATATGGACCCCACCCGACCAGGAAAAGTTAACCCAAAAAATATCGTAGATCCTATTCGAGACTTAGGAATTACACACATGTTTGGCTCTCCAGCCCTCCTCAAACGAGTAGGAGAATACGTCAGCAAGCAGAACATTAAACTCCCTTCACTTAAACGTATTCTCTCCGCCGGAGCACCAGTACCCGCATCCACCCTCAAACTATTTCATTCATCTCTGAATCCTAAAGCAGAAATTTTTACTCCCTACGGAGCTACGGAAGCTTTACCTGTAAGCTGTATAGGAAGTAGAGAGATTTTAACAGATACATGTGAACGAAGTGCACAAGGAAAAGGGACCTGTATTGGCCGGCCTATTCCTGGCAATGATTTACGAATCATTCCTATTAGTGATGAGACCATTCATCAATGGACGTGGGATTTAGAACTACCTCCTGGTGAAATCGGAGAAATTGTCGTTCGTGGCCCAAGCGTAACCAAAGAGTACTTCAATAATCCAGGAGCAACAAAACTCGCTAAAATCCCAATTCCTGGTAGCAATGATGTATGGCATCGTATGGGTGACTTAGGCTACTTCGATGAAAAGGGAAGAGTATGGTTTTGCGGTCGAATGAGCCAACGGGTTCGCCTTTCCACAGAAACCTTGTTTACAGTTCCATGCGAAGCGGTCTTCAATACACACCCTCAAGTCTTGCGCACTGCCCTGGTAGAAGTACATAAAGATCGCTCTTCTAGCGCTGCATTGTGCGTAGAACTTCGTTCTCCTGCAAAAGGAGAAGCGCGCAAGAAAATTCTAGAGGAGCTCAACAGTATTAGCCAGAAACACCCTCATACCCAATCCATTCAACACATACTTTTTCACCGCTCTTTCCCAGTAGATATTCGCCATAACTCAAAGATTTTCCGTGAGAAACTCGCTATTTGGGCTCAAAAAGAGATTGAATCAGGAGCAGGTGTATGAAAATTCTTATTACCGGAGGTGCTGGCTTTCTTGGCAAAGCCATTATTCAACAATTACTTCAAAGAGGAGAAACGGTTCGTACTTACTCAAGGGGCCACTACCCAGAACTAATAGAGATGGGAGTTGAAACCTTTCAAGGAGACCTCAACGACTCTCAAACCTTAAACAAAGCAGTAGAATCTTGTGATGCTGTCATACACGTTGCCGCTAAAGCGGGTATTTGGGGATCATATAAAAGCTACTACAAAAGTAATGTATTAGGAACAAAAGCAGTCATCCAAGCTTGCTTGAAAACAGGAGTCAAACGTCTCGTATATACAAGCTCTCCAAGTGTTGTTTTTGGAGGAGAAAACCTTTCCGGAGTCAATGAATCCATCCCTTATCCTTCTTCCTTTTTAGCCGCATATCCATCAACTAAAGCGGAAGCAGAACAAATAGTACTAAAAGCAAACAGTGAGCAATTGCAAACTGTTGCTTTGCGTCCTCATCTTATTTGGGGACCAGGAGACCGGCACTTAGTCCCAAAGCTCATCGCTCGTGCGAAAGCAGCTAAACTTCGTTTTATTGGAAAAGATAACCCTCTTGTAGATACCGTATACATTGATAACGCAGCAGAAGCTCACCTCAACGCTTTGGACCGCCTAACTCCAGGTTCACGTATTTGCGGCAAAAGCTATTTTATTTCACAAGGAGAGCCCATCGGCATTAAAGATTGGGTCAACAGTCTGCTTTTAGCTGCGAAAGTTCCCCCTGTACAAAAATCTATTCCTTACTCCGTCGCATACGGAGCCGCCTATTTTTTTGAAACATTGTATAAAGGCCTAAGAATAGAAAAAGACCCACCACTCACTCGCTTCCTCGTACAACAACTAGCAAAAGAGCACTGGTTCGATATATCCGCAGCTCGTGAAGAACTAGGATATCAACCTAAGGTGAGTATTGAAGAAGGAATGCGGCGCTTAAGTGCCACATTATCCAAACAATAGAAGCCAACGCACCCTTTCTTGCCGCCTCCGCTTCTTGGATTCGCTGCGTTTAAATACCAAACACTATTATCCAACACGAAACCTAAATAAAAAAAACGCGGCGAGGCAAAGAGGCTACGTCGCAGAGAAGATTAAAGTTCCTAACCCAGAAAATAACCCTTTCTTGGCGCCTCCGCTTCTTGGATTCTCTGCGTTTAAATACCAAACACTGTTATCCAACACGAAACCTAAATTAAAAAAATGCGGCGAAACAAAGGAATTAAGCCGCAGAAAGTATGATGTATTTTTCTTAAGATAGATCAGGAGTAAACTCCTTATCCCAATCGCCAATCAAAGTTTTTCCATCAGATAAATAGCTTGTATCGAGCCATTCTTGATAGAATTTTGGGTCAATTGACTCAACACCTTGTCGGCATCTAGCATAATAAGAAGAACGAGGCAAAATACACTTATTCAGAAAAATGCTTTCTTCAGCACAAAACGTATAAGCTAAGTAGAAATTTCCGGTATTTTTACACTTCGAATCCCACTCACTTACAAGAATAGGAATCAATCCATAACCATCTTCTATATTAAAAACACGCATAAACTCATTTCGATCCATCATATATACAGCACCATTCGCAAAATCCATTAAATTCCCAGTAAGCTGTAAATTCGCAGATGCACGACGTAAAGGATGAGCTTTTTCCTCTTTAGAAACACTAAAATACGCTTCTGTACAAGAAGCAATATCTCGATTAAACAAGCGCTTAGCTCCCACAGCTCTCATCAACTTACGTTGATCAATAGTGGAATGTTTTAAACTTAACTGAGCTGCATTGATACTTATTAGACTGCCGTAGATAAAAACAGGCACTTTATCAGAAGAAAGGACTTTAGTAATAATATCAAAAGCATGCCCCGGGTCAAATCCAAAAGAAAAACGTTGATAGTGATTTAAATCGATCGAGTTAATTTTTTTTAACCCATCTACTTTTTTTGTATTTACTTTTTTATACCTACAAAAACAAATACAACATGTTATTAAAAATAAAAAGGTTTTAATAAATAAAAATGAACACATTTCAATACTTCTTGCTTATACATTATATTCTATAAGCCAAGAATATAGAAAAAACTCATGAAGCAGAGATAAGGCACTTGTAAAGAAAACATAAATTTACCCTCAAACAATATCAAAAGCCATATTGATTGAGGGGTATGGAAAATTAGATCAGCATCGAGAGTTAAATTTGTGGAGCTACCGTGAACTCTAGCATTACCTCGTAATCCCCGGGAATGTCATACACTACATCCAGTAAAATACGAGCATCTAAGTCGATTTCTCCCCCTTTAACCCCTGATTTCGCTCCATTTCCTCCAACAGTGCCTAAATGGAGAACTTCTGTAGGCGTATCATTGATCGCTACAAAACAACTATCAATAGGAGCTATTGTTGCCATATTACCTGCTGTCATAGACAAAGATCCTGTATCCGCCTGGAGTAAAAGTTCACTATCAGCGCCTGTTGTGGTTTTATGCCCCGCACTAACATCATAATTACTTGGTAGCGACCAGCCATTATTTTTCACCTTCAATACAACTGGATCATTACTTTGAATCCCCCGGAGCTGTATTGCTTTTTCTACAAATATGTACCCTTGGTCAAAATCTGCCTCATTAACATCAGTGAATAAAACCTTCGTATTCGAACCATCTAGATCTAAAACATCAAGCTTTACATGCTGACCAATTGACCCCTTTATCTGAAATGTTGTTACAGGTGCCGCAGAAAGCAAAGCAGTAGCAACAAGCGGAATAGACAAGAGGGAAACACGAAATAATTTCCATGCATTTATCATAGGACCTCCTAAGAACCTCACTTTTCTTCCGTATACTTTTAAAATAATTTATTTTCTACATATGAACACTCCTAGCCCTCTTCTATATACAAAAAAAACGTAACTTTTTTATTTGAAACATTCTATTTTGTTTTTGGGAAACTCCCGTATTTTCACTAATGAAATATGAGGTTGCTTTTATGGCTTTAGACAGAAATGAAATGTACACACAGATAGAAGAGTTTGGCTCTACACATCAAATGTTGTGTCATGAACAAATGGATAGAATTTTTGATCTAGCGGGAATGACTGCAGATAAAAAACAAGTGATTTGGATTGTTCGCGATGGCCGCACAGAACATAGCCCTACTTACCACTGGAAAGGCAATTGGTGCGTTATGGAAAAAGTCGACCGTTTTTTCCATGAATATGGAATTAGAAGAGAAGATGTGACCAAACATTACCAAGTAGAAAAACTAGGAAACATCGAGTTTTGGGTACTTGGTCCTATTCGACTTCTTGAAGGAGAAACTTTCGATAATATTCGAGAAAAACTCAGCCATATTTACGCTCCCTTGCAAGAGCATATGGCTGAGCCTGTATGAAAAATTAATTAAATTTTTCAGGGTGGCTTTGATAATAAGCCACCGCAGCAAAGAAAATAAGAGTCATGAACTCTTCAATATCTGCCTGCAACCCTTCTGGGTTATTCGCATATGCAGCTTTAGCTTCTATGTAAAAGCTAAGAACTCGTGTAAGAGACTGTTCTGTGAAGTCACGTTCTGGACCTGCAGGCATTTCAGATGTGAAATACGCTACAACATCAGGTAAATTTTCCCAAGTAAGCTCAAAACCTTCACTATCACGCTTTTCCTGTAACTCTCCCATCACAGCAAGAAAATCACCCATTAAAACATCAATTTTAGTGAGAGTTTCAATAATAGCATCTGGAGTGAACCAGTTTAAAAATAGGTCTCTAAGTGGGCTGTTATAAGACTCTAAATGAGAAACAACAGCTGGATCTTTCAAATCTAGTAAATCAACAAAACTTTGCCAATTCCAATTAGAATCACTTTCGTTTGATTCTAAATGAACAGCATCTAATTCTCTGTGATTTATTGATTGAATATTCATAGCACTTCTCCTTATGTTTTGAGTAAAATGCATACAAACAAAAAATTTCATAGCAGAGAAGTATTTGTAAATCTTTTTTTTACTTAAATTTATCTTCAGCTACTTTTCCCACCTTGTCATAGACTAATAGGACAAAAATTTGTATAATACCTTTGTTAACAAAGCATTCTACAAGTCATGGCACTAAGTAAAACTACAGAAAAAGCAAGCGCACGCTTTCCAATTCTAACTGTTTCGCAACTTACACAAGCGATTAAGTTAGAATTGGAAGAGAAGTTCCCTCTTGTCCAAGTACGTGGAGAAGTGAGTAACTTTCGTCAGCAGTCTTCTGGCCACCTCTATTTTACTCTGAAGGATAGTGGAGCACAGGTTTCTGCCGTTATGTTTCGTGCTGATGCTGCATTGATCAAACAAATACCTAAAGATGGTGCAGAGCTTATTGTAGAAGCTGAACTGAGTCTTTATCCCCCTCGAGGCAACTATCAGCTCGTTGTGCGTAAGCTTCAGTATGCTGGAGTTGGGGAGCTTTTACTTCGCCTTGAAGAATTAAAAGTAAAAATACATAAAAAGGGTTGGTTTGCTAAAGAGCATAAGAAACCCATACCAGCTTTTCCTAAGCGGATTGGTATTGTAAGTAGCCCTACCGGCGCTGCTATTCGAGATATTTTGAATGTATTGACTCGGCGTTTTTCTGGTTTAAATATTATTTTAAATCCTGTGAAAGTTCAAGGCGAAGGTGCTGCTAAAGAAATTGCAGAGGCAATTGAGCAGTTTAACGAACATTCCTTAGCCGATGTTCTTTTGGTCGGTCGTGGTGGCGGCAGTGTAGAAGATCTTTGGGCTTTTAACGAAGAAATTGTTGCTGAAGCAATTTTTCACAGTAAAATTCCTATTATTTGTGCTGTAGGGCATGAAATTGACCATTGTATTGCTGAGTATGTTGCTGATCTCCGGGCCCCTACTCCATCAGCAGCAGCAGAATTAGTCATTAGCGAAAAACAATCTTATATCAATACACTACAGAATATACACGAGCAAATCCGTCGCTCGGTTTTTCATCTTGTTCAAAACAATCGCCAGCGTCTCAACGGCTTTTTGCGTCACCCTCTGCTCCGTTCTTCCCATGCCTTGCTTGGTTCTCGGATGCAGCAATTAGATGATCTTCGAGAGAGCATTGATTTTGCTATGCGGCGTATACTCGATAAAAAACAGATGCAAAATACGAACTTCCGAGATCGTTTAGCAACCTTGCAGCCTATGGCAAAAATTCGTTCCTTTCGTAAAGAGCTTATACGCCTTAATCGCAGCCTTGACTCTAAAATGCTTCAATTAATTCGCCCTTATAAAAAGCATTTAACCCAGAAGAATCTGCAAATGGATCGTTATTGTTTCAAGCTACTTTCTCTTAAAACCGAACGTTTGCAAGTATTGAGTTCTCAACTCAACAGTATTGATCCTAAAAACCTCTTAAAAAAAGGTTACAGTATCCTCTTTTCCGAAAAAAAATCTTTGGTTATAAGTACAAGCCAGCAGCTTAAGCAGTCCGAAAAAATTCGGATCCTGTTATCGGATGGGGAACTGTCAGCCACATTAAAGGATATAGAGAGCCTGTGACGAAGAAACCCTCAGAAGAATCAACTAATTTGAACTTTGAGCAATCCTTTCAGCGTCTCGAGGCTATCCTCGAGCAACTGAACACTGGTGAGGTAGCCCTGGATGCCGCTTTAGGTCTATACGAAGAAGCCGATAAATTGATTTTAAGCTGCAATAAGCATCTTGTGGATGCAGAACAGAGAGTGGAAGTGTTAATCAAAAACCGTAACGGTGCTTTGGCACTGGATGGAAATGGACAAGCCCAAAGCTCTCCTTTAGACATCGACATAGATGCGGCTACAGATGAACGGAAACGGAAACCGAGCTAACCGACAAGGAACCATAAATGAGTGATAGCTTGCTGCAGCAAATACAGTCCCCTAGCGACCTGAAAGAGCTTACTATGGAAGAACTCTATCTGCTCTCTGATCAGGTACGTCAGCGTATCATTGACGTCATGGCAGCTAATGGGGGTCACCTTGGTTCCAATTTAGGAACCGTTGAGCTCAGTATTGCACTTCACCGTGTTTTTTCTTCCCCTAAAGATAAATTAATTTGGGATGTAAGCCACCAAACTTATACGCATAAGATTCTTACAGGCCGCGATCAAGCGTTCCCTTCAATACGAAAAAGTAACGGCCTCTGTGGTTTTTCAGAACCAAGAGAATCTGCACATGATCACTTTAACGCAGGGCATGCTGGTACAGCGCTCAGTTTAGCATTAGGCTGTGCACGGGCACGAGACCTTTCAGGTGGAGACGAACATTTGATCTCTATCGTAGGTGATGCAACTTTCACTTGTGGAATGTCTTTAGAAGCACTCAATAATTTATCTCGTGATCTGAAGCGCTTTGTTGTCATTTTAAATGACAATGAAATGTCTATTTCAAAGAACGTTGGGGCGATGACCCGTATTCTCAGTTCTTTGTTAAATAATCCAACGACTAATCTCATCAATCAAGAAATTCAAACACTTCTTTCTAAAATTCCTGGTTATGGTGATCTCTTAGTTGAAAAAGAAAGACGTTTTTCCGAATCTCTGAAAAATATGGTGAGTCCTTCTGCATTTTTCGAACATTTTGGTTTGTCTTATGTAGGACCAATAGACGGTCATAATCTCCAGCAAATGATCACCGTATTAGAACAAGTTCAAGATAGCCCTATGCCTATCATTATCCACTGCCTAACGAAAAAAGGTAATGGAATTCCTTACGCCTTAAAAGACAAAGTGACTTGGCATGGCCCTAAGCCCTTTGACCCTTCTACCGGAAAATTCTTACCAGCGAATAGCACTCGCCCCACTTTCCCAAAAGTTTTTGGGCGTCAAATGCTTGAAATGGCAGAAAAAGACCCAAAACTCGTGGTAGTAACCCCCGCTATGCTTGCAGGTTCTCAATTAGAAGCATTTAAGGAACGCTACCCTAAACGCTGTTTCGATGTAGGTATAGCAGAGTCTCATTGCGTTACATTTTGTGGCGGTCTTGCTCACGGTAAAAAAGTGCATGTTATGTGCTCCATCTATGCAACCTTCCTACAAAGAGCACTTGATAATCTCTTTCACGACGTTTGCTTACAACCTGATTTACCTGTTGTTTTTTGTATTGATCGCGCAGGTCTTTCTTCTGCAGATGGCAGCACACATCACGGTATTTTTGATATTGCTTTTCTGAATGAAATGCCTGAAATGATCATTTGTCAACCTCGTAACGGTCACGTTTTGAAAGAATTGATGAATCGCTGTTTTGAATGGAATCGCCCTACTGCCATTCGTTACCCGAATAAGACAACAGATGAATTCGATCGAGTTCTTGAAAAAAGAACACCTGGAAAAGGAGAAATTCTCGCTGAAGGGCAAGAAGTTCTATTGATCGGCCTTGGTCACATGAACGATACAGCATTAGAAGTGAGGGATTTACTTGCTGATGAAGGTGTAAGTGCCACTGTATTTGACCCTGTATTCATTAAGCCTTTAGATGAAGAATCCTTGCATGATCTTGTACAAGCGCATCAATATATTGTGACGATTGAAGAACACGCTGTGCGAGGGGGACTTGGACAAATTATCAATCAATTCCTCATTGAGCATGGATACAAGAACATAGACGTGCTAAACTTAGGCATACCGGACCAATTTATTGGGCATGGGTCCTACGATGATTTGATCAGAGACCTTGGTCTTCACCCCCATCAAATCGCAGAAAGAATTAAAGAACGTTTTGCCCTTGAAGCCTCGGTATTGACTGGAGCATAAATGATCATTGCCTTATTTCCTAACCGACAAAAAAAACGCTCGAAGAGTATCGCCGTTAGCATTCGAGAATTCCTTGTTTCACGTGGAGTCACTGTTGTTGTAGACGATGAAAATGCGGAAGAGTTCGAAGCGGCCCCCATCAGCAGTATTGACCCAAATGAAATCAAATACATGCTGAGTATGGGAGGAGATGGCACCATTTTGCAACTTATCCACCGCCATCCAGATATCCTAGCTCCCGTACTCGGAATCAACCTTGGAAGCCTAGGCTTCATGGCGGATGTACCTATTTCAGAAATTTACCCCAGTCTACAAGATCTATTAGCAGGTGCCTATCACGTAGAAAATCGTGTGATGATGCAAGGCGGCCTTGGTCAAGAACAACACGGTTTCGCTGTAAATGATATTGTGATTCATAGAGCACAAAACCCTTGCTTGGTCGACCTAGCTATTCATGTCGATGGAAGGTACCTCAATACTTTCTCTGCGGATGGGGTTATTTTATCTACCCCAAGCGGGTCGACAGCTTACTCCCTTGCAGCTGGAGGGCCTATCTTGGCCCCTGAGCTGGAAGCATTGGTCATGACTCCTATTAGCCCCCATACAATATCTAATCGCCCTATTGTACTCCTTCCATCTCAAGAAATTCAAATTCAGTATCTTAGCGAAAGAGATCCTGTAGAATGTACCTATGATGGAATTTCTTCAAAACCTATGAATACAGGTGAAGTATTTACCATAACTCCCTGTGCTCGCAGATTTTCTTTAGTAAGGCTACATCGAAGAGACTTTTACTCGACTCTACGCTCTAAATTAGGCTGGACAGGAAAGCTCAAACATTAGGATTTTCACCTCAGCATATCATTTAAACGCGGCGAAGCAAAGAAACTAAGACGCGGAGAAAGTCTTAATATGCTCGAGGCGTTTGCAAAAATACATAAAAAAGTTCTCCAACATTGCACCTTTCGTTGCGTCGTAAGCTCTTTGCTTCACCGCGTTTAACTATTCTTTTCTACGATTTTACCCTTATTACTGTTATGATCCATCTTTTGGGGTGCAATTTCTAGCGAACAATATGACTTTTCCTATTTCTTCAAACACAAACCTAAATAAGAGTTGGTGGTCTCCAAACTCTTGGGCACAAAACTCCTTCGATGCGGTAACTTCATGGACAGCAAAATATCTAATCGATCAAGCAGAAGAAGCTGTTGCTCAGCTACAAGAAGACCTAGAAAATCATTCATTAATCGAACTGAAAAAACGTTTCACCCAAGAAGAAAGCAACGAAATTAGCGAGAAACTCCATCATTTTTTACTAGAAACCCTCTTATCTACAGGAAAAGTTTTTATACAAAGACTCTCTACTGACTTGCAAACAGATGGAATTGTACCTCTCTATCAAGCATTCAGTGACGAAAACACAGATAATAGCAACGCATTCTTGGAAATGATAGGAAACGGTTTATGCGATCTTTTTCTAACAGACCCATATCCACCCATATTAGAAGAAGAAATCGATACTGAACTAAAAATATGTGATTATGACAGTAAAACTCATAAGCAACAATCTTGCGCCCCATTTTTCTGCGAAAGCTTATGCTCCTATCTCATCACTCATTTAAAAGAAGATCATAAAAAACAAGCGGCTATTTCTAAAGTTCTTGAATTTGATATTTCAAAAGGCTTGTCTATACGCTCCCCCTCTTATACCCGTCCAGACCATTTAGTCCCTCTAGGCACAAGCACATACTTTGGAACAACTTTTCTACTCGTCTGTGAAGAAAACACCTTAAGAAAATGGATTCAGCCAACGCTAAAAGTTGGTATCAATAACCTTCGAAAACATCTTCACAAGCAATCTCAAGAAAACCCTCGATTTATTCTTGAAATCATTAGCGACTGCCTTTCTCTTGCCACGGATATACTAGGTGAATTTCCTTCTTATTGGGAGAGTAAAAAGAAAATATTTGGAGCAAATAACCAGAGCTTCTGGAAACAACGTTTTGACCAAAAACGTTCCAACGGCTCAGAACTACTTCACCCTACAATACGTAATTGCAAAGACAACGACGAAGAAAGCCGCCTTCGATATGGGGAAAGTATCGCAGAGAAAATCCTTCCTATCATGTTTCCCAATGCCGGTGAAGACCTTCATATTGACAAGCGCTATAAACACCTCACATATAATTGGATTCTTCCCAAAATTATTCTCCCGCAAATCATTTCATCTATCCTTGATTTCCTAAATCACCCTAACTTACGCAATAAAATTCTCTATCGTTTGTTAGAAATCCTTCCCACAGAAGATTTGAGTTCGAAAGAAAATCTATCGCTTCCTCCTTCAATCTCTGTATTGAAAGATTCTTCCGATTCTTTTCGAACAATTGGAGGAAATTTCGTGCTTGCATTGCTTAAAATGGGCCCAGAAGGAGTAAGCCCTCTTATTCGCAACCGGAATAATGCTATTGTTATTCGCGGTCCGTCTGTAAACCTTGATCAAACAATCATTCGTGAAAGCGGTGATTTGATGGAACACACTGTATTGGATTTTCTCTACAAAAATTTTTCAAGGGAAGATGGAGAAGGATTGAGTATGCACAGTCTTTTTGACTTTGCTCTCAAATTACTCCTAGATTCCGAAATAGCAGCTCCCGATCAATCTCTGCCAATCAGCGATGAACAAATTGAAGAAGAACTTAAAAAAATTTACTTAAATGGATGGACAAATACAGTTGAATTTATCGAAAAATTAATGAACAAAGCCTCTCAACATGTGGACCTTGCATTAAACTGGGTACCTATAGCAGGCCCCATTCTAGTAGAAATCAAAACCCTTCTCTTTTATCTTATAGATAATTTCAGAGACCTTCTCTTGCAAGCCGCTAAACAAATTAGTAAAAGCTTTGATGGTATGGAACGTATTGTGGAGTTTCTGAAACATCGAAGAGAGCAAGAAGCTAGAAAACGGGCTGAAGATATTCGTAAGTATTTTCAAGATCCTGCCTTAGAAAACCTATTTCGACACCTCTGCGAAATCTTTATCGAACACTGTATTACAAATCAAAATAGTAAAGACAAAAACAATGCCAACGAATATTCAATTTGAAACAAGAAGCTCTCCGATTTCACCCCCTCCTATCCTAGTCCAAGAAATCAAAGATAACGGAGCAGCTCCGCTTCTTACCCCTCCGACTTATAGAAAAGAAACAAAAGAGGAGCTTTATTTGAGAAAAGTCGGTCTCTGCAGCAAAGATGTCTTACGACTCCTTTTCCTTCGACCTATTAACGACTTTCTATTCAACACAGTCACCGCTAGCTGCTTGGCTTCAGGAAAAATTTGGGAAAGAATATCATGGAATCCTATACATCTTTTAGCGACAGGTATAATATGCCTCACCATTCTCATTCCAGCACTCTTAATCTCAAATATAGGAACATTCCTTAAAAGCACATTTTTTGACGCTCCTCGAGCTTTTCTAGCTCTTTTGCATCCCGATCTATGGATCGAAAGCTCTATTCAATTCAACGAAGAAACACAATGCTGTGAAACTCATTTAGTCAGTGCTTACGAACAATCAAGTAAATGGCTGTGGAATAAAGAAAAGGACTTATTTAGTTTTTGGGATCGAGTGGAGTTGTTCTTAGAAACTGTATTAGATCGCTTCGAACTCACCCCTCCCCCTAAAAACTAAAAACCTCCAAGAAGAAAATCTTCCTGGAGGAAACAAAAAGGATATTTAACTTAATAAATGTCTCAGAATATTAGTAACTATTCCAAGCCATACCACATAGGTAACCACCATAAATAACTGCAGGAGCTACCAATAATTTTGCTGTACCACGGCACTTCTCTGTTAAAGTAGCAGGACGCCAAACTGTTGTCTTTTTGATGTTGATATTACGTCCAACACTTGACTGCTGATCAACTGCAGGTAACTCTTTACTAGCAAAATCACAGTAAGCTGAGTAAAGAATTCCACTAACAATAACGCTAGTTCCTGTTGTTACAGGAGGAATGCTTTTAACAACATTCATAAGAGTTTCGCCTTGAGGAACCATAGAAGAAACAGTATCGACTGTACCATTCCATAAAGAACTTACAGTATCTACAGTCAAATCAAATCCACCTTCTGCAATCTCACAAACCTTTTCAGCAGCATAAGGAACTACTCTCTGAAGAGAAGAAGCACCCTTTTCACTCAAAACATTATAATCAGCTGCAGTAGAGATAATACTTTGAGCTGTTTGACTTACATCTTCGCTAGAAATCACACCGTTACTAAGTAAACCACCAACCATAAAGCCTGTACCAAGACCACTCGCTGTAGCAACTGTTCCCTGCTTAACCATCGCATTCGCTACTTCAGAACCAGCGTATTGCGCACGAGCTGGAAGAGTTTTCACATATACAGACGCTTTACGGCCATAAGCTGGATTTGTCTCATCATCTATAGTGATCTTACTTCCATCACCTAAAATAACAACAACTTGCTTCTTTCCATTAGGAAGATTATTCGGATTAAATGCGTTCACTGCATTTTTCAGATTATTAAATCCAAGAGACCAAGAAAGAGGCTTAGTAAAAGGACGAGCTGTAGCACTTAACACTGATGCTGTAAATCCAATACCAGCAAGAGTCCAATAAGTAGCTGCTTTCCCAGCTTCCACTGTTCGATTCCAACAACCTTTTACAGATTCTTGCTCTTGATTCAGATCAATTCCAAAATCTAAAACATCATCACTATTGTCATCTACAAGAAAATCATCCCACTCTTGTAAAAAATCTCGATTTTCTACAGGTAAGTTTCCACCTACAAGCATATTACCCATTTTTATAACCTCATAAGTTATTATTTTTTGATAATCTATTTCAAATTACCAAAATACTTAATTTAAAACAGACGTATAGTATACAGTATCTTTAATTTAAGTAAATACATTCTTTACAATATCATTAAACAAAAAAACAGAAAAAGCTTTTAGATTACAAGAAGGTTTATTAATTGTATAATAATGTTAAACACCTATATTTTTAATGAATCCTTTATTAATTTGGAGACTAGAACATGAGTGAAGTGGAAGAAACACAAGAAACGATTATTCGCCGACTAAGCCAAGTTTTTGCAAAAAAAGGGTGGAATCCTGAAAAAAGGCGCCCTGTTCCACAAATTCCTCTTGAATCTGTTCAAATTAGCATCCCAAGAGCTGAAAATAATGGAGTGTGGGTGGTTGATATTTTTGCAACCCCTCAGCCTTTATTAGAAAGAGTTTACCAAGTCCCTGAAAACTTTCATTTATTACAGTTTTTATTGGAGTTAGATTGTTCTGTTAAGCAAGAGTATTTAGAACAATTATTTCTTCTTTTATCTCGAGCCAATAAAATGTTGAGTTTTCCAGGTTTGTTTTATGATGAGATGGATCAGAAGATTAAGCTAAGGATTTCTACTCCTTTTGCAGCTTCCAAACAAGCTTATCTTAACCTCCCTCCTCTTTTAGGCATGCTAACTGAAGAGCTTGAGAGATGGGCTCCTATTATCGCAGATATCGCTACTGGAAATAAGACCCTTGATGATTTAAATCGTGAAGCACAAAAGTGGGCAGCTCAAATGGGACAAAAAATGCAAACCCGCCAAGAGGCATCTGATAAGATCAGCGAATAAGCATTATTTGTTATGATAGCGTCATTATTCCCTCCTAATGATAGGTTAATTCTCTAACTAGCCTTTCGCTTCGGGAATAATGAAGCTATCATAACTCAGTCTTCTTCATTCAAAAAATCTTCAGGAAGAGAGTTAAAAGCCTTCCCTGTGATCTTTTCTTTTATATCTTCGAAGTATTTTTTTTCTTCTTTCCCTGTTTCAGGAGAATATTCATTGATGTATTTGAGTAAACAGTCGATGGGAATTCTTCCTAAAATAGCCCCTAGTTTCCCTGACTCGAATCCTATTACTAGGTGATCTAAATCCAATTCAGGACGCATTGCCATTCCCATAACGATCAAAGGATTTGGCTCATAGTCAAGCAAAGGTTGCACAAGTTTCAAAGTAAGATTCTTCAATATTTCAAGTTCTTCGCTATTGACCTCACCTAAAGGCGAGCTTTCATCGTTTTCTGCTTTGATAGGCCTTAGTTTCGCCTCGAATGCATTGTTATTGAGAAGATGAAAAGTATACATTGCTGTAAGATCAATTTTCTGAAGCTGCTTTACAATTTCATCCTCTTCTTCCGATTGATCAACTTCATCAAGTAAAATTTGCGTGATATCCATGATTTTTCTAAGCGATAAAGAAGAAATCGACGAAGACTCTTGAAAACAAAAAAAACTCCCATTGTATAAATTAAAATAGGTTTCGATATCTTTTTGTAAATCTTTATCAATTTGATCAAAGGATACTTCTTCTTTATGGTCGATACGCATAACTTTTCCTCGCGTTTTGTAAATACGAAAACACACCGTATAGCAAGACTATAAAATTGATTACAATGAATATCCACAGGGCATTAAATGAGGGTGAGGTTTAGAGTATCTTCATTCGCTCATATAATTTTTTGCAAACATCTCGAGGTGTAGAAATTTCTCCGCGTCGTAGCCTCTTTGACTCGCCGCGTTTAAATGGTATGTTGTAGATTCGTCATTATTAGGACTTAAGAGGTCTAATAGAGATCTCAACTCAAATAAGGATAAGTCGTAGAAAAAAATCAGTAAACGCGGCGAGGCAACGAAGCTATGACGCGACGAAAACACAAGAAGGTGTACCCTACCTCAAGACGCTTATAAAAATAGTGAAGCAGGTATAAATTGTTCAAGTTGGACAATTTCCAAAATTCGTAAACATCTTTCAAACTTGTTTTACTTTATCCTGGAACATCCGAAATTCTTATCTAAAATACCTTCTCTTAACTTTTCTATATTTTCTCTTGTAAAACTTTTAAACTGAGGATATCTTTCCATATACATCAACAAGCAGTTCAAAGTTGCTCTCCCTAAACAAGGACCTAACTCTCCCAATTCAAACCCTAATATTAAATGCTCAAAAACTGACTCGTTTATTCCAACAATGGTATTAAGACTTGGTTCATAAGCACAAAGTGGATGAACTAAACGAATAGTGAGATCTTGTAAACATTTAAAATCTTCAGATGAAAGCTCTCCTAAAGGATAAACAGGTTCATCAATACTGCTATCCATATCAGTAAATTCTCCAATAGGTCTTAAACCTGCTGTCCATTCGTTTCTATTCAGAAGATGAAAAACGTACATTGCTGTAACATCTATTTCAGAAAGTAATTTTGCAATTCCTTTTTTATTTTCATTTTTATTTCTTTCATCTAAATCATCTAGCAGTTCTTTAGTAAAATAAATGAGTGTTTTTAATGGTAAGTTTGAAGAAGGAGAATTGTCATTTTTAAATTTAAATATACTATTATCATACAGCTCATAATAAGCCCTCACATCACCTTCATAAAACCAATCAATGCTTCCATAAGAAGTGGTTTCATTGGAATAGATTTCTTGACCTTGCATAATTTTTCTCTCTCTAAAAACAATTAAATGTCCGATATAGCAAATAAATTGAATTCAATACAATGAAAGAAACTTAAGATAAGCGTAAAAATAGATGTTCTAAACACTGAGCAGTAGGCATGGATCGTTGAATACCTTGACGAACCTCATCTACATAAGAAAACACCTTTTCTAAAGGCACGGAAGGACGATTTAAGAGACTTCGCAATTTTTCTTTTTTATCACGGTGAAAAAGTAAGTTCTCTGATCCATTAGAAGACAGTAAAAGAAGGTCTCTATGCCATGCAATGACATCTTGTAAAACACCTTCCAACTCTTCTAATTGATAGCGTGTAAGAGCGCCTTCTAATTCACGGTCAAGTACTTGTTTTTGTACTGCAGAAACCTGTTCGCCGTATCCAGCATATAATTCTTCACTTAGTTGCTCAGATAAAGCTTTTTTGTCCTTATCCAGTAAATCGGCAATTTCTTTGCAGCTATGGTGAAGTTTTCCGTAAGGCATTGTTCCGGAAGCTTCTAAGATTTCAAGTAAGATTTTTCGCTTAGGATCTTCCCCTCTTTCTAAAAGACGTAAAGCCCGGGCTGGGGCTCCTCTAGAAAGAGCTGCTATTTCAGCTGCATTTACTTGCTCTAAACCTTTTTCACGAACTAACCAATCACTGATGCTTGGTTCGGGTACAGGTAAGAAGTGGATTGTCCGACAACGAGAACGAATTGTAGGAAGTAGTGCTTCAGGGTGATCACTAATTAGAATGATAATTGTGTCTTCTGCAGGCTCTTCAAAGGTTTTTAATAGAGCGTTTGCTCCAAAAGACACCATGCGATCCGCTGCATCGATAATGAATACTTTCCATTTTGCCTCATAAGGTCGGAGATAAACCTCTTCGCTAAATTGACGCATGGATTGAATACTGTGGAGCCCTAATTTTCCTTCTGGACGATATACTCTAAAATCAGGGTGATTACCCGCTTCGATTCTTTGAGCTACTCGCTCAAAGTTTTCTCCACCGGAGATCAATTTTTGCCCTAAAAGCATAGCAAAATGGAATTTTCCCACTCCTTCCGGACCAGAAAAAAGTAATGAATTTGCTACTGCATTTTTATCGATTATCGTATCGATGTAACGAAGAACGTCCTCATTCCCGATCAAGTTCTGCATAAGCCAAAACGATCCTCAAGAGTTTTACAAGTTTCCTGAAGGATGGCATCCGGGCTTTGAAGAGCATCAATAACAACAATGCGTTCAAGGTGACGTTGGCTAAGACGTAAAAAACCTTCTCTCACTTGATCATGAAAAGCTAAAGCTTCGCTTTCTAAGAGATCTTTTTTATCGCCATTTATAGCTTTACGCGCAAAGCCCTCACGAGGGTCTAGATCTAAGTAAAAACTCAATTTAGGCTGAGTATCATCACACACTAGGTCGCAAAGTTGCTCAACCTTTTCAAGGCCAAGCCCCCTAGCAACACCTTGATAAGCGATACTAGAATCTGAGAAACGATCACAAAGGACAATCTGACCAGCTTCTAGAGCCGGCCGGATTGTCTCTTCAATATGTTGTGCTCTGTCTGATAAAAACAGTAATAACTCAGAAAGATCTGAAATACGTAAATTTTCATCTCTATGGAGTAGGAGATCACGTATCTGATCTCCTAATGGTGTTCCACCTGGTTCTCGCGTGACCAAGACTTCTCTACCGCTTTTACGCAATACTTCTGCTAATTTAGAGATAAGAGTGGTTTTTCCAGCTCCTTCTCCTCCTTCAAAGCTAATAAAGATTCCCTTATTCATTACGACTGCTCAGTATCACCACTTGCTGTTTCAGAAGAAGCTTCTTCATCTAAAGACTCTTCTTCATCACTTTCTGCACCCTCAAGTTTTTGAATACAAACAAGAGTATCCCCATCAGCTAAACGAACCAAGTTAACTCCTTGTGTCGCTCTACCCATCACACGTAGATCTTTCATGTTGATACGTACAGTTTGTCCTCCTGCACTCATCATCAACATACCATCATCATCCGTTACAGAAAGTGCACCAATGACTCGGCCATTACGCTCATTCACAATAATAGAACGTACACCAACACCACCGCGGTTTGTTTGTCGGAAATCTTCCACATGAGAGCGCTTACCAAAGCCATTTTCACAAACAACTAAGATACTTTCTTCACCTTTTACGATTTCACAACCAACAACATACTCATCATCACCACGCAATGTCACCCCTTTAACCCCGCGGGCAACACGACCCATTGGACGGACATTAGACTGGTCAAAGCGCACAGCCATACCATTGCTAGTAAACAACATGATTTGCTCATTTTCAGAGACCAGACGAGTAGCCATTACTTCATCGCCTTCATCAATATTTAGAGCAAAAACACCCTTGCGACGAGGACGACTAAAAGCTGAAAGATCCGTCTTTTTCACCACACCATTCTTCGTTGCAGTAAGAATAAACGCTTCTTCCTCGAAACTCTTCACACGGAGAACGGTCGCAATCTTTTCATCAGCCTGAATATCTTCCAAGAAATGTACGATCGGTTTTCCTTTAGAGCGACGACCTGTCTCAGGTAATTGCCATACTTTTAACCAATAGCAACGTCCCAAGCTGGTAAATACAAGCAGGTTATCATGCGTCGAAGCAACATACAGATCTTTTACCATATCTGAATCTTTCTTCATCTGCATACCCGCTACACCAGAGCCACCACGACGCTGCTCACGGAATGTATCTGCAGGCATACGCTTGATATAATCATCAGTGCTTACAGTGATGATCACAGGCTCATCAGCGATGAGATCTTCCATATTCATCTCGCCTTCCGCCGCCACGATCTCTGTGCGCCGTCCAGGCTTGAAGTTTTTCATAACACCTTCTAGCTCTTCCTGGATGATTCCACGAACCATGCCTTCATCAGCTAAAACAGCCTTGTAGTACTTGATGCGCTCACAAAGCTTTTGGTATTCATCTTCAATCTTTTCGCGTTCAAGGCCTGTAAGCTGATAGAGACGTAAATCTAAAACAGCATTTGCTTGTCGCTCTGTAAAAGAAAAACGATCCATTAACTCTGTGCGAGCGATATCACGATTGTCACTAGAACGAATCAACTTCACGACTTCGTCCATATTATCAATCGCCTTAAGATACCCCTCAAGAACGTGAGCTCGTGCTTCCGCTTTGTTTAACTCAAAGCGTGTACGACGACGAACCACATCGATACGGTGATCAATCCAAGCAGCCAACATTTGCTTCACATTCATCACGCGAGGCAGCCCTTTATCAAGAGCTAACATGTTGCAACCAAATGTTACTTGCAAATCACTGAACTTATAGAGCTGATTAATGACAACATCAGGCACCTCGTTGCGCTTCAGCTCCACAACGATACGTAAACCATCTTTGTCTGATTCATCTCTTAAGTCAGAAATACCTGTAATTTGCTTAGCATTGATCAAACCAGCGATATGCTCGATCAAACGAGACTTATTCACCGCATAAGGAATTTCATGTATCACCAAGCGACTGCGGTCTCCAGGACCTTCCATTTCCTGAACTTCTAACTTTGCACGCAAAGTTAATTTTCCACGGCCTGTATGAAATGCCTCATGAATACCACGATAACCACAAATTACCCCACCAGTAGGGAAATCTGGACCTGGCATCACTTTCATGATGTCATCAACTGTTGTTGCAGGATTCTGTAAAAGCATCATCGTCGCATTTCCGACCTCATGCAAGTTATGAGGAGGAATGTTCGTAGCCATACCGACAGCAATACCAGAAGATCCGTTGCAAAGTAGTTGAGGAAACTTCGCAGGGAAAACAGTAGGCTCCATGCGTGTTTCATCATAGTTTGGAACCAAATCTACTGTTTCTTTTTCTATATCTTCCATCAAATGCACAGAAGCATGAGTCATACGCGCTTCCGTATATCTCATCGCCGCAGCTGAGTCACCATCGATAGAACCGAAGTTTCCTTGTCCATTTATCAAAGGATAACGCATCGCCCAATCCTGAGCCAAACGAACCAACGTCGGATAAATGACCCCTTCACCATGAGGGTGAAAATCTCCCGACGTATCCCCGCATATCTTCGCACATTTTCTGTGCTTAGCATTAGGCCCAAGGTTCAACTGACGCATCGCATAGAGGATGCGGCGCTGGGACGGTTTCAAACCATCTCGAACATCGGGAAGAGCACGCGAAATGATGACTGACATAGAATAACGAAGGTAGCTTTCCTTCATTTCGTCTTCTACATTGCGTGTAACAATATGCTCGTTCTCTGTATACGACACCATCCAGGAGTCTCCTCTAAATATCTAAGTTCTTAACGGAAAGCGCATGCTGCTCAATAAATGCACGACGAGGTGGTACCTCATCACCCATTAGCATAGAGAACATATGGTCCGCTGCAATCATATCAGGAATCGTAACCTTGATGAGAGTTCGCTTCTCTGGATCCATCGTTGTTTCCCACAACTGATCCGCGTTCATCTCTCCTAATCCTTTGTATCGCTGGATTTCAATTCCCTTACGACCGTTTGCACGAATAAACTCTATGAGTTCTTTCAGAGTATAAGCCATAACAGTTGCACCATCATGCTCTTTTAACTCCAATAAATCACCTTTAGCTACAGAGTAGTTCTCTAAAGTAAAACCAAACTCCGCTAAATCTTTGAACACACGATCTAAAGTATCTCGCTTATAAAGCTCAATAAAGTTCATCGATTTAGGCGTAAAAGTATCAGCATGAGTACCTCGTTCCTCTTCAGGAATTGAAGCCATCGTCTTTTCATGCTCTTCACGCTGAATCGCCTCATCTTCTTGTGCGATAGCAGATAACTCTTCTTCGCTATGAACAAAACGTAACTTGTCACCAATATGTAACTGGAAACGAGGAAGTTGGCCTTCATCATTACGAGCTTCCAAGAACTCATAAAATGGAATCCCTTTTCGCTCTACTGTATTAATGAGACTTTCAACCTCAATAATTACTTCCATCAAACGCTTTGCTTCATCTGCCGGATAAGGCTCGTCTTTAGATACAGAACGTATGCTCAAATCACTTAAACCTAATTCAAGCAAATACCCATCCATCTCAGGCTCAGAGTGGATATAACGGCTCTTCTTCTTTCGTGTAACACGGTAAAGAGGAGGCTGCGCAATATAAACAAAATTGTTTTCCACTAAAGCAAACATATGACGGTAAAAGAACGTCAATAAGAGAGTTCGAATGTGCGATCCATCCACGTCAGCATCCGTCATGATGATGATCTTATGATAACGCAATTTCTCTATATCAAAACCGTCTGTACCTATCCCACAACCCAAAGCAGAAATCATCGTTCCCACTTCTTGGTTTTGTAAGACTTTCTGCAAACGTGCTTTTTCCACATTCAAAATTTTACCGCGAATAGGCAATATCGCTTGGAAACGACGATCTCTACCTGATTTTGCTGAACCTCCGGCAGAATCCCCCTCGACAATGTAGATTTCACATTTAGAAGGATCACGCTCTTGACAGTCCACCAGCTTACCAGGTAAACGCCCTCCGTCTAAAGCTGTCTTACGTAAAGTCAACTCACGCGCTTTTTTTGCCGCTTCACGAGCTTGCGCTGCCAAAATCGCTTTATCTGCAATAGACTTAGCAATCGTAGGGTTTTCACTCAAATACGTCGCTAACTCTTCACCTACAATCTGCTGTGCAATAGATGCCACATCACTATTACCCAAACGCTGTTTGGTCTGCCCTTCAAACTGAGGATTCGGAACTTTAACAGAAATAACAGCTGTTAAACCTTCTCGCATATCCTCTCCACCAACAGAAACCTTCGCCTGCTTCAAGAGATTAAACTGCTTGATGTGTGCATTCAAAACACGGGTAAGCGCTGTAGAAAATCCAGTAAGATGACTTCCACCATGACGCGTCGCAATGTTGTTTACATAAGAATAAATTGTTTCATTATAACCTGCATGCCACTGAAGAGCCGCTTCAAATTCGATAGGGCCATCGCTACCTTCACGAGTCCCTTCAATATACACAGGAGATTCAAATAAAGTATCTTTACTTTCGTTCAAATAAGAAACAAAAGAAACTAAACCACCTTCATAGCAAAACGTTGCATCTTCACGATCCTGATCACGCTCGTCCACTAAAGTAATTTTTATTCCACGATTCAAAAATGACAACTCGCGCAAACGCTTAGCTAAAACATCGTAGTCGTACACAGTGGTGGAAAAAATTTCTTCATCTGGCCAAAAAGTAATACGTGTACCACGCTTATCTGTCTCTCCACGCAACTCTAAAGGACAAACTACCTTACCACGGCTAAATTCCATAAAGTGTTTTTTAGAAGCCTTGTTTACTTCTACATGCATCTTTTTAGATAAAGCATTTACACAAGATACACCCACACCGTGGAGACCACCAGATACCTTATAAGTATCCTTATCAAATTTACCACCCGCGTGAAGAATCGTCATGACCACTTCCACAGCAGATACATCACGACCTTGCTTCATAGACTGACGCTCGTGACGCTCTACAGGAATTCCCCGCCCGTCATCTGATACACTAATACTGTTGTCGCCATGTATGGTTACATGAACTGACGAACAGTAACCAGCCATCGCTTCATCAATACAATTATCTACAACTTCATAAACTAAATGATGAAGACCATCTTTACCTGTATCCCCAATGTACATACTGGGACGCTCTCGCACGGCTTGTAAACCTTCTAATACCGTAATCGAGCTCGCATCATACTCTTTTTTGTCACTCATCTTTAGTTCATCCTGTGAAGCTAATGTCTGATTTGTCATGCAGCACTACCTAAATAAATACCCAAATAAATTACCCCATGCGGAAAGAAATATTCCGAATTTCAACCTTCGGAAACTTGGAGCGCAATCGATGCAAAATACGTGGCTTGTCTCGTTGAGTTAAAAGACTATATAAAGTGGAATTTTTGACCCGCACCGTCAATATACCATCCACAAAAGATAATGCCTGAGTCATAGAAGCCAACGGAGAACCAATGATTTCTGGCCATGCAGCCAAAATAACATCTGGACGATCTTTATGATGGCGGGCGATCCCTTGAAGAACAAGGGGAAGTACCTCAGTCAAATGATGTGAAGTAAGATCAACTCCATCATAATTGCGAGGCGTACGTCCGCGTCCAGTTTTTTGTCTCATGTAACCCCCGTTAGAATAGCTCCCATTATAGAGGAGCATTGAACTCAGATCAAGAAAATTGCGCTTTTATAAATAAAGACTATAAACCCAATAAAAAACGTTTACTTTCTTTATCCATCAATTCCGCTAAGCAAAAATCCCGCTCAGTTACTCCTCCGGCATCATGAGTCGATAAACGCACCTCAACTCGATTGTATACATTGAACCACTCTGGATGGTGATTCATCTTCTCCGCATGCAAAGCAATTGCGGACATAAAACTAAAAGCATCTATAAAAGAGGAAAAACTAAAAGTTTTTTGTATCCCATCATCCTCAAACATCCAGCCATTCAAACGTTCTAAATGTTTTTCTATATCACCAGAAACATACTTACTCATCATCTCCCCTCCTTATAAACAGATAAAAATTATTCTAACCTGCAAGAGATGCGGATGCAAGCCTGATTGGCTTAGGAAGAGAGAAAACAACATCTTCCTCAGTAAAAACAACGTTTTCTACTGAACTCACACCTAAAATTTTTAAACGATCAATACAACGCTGCACCAAATCTTCCGGAGTTGAAGCACCAGCTGTTAAACCAATTACTTGCACATCTTTCACCCAATCAGATTGAATTTCATCTTCACTATTAATCAAATAAGCAGGAACCCCTCGCTTTGCTGCCACTTCACGCAAACGATTAGAATTAGAACTTTGCTTATCTCCAACAACCAAAACTAATTCTGTCTGGTCCGTAATCTCAGCCAAAGCTAATTGACGATTCGTCGTTGCGTAACAAATAGAAGAACTAGGAAGAGTCTCGATTTGAGGGTAACGAGCATACAAAGCTTTTGTAATTCCTTCAACATCATGCAAACTCAAGGTCGTCTGTGTAATAAAAAATAACTTTTCTTCCTGAGAAAAAGATAAACTTCCTACATCAGCTTCATTTTCAACAATAGTTACTTGCCCCGGAGCTTCCCCAGCCGTTCCCACTATTTCCACATGATTACGATGACCAATTAAAATAATTTGATAACCTTTTTCAGCAAAACGCTTCACCGCTGAATGAACACGTGTCACCAAACCACACGTAGCATCAACTTCAAATAAATTCCTTGCTTTTGCTTGCTCACGAACAGCAGGCGAAACTCCATGGGCTGAGTAAATCAAACGAGATCCCTCAGGCACTTCATTGACATCCTCAATAAAAATTGCCCCCATATCACGAAGACGCTGCACAACATGACGGTTATGTACAATTTCATGCTTTACATAGATCGGAGCTCCCCACAAAGACAAAGCTTCTTCAACAGTCTCTATCGCACGAACAACTCCCGCACAAAATCCTCTAGGCTGAGATAATAGTAGTTTTTTAGACACACATAACCTCTAATTGGATGAATTTTGTGGGAATTATAAAGCTTAAATGAACAAAAATCCAGGTTCCTTTCATAAGAAAGGCAATTCATTCGTTTTTAATAAAAAAAATCACATAAAAACTAATGCACATAAATATTCATTATCCATATTTACGTGCAAAACAAGATAAATCTATCAAGAACTAGGGGATTGAAGGTGCTGAATTAATCCCGAACAAGAATCTTCTAAGATATCAAGTACATCATTAAACCCTTCTTGCCCGCCATAATAAGGATCCGGAACTTCACGATTGAGATAATGAGAACTGAACGCTGTCATCATCAGCACTTTTTGTGCATCTGAATCCGAGCGAATACGGCCTATTAAACCATCATAAATTTGCTGATCAGCAGCAAGAATAAGATCAAAACGATCAAAAAATGTATCAAGAAATTGCTGAGCTCGACTCTCTAAAACAATACCACGGAGCTGAGCTGCTTTGCGCATTCTCTCATCAGGCAAATCACCCACATGATGGGAAATCATCCCACAACTTTCCACATGGACATGGGACAATTCATCTTTCTCCAACATTCGCTTTAATACACCTTCTGCTGCAGGAGAACGGCAGATATTACCAAGGCAAACAAATAAAATCGATTTCATTAGGACTCTGTCGTGCAAACTTTATCCACTTGCACTCCATAATTTTCACCCACTTGTACCACTCTTCCTTCAGCAACAGAAGTTCCATTCACAACTAATTGCGCAGGAGTGTTTGCTGGGAGATCAAAACTCAACACAGAACCAGGGCTTAAAGTTAATAACTGACCAATAGAAAACTCTTTTTCCATAAGGCAAATATCAATAGGAAGCGCTGTATTCTTTAAATTTTTTAAAATACTAACCGCTCCCGGCTCAGACCTCTGCACCATAACCATCTCCTCAGCAAACCTGATCTCTACCACCTTATAACAAGGCGATCATCTACAAGCAAGGCATTCGTAAATTAATTATTTTCAACAACATCTGCAGCACAACGGAAACCGTAAGTTCCATTTACTGTGCCAGGATTGTTTCTATGTCGGTGAGAACAACGCAAATCTTCTTTTAAACTCTTCCAACAACCACCTCGTAAAACACGATAAACTCCTTGCAAAGGACCTTTGGGGTTATTAGGTTCCTGTTGAGATTGCTCATAATAATTGTAGCCATACCAGTCTTGGCACCACTCATATACATTCCCCAACATATCATATAAACCAAACTCGCTTGGGGCATAACTCATTACAGGTGTTGTATCAGAAGAAAAGAAGTTTGCCTGACTTTTCTCTATTTTCACTCCTGTAGAATACGGCATATCCTGCATTCCGCTTCGTGCAGCAATTTCCCACTCAGCCTCAGTAGGTAAGCGCTTACCCACCCACTGGGCATATGCAAGAGCACCGTACCAAGTAACACCTACTACCGGGTGTTTGGTGTAACCAGACTCAATACTTAAATTACCAGCGCTACGTTTGATACGAGAGTCTCTGAGACGAATCATATCGAGATTATTGACGTCTTTTTCACCACCCATAGAGTCCAAAAACCTCACAAACTGTTCATTTGTAACAGGATGAACATCTAAAGCATAGCTATTTAAAAGAACCTCATGCATAGGCATTTCATCTCGGTTTCCATCTTTGCTTCCTCGCAAGAAGCTTCCCCCTCGAATACTCACCATGTCCGTTAAAATAGGCTCAATATTGCGGTCTTCTTCAAACTTTGGACAATACTGCTTCACCCCAGATTCTACTCGAAACGCCGCTGCAGGGTCTGGATCATATGTAGGGCGCGCTATTTTTTGTGTAGCAATGAGAGGTTTCAAAGGTAGTGGAGTAAATTTTACAGTTTCTTCTTCTAGAGCAACTGCAGCAAATTGCTCTTGAGGAACGCTAAGGTCCACTTCTTTTTCTTCCTCATGCTGGATAGTAGAAATTGGAGCTTTTTGCTCTTCAACAGGTATCGCTATACTGACCGCAGGAGCCATATCTCCTTGTCCACGAAGACTATTCTGCTGCACAGCAGCCGGAACCAGTATAGATTTAGAAACCTTTTGACTCATCCCATCTAAAACCTGAGTAAGAACCTCCGCACGGCCATCAGGATCTCGAAGTAAACACTGCTCAAAAAGATAATCCCAATTCAAATCATAATGAGGGTGGCTTTCCGAAGGCATAGGAAAAATTCCTTCAGGAAATCGCTTATAGATAAGGTAATACGCTAAAACCCCAAAAGCGTAGATATCACTTTTGTATGCCCCTTCACCTAAATCTTCTCCCCATCTTTGTTCAGGAGATAAAAAGAGGTAATTCTGCAGGAAAGATTGCTGAAGGTGCTGCATTTTTGTCCCATCTATAGGAGCACTAGGATATCTTTCACTCCCATTCCCTATACTCGTTGCCATGGGAACCCCCACCGTTTCAGCAACTGATTTGTAACTACGACTAAGAACAGAACGAAGCCCAACCACTTGAGACAAACCAAAATCAGAAAGATATACCTTAAGCTGAGGCTTAGTTTTTCCCACTAAAACATTATTGAGTTTTAAAGAACCATGATAGAGAGATATGTTTTTACGCAGCTTTTCATGAGCATAGTCTAGAGCCGATGCTATTTGCCGTAAAACCGCTACAATCTCTTCTTCACTCAATGGCTGTGAGCGCATACGAAGATAATCTAATAAATTACAAGGCTCACCTACATCATCAACAACGCAATCAGTGACTAAAAAGTGCGATCCTTTAGAAAAAGAGACATTGTGAATTTTTACGATATTTGGGTGATCTACCCCAACAAGAACCCCAACCTCTTCCTCAAAACGCTGAATGAAGTTTCTATCTGACGACAACTCCTCAGGAAAAACCTTAAGCAGATACGGCTTTTTCATAAAGCGATGCTCTGCCAAGTACACAGTTCCTAAAGAACCTTGCCCCAACTGCTTGATGATCGTATAATCGCCAAGAATCTGCTTATCCAGCATAAATCGTTACCTCCCCCTATATCAAGTAGCTCTTCTAGTCTATCCACCAAAGAGTCATCTGAAAAGAAAAAAGTCTGGATGATGCGGATAACTTACAGATAACCTTGGTTTTTGTAGTATTGCTCTGCACCAGGATGTACTGGTATTACAGCCCCTTTTACCATATTTTCTGGCTCTAAATTCTGAAAAGCCGGGTGCTTTCTTTGTAAACCAGGAATATTTTTAAAAAGAGTTTCTAAAAGTTCATACACAAGTTCATCTTCTACCTCTGTAGAGCTTAACAATACACAACGCACTCCAACACTAGGGATTTTTTTTGGACCTTTCATACGAGGATAATAAGAAGCTGAAATTTCGACAGGAAAGTAATAAGGTTTTTCCTCAATTAATTCATTGATCCCTGATATAGGAACCATATGTACACCTTGAGGTAATTTACTTATTTCTGCACAAAGTTCGTTAGGGTGACCTGCCATATAAAAAAGTGCATCTACATTCCCATTTTGCAACTCTTTGAATAAATCATTTGAACTAAAATAAACACGATCAAAATCTACATCCGCCTGTAAATTGACAGCTTCTAAAACTTCTACCGCATTGACTTGTGTACTCGAATTTTTATCTCCTAAACTTACTTTTTTATTGATTAAATCCCCAAGAGAATCAATCCGACTATCATCCCTCGCAATTAAAGTGAGAGCCTCATTATGGAAGCTGCATACAAAGCGGAGTTTGTTTTGTGGACGATGACGCCAGTATCCTTCTCCATGGTAAGCCTGATAAACTCGATCACTTTGAGCAAATGCAAATTGCACTCTTCGCTTTGATAATCCATTGATATTTTCAACCGAACCTGTACTTGCTTTAATATCTACTTGAGCTCGATCTTTCGAAGTTTTTTCCACGAGTTGAGCAATAGCCTGTGCTGCTAAGTAGTACACCCCTTGCGTTTCCCCCGATCCAATACGAAAGTATTTTTTTAATTCTACCGATTCCGGATTACAGCCACTTTGAATAAGAAGTAAGAGAGAAAAAGAAGTAAATATTTTACAAACATTCCAACTAAAGATCAATTGGATAGAATTCTTTATATATGATAACATGAACACCAGCCTTGGGCTGGCAAACATAAATCGTATGCCTAACCCTCTACAGCATTTTCTAAAACCTGCGAATCAAGTTGATTACATATGGATAAACGAACGTTATTATTTGTTGTTTCTTTGAGCCTCACTTTATTTGTCGTACAGTTATTTTTCAACTACCAGAATGTAACGAGCGACATGGAATGGAGACAGCAACAGATCGCCCGAGCCGCTATGATGCAAGAGCGCTTGGAGCAGGATGTTGCTAAACGCACAGAAACAGAAACCTCTCTTCCTATTCAAGAAGTTTTTGCCGACGCTTCTGGGATTGAATTCTTATCTTATGGAGTAGAAAACAATGGTGTGACGCTTTTCTTGAGTGATCGCAACTTGGATGGAGAAGTATATGTACGTAAGCAAGGAGAGGGCTCGCTTAAACGTCGCAAAATTCTTGCTCATGAAGATTCGCAACATGTATTTTTAGCATCTGCTAGTGATCAAAAAGTCAGTGTATCTTATGCTCGTTCTAGAGGAAATTACGATATTCAGGTTGTTTCATCTCAGAATACAGAAGATCAACATCTCGTTTTCTTAGCAGAAACAAAAGATGGCCATTTTTCTTTCCCTTTAAACGTTCCTAGCTTTCCATCCATTGCTTTAAGCCGAGAAGGTGATCATTTTCTTCCTTTAGGGATTTACCAACCTAATACTGGTGAACTCAAGCTTTTGAATCAGTTAGAGGACTTATCTTCTTACACTATCGCTTTGACTGCTCCTAAACAAGCTACTGCAGCAGATACTGAAGAGAAGTATTATGTGTTGGAAAACGAGTATCAGCAATTGGTTTTCTCTAATATTGGTGCAGCTTTAGTGGAAATTAACCTTCCTTTAGAAAGCGAAGAAAATTCTTATTCTGTTGTTCGTCCCATTGAAATCGACCGTGATATTTTAGAAGACTACCCTCACAACGCTCTTTTCCCTAAATATGCGTACTACAAAGCAGATGCTCGTGGAGAAGTGGTAAAACACGAAAAAGGGAAAGAAGGCGGCTATTATCCTTTATTACGTCGTGACATTCTTTCACCTGATGGTTTGATTGCTTCTCGTGTAAAACCTGAACACTACGCCTTAAATATTTTATCTAAATACCCTGAAATGGCCGAGCTTCCTTTTCAAATGTCTTTCATGGACAAAGAAAAAATTGTTTTCGAAGCACGTCAACCTCACCGTAGAATAACCAAAACGTATACCCTTCAGCAAGAAAACCATGACTCTCCTTATATCATCGATTTTGAAGTGCAGGTAGAAGGTGATAGCCAGGGATTGTGGTTAAGTTCTGGGCTTTTGGATGCTGAATGGATGTCTGGTAGCTCTATGCCAGCACAGAAGCTCCGCAACCTTCGTCAAGGGAAAACAGAAATAGAATCTATTTCTCTTCCAAAGAGCAGTACTGTTGTAAATAACAGCGCCCCTGATTGGGTTTGTAACTCTAATGGATTTTTCGGTGTGATTCTAGATCCTCTTACAGAAATTGGGCGCGGTTATCGCACTGATAAAGTTGACGGTGAGCTTGTTCCATCTAGACTGGTTGAAGTGGGAGCTCCTTTAGGTCGCTACCCTGCATCAAGCCTCCCTGCATACAAGTTACTTTTACCATTGAATCAGTCTGGTTCTGTGATGAAGTTTCGTGTTTTTGCTGGACCACTAGCCGCCGATGTTTTACATACTCTTGATAAGACCTATACGAATTCTGCAACAGGTGAAAGCACAGATTACATTGAAAGTCAGACAGTAAAAGGCTGGTTTTCTTTTATTTCAGCTCCTTTCTCCAAGCTTTTATTTTGGGTAATGAGTGCTTGTTATTTTCTTACACAGTCTTGGGCTTTTTCTATTATCCTTCTTACTGTAGCTCTAAAATTGATGTTGTGGCCGTTGAGTTCTTGGTCTATTCGCTCTATGCGTCGCATGCAAGAAATCACACCTTTGGTGCAAGCCATTCAAGAAAAGCACAAGAATGACTCGCAGAAAGCTCAAGTTGAGATCATGAATCTTTATCGGGATAAAGGTGTAAATCCTCTCGGAGGTTGTTTTCCTATTCTGATTCAAATGCCTTTCCTTATTGGAATGTTTGATTTATTAAAATCTTCATTTGAATTACGCGGACAACCTTTTATTACTGGTTGGATTGATAACCTTACAGCTCCTGATGTTTTGTTTAGTTGGGGACAATCCTTTTGGATTATTGGAAACGAGTTTCACCTCCTTCCTATTCTTCTTGGTTTGACCATGTTCTTTCAGCAGCGCTTTAGTTCTACAGCTCCAAAAGATCCTAATCTTATGACAGAGCAACAGAGACAACAAAAAGCTATGGGAACCATGATGACTGTTGTTTTCACTGTGATGTTTTACAACTTTCCATCAGGTTTGAATCTTTATTGGATTTCTTCTATGTTGCTTGGTTGGGGTCAACAGTGGCTAACAAATCGCAATTATCAACCTACAAAAACAGATACTCCACAACCCCCTGCCCCTAAAAAGAAAGGCGGTAACCGTGGAAAAAAGCCCCGCTCTAACAAGCTCAGCATTGCCCAGAGCTAATTGAGAAACAGTTTTCTCTTGAATGAGATAATGGATTAGGGCAAAATGGGCCCGAAAGTCCTCAAGCTAGATTTTACCTAGCTTGAGGAATACCTAGAACATTGTTTATTTGGGACTCGCACAGCGAACATGCGCGCCTGGGAAGAATTTCTTACACAACAAGAGAGCGAATTAGGAAAAGAGACCGTCGACCGTTGGTTACGTACTCTTGCGGTTCTTCGTTTCGATGCATGTAATCTTTACCTTAAAGCAAACGACTCCTTTCAAGCCCTTTGGTTTGAAGAGCACGTTCGAAAAAAAGCACAAGTCAGCTTTCGAAATAACAATCACAAGCTGATCAAAATTCACCTACAAGTTGAAAGTGAAAAAAGCACAAGCAACGCTCGCCGTCCTAAAAAGAAGAAAAAGGTTGAGGTAGAGCCAGTCGCTGAAACTCCCAAGTTCAATCTGCAGTTTACTGAGCTGGATCCTTACTGCACCTTCGATAACTTCGTTCCTTCCGAAGAGAACTCCCTTGCCTTTAAGCTTCTTTGTGAAATTGGTGGCTACAATCCTAACCAACATGAGATTGGCCCTTCTTCCACAGAACTCGGAACATTTAATCCTATTTATTTGCACGGACCTAGCGGGTGCGGTAAATCCCACTTATTGATGTCGACTGCGAATTGTTTGCGGCAAAGAGGGCTTAATGTGATCTACGCACTAGGCGATACATTTACTGAACATGTCGTCACGGCAATTCGCGCAGGAGAAATGCAGACATTTCGCAAAGCCTACCGTAGTTGCGATGTTTTATTGATTGATGATATCCAAATTTTCTCAAGGAAAGGCGCCACACAAGAAGAATTTTTTCATACCTTCAACACTCTTCACGTAGAAGGACGACAGATTATTCTTACAGCTAATTGCAACCCTCAAGAACTTCAATTGATCGAGCCTCGACTAGTTAGTCGATTTGAGTGGGGTATTGTCCTTCCTTTAGAAGCTTTAGGAAAGAAAAAACAAGCTGAAATGTTTAGCAATAAATGCGCTCTCATGAATTTTCCTCTTAATGAGCGCGTTCGTGAGTTTTTATTAAACACTTTCTGTAGCAACCCAAAAGCGTTAAACAGAGCATTAGAGGCACTCATTTTACGATGCCACCTCAAGCAAGGAAAACCTGGTTTTCGCTCAAATACTTTAACTGTAGAGCTTGTTGAAAGCCTTCTAGAAGACCTTTTAAAAGAAGAAAAAGACTCCGCTATTACACCTAACAAAATCATTGAAAGTACAGCGGAGTTTTATGGAATTCGAAGTGAAGATATTTTAAGCAAATCACAAAACCGTGAATGTGTAGTACCACGTCAAGTAGCAATGTATCTATGCCGTTCGCAGCTTAAAATTCCTTACATCAAACTTGGAGACATTTTTTCTCGAGATCACTCTACGGTCATGGCTAGTGTCAACCTTATCAAAAAAAGGCTCACAGAAACCGACCGAGAAATCATCGGAAGCATCAACTCTGTTCTAAAGAAAGTTCAACAATAAAAAAAATTACCGTCTTCACTCTAAAATATTTACAAAAAACAAACAAACCCTTTCTAATCCATAAACATTAACTAGAGAAAATACAACTCAAATCAAAAGCAAACCCATACCTTAATTGGTTTTTATTTAACAAATAATTGAACGGTATAAAAATGGAACCTTTCGGACTTTATAGCTACAACAACTACATTCCATTAGAAATGGAATCAGATACAGAAAATGAATATAATGCTCATTTTCCCTCTTTTAAAGATGAGGACTGGAACGACGCTCTTACACTTGCAGAGGAAGAAACTAAAAACTTACCATATAGTAGAGATACATATCTTAATAGACTTGATCCACAACCAGAACAAACTGTAATTTCTAAACTAATATCAACAAAAAACAAAATTGCAACATATGTAAATAATTATTACCCATACAACTTTCCAAGAAAAGGATGGACAGAATCAGAGTAAAAAAGTTTAGTTTACTCCTGGAACATTTGGCAAGAATATAAACCAATAAAATCAGAAAACAATCTTCGCGAATTTTCTGATTTTTTAAAATCATTAAAACCAATAAACAGAACTGCACATTCCATTGTAAATAAACTAAGAAAGACAAATACACAAAAACAAACTATTTGTTTTACTTAAAACAAATAACAAACTCAGTTTTAAAGAAACAATAAAAAATATTAACATAGAATTGATTACATCGAGAATAAATACACTACCCCTGAGAATGAACCATGGATGATTTCAATCTTCATATAGAGGGCTTTGATGATGAGTCGTGGCAACAAAGCCTAGATTCAATTACAGGAGAGCATCAAACTACATCACGACAAAAAAGTGTAGAAGATCAAGCCCTTCTACGTCCTTTTCTCTCTCAAAACTCTTTCTATTCCCCCAGCTCTGAAACTGCTTTGTCACCACTAACTCCTGATCGTTTTTCAAATTCATATTCCCCGTACACTTTTCCTCAATTTACACAAACGCCCTCTCCGAATATTTTCTATCCGGATATTTCTACTCCAGAAACTCACTATCAAAATCAAAATCCAGCATCTCTAGCATATGATAGCGTCTTTAGAAACCTTCCTCCTGAAGAGCAGGTCGATGCGATGAGAGAAATCGAGAAAGGTAGATTATTAAGTAAAGAAGAGGTTGAAAGTAGGATCCAAGAATTAGTAGAAGTTTTTTATCCACCATATATAGAAAAAGCCAGCCGAAGATCTCCTGAAGAATTTGAATTATTTAAACTTGCGTATAATAATTGGTTTCATTTCCCTCAAGGAACGACAAGTGGGTTTATTCAGTACATGAGTAGACTTCCCCAAATTTCTCGATCAGAGGAAAGTATCAGAACATCGTTTGTACAATGGAATCGCTCTTGTCTACCGTTTACTTCTTGGAAAAATATCCAACTTCATTTGATTGTCAATCTTCGTGAGCAATTTAAATCTCTTATACCTCCACAACCCCTAACTCATGAAGAGATTCGTCAAGCAAAAGAATGCTATAATAACAAACTAATATCTGCATTTGACCCTATAGAAAATCACTCGCATGTAAAATGGGAAATCATAGAACGAATTAGAAGATTAGTAGAAGACTACTACCCCTGCAATGGAGATCATTATCTTTGGACGAAAAAAGAAGAAGAAGTAACCAAGCTCGCATGGAAAAACTGGCAATTTTGTGAAGAACTTGGAAATGAAAAACTATTTTCCAAATTTTTAGCAATGCTTCCTCAGATCCATAGAAGAGCAACTGCGATTCAAAATAGAATGAAAAATTACTTTCAGCAGGAAAATAACAGAATAGAAGATATCAACTTTGAATTGATTACTAAACGACCGAGGTTATTCAATGGATAATAAAGCACTTAGCAGTTCATCTCTGTTAAGTTCTTCTCCAAAAGCGGACCAGTCTAAGATCAGAGGATCAGAGTATGTACTATGTAAGTAGTTCAAATAAGATTCTCGAAGGCAATGAAGGAATGGAAGCGTAAACTGCTCTCCTCCCCTTCCCCTTCCAGATTTTCTTTTAAAAGCCAATTCAGGGGAAATATCTAAAAAGATAAAGCGATCTAATTTAGGTGGGTTGACTTCTTTGATTACCTGACGTGACCAATTAATTTGTTCAGGTTCCAAAAAATGGCATTCTTCAAAAGCATCAAGAAAAGCCATATGGTCAATAATGCTCCTTTCCATAAAAACTAAATCATAGCTTTTAGCGATGCATTGAGCATCCACAGCCATCTGTAGGCGGTGAGCAAGAAAAAATGCCTCGCCCACCACTAAATTGCTATGAACCATTTGACGAACAGATTCCGGATACATCTCCGGCATACCTCGAATGGAGGCTCCTTGCTCTTCAGCATAAGCACAAAAACTCTTAAGAAATGTGCTTTTGCCTACAGCAATGAGACCTCCAATACAAACAGTTTTACCCACAGTATTAACGGATTACTAGCGCATTACCATTCTGGTTACCCATAGATGGGCGACCATTGCGGTCAAAACGGTTTTCAAACTGCTCAACTAATTGGAAACGACCACCTTCACGCATTGCGTTATCTGCTACTGTTCCAGCAAGAGGATAACGCTCAAGAGTTAGCTTTTTCCATACATTTGCAATGTGTTTATATGGAGAATCTTTTAGCCACTCAGGAGAATGTGAAGGAGCACCGTTTCCTCTTTGAGGTCCTCTTGGAGGCGGACCAAAACGCCCTGCCATAGGATCTGTATCCTCTTCACCTTCAGAAGGAAGAACAATCGCGTTTCCACTTCGAGCTTGTAAAGCTAGTTGACTATACTGATCTGCAAAATATCCCAAATCTTTGTGATTTTGGTGAACAAAGAGGTTATTACAAGCACGGGCCATTGCTTGGAAGAGAACATCTAAACCAAGTTTTTCTTCTTCTCCGTTCTGCATATTTTGTAGCTTAGCAGCAAGGATCAACTCAATAGCAGTATCAACACTGTCAGCAGCTTTGTAAACTGAACGACCAAAGCCTAGTCCTGTTTTATCTGACATTTTTTCGGCAGCCACTAACAGAGCAACCGCTTCTCCTAAAAGACGATCAGCTTTAGCTAGTTTTGCTGATTTCTGCTGAAAATGTTGTATTTTTTCAGGGTCATTCTTTGGTTTTTTACTGCGATCACTAAAAACAATGTTTAAAGCTGTTTGTGCAGCTTTCTCTGCATCGCCATAAGCGCGATCTTTGTAATGCATCTCAGCAACTTCAAACCAACGATCTGGATCTTCTTTAGCGCTTTGCTCAAGTAAGAATAATCTTGCTTTTGGTGCTTGAAGATCGCTTTCTTTATGCTTTAAGTTGGCTGCAACTCGGCTAAATCCAGCGTAACACTCATCTCTCATAGACTTAAGATTAGCAAGCTGCTTTTTCACTGTTTCAATCTCTTTTTCAGTACGCTCATCAGTCATTGCATGAGGTCTCCAAAGAGTATCAAACGTCATTGTTTTAATGAGCCAAGAAGCTACTTTGGTTACTTTGTAACGATTCTTCTGCTCATTCGCATACGCGATTTGTCTAGTTTTTAAGTGATTTTCAAAAGCTTGCACTTCAGCATCAATTTTACGATAAACTTCTCGGTATTGCTTTGCTGCAAAGACAAGACATTCTTCCGCTATTTTGAAGTTTTTCTTATCAAGACCGGTGAAAAGAGCTACAGAACTTTGGTAATCCATCTGCTGCCCAGCTGAAATTTCATAAGCAAACGCTCGACCAAATTCAGCTAAGATACGAACACGACTGTGATTGGTACTAAGAGCTACTTGCTCGAAATCACGAATTGCATGTTGAAGTGGAGATCCTTTTTTACGAATCTGCCAATCACCTTTCCCCCATTCAGGAAGAACAACATTCGTTTCTACATACTTTCCAAAATTACAAAGAAATGAGATAGCTTCTTCAAGATGTACAAGATATTTCTTTGTACGGCTCGCTCGTCTCCAATGACCAAAAAGACGGCTTGCTTCTTTTCTTTGATCAGGTGATTTTTTACTAAGCTCGGCTAAATCAGATGGAGAAAATTTCTTGTCATCTAAGATAGGTCCTTTACGCCAACGAGCTTTTTCAACTGAATCCAACTCGTCACTTGCACCGATAGGCGTTAAGTCCAAAATTTTGTTAGCAGAAATATTTCCACGTAACGTATCCGAAAAACTATAAAATTTTTCTTCCAAATCACGCCACCAATCAATACTCTTTTGTGGTACATGAGTGAAATAAGGACCTATTTTACCAATATCTGTTTCATCCACCAATTGATCAATTGTAGGCTTGGGTTTTTTAGCCTGTAAATCTTTTTGCGCAACATCAGGACCTGAACCTGGAGCTGAAATCATAGGAACCCGATTAGCTGGCACCGGAGGAGGCAATAAACCATTCAAATTATTGATAATTGGGTTTACTGCTTGTACAGGAGGGTTTACCTGTGCAGGAGCTTGCTGAGGAGGGTTGTTTCCCGGTCCTCTTGGTACTGGTGCTTGAGGGGGAGGATTAACACCCGGCCCTCTTGGTACTGGTGCTTGAGGGGGAGGATTAATACCCGGTCCTCCTGGTAATTGTGCTTGAGGGGGAGGATTAACACCCGG
>PAQS01000023.1 GCA_002709385.1 Waddliaceae bacterium
AAGAAGAGCAAGTGGCAGCGTTACCAGATCATATCAAAGTATATAGAACAAATGACTTGGCTGTTTGTGGAGCTAATGAAGTTCGTAAAACACATAATTTTAATAAAGAAGCTTCTTTGATTCTTGGAAAAGACGCCACAGTTTCTGAATGGAAAACATTCACAGACAATACAGGTACTCTTGTGAACTACTGTCTTGTAAACGGACAGCCAGTTTGGAATGTGGGTGATCGTTGGTTAGATACTCCACCAAAACCTGATTTATCAGATTGGAATAATGTACTTAGCCTTACAGAACAAGATACGACAGTTGATGATTCGGCAGCAGTTCCTGTATATCGTAGTGGAGATGTGGATCTCTTCTCAGCTGGAAGAACTTGCTTGGTAAGCTACGACAATGATCAAAAGCCGGTACTTGTCATTAATAAACAGGCTCAACTATCTCCGTGGCAAGTGTTCAATGATAAACAAGGTCGTACGGTAAATTCCTGTCTATTAGATGGGAATCCTTTGTACCTTGTTGATGGGCAATGGATGAATTTCTTGGATTTTGCTCAAGTAAAGGAAGAAATTGCACCGATCCAGGCGAATGTAGAAGATTTACTTAATGCAGGCGTCATAGAGGAAGTAGATGCTTTTGATCTTGGAATGTGTTCTCTAAAAGAGAATGAGTCTCTTGTACCGACGCCGTTCCGCATATTTAAAGCTAAACCAGGTGTATTTCCTGAAAATAATCCAATCATTACCGCGTATGATGAGAAAAAAATTCCATCCGCTATCTTGAATGTAATAGATACTGATGATTGTTTATTCCAAGCTTTTGTGGATCAACACCATCATCCTGTTGTTTGTTGTATGGTTCAAGGAAAACCTGAATATTGTGTGGACGGTACTTGGAGAGATTCTCTGAGAATAGCTCAAACAAAATCGTCTCCAACTTTAAATAAAGATATAAGTGGAGTACCTTTTTCTCCATTTAACGTGGAATCTCTGCTCAATAATAACCGTATTGTTTTAGTTTCTTCTCCAAAACATACGAAAAATGAGCAGAATCTCATTTCTGTATTCGATCCTAGTTCTGGAACTTGGACAATGAGATTGGAAGAAGAGAAAGTAGACCATGCAGAGTACTATGTGTGGCAAGGTGAAAACCATTGTTCTTTCACGACTTATACAAGTCGTATGGATTGTAGAGGAAAACCAATTCCTGTAGTCATTGCAAGCGCTCCTCCAAAAGCAGATGCTGATATTAATGTAGAGCATACTGAGAATGGCTGGCATATTACTCCAAACCAAGTCTTCTCTACTACAATCGATAACAAAGAAAGCAGTGGCAACGGTAAGGAAAAGGTACGACCACAAATACTGTTCCAAACAAGAGATGAAAATGGAAACCTCATTCAAAAAGAGCAAACAATGTTGCCACGTCCCGGTGGAGGTTGGCATTGGGGAGAAGGGACAGCGACTAAAAAAGAGTTATTAAAAGAAGATGATTCATTTTATTGGGGAACTGTAAATACGGGTGCTGCAATATTGATAGGAGGAATCATGCTCTTCTCTGATTTACCCGGAACTCTGAATGGATTACTGAACTCTGAATTATATACAGCTGGAAATGAAGACTTTACAGATGAATATGATGAATTGACTAATCTTTTAAACAAAAACAATTATTTAAAAGATCCATCTTCACTTACAATAAATAATCCGCCACCTTTGGATGTGCCACCTGGCGATGTTAATGGTCTTAGTGGAGAAGCAACTGTTTGTGGGACTTCAAATTGCTCTCTTCCTCCTAAAACTTTGGAAGAACGTCTTCTATTAGATCGAGAAATCTGGATTGCTTCAGGAGATGGTTTAAATAGAAGTGGAGCCCCACGAAACATACAAAATTTCTCTGTAAATGAAATTGGTATGAAAATAGATAAGTACATTGATTTAATCGATGAGCTTAGACCGGTAGGTACAACAGCTAATATTGATGCGATCAATGAAGTCAAGGGTGCTGGGCTGCAATTAAGACAAGCGTTGATAGATCTTCGCAATCAGAAAGAAGTAGTAAATCAAGCTCTTAGTGAATTTAATATGCCTTTGAAGAAAAACCCATCGAGCCTAGAAACATTAAATAGAGTATTAGGAGAATCTGCTGATAGTACAATAAACAATCTCGATGAGTTGAGCAGGCTTTTACAAAGAGATGCAGCTAAATACGCTACTTACGATGCAAATAGCGATGGAAAACCTGATTGGTTTAATGCTCTTGAAGAGGCAGTCAATGGTGTAACACAAGCGTTAGGTAACTGGGAAACGAGTTTAAACAACTTAAAGACTAGTGATGTGTTGACAAATATTGCTACCTCAGACATCAACCACGATGGTGAAAATGATGCTTTGACTCTTTTTAAGGCTATGGTATCAGCAGTAACTCTTGGTAGTGGATACAATGTTCTTGTAGATGTGAGCCAGTCTCCCGATCTGCAGAAGCAGTTAGGTGATCTAGTTTTGAATACAGCGCAAAAAGTTGCGCGTGCAGCTACTTAATCTGCTCATAGGGAGAGAGGCAATCCTCTCTCTCCCTAAAACCCCTAAATACAATAAAACCCTTTCTATTCTCTCTATAGCCTAGTATAGTAGAGCAAAAGCGCTAACTATGAATAGGCTCTTGATTTGGGAAAAAAAACAGGAAAAGCCGTAGCCGGATTCGATGAATCTATTTTTGATGATCTAGGCTTAAATAAAGAAAAAGAGGGGGCTTTTCACTACCTTTACCCCCGTGTTACCATCGTTATCCCGACCTACAATTGCGATCAAGCAATTGGGGTTACGTTAGATAGTGTAATCAACCAAAGCTATCCTGAATTAGAAATTATTGTCGTAGATGCCAGTTCTACAGACCATACTCTATCTATCATCAAGAGCTATAGAGAGAGGATCTCTAGAATCTATTCAGTTACCACTTATCAGCAATATGAAATGCTGAATCGAGGGATTTCTCTTTCTACTGGAACCTATATCTGTTTTCTTTTTCCTGGAGACTTCTATATCTCCAAAGACACCATCATCCATATGATGCAGCTTGCTCTAGATAACGATACTCCAGATCTCGTCTACTGTGGAGCTCTTTTGCGCTATCGCTCCGATGAACCTCTCATCCTATCCCGCCCATTCACAATGGAATATCTAAAAAAAGGAATGCAACCTACAACCCTTCAATCATGCTGTTTTCTTGTAGATAGCTTGGTTTCTCTTCGTAAGTTTGACCCAAGCTACTCACTTAGGGGTGGGTTTGATCTCCTGTGTCGTTTTCGCTTAAGAGGAGATTTAAAAGCTTGTGTAACTTCCCGTGTGCTGACGGATTTTGACCGCAGAGAAATGAACCATAAGCTGATTGTAGCTCACTTCACCGAGACGTTACAGGTTCTATATGAGCATTTTGGGTTTATGACGATGTTCTTTTGGCTGTTTAGGCAGCAAGATATCAAGCGTATGATTCGTCTCTGGTTTCGAGGCCTACGTTCAGCATTCTTTGGAAGAAATTAGATGCATCTTTGACCTAAGTCCATTAGGATTCAATAAAAAGTTATTGAACAATAGAGTCGCATCTTATGGGAAAATACTACATTTCTGAAGTATCTGATGGTGAATTTCTTGGTGAATACCAAGTACTAGAGATTTTAGGAAGAGGACCAAGTGGTACGAGCTATCGTGTAGTAAGTAATGTCCAAGGAAAAGAGTTTGCCCTCAAGACTTTAGCTCTTACAGATCGTGTGCCTTTATCTTGGGTAGATCGTTTAGAAGCACAAACAGCTTTACTAGGAAAAGTCAGTAACCCTCATATTGATACGATTCTAAGTAGTGGACGATCGGGCCATTTTTGGTTCTGTCTAAAAGACTACATTCACGATGGAGATGGAAGGCAGTGTAATTTACGCACCTATCATGAGCGGCATAAACACCGTTTATCTGAACACCAAGTTTACTACATTACAGAACAAATCCTTTCCGCCTTAAAAGCCGCACAAGAATATAGCGACAGAATGCAAACAGGGGTGGTACACGGTAACTTAAAACCAGAGAATGTTTTAATTGCTTATGGAACAGACCGCCATAACTACTCTGGAGATAAACTACTGTTCGAAGTGAAACTTACAGACTTCCAACCATTTGGCTTGATATCGAGCGGAATTATCTTAGAAACATATCAATATTGGACCAGTAATTTAAGCAAGCATAGCTCTCAACTGAGTGAACGTTCTATAGCAGAAGTATTGAGCAGTATTTATCGCGCTTATGACTACCGAGCACCGGAACTTTCAGAAGGGAGTATTCCAACGGTGCAAAGTGATATTTTTTCTGTGGGAGTTTTGATTTATGAAATGCTCACCAACCGTCTCCCTATAGGGTGTTTCCCTATGCCATCAGTATTGAGGGAAGATATCTCTCCTTACTGGGATGATATTATTCTTTGCTGTCTTCAAGCAGAAGCTTCTTTACGTTATCCAAACTATACCGTTTTCATTGAAGATTTGTTTGAACAAGTACGCCCAGTTCCTATTGAAAGTACAGAAGCAGAAGAAAGCGGAATAAAAGTTTCTATGTCAGGAGGGATCCAAGGTGGTGAACGCAGAAGTATTACGCCACAAGGCATGGTCTATATTCCCGCAGGAAGCTTTATGGTTGGTTCCGCAGATTGTGGAGATGATGCTCTTCCGCAACATGAAGTATCAACACCTGGTTTTTATATGGACCGCTACCCAGTGACTGTGAATCAATTTTCTACCTTTGTCAAAGAAACAGGTTATCAAACGAAAGTAGAAAGAGACGGACAAGGTTTAGTTTGGATTAATGGTACATGGCGTTTATCCCCGGGTGTATCATGGAAGAATCCTCTTATGAGAGAAACCCCAGAAGATTTTATGGACCATCCAGTTACTCAAGTATGTTTTGAAGATATTCAAGCCTACTGTAATTGGAAAGGACGTCGGCTACCCACAGAACAAGAGTGGGAGTATGCTTCTCGAGGTGGTTTAGCAGATGTACGTTTTCCTTGGGGAAATACCATTTCTAAAATCCATGCGAATTATAGTGGGGATGAAACAACCCCAGTAGGACGTTTTCACAGCAATGGTTATGGGCTTTATGACATGGCCGGCAATGTATGGGAATGGACAAGTAGTTGGTATCAAGCCTACCCAGGAAATTTTCGTGAAAATGCTCATTACGGAGAAAAATACCAAGTGTTACGTGGGGGAGCTTGGATGTATGACGGTTCTCATTGCATGTGCTCTTATCGTAATGCCAATCTCCCCACAGAAGCCTTCCCTACGGTAGGTTTTAGAACTGTATGCGATTTTGTGCCGCGTAAAACTTCTAATGTTTCCTAACGTAACGCACTGAAAGCGCGGATTACTTAGACATTATAGGTAAAGCTATATAGTTGTAGGTTTTCCATCTTGGAAAATCGTATCAGTAGCGACAGTAAGCACTAAGTTGTTTTGCTTTGCGATACTGTACGCGCGGCTTCTTTCATTAATCAAGTTCACACCAATTGCAGTACCTTGCTGTACTAAAATTGCAGGAACAATAGCAATCATTGCTTGCATGGCAGCCCAATGAACTAAACTGTGTATGGATAACTCACTTGTAATAGTCGTGTTATTGTTATAAAGCAGCGATAAAGTTCCCGCAGCTAGGCCTGTTGTATATGTCAAAAGACGTTCTGCAGGAGTAAGGGTTTTAGTGAAAGGTAGAAAAAACTCACAGTTGCTTCCTGGTATACGCATGGTACAGTCTCCTTACTTTCCATGGTTTATATCATATCAAAGAGGATCGGGATCATAGACAAGTCAATTTTTTCATGCTATAAAAAAGCAAATAATTTTTCCCGAGCAAATGAATGGCTGATGATTTTCAAGAGAAAACAGAAGAAGCAACTCCTAAAAAGCTGCAGGATGCTCGTAAAAAAGGGCAAGTAGCCCGCTCTCAAGACTTCACAACGAGTTTTGTTCTTTTTGTAGGAATGACTGTTTTAGCGTTTACAGGGAATTTTATCTTTGAAAGAGTTCGAAGATTATCAGAAGCTATTTTTACTCATTTAGATCTTTCATATGGTACTTTGGAAGATGTAGCTTTTTGGGGAGAAAGAGCAATTCAGTTTATTTTTGTTACTCTTTTTCCCATGTTTGTAGGTGTCCTCATCGCAGCCTTATCCGTAAATGTTTTGCAGGTTGGTTTTTTGATTAGTACCGAACCTTTAACTCCAAAAGGGAAAAATCTTAATATATTCAACCCATCTAACTACAAGAAATTTTTCAATGTGCAAGCTCTCATGCGCCTTGTCATGGGGTTATCAAAAATTGCCGTAGTTGGAGTTGTTTGCTATTTTGTGATTTTAGGAAGTTTGAACGATCTGTCTCGTCTAATGATGGGAGAGGTAGATGATATGTTTTACTTTCTCGTTTGGTATGGATTTTTGATTGGATTTCTCACTGCCGTCATTTTAATTGTATTAGGAATTATTGATTTCATTTACCAAAGATGGAAGTTCAGCAACGATCAAAAAATGAGCAAGCAGGATATCAAAGATGAGCACAAGCAAGCAGAAGGGGATGCTCAAATAAAAGGACGTATGCGTTCCATGATGCAAAGCTTTTCTCAAAGCCGTATGAAAGAAAGAGTACCAGAGTCGGATGTTGTTATTGCGAACCCTATACACTTTGCCATCGCCATCAAGTATGATCCTGAAAAAATTGCAGCGCCATTTGTTGTTGCTAAAGGAGCGAGAAAAATGGCGCTTATCATCAAAGATCTTGCTAAAGAACATAACGTTCCTATTGTAGAAAATCCTCCTCTTGCACAGGCATTGTATAAAGCTGTTGAAGTGGGAACTGTTATTCCTCCACAGTTTTATCACGCCATTGCAGAAGTTCTTGCTTATGTATATCGCTTAAATCAAGAATTAGAGGGGGTTTTTGAAAAGAAAGGTTTTACACCACAAGCTAAAGATCCTCAATCATTAGTATAAAAAATTTGGTATTATACTTGTTTTCCTTGTAAGGAACACCCTGGCGTATATTTATTATTTCACGTATGTAATAGATGAAAGGAGACTGCAAGCTCGGCTTGTGGCGGAGATACGGATGCTTGAAGGTGTATTAGGAAAAATAGGGGCTTTTGGTCGCTATAGCGATATCATGCTTGCGATTGCTGTTGTAGGGCTTGTCCTACTAATGGTAATCCCTTTACCACCAGTTTTAATGGACGTTTTACTGTCCATGAGCATTGTTCTTGCTGTCACAACTCTTCTTTTAACTCTTTATACAGAAGAAGCTTTAGAGTTTAGTTCCTTTCCTTCGTTACTTCTTTTCCTTACTATTTTTCGCCTTTCTCTCAACATCGCATCTACCAGAATGATTTTGGCAAACGCTCAAGCTGGCGATATCATCAAAACATTTGGTGATTTCGTGACCGGTGGTAGCCAAGCGGTTGGTTTAATCATTTTTATTCTTTTAACCGTAATCAACTTCGTTGTAATTACGAAGGGTTCTGGGCGTGTCGCAGAAGTTGCTGCGCGTTTCACGTTGGATGCCATGCCTGGTAAGCAGATGTCCATTGATGCCGACCTCAATGCCGGCGTAATCGATGAAGAAGAAGCAAAAACTCGAAGAGAAAAAATTACATCTGAAGCGGATTTTTATGGGTCCATGGATGGTGCCTCTAAGTTTGTACGTGGTGATGCCATTGCAGGTATTGTCATAACCGTTGTGAATATTTTCGGCGGTTTTGTGATTGGTATGTTCATGCATGGTATGAGCTGGGCAGAGGCAATGGAAACCTATATGACACTAACCGTGGGAGATGGGCTTGTTACACAAATTCCAGCTCTTCTCATCTCCGTAGGTGCCGGTATCATTGTCACACGAGCATCTTCTTCAGAGAATCTTGGCTCAACATTCCAACGCCAAATTTTCTCCAACCCAAAAGTTCTTTTCATCACTGGTGCCATCATTTTTGTTCTTGCTTTCGTTCCAGGAATGCCGATGATTGTGATGTTTCCTATTTCGGGAGCATTGTGTGCATACGCATACGCACTATGGAAAGCCGCAGCAGAAAAGCTTGAAGAGAGTGATGTTTCTTTAGTTGGAGCTGTAGAAAATGGAGAAGTTCCTACAAGTGCAGGAGAAGATGTAGAAAAAGTTCTCTTTGTTGATCCTATGGAAGTTGAATTAGGCTATGGCCTAATTCCTTTAGTGGATCAGGCACAAGGTGGAGATCTACTCCAACGAATTACAATTATACGCCGACAAATTGCATCCGAGTTGGGGATTGTCGTTCCTCCGATCCGTATCAGAGATAATATGCTTCTCGATTCAGACATTTACATCATTAAAATAAAAGGGATTGAAGTAGCTCGAGGTGTACTTTACTTGGATAGCTTTTTAGCAATGAATCCAGGAAGTGTTACACAAGAAATTCCAGGGATAGAAACAGTTGAACCAGCCTTCGGTATTCCTGCACTTTGGATTTCACAATCACAAAAAGAAACAGCAGAATTACATGGCTATACAGTAGTAGATACCCTGTCTGTACTAGCAACTCATTTAACTGAAGTAATTCATATACATGCTGATGAAATTTTAAACCGACAAGAAGCAACCCGCTTAATTGAAAATGCTAAAGCTTACGCTTCTGCTGTTATTGAAGAGTTAGTACCGAATCAGATGACTGTAGGGCAGGTGATGAATGTATTTCAAAACTTGCTCCATGAAAGAGTACCTATTCGCGATATTGTAACGATTCTTGAAAGTTTAGCTGATCATAGTTCTCGAACAAAAGATATTGACGTTCTTACAGAGTACGCACGCCAAGGCTTGAGTCGTAGTATTTCAAGGCAGTTTTCTGATGAAGAAAATGTTTTGTATGTATTGACCTTGGACCCAAGAGTTGAAGAGATGTTCCATGAGAGTTTACATACAAGTGAGTTTGGAACTCGTCTTGTTTTAAACCCTACTACAGTCAATAAACTCATGACTCAGTTAGCAGAACGCTTAGATGAAGCCAATGCAAACGGAGCACAGCCAATTATCTTGTGTAGCTCTACCTTACGTAAGCATTTAAAACAACTGATCGAGAGAGGTATGCCTAGACTAGCTGTTCTCTCATTTAATGAAATATCGGCAGATACACAGATTGAGTCTGCTGGGGTAATTAGCAACGATATTTTAGCCTAGAAGCAAGGGTTGAAGGCATATGATCATAAAGAAGTACATCGCTGATACAGTTGAAGAAGCGAATAAAATGGTTCTTGAGGAGTTAGGGCCAGAAGCGATTACATTAGGAGTGCGCAAAGTGCAGGCCAAAGGACTGCGAGCGTTCTTTTCTTCGCCTAAAATGGAGGTGACTGTGGCGATTGAGGAAGAAGATTTAAAGCAGTTCAATCAAAATAAATACCCCAAGAAAAAGCTAGAAAAAGCAGAAAAAGAAGTCGATGAGCTAGCAGAAGTAAAAGCTTTACTACAGCGCTTTAGAACCGATGAAGATGAACCTAAGCTTGTAGCTGCTCCACGTGAAATGCCTAAAAAAGTCGCAGAAACAAAAGTTAGAGATACAGCGACATACGCTGACCCGCGCTTTGCAAGAAAAAAAACACCAACGCCTGTAAATAGAGAGCGCGAACGTGTTCATGTACAGCCAGAAGAAGACTTCCCTATTGGCATCAATGCAAACAAACGTAAACAACAAATGGAAGCAGAGCAAAGAAGTACAAGTAGTTTGACTGAAGTAAGCAAAGGACTTGTAGAGCGTTTCCGTGAACAGCCTGAACAAAATAATGCCACACGTATGGATGACGATAGTGTACGACGCATCATACGAGAAGAAATGAGACAAGCGCAGGGAAGTGTGAGCATTGGACAATTGGATCACGACGATGAAACTCCTGGAAGCGTGCGCTTTTTAATTCGCAAAGGCTTAGACCGAGGGATTGCTTTAGATATAGAGAAGGTACTTTCAGAACGATTTGGTGAACTGAATTTGAAAAACTCTATAGATGATCGCAAAAAATGGATGAGCGCTCTCAAGCACGAGCTAGCAAAGCGTGTTCCTGTATCAGGCCCTATCACCTTTCGGCCAGGAAAGCCAACTATAGTTGCTTTAGTTGGAGCAACAGGTGTAGGAAAGACGAGTACACTAGTTAAGATTGCAAGTCAATATGTGCAAGATCTTGGCAAACGTGTAGGAATCATCAGCTTAGATAATAGCAAAGTGGGAGCACGTGAACAGATTAGAGGTTTATGTGACCGCTTTAACCTACCTCACGAAGTAGCTACAACATCTTTGGCTTTACAAAGAGCTGTACAATCTTTTGCTGATTGCGATTTGATACTCGTCGATACCGCTGGAAGAAGCCAGTATCATTGGCAGGAAGTAGACGACTTAGGAACTTTATTGCACGGAATAGAGGAAATACAAATCTTACTCGTATTAAGTGCCACTACTAAAGATGTGGATGCTATGGGTGCTGTTGATCAGTTTTCTCGTTTGAATATAAGCGGACTTGTATTTACGAAGTTAGACGAAACCATTACTCACGGATTACTTATTAATATTGCGACAAAGACACGTATACCTCTTACCTACTTAACAACAGGTCCGCAAATACCAAGAGATATAAAAATTGCAGATGCACAAGAAATTGCAAGAACACTCTTGCTAGCACATAACAGTGCAGAGTGTCGTCGTATACGCAGTCTCATTAGTGCTTAGATAGAGAGGGAAGAGTTTGGATACACGTACAGTTTTTTTTCTCGTTTTTTGTTTTACTTTATTGAGCACTCTTTTGGTCGCTTTTACGTGTATTATGACTGGCCAAAGTGTGATAGAGACTTGTCTCTACACCATTGTCAGTATGTGGATTTCAGGTGTAAGCAGTCAGCTTCTGATTCAGCACCTGTATAACTCTGTTATTCGTCCCCTAGAAGAAGAACGAGCTGAGATGTCGCAAGCTGAAAAAAGAGAAAAAGTTGCTGTCAATTTACATGAAGTAGAAAAAATTGATGAGCTACTAGAAAGTGCGGCAGCTAGAGCTACAGAAGAAGTCAGTCCTATGCCAGAAAACAAAGAACGAGTTGAAGAAGAGATCAGAGTATAAGGTTAGAACATGAAGCAGCCGACGATAGAAAAAGAAAAACTCCCTGGAATTTGGAAGGAGTATAAAGAAACATTATCGCAAGAGCTTCGAGATCTTTTGATCACGAACTACCTTCCACTTGTAAAATATGTTGTGGGTAAACTTGCAATTACTCTTCCTTCTCATGTGAAGACGGATGATTTGTATTCTACTGGTATTATCGGACTCATTAGAGCCGTTGATCGCTACGATATTGAAAAGAAAAACAAGTTCGAAACGTATGCAATTCTCCTCATCAAAGGAGCCATTATTGATGAAATGCGCTCTATGGATTGGGTGCCAAGAAGCATACACCAAAAAGCCAACCTCATTTCCAAAACTCAAGAGGCTCTACAGCAAGAAAAAGGAAGGGAGGCAACAGACGCCGAAGTAGCAAAACGATTAGGAATGACAGTAAAAGAGTATGATGCACTCGTAGAGCGTGTACGGCCCGCAGTCATGATTCCTATGGACTCTGTTCTTGAAGAAGATTCAGACGCATCCCCATTATCTGAACGTATCGCAGATACCAAAGCAAAAACAAGCCATGAACAAGTAGACCGTGCTGAATTTGCTAAACTACTAGAAAAAGCTATTATGGAACTCCCTGAGCAGGAGAGAACTGTTCTAGTGCTTTATTACTATGAAAATATGATGCTAAAGCAAATAGGTAAGGTTTTAAGCGTTAGTGAATCCCGAATTTCTCAAGTACACACAAAAGCTCTATTAAGACTTCGCGGTCGACTTCAAGAGTTTATGAGTGAATATGCAGGTATTTTATAGGTTTTATTTGCGTAATTATTTGTTTTGTAATTTTTAGCTTGGTCTATATAACTAAAACGTCATATTATTTATTCTTATCTTTTATTTAAAAAGTTTAGTTTTATTTTATATGACAAAAGTATCCATTGATCAGGCGTATACTGTGATTGCCTCTGGAGGAATTATAGCCTTACCAACAGACACTGTTTATGGTGTAGGTGCAAGCATTCATTCAGCAGAAGGTATTGAAGCAATTTATCATTTAAAAAATCGTTGTAAAAGCAAGCCCCTTATTGCTTTGATTGCTGATTTTAGTGATTTGTATAATCTCGTTGGAGATTTACCTTCCTCCGTTGTAGCTACTTTAGAAAAGTTTTGGCCTGGAGCTTTAACAACGATTTTTCCTATTGCTTCAGGGCTTGTTCCAGAGATTGCCTTGGCAGGGGGCGATTGTTGTGGTTTTCGAATCCCTGATCATGAACTAACAAGAGAGCTTTTGCGTAAAACAGGACCAATTCTGGCTCCTTCTGCTAATCCTTCTTCTATGGATCCCGCTTTAACAGCAGACGAAGTGGAAGAGTATTTTGGTGCGGATTTCCCTGTTTTAGATGGTGGAAGATGTAAGGGGGCAGTTCCTTCAACAATCATTAAGTATCATAATGAGTCTTGGGAACTACTTCGGGAAGGTACTATTTCTGCGGAAGATATAAACGCATAGTATATGCATTTTCTTTAGGGCCTTCATAGTAAGGTCCTACTTTCTCTTTTTTAAATCCGTAGTCTTCGTAAAGCTTCTGAATACGGTGCTTGTTTGCACGAATTTTCAAGGAAATTTTATCTGTGTTTTGTGTTTCATCTTCCACAAGATGAGAGAGAAGGAAACGTCCAATTCCCAAACCGGCACCATCCTCATGGCGACCAATGAAAGCTAGGCGAAGAGTATTGGGGTTTTGTGGCTTGCGATAGAGCCACATAGCTCCTAAGATGTCATTTGTTTTTTCATTACGGGCAAGAAGAACTTTGTTTCCAGGTGCTGTCATTGGTCTAAGAAAATTTTCAGGTCTGCGTAACTCGTTTCCAGAAAAATTTCTCAAAATAATGTGATAAATTTGTTCGAAGTCTTTGATAAATCTTGGGCTATTCTGATTAAGAAGATCCAATTTATAATTTGGTTTTTCGTAAGTACCGTCTAATGTAGCAAGTTCACGTCTGCAATCTAGTTGAAGCTCTCTTCCATCAGGCATGAAAAAAGGTGCTTCATTCAGGTTTTCAATAATAGCACGCCATGATTTCCATAACTGTGTTGTTTTTTTTATTGTATTGAGTTTTTCTGTGATAGAGCAGAGATCATAGCGAAGAGCTTGGTGCTCATAAGCGTGTGCAAAATGTCCACGTTGCTCAAAATACCCCTTTAAGTCTTCAATGTTTTTTTTGAGTAAGAGTTGCGTTTCTTCACTTTCTCTTTTGAGCTTAGAGTTGAAATGATCAAAATATTTGTTAGCTTCTTCCCATCGGTCTACTGCTTTTTTAGGGTAAAAGAAGGAAGTAACTGTATGTAAAGCTGTGCAAATAGAATAAGAGGAATTAGTCATTTTATAATCCCGAGTAAGTACTTTAGAGAAAGAAGTTTAGGGTAAATGTACATTTTTGTATAACACAGATTCTAAACGGGTTGTTTTCCATAACTTATCAAGGCAGGTTTTTTGCCGTTCTTCTAAAGGACTCAAAACAAAGAAACACTCTGCATTCTTTTCAAAGGCAGCACGAGTCCAGTTAGCAGACCCTAATATCAAGGTTTCATCATCAATAACAGCAAACTTGTGATGGAGTAATTGGCTGTGACGGTTCAAAAATACAGGAATTCCATGGTCCTTCAAAGCCTCCGCAACTTTCGCGCTTGTTTTTTGGCTAGATTGGCGATCGAGTAAAACCTCTACATCCACCCCTCTTGCCTTGGCTGCACAAACCGCTTGTGTAATTTTAGGATTGGTCCAAGTGAACATCGCCACTCGCAAGGTTTTCTTGGCAGTGGAAAGTAACTCCAACACACGGTCTTCGGCTTGAGTATTTTGAGGAAGAAGGAATACCTCTATTTGTTGTGTAGCGATTTTTTGGGAGAAATATGACGAAGAACTTGTAGGACGGAATAATGCATCATTTAGATAGTGAGCAAGATCAGGGCTGTAAATCCCAGAGACTAAATTATTTTGAACTCTCAGAGAATCAGTGCTTAAATTAGCTGAGCCAATAAATACAAGTTGATTGTCAATAATAAGAATTTTTCGGTGCATGAGACCTTGGTCAGATTTCAGGACACAGCGGATTTTTTCTCCTAAAAGTTTTGGGGCATCTCCAGATGCTTTTCGGTCGCTTACAACTTGTATTTCCACTCCCTGCTCAGCCTTATGTCTCAGAGAACGAATAATATCCACATCACCAATGGTGTAAGTACAAAGAAGGATACTTTTTTGTGCCTTTTCGATGGCTTTTTGAAAGGTGAGTCTTAAGTCCGTACGAATCTCTGATGAATAAAATACAATCGGGCGCTCTTCTGTAGGTAAATCAACGACTAATGATTCTTGTACACAAGCTAAAACTAGAAAACCAAATAGAATGCTGCAAATCCAGAATAAAGCACGGCGGGCATAAGAATTAAAAAAATTCATTGTTTTATTCGCTTGTATTACAAAGGGTTACTTTTTTCAGAAGAATAAAGTTAAAAAAAATAGACCTTTTACTCAAGTTTTCATCCACAGATTCCGAAACCTTTTATCGAACAGGCAAGACGGGAAACTTGTCTGATCAACGGGGGGGAAGGATATGAGAATTAGTAGTCAGCAGCTGGCTATTCCAGCATATAAAGGTGTACGCCAAGCCGGTGAGGCCTTATTTCATAGCATGCGTCGTTTATCTTCAGGGGAAAAGGTGGAGCGTCCAGGAGATGCACCAGCCGATTATGGTATTTCTGAGATGTTACGCTTCCAAATTCGCAATACTAGCGAAGCTCGCCGTAATATTGAAAATGCGACAAACTTGATCAATTCAGCAGATGCTTGGTTGCAGTCTAGTCACGAAATCCTTCAGAGAATGAGTGAAATTGCTGTGAGCGCAGCAGATGGATCGAAGTCTGAAATGGATCGTAAAAACCTCAATGCAGAGTACCTGCAGCTCAAGGAGGAGATCAGCCGTCTTTCTACTGATGCTCGTTACAACGGCTTGCAAGTAGCCGGTCGTGATCAAATGTTGACCTTTGATCAAGATAAACAGACGTTTACAATGGCTCAGTTAGATGGAAGTGAAGCTTATTCTCTTTCTAATCGTGTTTTGAGCGGTATGCAATCGCAAAACGGACAAGATTTTTACTTTGATCCAACAAACGACTACTCTCTTTCTCACGATGGCCTTTCTGTATACTATGCAGACAGCAATAATAACCTCGTGAAATACAATCTAGAAACAGGCGTATTGACCCGTGATACAGCTGATTCGGAAACAAAAGGTATCGATCTTGATGAAGAAGGAAGGTTTTGGTATGCGAGTGAAACATCGACTGGTTCAGGAGTATTCTCTTTAAGGCAGCAAGATACAATTTCTTGGCAGCAAGATACAAACGTCTTATCGAATACCGATATCACAGACATGGCTTCGACAGAGTTTAGCGTATATAAAAACCGTGTGTATTATCTAGATACAAATGGGGATATCGTTAGCCGAGATTTACTCGATGTGAACGATGTCAGCCGTGAGCTTTTAAGTAGTGACTTCACTCTTACAACGACATCAGGTCAATTTGCTCTTAGTGAAGACGGGTTATATGTAGCAGATATTCCTAGTGCAGGCCAAGTGCGAGTGATCAACTTAGAGACACAAGAGCACAACACCTTTGCTTTAGATAGCGGGGTAACAGTTGCAGATTTAACGTTTAGTGCTGATGGGAAAGAGCTTCTTTTCCGTGATACAGCAGACAACTCGATTCATAGTATTGAAACCAGTTTAGGAGATCAGCCAGAGTTACGAAGCACAAGAAAAGTTCTTTCTGGTTCAGGTAGTACAGGGTTTTTAGGTTTGAGTGCTGATGGACGTAGCCATCGTGCAAACTTTCATTTGCATAGTGGTCCGGATGCTGAACAAGAACTCATGATTACTGCCGGTGACATACGTTTGCACCATTTAGGTTTATCAAGAACACAGGTAGTAACAATCGATCAAGCGCAAAATGCTCTTTCTTCAGTAATGGAAGCGATTGATAAGGTAAGTATTCAGCGAGCTCGTTTAGGAGCGCAGCAGAGTCGTTTGATGCATACATTTGATGCCTTAGCTCGTTATCAAGATAACATAGCCCAATCAGAAAGCATCATTCGTGATACAGATATTGCCAAGGAAAGTGCGCGAATGACAGATTTACAGCTTCGTCACCAAGCAGCGACTTCGATCTTGATGCAAGCTAACCAGTTCTCCCGAACTTCTATCCAAATCCTTCTTCAAGGATAAGTAAGAAGTTAAATTCCCCCCCCCAAAAAAAAAGTCTCTCCCTTTTTGATTCTTCACAAGAAATGAGTTAAAAGAGGGAGAGATGAGTTTTAATTTCAACCTCTAATGCCTACCTAATCCACACTTCCAGTATATTGCGGAAGATTTGGATAGCGTTCTAAGTCTTTTTTAAAAAGATCTTTGTGTTTGTTTTTTTCTTCTTCATTGAGCATGTATTTCAAGTTTGTTTCTATTCCTTCAATCATAGATTTTATTATTTCTTCTTTATCTTTTCTGTTTGATATTTTGTTCAAAATAATATCACGTTTATTAACGCTTAATTCTACATAAAATTGAGTGAAGCTATGGTCTGGATTTGTTTTGATTACTTTAAAAATATCTTCGAATTTTATTGATTCAAATAAGCTGTTTTCAATTTTATCATTTATTTTTTCTGCTAATTTTGTTGGTTCATCTTTGTGGGAAACTGTTTCTTGATTGTTAAAAGAAAATGTTTGTGTTGTTCCGTGTCTATTTTTCTTTGTAGTTTCAATGATTGATTTTGTTATTATTTTAACTTTATTCTTCTTTGTTTTTTCTTCTTCTTTTTCTATTGATTTAAGTATTTTTTTTCCTACACAAAGCCCATATCCGCCTTTTGTATGAAGCCCTCTACCTTGAAAAGGTCCTGTAATTACCTCAATGAATGCATCCCAAAGGCCTAGGGTTTTCGTATATTCTTTTGATTTATCAATTAGTTTGTTTGCAACTACTTTGTTGTTAAAATAATTACCTTTATGTTCTTTTTTATATTTTATGCAGGCTTCGTATAAAACTTCGTAATTATCATTTTTTACATAATTGGTAAAATATGTTTTTGATATATCAAGCATTTGTTTATTACTTTCAATGTCTAATTTATTATCTAAACCCCATAAATAAATTAAATGATCGCTTCCTATTTCATTATATTTCTCTTCTGTTTTCATTATTAACACCTTTTTTGCTACAAATAAAAATATTTATTATTATACTATATTTTTTTTATTTTTCTAATTTTGAGCTTCAGTAAGTCAAATTACCTCTTGTTGGATAGGGTAGAAAGTGCTAGCTTAGTGAATTTATTTTTGGACTTCACAAGAGGTGAGCGAGCGATGACGGAAAAAAAAGAAACGCAAAAGATTTTATGTGTATTGTATGAAGACCCAAGTACAGGCTACCCGCCGAAATATATTCGAGATGAAATTCCTACATTAGAAAAATATCCAGATAATCAAACTTTACCTAATCCACAATCAATCGACTTTAAGCCAGGAGATCTTTTAGGTTCTGTATCTGGAGAGTTAGGTTTACGAAAGTTCCTTGAAGAGCAAGGACACAAGCTCATTGTTACTAGTGATAAAGATGGGCCTGATTCTGTTTTTGAAAAAGAGTTAGAAGATGCTGATGTTGTGATTTCACAACCATTTTGGCCTGCTTACCTTACTGAAGAAAGACTAGCTAAAGCTAAAAAGTTGAAAATGGCAATTACAGCAGGTATTGGCTCGGATCATGTAGATCTTGATGCTGCTATGCGACGTGACCTTACAGTGTGCGAAGTCACTTTTTGTAACAGCATTAGCGTTGCAGAGCATACTGTTATGATGATTTTGTCGGTTGTTCGCGACTATATGACGCAGTATCAACATGTTTTGAGTGGAGATTGGAATATTGCGGATTGTGTGCAGCGTTCTTATGATTTAGAGGGAATGAAAGTAGGGATCATCGGCTCAGGCCGCATTGGTCTGGCTGTTCTTAAGCGTCTGAAGCCATTCGATGTAGATCTACACTATACAGACCGTCATCGTCTATCAGAAGAGCAAGAACATGATTTAGGTCTGCACTACCATGACACTCTAGAGAGTCTGCTAGAAACCTGTGATGTGCTTTCTATCCACTGTCCTTTACATTCTGAAACAGAGTATCTCTTCGATACAAAACTTTTGCAAAAGATGAAAAAAGGAAGCTACCTTATCAATACAGCTCGTGGAAAAATTTGTGATCCTTACGCAATTAAAGAAGCTCTTGAATCAGGGCAACTTGCTGCGTATGCAGGAGATGTATGGTTTCCTCAGCCTGCATCAGCAAACCATCCTTGGAGAAGTATGCCACACCATGCTATGACTCCTCATACTTCTGGTACTTCTCTCAGCGCTCAAGCACGTTATGCAGCAGGGGTCCGTGAAATTCTTGAAAATTATTTCACAGGTCAAGCTATTCGTGATGAGTATCTTATTGTGAAAGATGGATGTTTAGCAGGTTGTGGAGCCCACTCTTACTCTGAAGGAAATAGCACAGCTGGAATCGAATCTGTGCTGCAGTAAACAAAATTAACACCCTTGAATTGCAGATTCAGGGGTGTTTTTTTAACCTCTAATGGCTACCTAATCCGCCCTTAGATTCTTGGTTTCTCCGCGTTTAAGTATGTAAAAACAAGCAGCAGATAAGCCTCTAATCTATTAAAAACATAACCCTACTTTAGTCTTTCTCCTCTTGTTTTGAATTTTTATCTATTACTTAGTTTGCGAAATATAAATAGGGATGTGTATAGTTATTTTGGATCCGTGTTTTGGAGTAGAGCAATAGAGGGCTTCGGATGAAAATACTTTGCGCGCATCGAGTAGACGCTTTTAGTGAAGAAGAATTTGGGGGGAACCCTGCGGCAGTTGTATTAGAAGCTGAAGACTTGAGTGAAGAGGAGATGATAAAAGTAGCAAAAGAGGTTTCGTGCAAAGAAACAGCTTTTCTACTTCCTGCAGAGCATGCAGATTTCCGTTTACGCTTTTTTACTCAACGTGGAGATGAAATTAAATTTTGTGGTCACGCTACAGTCGGGGTTCTTTATCTCATTGCTCGTGAACAACTGTTTGGGATAGCTGGTCCAGGAAGCTATTTGTTCAACGTTGAAACAAAAGCTGATGACCTCTGTATGTCTGTTGAGTTTCACACCTTAGACGATATTCGTATCAAGTTTGATTGTCCTCATGTCGATCTTATCGAAGCTCCCTTTAAACATACAAAGTTAGCTGACGCTTTAGGTATTAACGTAGCTCATTTCGACCAATCCAAGCCAATTATGCTGGAAAGAACCAATAATTATTTATATGCGTGCGTTCAGTCTTTGGATGATTTAGGTAGTATCGTTTACAACGTAGAGGCAGCATCAGAATTTGCGAAAGAAAATAACTTTGTTGTTTATTGTTTGATGACAAATGAAACGTTTAACCCTGATAACAGCGTACATACTCGCTGTTTTGGTCCTTCTGTAGGTGTGGTAGAAGATGCTTTTTCTGGCTCAGTACAAGGCGGGCTAGTGGCATTTATGTACATGTATGACATGATTCTAGAAGATCATGAAACAATAGGCTCCGAGCAAGGACATTTCATGCATAGGCCCGGTCATGCTCATATCCATGTTGAGCGAGAAAACGGGCATCCTAAAATTATTGTTGATGCCACGGCAAGACATGTTATGTGTACCACCATCACCATAGATGATTAAAATATGTTTTAATCATCTATCTCATCTTTTTACAGATATAAAAAAACCCGCAAAGAAAAACTTTGCAGGTTTACCAACTTAAGAAAAAAACCGTTTAGATTTTTTCTCCGCGTGCACGCATTTCACGTACTACTGCTGCTAGACCTTTCTTATCGATGGTACGTAGCGCTGCTGTAGATAGACGAAGCGTAATGAAGCGGTTCTCTTCAGCAAGCCATAGACGCTTTTTAATCAGGTTAGGCAAAAAGCGACGCTTGGTTTTACCTGTGATATTTAGACCAATTCCCTTCTTCTTCTTAGCGATTCCGCGAATGGAGTAAGAACGGCCCTGACCAGGTTTTTTTTGGTAACTTGACAAACTCGACTCATCAATAGACTCCCATAACTGTTCAAGAAAGGAATCTTATCAAGTACAGACTTAATAAACAAGTATAAAACTGTATGCTATAGAGAGGAAATGGAATAAGAAGAGAAGTAATTTACGAGATAGATAGGTAGAAAGTAAATTATTTATACTGGTTTCCAGCCTCTGCGTACGTTGTGGCGGCGATCTAAGTGTTCGCGGCGTTCCAAAAAAATAATACTCTCATTCACGTCGTCAAACATTAAACTACCATCTTCATAGGCAGTATATAGGCGCAATAAAGCTTCTTTTACACGCTTAATTTTCCCGTAATACTCTTCAGACATCCTGGTAGGATAACGCAAATACTCTTCCATTTGCTCTTTATTCAACTCTGCTGAAGCAAAAAAATCTTCACCAGCGCGACTTAAATGTTCTAAATCTTTTTTTAATCGAAAAAGAACTTGTCGACGAACAGGCAAACTAGGGTCGGGTTTACTCGAATCAACAGAACTCGTCTCCCAGCCAGTTTCTTGCAAAAGTTTACGCAAGTGCCAAGCTTTTACTGCTCGATCAAAACCTTTCTCAGCTTGTGAATAATCAATTTTAGGCATCGTATAAAAAAAATAAAGGGTGAATATAGTTTAATAAAGTTTACTAGTATGTATTTTATCATATTTAAAATTTAAATTAGTTTTTTTGTTTTAGGTTTTGCTGACAGGTGTATAAAGCCTTGAATAAGAAGAATATCTTTTTTTTGTCGCTGAGTACCTTGCATGCATAAAAACTTTTGCTTATGATGCTGCTGAGCTAGCTTAGCTTGTCTGAAGAAGTAGAATGGCAGCGGTCCTAACAGGAAAGGAGAAGGCATGGAAGAGCTTACCGTGGACTTAGCAGTAATAGGGTCAGGCCCAGCCGGGCAAAAAGCCGCTATTCAAGCTGCCAAATTAGGAAAAACAGTAGCAATTATTGAAAAATATCCTGATCCAGGTGGGAACTGTTTAAATACAGGGACTATACCTTCTAAGTCTTTAAGAGAAGCAATTTTACATCTAACAGGCTTTTATGATCATAGTTTTTACGGAAAAGATTATAAAATGCGAGAAGTGTCTATTAGCCAGTTAAACTATCGTTTATCTCGGGTAATGGAGCAAGAGCGTCAAATGATTCGGCGTCAGTTTCATAAGAATGGGATTGTTCTAGTTCAAGGGACGGCACATTTTGAATCGGATAAGACTCTTTTAGTAGCTGATGATCATAGTAAAGTTTATAAGAGAATTCACTCTAAATTTATTCTTATAGCAACAGGGTCTAAGCCACGAAACCCTCAAAATGTTCCTTTTGATAAAGAAGTAATTTTAGACTCTACTCGTCTTTTATCTATCGAAAATGTTCCTAAAACCATGATTGTTCTTGGTGGAGGAATTATTGGATCAGAGTATGCGAGTTTCTTTTCTGCCTTAGGAACAAAAGTAACTGTGGCAGATAAGAAAGAGCATATGTTGCCTTATTTAGATTCTGAAATAGGGATTCACTTACAAACAGCTCTTGCAGATATTGGTTTAGAGTTTATAGGCAAAAAGATTCCAGAAAAGATTGAGCGTAGGGGAGATGTAGCAGTTGTTAGCTTCACAGATGGTTCCGTTCGTGAGGCTGATGTTTTGCTATATGCCTTAGGAAGAACAGCTAATGCAGATTCTTTAGCTTTAGATAAAGTGGGAATTGAGTTGGATGCGTGGGGGCATATTCCTGTAAATGCTCTTTTTCAAACCGTTTTACCTAATGTTTACGCTGTAGGAGATGTGATTGGCGGTCCAGCTCTTGCTTCTACAAGTATGGAACAAGGGCGTTTAGCTTCTCGGCATGCTTTTGGAGAAGAAACCCATCATTTCCCTAGCTTTTACCCTGTTGGTATTTATACAATCCCTGAAATTTCTTCCTGTGGTTATACAGAAGAAGAGCTACAGGATTTGGGTTTTCACTATGAAGTAGGTCGTGCGTATTACTATGAAATAGCCCGTAGTCATATTTCTGGAGATGACGTGGGGATGTTCAAATTACTTTTTCATGCAGAAACTTTAGAAATTCTTGGGGTACATATTATTGGCCGCGGTGCTACTGAGGTGATCCATATTGGACAAGTTGCCATGAGTTTTAATGCACATATTGATTATTTTATTAATCAGGTATTTAATTATCCTACTTTCGCAGAAGGCTATCGTGTGGCAGCATTGAATGGATACAACAAACTTAAACATAGGAAATAGACGATATAATGGTTGTTGAACCACTTTTTCCAGAAAAACCTCAGTCTTCTCCAGATCCAGATAAAGAAAATGATTATATTGAGCCAGAAGTTGAAATTGAAGACTATGTACAAGAGAGACTAAGGCAAAGAAAGATCGAGGGAAAGCGCCACCCTATTCGCAAAGAAATATTTTTGCGTTTGGCTGCTTTTTTAGCAGCTAATGTGATTTTATTATGGGGGGCTTTATCGCTTTTTTTGGCTTTTGTTATGGGGATTTTGAGTATTTTGACAATTGGACAAAAACTTGAGATTTTAGCAGCTTTTCAAAGGCATTTTCAAAATACGATTCGTGCTCTTGCGATATTCGTAGCAGCGTGCTTAGCGATTATACGTCCGGTTTGGGGAATCAATTTTCTTGTAAACTACATGGCCAGTCATTTGGATAGAGGCAATCGCCAGGTATTTTCAACTTTTGTAGGGACCTTGTTACGTCGGGTTGTTGATTCGATTTAAGCTCCAGTAGAAAGTATTCAAGTTAGACCTCCAATCGAGTTCGCAGAGAGTGAATTGTACCTTTTTATATTTCTCTGTGATCTCACTGGCTCTGTGGTTTTTCTTGTGATGCTAAATGTGCTTGAATTCTTAGAGATACAAGTAATGTATTCTTGTGGCCCTCGATGGCTAAAGAAAGCCCTGGAGTTAGGAATTATTATCCTATATAATTCTTTCAAAATGAAAGTGTTGATTTGAGAGCATCAATGGATCGTTATTGCGTTTCGCATTATCAAGCTAAAAGATTTCCTACTAGAGAAGTAATGGTTGGAAATATAGGGGTTGGAGGCAAGAACCCTGTGCGTATTCAGTCTATGACAACGTCTCCTACAGACGATGTTCAAGCAACGGTTGAGCAAGTCAAGCGTTTAGCTGATGCGGGGTGTGAAATCGCAAGAGTTACGGTACAAGGAAAAAAAGAAGCTAGAGCTTGTGAAAAAATTAAAAATACTCTTCTGAAAGAAGGGTATACGATACCTCTTGTTGCTGATATCCACTTCTTTCCTCCTGCTGCAATGACTGTTGTTGAGTTTGTGGATAAAGTACGTATTAATCCAGGGAATTATGCTGATCGTCGCGCTCAATTCAAAGAAATTGAATACAGTGATCTTACGTATGCTCAAGAATTAGAACGAATAGAAGAGAAGTTCAGTCCTTTAGTAGAAAAAAGTATAGAGCTTGGTAGAGCTATGCGTATTGGAGCCAATCATGGCTCTCTTTCCGATCGTATTATGAGCCGTTATGGCGATTCTCCTTTAGGGATGGTAGAATCTGCAATTGAATACGCAAGAATTTGCCGTAAACTCAATTATCATAATTTTATCTTCTCCATGAAAGCAAGCAATACCCATGTGATGATTCATGCATATCGCTTGCTTCTTGCTCGTATGATGGAAATGGGATGGGATTATCCGCTTCATCTAGGGGTAACTGAGGCGGGAGAAGGAGAAGATGGGCGTATCAAATCAGCCATTGGTATTGGGGCTTTGCTTCTGGATGGAATTGGCGATACGGTGCGTGTTTCATTGACTGAAGACCCATGGTATGAAATCGACCCTTGCCAACGTTTAAAACTTATGGCACAAAAACATGAAAACTCCGGTATCTCAGAATTCATAGAATTCGGTAGAAATTTTCAGGAGATTGAACGACGTAAAACAAGTTCTGCTCTACATAAAGATGGTACAGTGATTCTCCATCTTAAAGAAGAACAAATAAATGAAGAAGATTTAGGTTTTGAGCAAAAGAAAGGAAAATGGGTAAAAGGACCTTTAAGTCCTGATGCAGTCGTTTTAAAGTCTAAAAATCCATCTCTTCTTGAGCATTTGAAAACTCTTAAAATACCTGTTTTAAGTAAGCAACGTTTATCAGACGCTTTACGCTTAGATAAGCAAAACCTGTTTTCTCCTCAGAAAATCTCTTTGACAATAGATTTATTAGAAGTCACCGATCTAGATGAAGCTTTATGGGCTGAAATAGCAAAGCTAAAACCAAAAATGATTCTCTGGAATCCCAAGGAATCTCGCTTACACTACTCGAGAAAGTTTTTTTCTTTTCTAAAGGAAAATGGATGGGAAATACCTGTCATTTTAGGGTTTGATTATAATTTATCAGACGAAGATTTGATCATTCAAGCCTCAGCTGAATGTGGTGCCTTGTTTTGTGATGGTTTAGGAGAAGGGATTGCATTAGATGCTTCTTCTGATTTAAATAGTTTGCGCAAATTGAGTTTTGGTATTTTGCAAGGCTCCCGAATGCGCTCGTCTAAAACAGAATTTATTTCTTGTCCAAGCTGTGGTCGTACTTTATTTGATTTACAAGAAGTGTCTCGACGTATTCGCGAACGGACAGCGCACTTACCTGGTGTCAAAATTGCCATTATGGGCTGCATTGTAAATGGTCCTGGAGAAATGGCTGATGCAGACTTTGGTTATGTAGGTTCTAAGGCGGGAATGGTAGATCTTTATGTCGGAAAAGAACGAGTACGTCAAAATATTCCTTTTGATCAAGCTGACGATGCGTTGATTGACTTGCTGAAAGAGCATGGTGTCTGGAAGGAACAAGAGGCTAGCATGCATTCGGATTCTAGCTTGCTTAGTTTTTCCTTATAATACCCCCGATGGCTATATCTAATCCGCGCTTCCAGTGCGTTAGATCAGGGTAAGACTTAGAGTATTTTTCTGAGCTCATATCTGAACCATGCAAGCCGAATCAGCGATCCTTAGGTAATTATTTATTAGTACAGTAGGTGAATTCATCATAGGATATATCTTTATTTTTTTTTAATAGAAGCCTTATCTTCTTTAAATAAAAAAGCCTAATCATAGTTCTTTAATTTATGTTTAGGTGAACAATATGAAGTTACTTGGTTTTTGTATATTTGATGGAAATAAAGATAATAAAGTTGCTCGTGGTGAAAATCAGCAGCCAGCAGCTCAAGAGCAAGTTCCACAGGTACCACAGGTACCACAGACACTTAGCGAAACTATATCAGATATAACGCAAGCAGCTTTACAGAGCGATTCTCAAAAAAAGAAATATCAAAAAGCAGAGAGCAGTAAATGGTCTTATTGGTTGCCCTCAAAGAGTACTATGATTGCTGTTAGTTCAGCAGCTCTCACGATAATCGGCGCCTTTTCTTTAAGTATACTTTTGCGGGGAAAAGATTCTTCTGGAGAAGGTTTAGGGGAGTCAAAAGAGCAAGATGTAATAAGTCCAGTTTTTACGAATATAGTATTTGAAGGAAAACAAGTAGAACATCGAAATCCAGACGATCTTTATTCTTCTATAGAAGAAGGAACAATTTGCCTTTTCCAGAGAGTGAGCCAAACGACTCAATTAGCAACGAGGCTTTCACAAGAATTTATCAGAGAAGTGCCATCTTATAGTAGTGTAACTCATACTGGTATTGTGACAAGAGCTTACGCTAGACAGCTATGTATATTTGAAGCTAATCGAGGAGACCCAGTAAGGGAAAACTGTTATGACGACAGTGAGTGGTTTGAAGATACTTTGTTATCTTTTACAGGTTTTGATCTTCCTCAAATTCATCAATCAGTTATGAATATAGTCCAAATTTGGCTTACGGCTAATTCTTCTGTCCAAGATCAATATGATTTCTTCTCTATTTTCAAAATGAAAGCAACATCAAGTTGTATGAATTTAGAAGCCCAGATTTCTTTAGTGAAATCTTATATCGATACATTCTTTCTAAAAGCATTTCCACAAGAATATGGTCAATTAGAAAGTTTTCCGAAGAGTTACTTTTGCTCTGATTTGGTAGTAGAAATTTATCAATTAGCATGGTTGAAGGAATCTACAAATATCCCGGAAAGTATTTTAAGTTTAGCGAGAAAATATATAGATGATAGAGGCGGTTATCTACGTCTTGAATTGGCTGAAGCCTTAAATGATTTTTGGGAAGATTCAGGGGTATGGAATAGAATGGATGCTGAACTCCCTCAAATATTTTCACACTGGAGTAAAACAGTAACACCGGCTGATATTAGAAGAGGGGCAGAGTCTAATAAGGATTTAATAACCATTATCCCATCACTAAAACATCGATTCAAATTAGAACCTGACACGTCTTTAAAAGCAAATTGGAAGAGTGCAGATCATTTGTTTACTCTTCTTATAAACACGTATATAGAGAAAAATAAAATAGATAAAAAAGATCCCGCTGTAAAGAAAAGTATTTTATATATTAGAAATCAACTAGAGTTTAGTGAAGAGTTAAGTGATTGTTATAAATTAGCTTTAGAAAATTTTGATAAAAATAAAGAAGAAGTTTTATGTCAATTAGATGAGTGTGTTGAAAAAAGTCTTACTGAAGAAGAGATAGATGAGGTAAGATTATTAAAAGATCTAATAGATGAAGAAATTTTTGAGCTTTTGAACTCTATTGAATTTGAAAATCTATTAAATTTACAGCATGAAGAAATTAATATGGTTTTTTCACCTGAATCTGAAGAGTTTATTTATTCTGTTTTAGAAAGAATAGAAAATAAAATAAAAAATTCTGAAAAATATGAAAAAATAAAAAATATAATAGACGAAGAAGATTGTAAAAGAATACAGGGTGTTATTTTAAATACAATTTCAGCAAAAAGATTTTTTTATAAAGAGGTAGGAAAGGTTTTTGATTTTTATAGTTTTGTAAAACCTAAAGAGTTTATAAACAATGGAGGTGTAAAAAAAGTTATAGTAGATTATCTTGATTTTGATGAGTTTATGAAAAAGATAAAATATACTGAAGAAACAATAGATTGCTTTAGTGATGCACTTAGAAAAAGTGTTGAAGTATCTTATGATATAGAATTATGTATAAACGAAACGTTTACTTATAGAGAATTGTTTGGCATTTTCTTAGGTAGTAAAATTTTAAATATGGTTGTAGATAACATATTACCTTTTATTTCTGAAGAATCAATAAACGATACCTATCTTGTTAGTTTTAATGAAAATCCAATAGATACACTTCTACCTTTAAATACTGATGGGTATTTAAGTTATTTTGAAAATCAAATTTATAGAAATATATGGAGTTCCTTTTCAGATGAAACAAAGAAAGAGTTTTTCTTTAAGTTTTTTCCAATTGCTCCGAAGTATGACTCAAGTAGATTAGATGTTCTAATGGATAGGGTTAATGAAATTAAAAACCCTGAATTAAAAGAATTAATTATCGCATGGAAAGAGATATCAGAAAAAGGTATAGATATTACCGATAAAGATCAAATGGTAAAAATGTATAAAATATTTAATTTTGTTAGTAAGTTTCTATAATATTTCAATGTTGTTAACTCTTAAGTTGATAGATCTGGGTAGCTATTTAATTGCGTATTAGATAAAAGTTGTTCAATTTGTAAAATTCTCAAAATTTGAAGAAAAATTTTATGTGTTTTTGTAAACGTATCGGGGTATAAGATCTTTTTCGCGTCTTAGGTTCTTAGTTTCGCCGCGACGAAAAGTGATAAGATTACAATGGGGACTACTATATACTATGACTCCACCTCGAGGCGCCTGCAAAAATGTATTTTTGTAAACACCTCGAAGATTAGCTGAGAGTAAGATTTAGCTAGTCATTGGGTGTGTAATGACAAATTGCCCATTACTCACATCAAGTGTTACAAGACTATCGACTCGGATTTTATCTTCTAGAATAGCGTTAGAAAGACGATTAGTCACTTGATGTTGTATGAGTCGTTTTAGTGGACGCGCTCCGAATCCAGGGTTATAGCCTTGCTCTGCAATGGCATCCATAGCCGCATCGGTCCAAGAAAACGATATTCCGCGTCCTTCTAGTCGTTTTTGAAGAATACGTAATTGCACTCCTGCTATTTCTTTCATATCTTCTTTTCGAAGAGCGTGGAAAGGAAGAACTTCGTCTAGGCGATTTAGAAATTCTGGACGAAAATGCTCTTTCAAAATTGGATCAACTAAAGCTGTAAGCTCTTCTACACTTACTTTATCTCCGCTTTCTTCCAATTTGTTGAGAATACGATTCGCACCTAGGTTTGAGGTCATAATGAAGAGTGCATTTTTGCAGTTTACCATACGGCCTTTACTGTCAGTAATACGTCCGTCATCAAATATTTGTAGGAGAATATTGAATACGTCAGGATGAGCTTTTTCTACTTCGTCAAGTAAGACGACGGAATAGGGGCGCCGACGTAAGGCTTCTGTAAGTTGTCCACCTTCTTCATGGCCGACATATCCCGGAGGAGACCCCACAAGGCGAGATACGCTGTGCTTTTCCATGTATTCAGACATATCTAGACGAAGTAAGGCTTCTTCTTGGTTAAACAGTTGTTCTGTCAGTGCTTTAGCTAGTTCTGTTTTACCTACACCGGTAGGGCCCACAAAGAGAAAAACTCCCATAGGACGATTAGGATCCGCTAAGCCACTACGAGAACGACGAATCGCTTCACAAACCGCTCGAATCGCTAATTTTTGTCCAATCACTCTTTTAGCGATTTCGTTTTCTAAATTAAGAAGGCGCTCAGCTTCTCCTTCGAGCATTTTTCTTACAGGTACACCCGTCCACTTACTCACAACTTCAGCAATAAGCTGCTCATCTACTTCTTCTTGGAGTAAACGTGACTTCTGCTCTTTGAGTCCTTTTTCAGCATCTTCAATCTCTTTTTGTAAAGCAGGTAATTTACTATAGCGAATCTCAGCAACTAGGTTATAGTCTGCTGCACGCTCAGCTTCTTCTTCTTGAAAACGAAGCTTTTCTAGCTGATCTTTTTTTTCTTTTACAGATTGTAGAAAACCTTTTTCTTGTTCCCATTGCTGGTTTAACAAAGCAAGCTCTTCTTTACAGTCGGCAATCTCTTTTTTCAAGGCATCAGATTCCGATTTGCTGAGAGAGGTTCCTTCGCGGGCAAGCATTTCTTGTTTAACCATAAGCGTCGATAATTCACGTTCTTTATTATCGATAGGAAGAGGGCGGCTACCAATCTGCATGCGAATGAGGCTGGCTGCTTCATCAATAAGATCAATCGCTTTGTCTGGTAATTGACGGTCTGTAATGTAACGGTGAGAAAGTTGTACAGCAGCTTGTATTGCTGAGTCTTGTATTTTTACCCCATGAAAGATTTCATAACGCTCTTGGAGTCCGCGTAAAATACCTAAAGCAGTTTCAAGATCTGGTTCACAAATAAATACAGGCTGAAAGCGCCTTTCTAATGCAGCGTCTTTTTCAATATATTTCTGGTATTCATTAAGAGTAGTAGCACCAATACAACGAATCGTACCTCTGGCTAATGCTGGCTTTAGCAAGTTGGCTGCATCCATAGAACCTTCTGTTGCTCCAGCTCCAACAAGAGTGTGTACTTCGTCAATAAAAAGAATCGCTTCACCATCGCTTGATTCAATTTCTTTAAGAATACCTTTTAGGCGCTCTTCGAACTCTCCTCGAAATTTAGTTCCAGCCACAAGAGATCCCATATCTAATGCATACAGTTGCTTGTCTTTTAGAGAGTCTGGAACATCTTTTTGGATGATTCTTTGAGCTAGCCCTTCGGCTATTGCTGTTTTCCCCACCCCAGGTTCACCGATCAACATAGGGTTACTTTTTTTGCGGCGATTGAGAACTTGAATGCAGCGGCGAATTTCTTCTTCACGACCAATTACAGGGTCAATTTTTCCTTCTTTAGCAAGAGAAGTGAGGTTTTTACAGTATTTTTCGAGAGCTTGTATGGAAGATTCTGAGCTAGCGGAATCCATGTGTCGACCTTTTCGTAGAGATTGAATGAGAGCTTCAAGATCTTTAGTGGAAATTTGAAATTGTTTTTTCCAAGAACTAAATGGTTCAGAATTGCCTTTCCAATAAGAAAGTAAAAAGTGATCGCTACTGATATGGGAATCTTTCCAACTCTGCGCGATTTTTTGTGCATCATGCACAAGGTTTTGAAGTGAGCGAGAAGGTTGAGGTTCTTGGTTTTGCTCTCCTTCAAAAGAAGGAAGAGAAGAAATGTTTTGAGCCACAGACTGGCTCAATTCATCAGGGTTTGTTTTTAGCTGTTTTAGTAAACGGTAAAAATAGCCGTTTTTATCGTGTAAAAAAGCATGAAGTAGGTGGTTTTCAGTTGTCTGCGTATGTTTGTTTTCTTGAGCAGACTGCACAGCTGTTTGAATCGCTTCTGTTGCAATATCAGTGAATTGAGGTCCCATAACTGCCTCCTATCCATTATGTCGTTGTTTTATGCGGTTCCCATATTGTTTCTGACTTTTTTGCTAAATGATTGATCCATCTTGCAGCGCAAAACAGATAATCAGAAAGACGGTTTAAATAAATAAGAACTGGTTCTTCGATTTCTTTTTCTTCATATAAGGGGATGATCCCTCTTTCAGCCCGTCTACAAACGCTACGTGCGATATGAATGGTAGCTGCAGCTGGATGGCCGCCAGGTAAGATGAAATGAGTCAATTTTGGTAATTGTTCTGTCATCCAATCCATGCGCTGTTCTAAGAATTCAACAGCACCATCTTGAAAGTACGTTTTCTTGAGTTTTTTTTCGTTATTGGCGCTTCTTGGTGTAGCAATAGCAGCTCCTAAATCAAAAAGCACGTGTTGTATAAGAATAAGTTCAGCACGAAGTTCATGAAAAACTTTTTCTTCTGGCAATAAACTGATGGCAGTTCCTAAGGAAGCATTGATCTCATCTACAGATCCAAGGCACTCAATCGTAGCAGAGTTTTTTGCCACACGAGCTCCACTATAGAGAGAGGTTTTTCCTTTGTCTCCTGTCTTCGTATAAATCTTCATGGCGATGTGGGGGCTACGTTAATGGTTTTTTTACTGTTAAAATAATGCAGAGAAAAAGGGTATACACGACTCTTACTTCGATCTAAGCGTACACGAGCACCAGATCTCCAAAGTCTTGTACTACTATGATAACGAACAGGAACAGACCAAACAGAACCATCGTCTAGTTCAACATAGCGTCCTTCGTCAAAAATACTCATGACTTTCAACTCTTGAGGTAAGGTGATTTCACTATCTTCTTCCTCTTCCTGTTCATCAGATCGCGCTTCAACCTCTTGGTCAATCTTTACCGTTTGTTTGGTGTCGATATTTTCTAAACGATAAGGGTGAGGACCACTACTACGCTTATGTAACTTCACCGTTTGTGTTTTTAGCCAATCTCTAGTTCTACGATGGTGAGGAGAAATGACTCTCCAAATAGAACCATTGCTTAAGCGAATAAAGCGACCTTCGTCGATAACTTGATCGATATAAAAAGTATGTTTTCTTTCTTCTGAAGAAACCAAAGGAAAACGTTTAGGGTTCTTCGAAATCCAATCTTTTACTTTGCTTTTACTTTTAAGCTTGGCCCCTTGATCGAGCATTTCTTGGCTCCAATCTCCTAACCAGCGCTCAAGAGCAACTTTTTCTTCAGCAGTTAAAGATGATAAACCAAGTTGCCGCTGCTCCCGCGCATTCATGACTTCATCTAAATTAAGATGGATTTGTTCTTTGGATGATAAGAACATAGGAACAATTATTGTGAATAAAAATAGAAAACGCATAAGAGGATTCCCTTTCGTAGAACAGTATTAAAGATAACGGCGCCCCTTTTTTTTCTACAAGTTAGAATTGAGTTGAAAGCCTCTGTCTATTAAATTGAGGATATATATCAATTTATGGTTATTACGAATGCTTCTTGCCTATATCTTTGTATTAAGCGGTGCGCTTCTTTTATATATTGGAGCTGAGGCTCTTGTAGCTGGAGCAAGCCGTTTAGCTGCTCGTTTAGGAGTTCCTCCTTTAGTAATCGGCCTCACCGTGGTTTCTCTTTGTACTTCTTTACCAGAGGCTGTTGCGAGTTTATTCGCACAGTTCAACGGTGGTTTAGGTAATTTGGCGCTAGGAAATGTAATTGGATCCAATATTGCTAATATTGGTTTGATTCTAGGAACTACAGTATTGATTCGTTCAGTAGAAGTTCACCGTGATATTGTAAAAAGAGAAATACCAATTCTTCTATTGGTGACTTTTCTCGTTACGTTTTTAATGATGCAAGGCGATATCACTCGATTTTCTGGAGGGGTTCTTCTTTTAGGGCTTTTGATTTACGTGGTTTACGAATATTGGCAAGGTTCTCAAACTCCAGAAGAAGACAATGATGTTCTTGAGGTGGAAGGTCCGTTTGCCAATATAGGCGAACAAAATTCTTCACTCTTGATTCTTTTAGGTTTAGGAGCTTTGACTCTTGTTTTTGGGGGGTATCTTCTTATTGATGGGGCTGTAACTTTAGCTCAGCATTGGGGAGTGTCGGATAGAGTCATTGGCTTGTCTATTGTGGCTATTGGAACTTCGTTACCTGAACTCGCTACATCAGTCGTTGCAGCTCTACGAGGAAATAGTGATATTTCTGTTGGAAATGTGGTAGGTAGTAATATTTTTAACCTGTTGTTTATCGTTGGCGGCGTTGCAACAGTGGCACCTATTCGCTTTGATAAAGCTGCAATGTTAGGTGATGCAATGATTATGATTCTTTATACATGCCTACTTTGGGGGCTTTGTTCTCGACGTCTAGAGTTAGGCAGAAAATCCGGTAGTATCTTTTTGGGTTCTTACCTTATCTATATGGCTACCTTATTCTCTTCATAAATTCCTTCAGCTAAGGGTTGTAATTCTTTATATAACTCAAAATTAGGGGAGTAATGAAAGAGTTCTTTAAGTACTTGTTTGAGTACTTCAGGGTGGTGTTTTGCTTGGTGACAAATTTTAATGGCCTGTTCGAGGTGGATCCAAGCTTCAGGGCATTCATATCGTTCTGCACAGAGAATGGTTAAATAGTATTCAACGAGTGGGTGCTGTGAATCTAGCTCATGGTATTTTTTAAGTGTTGCTAGAGCTTCTTTGTTCCGACGCATTTGTAGATAGTTAATCGCAAGGTGTAGCCAAGCACTACGGAACTCAGGCCATTTTTCCAGTACCTGTTTCAATTCCTTGTTTCGGGCTTGAAGTGCGCTCGATTGTTGCTTGCAGTCTTGAAAAAGAATACGTAGTGCTTCTGCTGATGTTTTACCTTGATTGAAGTCTTCCAGAATATCTTGCCCGGAAACTGTGTCTTCTGCATGGTGTCCACTTAATTCAGCACACATTTTTCGGCCCAATTCTTCTTCTCCATTCCATAGGTAACAATAAGCAAGAAATTCTCTGACAAGAGGGTCATTAGGAGAGTATTTAAGGGCTGTTTTATAACTTTCGATAGCTTGTGTGTAGTTTTCTTCACGCCAGTAACCAGAACCTGCGTTAAAGTGCTGCATAGATACTACGTCTCGTAAACTACGTTTTTTGAGCAGACGAGTATTGATTCCTAAATAAGCCTCATCAGGTAGATTGAGTCCGCGAGCTGTTGTTTCTATATTAATGGTTTTTTCTTCTGTTCGGTAACGAACGTAGATATGACCTGGTGGAGCAATTGCTTCCAAAGGAAGATCCAATCGTTGAGCAAGACTAAGATAAAGAATAGAAACTCCTAGGCATACCCCTTTTTTTGCATCCATGACGGAATTTAAAAAACTATATTCAGAAATTTTCTCTTCTGAGAGTGTATGAGGGGGAAAACGAAAGCGTAGCTCGTCAAATATCAAAGCATTGAGCGCATGTACTTTATCCTCATTCGTTGCATTAGAGCCAATACGAGCTTTTACTTGTAGAGCCATGAGATCTAAATTGGCTTCATAGGTACGAATACGATCTATATGCTTCTCTCCTAAAGTACTAAGTAGTACAGCTCGAGAAAGATCCCATTCGCTTTCATCTAATTCCAATAATTCTTTTTCTGAGGAAATCCCGTAACCTTTTAGTGAACGATTCGATAGTTGTCCACAATACTTCGCTACCCAATCGATCAATTGTGAGGATGGAGACAGCTTAGGACTTTGAAAACGTAGCAATGCGCCATAAACAATATCCGCAAGTTCTTGTTGAAAGACATCGCTTGGAAGTTCTTGAATCGCTTCTTGAGATACTCCCAGAAGATCTGATAATTTGACCATTACTTTGTCTGCTTCTTCCGATTGAGGATAAAGCTGAAGAAAAGCAAGTAATTGCGGTAGGGATAAAGGATCAAGTTGCTGATAGACTTGCTTAGCCGTATTGCCGAACAGCAAATTGAAGGTCAATAAAGTAGGAAAAAGAAAGCGGTATATTCTGTTCATAGAATACAAATTAACTTCTTTGGGAAAAAAACTCCAAAAGGACTTTCTCTGAGAAAGCTAAAACCTATATGATCACGCCTTATTTAGAAAAATTACATATGATTCAATCAAGCAAAAGGTATCACTGTGAGTGTTTCAACGCATATAGATTTTCGTATAGGTGATAGTGAACATGCAAAGTTAGACTTTTATTTTTCTGAAGAAGAGAAAAGAGATAAAACCTGTGTTTGGAACAAAGAAGAATACAGAGCGGAAAAAGTTAAGCAAGACGTATCGATGCGTAAGTTTGTTGAACTAGATTTGAAGTCATGCTTAGGTATACGAGTTGAACATATCAATGAAACTTGGAGACCTACAGAAAAAATAATAAGTTGGAGACGACCAAAAGGAAAGTACTGTGGACATTATTGCTTTCAAGATCAAGTGCTTGCTCTATATCATACGAAACATTCATTGCGCATTCGATCTTGGAAAATAGATAAGAAAAAAAAAGAGTGGAAGCAGAAAATTTTTATTCGCTGCAAAGAAGCAGGGGAAATCCAGTCATGGTTGCGAGGATCTCACCTTATTATATTAGCTCCTTATACAAAGAAAAAAGGCACTTTATCTATTCTGGATATAGAGAAAGGAAAATTTATTGATCGTTGTGAATTGTCTATAAATTTTTTGCAGCAACCAAACTCTTTTCAGTCACTTAATAAACAGTATTGTGCATTCATGAATCAAGAAAAGGATAAAATTTTGATTCGTGATCCTATGCAAAAAAAATGGATTCTAGAACAGAAACCAAACCCTGGTTTTTACTTTGGCAATTCTATTACTTTAGCAAAAAATAAAGTCTGTTTTTTTGAGTCGAGTCTTAAGAAAACAGATTTCGTTGCTATGGATATAAAAACAGCGTGGGAAAAGCAGCGCTTTACTTTGAATGATCTCCCTATGCATTTGGCCTGGATTCATAAAAGACTAATCGTTTCAGGTTTATCCAGCATGCGTATTTTGGATGAAAAAACACGAGAATTAGCTGCTTATCGATGGCAAGGAGTTTATGCTTTAGAGCCTTTAAAATTAGAGGAGTATTGGCTTTTACCTTATACAAATATTTGGGAATCAACGCGTTATTTGGCTTGTTTTGATTTAAATGGGAACTTGTTAGGAACTGTAAATACGCGTTGTGAAACCCTACTTTCAGTACAGAAAGAAGGGGATATTCTGCGTGTTTATGGTTGGTTTGATGATAGTCCCATATATAAAAACCGTGTGATTGAGTGGAACCCAAAAAAGAAACAAGTAGATAGCTATTTTGGTACACAGCATCCTTGTATTGATGTGATAAATGATAAAGCAGTAGTAGTTGCTAATGAAGGAAGTTCTTTTGCATTATTTCATTATGAAAAGTCTACGCAAGGGGATTCTACTTTGGATACCATTCGTGAATGGATGCAAAGGTGGCTGCCGGGGGTGCAGTCTCCTCCAGAAGCCCCATCTAGAGAGCAGTTGACTTAGCTCCTTTCTGGCAGCTAATAAGAGACTCGGCGCTGTTGAGTAGATGAGAAAAAAGATATCTTCTTTGTTGATAGTCCTGCTCCCACGGTTCAAACATATATAAGTAATTTAAACGTTCTCTATCTTCTTTAGATACATTTTTTGATTCTGGAGGAGTCTCTTGCATGGCCCAAGAGCCAATTAAATGTAAATAAAGATCACGCTTTTCCATGTGTTCTTCATTAAATGGGTTGATCCACTGGTAATGAGATTTCACTGTTTGACGAAGAGATTTTGCTGTAGATTGAAGCGCTTTTTCATCTATTTCTTCATATGGTTTGTCTGAAAATTCTTGAATGATTTTTCCGAAAGAACGAATTTCAGATGCTACTTTTTCTACCCGCTCTAAACTCAGAGAAAAACCCTTTGATTGAGCTGATAGAATGGCTGATTTTCGAGGAAAATTTTCTTGGTGGAGGATAGCTTCTTTATCAAAAACAGCTTTTTTTTGTGTTAGAGTAGTCTCTGTTTCTGAAAGGCTTTTTAATATAGTGAGGATACCTGTTTTAATTCGTTCTGTAACATCTTGTCGTAAATCTCTCTCATTTGCCTCTTCACACTGTTTTAAGTTTTCGTTTGTATTCCATGACCGAGGATAAAGAAAAATTCCTAGTTCATCGTCTACCAAAGTAGGAAAACCGAAATGAGAAGACATAGCTCATCACCGTAAGTAGAAATTCAGTAAAAACGCATACTACGTATAAAACAGTTTTAGAGAAAGTGTTTTATACGGGGAGATGATCCTCATATAATTCATCAAATATCTCGTTGACTTCACGTATATTATCATGGATTACACGGTTTTCTCCTTCATCAATGCACTGCTCATAGATCCCTTCAACAACAGCAGCAAAACATTCCATGATTACTGGAATAACCCCCCCTGCAATTCCAAAAACAATTTCCGCAGATGAATCTGTAGCGTCATGGAGTATGTTTTCATTGCACGAACCGCGTATACGCTCAAATCCTGTACCTCCAAAATAAGCGAAAGCAACAAAGGAGATGGCTGCCGCAAGAAGGGTGATCGTATTTGTTCTTGCTCCACAACGAACGTGTATTCCTCCTCCTTCAATAGGAGTGATGTTTACTTGTGCTGTTTTTAAACGAACAGAGCGGTCGGCCTCTTCACATGTTTTTGTACAGCAATAAAACCCCCAACTAAAACAACCAGGTTCGTAACCTCTTTCTACACAAGACATAAGCTTCTTATTATGTAAGTTTAATAAAAGTTGAAGGGCAGTATAGCAGTTTTCTTAATTAAGAGATCAACTCTCTGTATTTTTCTAAATAATCCACAATACTATCTTGTTCATTGTTTTCTGCAAGTGTTTGCGCCATTTGTAAGTTACCTGCAGCTTGATGTTCTATAAGTTTAATAAGAATTTCAAGATGACCATGATAGGCAGCACGATATAAGGGAAGCCAGGCTTGTTCGGATTCGATATCTGTTCTTGCTTTGTATTTTAAAAGACAATCTACAATGGAGTGAATGCCTTGTTTACAGGCAAGGTGTAATGGAGTTCCTAGTTCGGGAGCTAGGGCGTTTATATTAGCTCCTGAGGAGCAAAGGGCTTCTACAATTCCTAAACTTGCTTTTTTGACGGCTATGTGAAGTGCTGTTTTTCCATCTGGTCTAGGCAGATCAGGATTAGCACCTTTTTTAAGAAGGTATTTTACCATTTTCAGTTCTTGCTCTTCAGTAGCCCAAAGTAAAGGAGTGAATCCGTTTGCAGAAGGAATATCTATTTTGGCTCCAAGTGTAAGAAAAAAATCTGCCATGATTTCATTACCAACAGCAGCAGCCATTCCTAAGGGAGTGTGACCTTGGAAAAGAAGGTTGGGATCAATAGGACTAACACGGGCAATTTTATTGAGTTCATCGATGGACTCCGTTCCACCTTCAACAGCAAGTTGGTGTATTCTAGACATATTTATACTCTTTTTCTTTGCTAAATGCTTGAGTTGACACTAACAAAGTAAGAGATAAAATGCTGCTACTCATTGAGATCTTGTTAGGCCTTCTATGAGAGTTTTTAGCGACTCATGTTCCATCCATTCCTCAATCGAAGCTCTATGTCGGTAAGTCCAATTGTTTGGAGAAATGGTACCAGGCACATTGATTCGTTCATCACATAAATTTTTCCAACTAAGTTCTGGAAATAAATTTGTATATTCTTGAATGAGGTTGATATGAAAAAGGCTATTAGATTTATGCGCGTGCTCTAGAATGCGATAGTGTTCGTTTGCTCCTAAATTTTTTTGATATTGCAAGCCAAAAAACTTTGCGTATTCCTTGCTTTCTTTAGGGAAGTTTTTCCACCACAAGCGAAGAGGTTCAGAATCATGTGTAGATACAGTGCTCATTGATAAACTTGGATAAGACGAAGGTTCTAAGAAAATGCCTTTTTTTTCCCAATTCCGTTCCCAACGAAGTACTTTAGTTCCACATATTCCTAAATCACGCATACAACGACGAACTCCATTGGGAATGGAGCCTAGGTCTTCACCAATTGGGAGCATAGGACAGTGATGAAGCAAGTTTTTTAAAATCCTTCTTCCTTGTCGCAAAAAGTCTTTTTCTTCATGAGGAAAAAAATCACCTTCACAAGCTTTTCTACCTTCTTCAATTGCCCAAATGCGAAAGAAACCTACAATATGATCGATGCGGAAAAGGTGATAAAATTCACTTGCAACACTTAAGCGTTCACGCCACCAGCCATATTTTGATGAGGCAGCTTCTTTCCAATCATATAAGGGAAAGCCCCAGTTTTGTCCTTCTTCGTTATACATATCTGGAGGAGCACCAGCTGAAAGAGAGGTATTGAAAAGCCTACGGTAAAACCATACGTCAGCACTGTCAGGGCTGAGTAAAATAGGAATATCTCCTTTAAGGAATACTCCATTTTTTTCAGCGTATTTTTTTGCTTCAGAAATTTGTTTCCAGCAAAAAAATTGAGTAAGAGCGACAGCATGTAGCTCATTTTGTTTTTCTTTACTAAAACTGGAAATGAAATCATGGCTCGGTATACGTACACCAGCAGGCCAGGTCTCCCAAGAAGTCCAATTAAACTGTTTTTTTAGGCTGCGAAAAAGACCATAATACCCAAGCCAAGGATTACGATTTAAAAAATCAAGGTACTCTGTTTCTTGTGATAGCTCTTCTCCTTCTCTTTCTAAGTATTCAGACAAAATCAATTCTTTTTCTTGAAAGACTTCTGTATAAGCAACGCGTTTTTTTTTGTTAAGAGTGATGAGTTTACGAATTTTCCTTTGCAAGTCTTTGTGTTTTTCTATGCCTGGTAAAGATTGCAAGCGAAGGTAGATAGGGTGGAGGGCTGTGGAACTAAGAGCGTTATAGGGGCTGGGGTCTAAGCCGCTGTCATTCAATGGGAGTAATTGAACGACGTTTAGATTGCAGCTTTTGCAGTAATCAATTAGCGGAAATAAATCTTCATATTCGCCAATACCAGCACTTTTTTCACTGTGTATGGATGCCAAAGGAGTGCACAAACCATGGTGAGCCTGCCAGCCAATTTTTTCCCATTGTTTCTGTAAAGGGGAGTGTTTGGAAAGGTATTGAGTATGCATAGAAAATGCCTTTTATGGACCGCTCTCAACCGCACAATAAATTCTTAAGAGCTCAAAGTAAACAAAAATAAAATTATTTTTATTATTGCATAAAATATTGACTTGTCTCATTTTGCGACTTTAAAAACAATTTTTAACCAGACTCCACTGGTCACAAGATTCAAAAAAAACAAGGAGAAGAAGTTATGGAGACAATAAAAAGTTTTTTCAGTTGGTTTCAAGGTTCTGATGAATTTAGAAGTTCTTCAGGAGAATTATCGATAAGTGAACAAGATCGAAGAGAAGAGGAAATGTTCCCTGAAGTCCATGCCTTACGTGGAGTTATCGGCGATAGGGAAGTATGCTGGGTGAATTTTTTGAATGCAGCACCCTTGGCATATGCAGACTACTTTAGTCAGTTTCAAAGAACATTATTAGAAAACCAAGATGAATTCAGAAGAAATCATTATGTACCTGAGGATCGTTCGGTTCAAGGAATGAGCTTGGAAGGAGCGCACTTGATTGTTGCTTTAGAAATGACTTCAGGAAATGACTATGATGTAGTGTGGAGAATTAGAGATGCAGTAGATCAAACTTGTTTGTTTGAATGCAGTCAAAGTAAGCCAAATGCGTCAGTAGAAACAGTCAGAGTTTTATTGGAATATGCGTCTATTTGGGATTTAGATCGTGTATATTCTCAAAATTTAAATGATCCATCTACTCCAAATAATTTTGATATAGCTCGTGGGTGGTTAGCCAATCCAATGAATTGATTTTCAGGTTTTTTAATTTTAAGAACAAAATAGAATGTACATTGATGATAAAAAAAACGCGGAGAAGCAAAGAGACAAAGGCGCAGAGAAAGGCTTGTAGTGGTACTTTTTGATCTAGACAATCAGGGCTTCTACAACAATCACGATACTAAAATATGTCTTTCACCGCGTCTCCGCCTCTTTGTTTCTTTGTACTCTAATCTAAGTCGTTCTGGCAATTAAGTTGTTGATATAAAGCAGATAAATCTTCATTTTTACACTCTTTTAGCCAGGTTTCTAGGTCTAATTGATTGTTTATTTCTAAATTAGAAAAAAATAGAGAAAGATCTTCTTTTTCTGTTTCAGTGTAATCTATATAACCTAGCATGAATTTCGCAGCTGCAATACGTCCTCGTAATTCAGGAGATTTTTCTAATTCAGGAGTTTTATAACCATTCATAGTTGTCATTGTTCCTGTACCTGTACGTTTTCCATTTAAAATTTGGTAAACGGCCATAGGAACTTCATTATGCAGCTCTCTTTGTCTTTTTATATAACGACTAATCACCCATTCATAATCAGAGTGACTAATGAGTAGTACTTGATTTCCACAAACAAAAATCCCTGCAATTGCTTCACCGCTTGCTACACCAATTTCTTCACGCATACGTTTTACTGAAACAGTTTGTTGGAGAAAAATATCATTCCCAATAAGCCCTTGTATATGTTTTGTAGGCTCTGGTGCAGGACGATATACTGGGGCAGCTGGAACAAGTCCAAATAAGCCACCACCACCTATCATATCGTAACCTTCTTCAATAGGTTTCTGGTAGTAACTAAGAGTTTCTCCATCTAGCATTGGCTCCCATTTTTCATATTTCACCATTTCTTTTTTATCTGAGTTGTCTCCTATCATTAATTGCTGTTGTAACTGTAGTTGCAACTGTAGCTGAACCTGCAGCTGTAGCTGTAATTGAACTTGGCTTTGTTGTTGGACTTGAGCATGAGAACTAGCAAGGGCACTTCCATTACTCGGCACTTTACTGGGAAGGCGCTTTTTATGTTCTTCAAGGTCTCTTTTAAAACTTTCTTGGTGGGATTTAAGGTCTTGTTCAATTTTCTTGAGTTGTTCTTCAAAGGTCTTAATCTTATTTTGGTAGTGCTCCTCATAATTCGGTACGTTTTCGTATTGTATTTTTTCTTTGTTCCACTTGTTCTTGACGAGATCTAACTTTAGTAATTCCGTTTCATAAACTGAGTTCATGTACTTTTCTACATCTTCCATATGAGTAGGTTCATAATCATCCAAGAAATTAACATCACGAGATTCAATGAAAACGTTTTCCACACAGCGCTTGATACTCTGATCAAAAAAAGTATCTATTGTTAATCTTAAAGAATGTTCTGGGGACCAATAAGAAATATCATCTTCAACTTCTCTTGCTTGTTCGATCTCATTTCTTAGGCTTTTTTTAATAATGGAACTGGCGCGTATGCAGACTTCTTTCAAATTGAGCCCTGCTTTTTCCTCTAAAGAGCGAATTTTAATATCTTGCGCAAGGTGAAGAGAGGTAATCTCTTCTTCTTCATTGAGTTTGTTTGTTGCACGGACTCGATCGGCTAAAGTATCAGGAATTAAAAACTGAATCTTATGCTCTTTACCTAAACCTCTACAACGCCACAATCCCTGTAAAAATCGAGACATTTTTGTAGCTGGCCCACTAATATAAAGCGCTTCTCCAGTAGGGATTGCGTAGTCTGTACCAATAATATCAGCATTGCTGTAGATGTAGACAATGTTCTTTCTTAAATCAGCTTCTTTTTTTATACGGTCTTTTAAGAGCTCATCGTGGATACGTTCAGGAAACTCTTTATTCGTTTCCCAAATCATAGTATGACCAGATAATGGATCAACAAATACGTAAGGACGGTTTTGTCCTTCATTAGAATTTCGTAATAACTCAGTAAGAGCTCTAGAGTCCATTAAAGCCATCCCTTCATTGATGACAGCTCGAACATTTCCTCCTTGAATAGAGTTTTTAATATGAACAATAATTTCTTCTGATCCTTTAGCTACAGTAACTTTAGCTTTCATTTTTTGTAGATGTAGTAGAGTTTCACCTTCCACTACTTTTGGAGAGTCTTCAATCTTTCCATCTTGCTCTGGTAGTACAGATCGATCTAGAGTTCCCGTCATTCCACCAGCATTACTTAGAAACTCTTGTGCATTGAATACCGCTTGTTTTCGGAATTTTCCTACTAGCCGGGCATTCAATACTTCATTTTTTAAAATTTTGAGACGGTATTTTCTGTTCTCAGGAAGATTGAGGAAATCAAATAAGCTGATATTTTTTTGGGAAGCTTCTTTGCTTATTTCATAGTAGAGCCCTGGCTTTGTTTCCCGTAAATGTTTAATGGCTTTTTTTAGAAACAGATTATTTTTTAGCTTACATGCATAAAGCCAGTAGTGATTGAACACCACGTCATACTCATCACCGAAAACTTTATCTTGTTTTTCTTTTCCCGAGGCCTGTGGTCCAACTGTAAAACCATCCGACTCCTTAATATCTACATCCACTCCAGCGGTCGCAGATAGTACACCAGGAGCTGCTTCTATCATACGTTTCATGGCAGATAAATGACTGACTTGGGCAACTTGTTCTTTTAGTTTTTTAAAAGATTCTGGGTATGAATGTTTTAGTAGATCCGTAGCCTCTTGAATTTGAGGATCATTAGGTGCTGCCATACTGAAGTACCAGAGGTCTTCCATCAACTCTGTGGAGGGGTCTTTAGTGCCTTTTTGATCAATAAACAGTCTTAAAAGTTTATAGAACTCTTCTTTTGTTCGTTCGGACTTCAATGGGTACCCTTCTGGGAGAGGGGCATTTTCTACTTCACTGTTTTCTACACAAAGGTACTTGAGGATATGATCTCTATTTTTACAAGGTAATTGATTGCTGTATTTATCAAACCATTCGCTCACAAGATGAGTTAGTATTGTATTTTTGATGTATGAAGGTTTGAAAGTCGAGTAGTCTCTTGAATTCATTTTTTCTTTAAGAGCTAAGAGCACTTCATCTTGGCTTTCATCAAGAACAGTAAATAGTTCATCGGCTGCGTTTAAAATGGTAGAGTCTAGTTTATGTGGACCATCCATACCCAAATTATCTTCATTACGTACGTTGGCAACATCATCAACTTCGTCGATCTCTTTCTGAGTAGAAAAACCAAAATACTCTTCATTTCCTTCTAAAAGAGAGCGAATTTTTATGAGATAATGGTGCTTAAGACGTAGATCTCGAAGTTCTTGAAATAGTGAGCGGTCTTCTAGTTTTTTACTTAGTTGATCCCATTCAGTTTCTTCTCCTTTCAAGAATTCTTTGAGGTTTTTTTCACCCAGAAAAGTTTCCATTTTCTCAATGTCTTGAATTAAACGATGTTCCATAGAAGCAAAATCATGAATAGTGGATACAATATAGCCTCCATCTTTTTTTGCTTGGAGTAAGCGTACGTATTCCTCAGCAAGTGTAGCCGCACTGTGTGGGGCATCAAAATTGAAGTGGAAGAGAACTGCTGCCTCTTCTAGCATCATACGAGTAGTCCGATCAAGCTTGGAAAAGTGCTCAACAATGACTTCATCTTTCAAAATACCTACAGGTAAATTGCCTTTTTCAGCGAGTAAAAGAAGTAATAGGGGGAGGATGAAAGAAGTTTTTCCCAGTCCCATTCGTAATTGGTACCACTGATTCGGATTGCTTTCCATACTTCTAATCATGCTAATTTGTTCTTCTCGTAACATCTTTCCTGAACGGCATTCAGCGACAAGAAACTTACGATTAAAACGAGGGTCTTTTAGAGTCAAAGTGTTTGCATCGAGATAACGATCTCTTCTAGAAAGATGTTTGTAATCGGAAAAGAAAGCATTTTGTAAGCGTTGAATTTCTTCTTCGGGGGCATTTTCTTGTTCTTTTAGTATGCGTAAATCAGCAATACGTTTTCTGAGTTCTGTATCAAAAGTTTTTGCCTCAATCATCATGATTAAATACTCTGTGATGAGGCTTTCTAGTTCTGGCATATCGTCAAAGAGAGCTCTTTGATAAGTATTGAGAACCTGATTTAAAATTTGCTCCTCTTCAACATGGACGGTCCCGTCGAGTAGCTCTTTTAGAGATGAAGGAAGCTTTTCTTTCTGTCCATGAGTCAGTTTATTGAGTTGAATAAAAATTTCTTCTTGACGAAGAAATGCTTTATGAAAAGTTTTATAAACATCGTTATCGAGAGCTTCCTCAAGCTGATCTGGGTCTAAATGAGTTTTTGTATTTTGCTCTTGTCCTTTACTAAGTTTCCTTTTGGCTTCCTCTATTCCAGCACAGATAAGTTCATCTTCATACTTTTCCATCGTATGTAATACATCCTCTTCATTAGAGCATGCTTTAGAAAAGCCTTCTAATAGTTCTTTGGTGGCTTCTTCGTAAGGGGCGTCCGCATTTTCTTCATCAATAGATGCTTCAGGTATATATTTTGCAAGTAACCTGGAATCCGTTAAGTCAATAGCCACTTTTTCTTGCTGTAGCTCTTCCCATTTTGTAGAAGGTGCTGGATTTCTTAGCTCATTCTGTAGATTTTGAGCACGTTCAGACATTGTTTGAAGGCGAGCTTCTTTAAGTAAATTGACTTGATACTGACTTTCGACAGCTTGAAGAAAATCATCGATAGAAACCAGGCCACTTTGTCCTGCAACCTTGAGTAGAGCAAGCATCCCTATATGATCATTTTTCCATAAGGATGCTACTATTGGACCAAAAGAGTTAGGGTTTTCCTCAAGAGCTTTTTCTAGTCCTTCAGAATCAAGTTTTTCTTTTTTATTTAATTGGCTTTTAAAACTACTTTGAATTGCAGCGCTAACTTCTGATTCTTCGATATTGATGGGTTTTGCTTTTTCAACAACCTGAGAAAAATTTTTGGTGATTACAGAGGTATCGAGATCAAAAGTAGAGATAGAACGCAACTTTTCAGGACGAAGGACATCCCATGCAAAACGTATGGCAGCCCCTGGTATTGACCGGGGGAGTAAGCGTGTCTGGCTTTTTAAATAATTTAAATCAAATTTTAAGTTTTCGCGATCTTCAGGATCCAGACTAGATAAAGCAAGTAGCATTTGTCTAGCTTGATCTGCTTCTTGAACAGCTAAAACATTTGAAGTTTTGTCCTGAACCTTATCCATTACATTATGTAAATCAAGATTCATTTGTTGATAGCCCTGAATAGGACCCATGAGCGAAGCGAGATCTTTAGACTCTAATTTTTGATTGATAATATGATTCCAAAGAGTAAAGAATTGTCCTAGCAGTAAATCAGGGTTAGAGTAGCCAAGTTGAGTGATGATTTCCCCTGGGTTTGCATGAGGCGATTTCATTTTTGAGAGAAGAATAGATCCTAAAGCATTGATTGTAAGTTTACTGGGGCTGTTTATCCACAGAGAGTTCTCTAAATCAGTGAAGTCACTTACAGGATTAAAAGGAGCGTGTAAACTTTGTAATCCCTCTCGACAAATATAATCCATACTTAAGATGTCTTGTGGGGTTAAACCTTCTTTCCAGCTATCTTTTTCTTTTTTATCTGCAAAACGTTGATAATCTGTAATAAGCTGAGATATTTTGCTTGAATAGATCAAAAATTCTTGGCTCTTATCTTGAGAAAACTCTTGAATACCTTGTTTATTTAGAATCATTCGCCGAGAAGCTAAGAGAATTTGAAGCTTGTTTTTACGGGCTTTTTGCGAATTTTCAGGTAGTGACAGTAAGGTATACCAGCAGCGTTCTAATGCAGCTTTATCAGATTCGGAACTGACTGACTGATTTTGAGCCATGCGAATCAGATATTTGGCATTTCCATAGTTATGTTGTAAGGAAGCATGATAAGCTAAGTAAAGATATGCAGAGGCATCTCCTTCTTGAGTACCGTCCTTTTGAATAGTAATACTGAGAGAAGGGCTTGTGAGATCATGTTCAAGTTCTAAGGAATTCCACTTAGGTTGGCGATGTACAGCATCACCCTTGACCTCATGAGGCCAGAGAATAAGCTTGGTTTCTAAAGTCTTTTCATTTTTTGGAACGAGCCCAACTTGGGAGATATGGCTTCCTATATCAGCAATCAGATTATCGGTACTTGGACTACCTGTAGCTCCCATGACCCAGGTCCAACCATCATATTTTTCTCCTACAACTTTCCACTTAGCGTCTTTATCTCTCTCTAGGCAAATATTTTGATCTAAAAGACGAATTTCTTGGATCCCTTTTTTCCCAGCTTGTTTAAGTAAGAGTGTTCGTTTAGAAGAAAAAGGGAGGTCAACCTGTTCTTTATCTCCTAGGGTAAGCACCTCTTTTCCGTTTAAGGATTTTGCTGAGACGAGATTTCCTTTATTTAATTTAATGCGTAGAATACCGTCTTCTCGAGCATCATCGTGTAAAAATACTAAAGCCTTGGAAGGGTTTTTAGGGCTTACCCATAAGCCTTTCGTCTCAAGCTCTGTTTCAAGGCTATTGAGAGGTTTAGGCTTTGGCGCAATTTGTTGAATAAGTGCATCTCCCAAACCATTTAGATTTGAATGAAGCTTTAAGGCGTTTTTGAGAAGTCTTTTATGTAAACTTAAACTCTCTGTAGAGCTCTCAGGTAATTGAAAACGTAGCCAGGTATTTCCACGTTTAGAAATGCCAAGAACTTGATTATCGACTTCTCTTTCGATCATCACCTCTGGCTTATCTACACAATATAGAGCACGGTAGTTCTTTCCATTTCGGTCATGGAAAGTGAATACGTATTCTCCAGGGTTTTTTCCAGCTTTACAAAAAGAATCAATTTTTCCTTTTTCCATTAAAGGTTTAAGGACTTGAAATGCTTTAGATTGTAAAATCTTGTTTGGTAGATTTGCTTGTATTCCTTTAGGAGCTTTTCCGTTTACACGAACAATTTGTAAGGTGTCCATGTCGATGATGCTTTCGCCTTTTTTCCATATCATGGCATGTTCTTGATCTTGTACCCATAACCCATCTTTTTGTGGAGTTTCTCCTTCCTGCAGTTCAACCCAATCATCTAATCGAGAACTAAAAGTCTGTAGATGGTTTTTTGATAGTTCTCGGAGCGTAGCTCCTCCAGCACTTTGACTCCAATGGAGTAAGTTCTCAACCCATCCTCCAAGAATGCCGCTATCAGCACCTAGGCGAATACGGCTTAAGGCAAGCATGAATTGGGGAAAAATTTTGGGGTCTTGAAGAAGAGGGTTTGCAATGAATGATTCTTCGCCTTGATTTTGGAAACCACAAGAAGCAGCAAGATAAACGGAGTAATTGATTTGTTCAGAAAAGGGAGTATTATCTCTGTCATCTATATCACTTATGAGTAAATCAATGAATCGTGTTTTTTCTTCATGTGTAGACCAAAACTGGGGAAAGTTTTTAGAAATTTCAGAAACAGCTTCAGCATTGATTTGCTTTCTTCTGTATAGGTCCAAAGACTGGTCGTTACTGTTTTCCACTTGTAATAGTTCAGTTGCTCTCTGTTGAATAGCAGTGCAAAGATGGAGAAGAAAATAAGCTCTACTCGTATGTCCTT
>PAQS01000024.1 GCA_002709385.1 Waddliaceae bacterium
CCACGTTGTCCACGTTGTCCACGTTGTCCACGTTGTCCACGTTGTCCACGTTTCCCCATGATAAGACCTATAAAAAAAAATCGAAAGCTCAAGCAGGGTGGCAAATTTGCATCGCATTTTTTGGCGTTTTATGATAGGATCTTCCTCCAAATCAGGGGTTAATGACAATTATGGCGAATCGACGAAGTGCAGCTCCAAGTAGCTGGGAAAAAGTAGGTAAATGGTATCACGAATTAGTGGGGAAAGATGGTCATTATTACCATAAAGCAATTATTTTACCTTCTATGCTTCGCCTGTTAGATATTAAAAACCCCCGTGAAGCTCAACTTGTAGATATTGGATGTGGACAAGGTATTCTATCTAGAATTTTACCTAAAGGTGTCAGATATACAGGTGTAGATGCTTCGCAAACCCTTTTAAAACAAGCTCGTAAGGCTGCTCACCCTTCTTGTGAATTTGTTCTTGCTGATGCAACCAAAGAGTTTCCCTTGAAAGAAGAAGGCTTTTCACATGGAGCATTCATCTTATCTCTTCAAAATATGGCAGATCCAGAAGCTGCACTTCGCAATGCTTCTAAGCTCTTAGCTCCAGGGGGGCGTCTAGTATTGATTCTTAACCATCCTTGTTTTCGTATTCCAAGACAAAGCTCATGGAATATTGATCTTGAAAACAAGCAACAGTCTCGAGATATCAAACGCTACATGAGTTCTCTAGAAATTCCCATGCAAGCAAACCCAAGCAAAGGTAAAAAGTCTGTAACAACTTATTCTTATCATTATCCACTTTCACGAATTGTTACTGCTTTGTCACAAGCAGGTCTTCTCGTTGCAGAAATGGAGGAGTGGTGCTCAGATAAAACAAGTACAGGGAAAAATAGAGCAATGGAGAATAGAGCTCGAAATGAAATTCCTCTATTCATGGCAATTGTAGCTCAAAAACCTTATAAAAAATAAGAATACCCGATTTGGATTGATAGAGAAGGGGCTTTTCAATAGTAGGTTGATTTCACGAATGTTTAGTGCAGATAAAATAAATACAGAAACTTAGGCTGGCAAAAGCGAGAAGAACAAAAATAAAAGAGTCGATAATCGATAGAGGAAGATGGCTCATAAGGTAAAGAGCGATAAGCGCGGAACCTAGATTAATAAATGACATGTAACCCGATACTTTTTCACTGTGATAAGATGAACGAATAATAGCCTGTGCAGCTAATGGGTACATCACTCCACTCAACAAGAAAAGAAAAAATACTGAGACAAAATATACAATATGATTTTCTCCAATACTAAGATTAAAAAATTGGAGACTCATCAGAGTCATAACAAAGAAAGCTAGACTTAGTAAAATCAAAGATGCTTGTGTTATATATTGCCTAAGTCTATCCGACACAAACTTACTAAGAATCATTCCTAAGCCACCAAGTATACTCCATTTTCCATAAGCATCAGCATCTAAACCTAGGTCAATCATGGAGTAGATTGCCGAACTCGAGAAATAACAGTAGCCTACAGCTGAAAACAAACCCATCAATAGAGAATGCTTGATAAGATGCCAGTAATGAATAGTTGTAGGAGAGGTATACTTAGTAGTAGCTTCCTTAGGCTTTGTATCTTTAAGTGTAAAGACGCTTAAACATGAAAGAACTCCATGTAAGAACAAAGCGTAGAAAATAAAGACGACAGAAGTGTAGTAGATCAGGTAGCTTCCAATAAGAATAGAGGAAAAAATAGATAGGGTAAAACTTGTCAGGCTCCAAGATAAAACATAGTCTGATTTTTCTTTTGAAAACTGATTCTTAATCAGATTAAATGCACAAGTCAATCCTGATGAAAGCCCAATAGAAGAAACAAACCGTCCCAATAACATCAGGTAAAAATTGCTCAAAAAGAGAGAGAAAAGACTAATAAGAACGCCTGCTAGATTGATCAACAAGCCGCTTTTTATTAGTTTAATTGGGGAATATTTCTCGCTTAGATGTCCATACACAAGTTGTCCGATCAAATATCCCAGTAAGTAAATTATAACAACAGACTGTGTAAATTGACTTGAAGTATTAAAATAAAACTGTAAATGAATCATTGCAGGAGAAATGAATCCAGCTGAAAATGAACCAATACTAAGGTAGCTCATTATCAAAATAATGACATGATTAGTTTTAAAATAATTTGAAATTCGCTCTAAAAGCATCCTGCTGGTCTATTTTGAAATCATAAAATGAAGCAAAGGGCTTTCACTAGGTCTTGTGAACTTGTATTTATTTTCTACAATAGGCTCTTCTAGGAATTTTTTTATGTCTTTTTTTATTTGTGAATTGACTGATATAGAATCGATTTTTTCTCTGTTTTTAGATTGATGTCTCTTTAAAGCCTCTTGAATGATATTTTTTGCCATATATGCCGTAGCAGAGGTAGCTTTTTCGTAAATAAGCATTCTCTTTGTGAAATCATCAACAGTTTTATCTTGGAGCGAAATATTGATAGGAATAGATTTAGCAGCCAGTTTTCCACCATCAACTACGTCACTAACATGGTGAAGATTCATAAATGTAAATGGATCGTTATTTTTCAGCATATGATTGAAAGGGTCTACCCCTCTGTATTTTTCTGTTTCCAACTCAAGACCTGGATGAAAATTAAAACACCCATAACAAGCTTTTTTTATGATATTTTCAGAAAGAATTTGTCCAAAACCCGCAACAAGAATTAAATCAATATTTAGTTTGTTGAAAAACGATAAAAAATAATTGCTTTTTATAGAACCGGTATAAAAGTTAATACTGTTTGAGGTTGAAGTGTTTTTTATGTCTAAAAATATAAGTTCTCTTTCTTCTTCATTATAGTGTTTCCAGTGCCTTTTATTTTTATTAATTCTTGAGAATTTAGATGTAGGATCATCTGTGACAACTAGAGAGATGTTACAATCCATTTTACTTTCTATATCAGACACTATCTGCTTAAGTGCTAGATAGCCAAATGAATATGCGCAAAAAAGACAAATATTTAGACGCGTATTGTTGAGATCGGATTTAAGAGGGTTGTATATAATTAATTCCCCCCAATTATCATCTTCGATATCACGCATAGAAACTATTTTGAATGCATCTCTTTTGTTTGGGTTCATTTTAATTCCTGTTAGTGAAGTTGTATAAATAGTTTAATTTAAAAAATTTTTGTTTTCAAATTTAAATTGTTTATTTGTTGGTTTTTACTGCAGGTAAAAGTATAGGTATATTGATAAAATTTAAAATTATTCAATATAAGTTCTTGGTATTGTGTTAGTTAATTTTGAATTATTATTCTTAATAAGTTCTTTGGAAGATGATATCTAACAACATTTTCCTTCTGATAAGATCTTGTCTAATTGGAATTGATCTTTTGTTAATTTTTTTAAAAGATGAACCATGCCGTTTGAATAAGCAATGGAAGCTTGATAAGGGGCTTGTTTTGGGTATCCGGTATTGTTTGTGACAATAACATCATTTCCTAGGATAAGAGTTTTATCGTTCATGCTTCCTTCTACATTTCCCCCTTCGGTTCTTGCTAGGTCGGCGACAACAGTACCTTTTTGCATGATGGAAAGAGTCTCTTTGTTGATCAGTATAGGAGCGGGCATTTTTCTTTGACGAGCTGAGCATAAAACTAAATCAGCGTCTTTCAGATGCTTTTGTATCCAAGTAAGCTGTTCGCTTTTATTTTCGGGCATAACAGAGTATTTTGCTCCGAGGTTTTCAATTTCATTTCGATGTGTTTCTTGTCTACCTATAGCGAGCACAGATAGGTTTTTTTTCACTCCAGCACGAATAGCAGATTTACCGACAGCACCAGTTCCAAGTACTACAAGTTTTTGCGGGCTGGGACGTTGACATATCTTTATCATATGATCAAGAGCGATACTTCCTGTGAGTTCACTCATTACAGCTAAGATATTTATGGGGTCATTGTCACTTAATTGTAGTTGGTCTAGAGAGAGTCCGCTAACTCCACAATTTTCCCATTCGCTAATATGAGGGGTCGTTTGGTCAAGAGGATCTAAAAACCCAATCATGAGGGTAGTAGGAGAAAGGGTTTTATTTTCGAGAATTTCTCGTGCTCGTTGCGCTCGTTTAACCCGTAGCACAAGATCAACGTTATGAAATAAGTCAGTGAGTTGTTCGTCAGGTTTACGGATTTCTCCACCGGCTTTCTTGTATGCATTGTCAGAAAAACCCGCAGCAAGTCCCGCATCAGATTCGATAATAACTTGATGCCCTAAGCTTTTGACCTTGCGAACATCATCAGGAACAAGTGCAACACGCTGTTCGCCTTTTCGAGTTTCTTTGACAATGAAAATAGTACTCATACCAAACTCCAAGTAGAAAGGATATGGTTGAGTACTATAGCAAAGACTGAAATTTATCTAGACAGTGCTAGGAGCTAGGAGGGGATGAGCAAAAACTTCATGCATATTCACCATAAGCTGTTCTGTACTCAATCCTGTATGTTCCATTAAAGCGTTGTGTAAAGTAGACCAACTAGGGCACAGATCTTTATCGCGAATAATCTCTTCTTCAGAAGCATTGTATTCTTGATAAAACGTTAAAAAAGTTCCCCAGGGAGATCTTTGGATCCATTTCATATGCCTTTTCATCTGAAACGTTTCCATCCACTTCTCAAGCTCTTTTCTTAGAGGGCCCTCTTTACGTGCATTTGTAAACTCTTTATGAACAATGTCCATACCATCCATTAAAGGATAAGCAAAAGCACGGCGATATTTAGCTTTTTCATCTGACTGCAAAAATGTTTCATCTAGAATAAGCTCAACATCTAGCTCGTGGGCAACTTTTCCAAAGTCAATTCCACAAAAATCGATGTATCTTTTTTGGATTTCTAAAGCATAAGGATCTTGATCTGCAATACGCTCTTCTAGTTTCTCCATAGCGAGAGACCAGTTTTCAAGCTCTAGCATAGAAATAAGATAGCTTTTTTCTTCTAAATTTTGGATCCAAGTCTCAAAAGTAGAAAACCCTGTTTTTTTCCAAGTATTCATACGAGCTTCTGTGTGTTTGGACTCGCTTGTTTCTCGATTACAGAGGTTTTGTAAATCAGTCTCAAGTTCTTGGCTCTTACCATTTAGTATGGGGCAAACATAGACATACATAAGTGCGCTCCTTCGCTTAAATAAACGGGCATTATGAACTCGGCTATAAAATTGTGTCAATGAAGGCACTAGGAGCGCGGGTTGGCTAGCTATTGAAGCTTATACGAATAAATAAAAAAGAAGAAATGCTTGCTAAAATTAAAGAAATTATCTTTATTGTGATGAACACGAAAGAAGGGTGAATAGTCTTATCGGTGGGGAAAACCTGCTTAAGATATAATCTAAAGATTTTTTTGTTTTATATCTTCGAAATGTAACACTTGAAATATCCTTCAATCGAAAAGAGTACAAGTATCACGCTAGATAGAAAAGCGAGGATAATCCCAGTGCTTACTTTCACTAGAAGATTTAAGTCATCAATCCCTCTCTTTTCTCTCGCTTCCATATGGAGAGAATCTAAGCATTTAATCGATATTGCAGCTCCTTTGATCTTATCGCAATTGGTTATGATCTGTATGGGCCTAATCGATACGTGTTTTTTAGCTGATATGGGGGTAGCTGAAATAGCTGGTGCTGGTTTAGGGATCCATTGTTTTCGCTTGGGGGCTTCTATTCTAGGTGGAGCGATGTCAATACTAGGAGTGTATACTTTTCAAGGGCATTCTAAAAATCCCATCAATGATGGTTTATGGTTTGCTCTATTTCTTTCTTTTTTTTACCTTCTTGGATTATTCGCTGCTCCCACAGTCCTTTCTTTTTGTGGACAAGATGCGAAATCTTTAGCTCTAGCGAAAATATATTTAAAACCCTTGTATTGGGCTACATTCCCTTATTTAGCGTATTGTGCTGGTAGACAGGTATTTGTTGTTCAAAAACGTACGCGATTTTTGTTTTATATTTCGTTAGGGGGGCTTTTTTGTAATTACCTTGGTAATTCAGTTTTGGCTCCTATATACGGTATAAAAGGCATTGCTTGGGTTACTACCTTTTCTTATCTTGCTATATTTGTTTTACAGTGGATGGTTTTAGGGTTAAGACAGTCAATAGGGAAACCTTCATGGACAAATATAAAAGAGTTGCTGAACTTGGGTTTGCCTGTTTCTGCCACGTGTATGTGTGATATGGGAATGTTTTTTATGCATGCATTACTTGTGGGTTCTTTTGGCTTTGTGGCTCTGGCTGGACACCAAATCGTATTACAATGGGTTTTTCTTACTTATATTGTCCCTTATGCACTCAGTATGGCTCTCAGTATTCGTGTGGCAGAGTTTCGAAAAGAGGTATCTGGAATAGGAGATGTTGCCGCTCTATTTTCTGCGATTTTATTAGGTGAGTTATTTATTTCTTTTTGCATTCTTGGGATTATCTTTTGGCCAGAAGTGTTTCCTAGGCATTTTTTGGATATGAATCTTGATGGACAAGACGCGTTATTGCGAAAGATCGTATCTCTATGGCCTTTTGTTTGTGGATTTCAAGTTTTAAATAGTTTGCAGGTTCTTCTTCAAGGATGGATGCGGGGAATGCGCGAGACAAGAAGTACCTTTTTTGTATGTTTCTTATCTTATTGGGTTTTAGGTCTTCCTTTTGCTTTTTGTCTATCGCAATATTTCGGAGTTCGTGGTACCTGGCTAGGTTTAAGTTCTGGTTTATTGCTGTTTTGTGTTTGGCAATTTTATCGTTTCTCTCATAAGCTTCATCAAAGATATCAAAAACGGTTAGTTCTTACTCATTAATTTTCACCTCCGGCTACTAGAGCGACACATATCATGGATTACAAAAATTACAGTATGTAGGGTTAGCGAACTCTAAACCATCTTTACGTGCTTTCTTCTCTTGATGGTCGCATTTGGTGCAGCCAAAAATTTCTGATTTCATTTGTTCTGTAGCAGAACCACATGCAGAGCATATTAAGCCGTATTCTTGTCCTATTTTTCCCCGGGCAGGAGTCTCGCAGTTTGGGCACTGGGCTTGAAGCTGCTCAGCTAATTTTTCTGCCAATTTAGCAATTACAGACATGCGTGAAGGGTTAAATTGTGCGCGCATATCGGTTTCGACCCAAACCTTCTGATCCGATGAACACTTCATACACTCAGTAAACGCTGCCTCTAAATCATCTACTGAATCAATACCTTTAAATATAGGGCTTTGCTCTGTTCGGATATTTGGACGCATGATGAGGGCGTGTGAAGGAAATAGCGCCTTCTCAGCAAAAGCCTTTAGCTCTTCAAGAGAGTTTATTTCTTTTGCATTGTAGTTCGTTTTTTCACTCATATGAGATACATGCAAATGAAAATCATGTTTGCGATCAATGAGATACAAAATTTCGTGATCGCATTGTAAGAAGGGAATGTAAGGATGTGGACCAAAACTTCCTTCACTTGCAAGAACATACTCGACTTTGTCACCAAGAATTTCTAGAGCTAGCTCGCATTTTTTTTGGGCACATTCTAGAGCCGTACCTTGGCGTTTTACCTCACCTGAAAATGTGCCTAGCTGGTCCGTATCCAGAGTGTATTCTACAACGCTTGCTTCCAATTTTTCCGAAAATATAGGAGCGATTGCAATGGATTTAGCATGCTTTGTTGCTAATACAAAACAATCCCCGCTATAGCAAGATAGGCTTTTTTTTTCTAATGCAGCTTGCTCCATGTGAAATCTCTCTTTAAAATGAATGCTTCATTCGTACTTGGAGGGTAAGCAATCAAAGTCACCCAGCCATTTCCGAACAGTTTTTGTAAAATGCTCTGCTCTTGAATGATTTGTTCTATACGTGATTGTGGTGCATGAATAAGAACGTTAAGTCTATTTGGTTCATGGTATGCTTCAAGGTCGTTTTTATAAACTGATTGAAGAGGTAAACCACTCATGAGGTCGCTTGCATTTCCTTGCATCACTCCTAGTTTACCCACAATATTTTGGGTTGTTTTACTTCCCCCACCAAAAGCAATATTATCTAAAGTTGAAAACAGATACTGGGCATTGATCCACTGTGCCACAACCATAGGTGCTGTAAGAATACTTGCTAAGATGGAGCCATCTAAATCTTCTTGCCACTCATAGGAATGAAGAAAACTGCGACCACCAAGATTTTTTCCTTTAGTTAACCATCTAGGCCCTACAATAAATGATGCGTTTTTTGCGAGTCCCCATTCAGGTCGAATTTGTGCCCAATCTTGAGAGCGTAAAAGACTTAAATTTTTTGCTTTTTCAGGTTTTGCAGTGATACCTAATGTCTGATTACGCCAAGTCGTATTCGTATTTCTTGCTTTTTCTAAGTCTTCTTTTAAAAAAGTAATGTGAGCTGTATGAGCTGGAGAAAGCTCTTCTTCATAGATTTCTACTTCATCAGTAGTTGTATTATGCTCTGCTGCTAAAAAGAACGTATCTTTTGGTATGACGATACCTTCTTTTTTAAGAGCCTTACGAACAGGTTTGGAATTGAGTATTTTAGCTAGTACACGAGCATTAGGTGCACCATGGTGGCCACCACAAGCACCGCAATCAAGACTTGTGGCATACGCATTGTTTTGTGTAGAGCTCCCATGACCACAAAAAACAACTAAAGGAGCGAATTTTTTGTTTAATCCCATTGACTTTAGTGCTTGTGCACTAAGTTTTACTTGTTGATCTAAAGGAATTTGATCAATGTTAGGAGAAAGCATATAATCCGATTGAATCAATTTTCTTACTCTTGATTCAATAGCTGTAGCATATTTCGGACTCAAACATTTCAATGCCATCCATAAACCACTAGCAACACCCATTGTTTCAACAAGACTAAAAGGAGTTGTAAAAGTATATTTGAGAGATTGGTAAAGCTTCTTGATTCTCTGTACTCTTCTTTGTCCATTTTGAGCAGATTTGGAAGAGCAAACAGGACTCTCAGATACTTGATAGTTCGGTTTGATCAATACAGGACAAGAATCATGTGACTCTCCAGTTACAAGATCTGTAACTGAAATAGGCATTCCAAAAAAACCAGCAAAACCAAATGTTTCATAATTGCCTTCAGCTTCTAAAGCCCTTCTAAACGGTTCTGAACGAACATCAATACAAAAAACAAGTTGAGCATCAGTTTTTTCACGTAATTTATCAGCATTTTCTTTATTTAAATTGGAAAGCAATTGTTTTTGATGTTGAGATTCATGCTCCAAAATTTTCTGATAAGTCGCATCGATTTCTATGTTTTCTCGAAGTTTCTTATGCCATGTTAGTAAGTCTTTAGCTTCAGGCCAGATCAAAGAAGTAAGAATCAGCCTAAATGCCAGGTAGTCTGAGTGAGATACAGGGTTAAAAGAAAGTTCCTGCTCTTGATTACTCCAATTGATTTTGTATTGGATATATGCTGCCCATCCAGGAAGAGTGCTCAACATAAGAGTGAGAAAAAGCTCTTGATCAGATGAGCAAATACCCAAAAATAAAAAAGCTTCTCTGATGATTTCCTCAGCAGATGTAGGTAAGGTCTCTAACCAATAGATCTTTTTGTTATCATTCTGATGAATCTGAGTGTCATAACGAAGGAGAGATAGGGTGCTTTGCAAAAAGCCTTGCTCTCTTATAGGCATTGGAATTGTGGCTTGCCCTTCATCAAAAAATACCTGCAACCACTTAAGGCTTTCTCGGTTTATCGCTTCCATTTCAGATGGAATATCTTTTTGTTGGAAATAAGCATTTCCTTCTTTTAAAGCATCTTCAAAAGAGAGGTTTTCAAAACCAGCAAGAGGGTTTACTGCGATAAGATTTTTTAGAGGCCAAAAAGGAGCGATTTTTGACCAGCTATTTGCAATAGACTGATCCAGTGGATAAGAGTCGCATGCTTTTCGTTTTTGCTCAAACTGCTCCGCAAAAGGGGAATGTGTTTTGACTTCCATGATCACCTACTTAAGACTGATATTGGTTGCGGTTTGCAGTGATTGTTTTAGAGTGAGCCTGGCTGGCATTGAGCATACGCACATAAAATTTCAGTACCCAAGATGGATAAGTATTCTGTTTTTCTTGATGGGAAAATACCACAGCGAGCCAAGCTGAAAGTAGAAAGAAATAAGTAAAAATATGTAATGCTGAAAAAGTTTGAGGGCGAGAAATATCTAAAGGAGCTAATAAGCGCTCAATCGATTCAACACTAAAGCCATAAAGAGAACCAGCTAGCATGGTAGCAATCAAAACAAAAGGAAATCTTACAAAAGAATAACTACGAAGAAGAGATAAAGCAAATTGTGTTCCAGCAATAGCAGCAAGCAAAATAAGAAAAAGATTTGTATCCAGACGAAGAGGAACTTTTTCACTTACAGTAGCAAACATATAAGCTCCCATAAGTCCACAAAGTAAAGATGAACAGAAATACTTCAGAGAAGGGGGGGCATCTAAATCAAAACGTTTTTCTTGCGCGCGTGAGGAGGAACTAAGAAATAAATACGCCTTAAATAACCCATGCCAACATAAATGGGCAACTGCAGCTGGGAAAAGACCTAAACCACATTGCGCAAGCATAAAGCCCATTTGTCCCATAGTAGAACAAGCAAGCATACGTTTTACGTCACTCTGCATCAATTTCCAAAGCGTGCCAAGCAAGGCTGTGACCACTCCTAAAATAAAAAGAATATCCAAAATAAAGGGTTCGTTGAAAAAGATAGGAGCAAAACGAGTAAGAATAAAACCTCCTCCATTGATCAAACCAGCATGCATGATGGCAGATACAGGAGTAGGTGAATTCAATGAACTAAGTAACCAACGATGGAAAGGCCAAAGAGCAGATTGAGTCATCGCGGCGAGTAAAATAAGAGCAGCACTTAAGATTGCCCAATGGGAAGCTATGGTCTCATTATTGATATGTCGGATAGAGAAGCTCCCTGTATTTACACACAAAATACATAAGGCAGCAGAAAGAAAAATAAAACCTGTTAAAAAGTTTTTTTGAGCAAGGAGAGATGATTCTTGTGCAGCTTTCCAGGCAGGCTTATGTAGCATCAATTTACTAAGAAAATAATTGGCAAAAGCCCAAGAAAAAAGCAAAACAAGAATATGGTCAGCTGCCGATAGAATAAAAACATTCAAAATTAAAACAATAAGGTTTCTATAGAATGTTCCTCGTTTTGTATCACCTTGCAAATAACGAGAAGAAAATGAAGCAATAGAAAGGCCTACGAAACTGACTAATGCCATCATGATCAAAGTTAATTGATCAATATGAAAAAAGTTTTCTATGCCCAGCATATTTATCCTAGTATGAGAAAAATAGTCGTCATTGACATATCTTATGTAGTTCTTTAATATAAGAGAATTAAATAATTCTAATTGCAAGTATTAGGTTTTCTTATAATGCCATTTGATGCCTTGACTCTTGAGTGTTTTTTGGCTGTTGCTGAGACGGGGAGTTTTACTCGTGCGGCTAAAAAAGTTGCGAGGACGCAGTCTGCTGTAAGTCAGCAAATCAGCAAGTTGGAGAAGCAGATTGGACGTCCTTTATTTTTAAGGAAGCGTCATCTTGTTTTGAGTTCTGCTGGTGAAATCTTGCTAGATTATGCTCGTAAGATTGTGCAGTTGAATCGTGATGCGATGGATCGTTTCAAGCAACCTGAGTTACATGGTGAAGTGCGTTTTGGTTTGCCTGAAGATTTTGCGAGTGTCTTTTTATCTGAAGTTTTAGTTGAGTACGGAGCTTTACACCCTCGGATTTCTTTGAATGTAGAGTGTGATTTGACTTTGAATCTTCTGGATCGTTTCAAAAAAAAAGAGTTTGATCTTGTTTTGCTTAAAATGAATAAGCCAGAAGATTTTCCTAACGGTATGGATGTTTGGTCTGAAACTTTGGAGTGGGTGGGAAATCCGTATCTTTTTGAGGTAGAAGATCGTCCTATTCCCTTAGTTTTATCTCCCCAGCCATGTGTTTATCGTTCTCGTGCTATCCAGTCACTTGAAGCAATGAATAAGAAGTGGCGTATTGTTTTTTCTAGTCATAGTTATACGGGTACTTTAGCGGCTGTGAAAGCTGGGATGGGAGTCACTGTTTTACCGCGTAATATGGTGCCTGGCTATCTTGAGGTGATTCGTTCAGGGCGGAAAGTACCTAAATTGGATAATACACATATTTCTTTGTTGAAGCATGGTGATGATAATCAAGCGGTCAACTCTTTTGAAAACTTCGTTATAGAAAGATTGAACGGCTAGCCCTATCTATAATCTAAAAAAATGGTTATGGTTTTTTTAAGGTTGTAGAATCGTAAAGGGGGAAGTGATGACGAAAACGGGAAAATGTCCTGTGATGCACGGCGGGATGACGTCCACAGAAACATCAAATACAGACTGGTGGCCGAACAGCTTAAACTTAGATATTCTTCATCAACATGATAGAAAAACAAATCCTATGGGTGAGGGGTTTGTTTACCGTGATGAGTTGAAAAAACTCAATGTAGAAGAATTGAAGAAAGATTTGCATCACTTAATGACGGATAGCCAAGAGTGGTGGCCTGCGGATTGGGGGCATTATGGAGGTTTAATGATCCGTCTCGCTTGGCATGCGGCGGGTTCTTATCGTATATCTGATGGGCGTGGGGGAGCTGGTACTGGGAATCAGCGTTTTGCCCCGCTTAACTCCTGGCCTGATAATGTGAATCTAGATAAAGGTCGCCGTTTACTCTGGCCTATCAAGAAAAAGTACGGCAATAAAATTAGCTGGGCTGATTTGATGATTTTAGCTGGTAATATTGCTTATGAGAGCATGGGTTTAAAAACCTTTGGTTTTGGCTTTGGCCGGGAAGATATTTGGCACCCAGAAAAAGATATTTATTGGGGAGCTGAAAAAGAATGGCTAGCTCCAGGAGAACAGCGTTATAGCGATCTTTATCAAGCAGATAGTTTAGAAAATCCCTTGGCAGCGGTACAAATGGGATTGATTTACGTAAACCCTGAAGGGGTGAATGGTCAGCCTGACCCACTGAAGACTGCGCAAAATGTCCGTGAAACTTTTGCTCGTATGGCCATGAATGATGAAGAAACTGTGGCTTTGACGGCAGGTGGACACACTGTTGGTAAGTGTCATGGAAATGGTGATGCTGCTTTGTTGGGGCCAGAGCCGGAAGCGGCAGATCTTACAGAACAGGGCTTAGGGTGGATCAACCATACTAAGAGAGGGGTTGGACGCAACGCGGTAACGAGCGGCCTTGAAGGAGCTTGGACCACTCACCCTAACAAATGGGATAATGGGTATTTTTACCTTCTTTTTACTTACGATTGGGAATTGAAAAAATCACCAGCTGGTGCTTGGCAATGGGAACCCATTAACATAAAAGAAGAAGACAAGCCTGTAGATGTGGAAGATCCTTCTATTCGTTACAACCCCATCATGACTGATGCGGATATGGCGATGAAAAAAGATCCAATTTATCGAGAAATTGCAGAACGTTTTTATAAAGATCCAGAAGCTTTTGCAGATGCTTTTTCTCGTGCCTGGTTTAAGTTGACCCACCGTGATATGGGACCAAAAGATCGCTATTTTGGTCCGGATGTACCAAAAGAAGACCTCATCTGGCAAGACCCGGTCCCAAAAGGCAAGAGCAATTACGATATTCAGGCAGCAAAAGAAAAAATAGCAGCCTCTTCTTTATCGATAGCAGATATGATTGCAACGGCATGGGATAGTGCACGTACATTTCGTCAGTCGGATCTTCGTGGGGGTACAAATGGTGCTCGCATTCGTCTTGCTCCACAAAAAGACTGGGAAGGAAACGAACCAGAAAGGTTAAAGCGCGTACTTTCTGTTTTAGAAGCAATTGCAGCAGATCTTGGTGCCAGTATTGCTGATATCATAGTTCTTGCAGGGAACTATGCCATCGAAGAGGCCGCGAAAAAAGCAGGGCATTCCGTAGAAGTTCCTTTTGTTCCCGGGCGGGGAGACGCGAGTGCTGAAATGACAGATGTAGATTCTTTTGCCACCTTAGAACCCATTCATGATGCGTTTCGAAATTGGATGAAAAAAGACTACAATGTTTCAGCTGAAGAGCTCATGTTGGATCGCGCTCAATTAATGGGACTCACTGCTGCTGAAATGACTGTGTTGCTAGGAGGAATGCGTGTTTTGTCTTGTAACTTTGGAGGAACAAAACACGGAGTATTTACAGATCGAGAAGGTGTTCTTAGTAACGACTTTTTTGTGAATTTAACAGACATGGCGAACACTTGGGTTTCGAAAGATGATGGTCTTTATGAAATTCGTGATCGCAAAAGCAATAGCTTGAAATGGACTGCTACAAGAGTAGATCTTGTATTTGGGTCTAATTCTATTTTACGAGCTTATGCAGAACTTTATGCTCAAGATGACAATAACGAAAAGTTTATTGATGATTTTGTAGCTGCTTGGTCAAAAGTTATGAATAGAAATCGTTCATAAATTGACTTTTTAAAGGTATCGAATTTAAACTGTTATGTTCGATACCTTTCAATAAAGAGTAATAAGTGGATAACACTTTATTAGAAAACCATTTAAGTTATAATCCTACATTTGTAATTTCTGAAACGGGTGAACTAGATCTATTTAAACCTGTTTTAGAAAAACTACAGGCAAATGGGCGTAAATTTACCGTTCTTACCTTCGGAACGGCTGAAGGGATTATTCAAAAAAACAACTACTTTCCAGGGCATATTCAAAATATGAAGTCTCTTGGGATAGAGTTGTTGGGTGAAAAAAATAAATATTTATCCGAAAAGGATTTAGATTTTCTCAAGACCTCGATCACTAGTAAAGCTCTTTATTCCGGTGTACATCATAAAGTTCAAAGACAGCTTTTAGATGCTTGGAATAGAATTGGCGATCATAAAATCAGTGTTGCTTGTTGGGATAATTTTGAGCCTAATGGCGAAAGCCCATATTTTGAAGAGGGGCGTAAAACAGTAGAGCTTGCTTCTTATCGACTGGTTCCTTCATCGTTTGTATTGGAAAATTTTGAAGGGACGTTAAATATTCCTGAATCTCGCACATATCTTGGTGGTCAACCTTCTCTAAAATCTTGGAAAGAACAGATAGCTTCAGTAGACCAAGCAGCTGTTCGTAGTACTTTAAACGTAAGCAGAGATAGAGATATTTATCTTTATATGGGTGGTTATGCAGGAGAAGAAGATTACCAAAATGGATTTCGTTTTTTTGCGGATTGTTGGAAAAAGAATAATCCCGAAAACGGTGTACTAGTTCTTACCACTCATCCGCGTAGTCCTAGTGGAGAGTTCGAAAAACAAGTATTAGATAGCTTGGGCGTAAAAAATTATATTCATACAAGCGAGTTGAGCAGTCCACAAGTAATAGCAGTATCTTCTAAAGTATTCTGCCACAAAACAACAGCGTGTTTGAAAACAGCTGTGTTAGGGCTACCTGTTGCCCATGTTGTAGAAAAAACACAGGGCCAAGCTTATTCCAATGTCGCTGTAGAAGCGGGAGTTGTTCCTTGCTTAGGCAGTTCCGATGAGTTTGCAGAATTTTTCACTCAAGAAAATCGTCGTATAGATGAACATCAAGTGCTAGAGCAACTTGGTATTCCAGAAGACTCTTTAAAATCTTACGTAGATTTCATCAATACCGCAGATTGGCTGCTTTTTTGGGAGAAAACTCAACAAAGTTAGTTAATTTAAAAGGAAAATATTTCATCAGGAGATAAAAATGAAAAAGTTTTTAAAAAAAGCGATGTTCTCTTTAGCTGTTTTAGCATTACCATTGACAGCTTCTCCGGAAGAGAGTCATATTGCTGCGGCGAATGATTTATTAAACGTTTTACGTTTTGAGCAAACAACAAATCATACAATTAACATGATGATTGATTTACAAATTCAGTCAGACCCTTCCATGCAAGACTATGCTGATGTATTCCGTGATTTTTTTGCTAAATACATGAATATTAGTGATCTTAAGAAAGAAGTCGTTTTGATTTATGCAGACTGCTTTACTGAAGATGAATTAAAAGGTTTGATCGCATTTTATGGCACTGAATTAGGTCAGAAGTGCTTAGAAAAGCTTCCTGAAGCAATGGAGCGTGGAGCAATTATTGGTCAGACTGAAGTGTATAAAAATCTTCCAGAGCTTGAAAAAATGCTAGAAGCTAAAAAGGCTCTTTTAGAATCTGAAGAGCTAAGCTAAAGAGACTGAGGAAACCAAGGAGAGGATTAAATTATTTTCTTGGTTTTTCTCTCTAAATCTATAGAGCTACGGCTAAACCTATGCTATACAGAAAGCATATTAGCAGAGGTTAGCCTTCATGAAAAAACCATTCTATCCAAGTCTCCTTCTACAAGTTATTTTTCTAATAGTCAGTCTTTGTTCTTGTTCTCAGAATGAAGTGCCAGATTTCCCTGGTACGCCAAACAACCCTGTTTTAGTTGATGCTCAGAATGTTACAGCAAGGGTTATAAAAGAGTGGGATGAGTATACAGGTCGTTTTCAGGCTTCTCGTAAGGTGGAAATTCGCGCAAGAGTAAGTGGTTACTTACAGCAAGTCAATTTCGCAGATGGAGAGTATGTTGAAGAAGGGCAGGTGTTATTCCTTATCGATCCTAAACCCTTTCAGGTTGAAGTGCAGAGAAGTGAGGCGGAGTATGCTTTAGCGAAGAGTAACTTTGATCGAGCAGAAAGTTTATTAGAGTCACAAGTCATTAGCGATGAAGAACATGATCGGCGTGTACAAGCGCTTCGTGTTACAAAAGCTGAATTAGATCGTGCAAAACTGAATCTAGATTATACCGAAGTTCGAGCTCCTTTTTCAGGAAGAGTAAGCCGTACCTTTGTAGATGCGGGAAACTTAGTTTCCGGGGGTGATGTAAGCCCTACTTTGCTCACAACAATTCTTACGACAGATCCATTAGATTTTTATTTTGAAGCAAGTGAAGCAGATGTACTCCGCTACTTACGCTTACATCGTCAGAAAAGTAAAAGTAAAGACCGTGTCATTTCTTGGCCTGTTTATTTACGTCTTTTAGATGAAGAAGAGTTTTCTCATGAAGGGAAAGTGGATTTTGTAGATAACGAACTTGATGAAGATACAGGTACATTAGAAATTCGAGCAAAATTCGACAATGCAGATGATTTTTTGGAGCCAGGACTTTTTGCTCGTATTCGAATGAGTGTAACCCATCCTTATGAAGCCCTACTTGTTCCAAGTCACGCAATCGGTACTGAGCAAACAAAGCGTTATGTTTACGTGATCAATCAAGAAGGTCAGGCTGTACGTCGCTATGTAGAATTAGGACCTTTAGAAGGAGACCACTATCGTATCATTCGTAAAGGCTTGCACAAAGAAGATTTTGTTGTGACAAGCAATTTAATGAAAATAAGACCAGGAACTTATGTTAAAGTAAATGGGAAATCATAGCGTGAATATTTCAAAGCATTTTATTACTCGCCCGCGTTTTGCTACTGTTCTTTCCCTATTTATTTTCATATTGGGATTTATCGGGCTTCTTACCTTACCAATCAATCAATACCCGGAAATTGCACCTCCGCAAGTTCAGGTATCTGCAAATTACCCTGGAGCCAGTGCGCGTACAGTCGCTGATACTGTGGGAGCTCCCCTTGAGCAGGCTATTAATGGGGTTGAGGGGATGATTTATATGTCTTCTCAGTCTACAGATAGTGGAGATTATCGTTTATCAGTGACTTTTGAGGCTGGTACAGATTTAGATATTGCGCAAGTACAAGTACAAAACCTCATTTCTTCAGCTGTTCCTCGTCTTCCTGATGATGTGCGCCGTGTTGGGGTGACAGCTCAAAAAAGCTCTCCCGATATGCTACTTGTAATCAATGTTTTCTCAAACAATGAAGCATATGATCAGGTGTTTATTGCCAATTATTCACTTTTAAAAATTGTAGATGAACTTGCTCGTCTTGATGGAGTTGGAGGAACACCAGTTTATGGATCCAGTGAATACTCCATGCGTGTGTGGTTGGATCCCGATCGCTTAGCTTCTTATCAAATGAGTATAAGTGAAGTTACCGAGGCTATTCGCAGTCAAAATTTAGAAGTTTCTAGTGGAACAATCAATCAAACTCCTACGCCTGACCAACATGCTTTTGAATTGAGTGTAGAGACACAAGGACGTTTGCATGAACCAGAGGAATTCGGACGTATTATTATTAAGGCTGATGAAGAAGGTAGGCTTCTTCGTTTAGAAGATGTGGGAAGAATAGAGCTGGCTGCTAGAAGCTATACGACGCAAGGGTTTTTGGGGACAAAAGCAGCTGTAGCAATTCCAGTTATTTTAAGGCCTGGGGCTAACGCTCTTAATACAGCAGACTTAGTGTTAGAAAAAATGGAAGAATTGTCTCAGTTCTTTCCAGAAGGAATTGAATATCGCGCAGTTTACAATCCAACAGAGTATATTCGAGAGTCTATGCAAGAAGTCGTAGTAACTTTATTTCAGGCCATGCTTTTGGTTGTGTTAGTTATTGGTCTCTTTTTGCAAAGCTGGCGTATTGCCATTATTCCAGTTCTTGCGATTCCAGTTTCTCTTATGGGAACGTTTTTCTTTCTTTATTTGTTTGGGTTTTCATTAAACACTCTTTCGTTATTTGGTTTAGTTTTAGCTATTGGGATTGTTGTAGATGACGCTATTGTGGTGGTAGAAAGTGTTGAAAGAAAGCTTCGCGAAGGAAAAGAGATCTTTTCAGCTGTTAGCGAAACCATGTCTGAAGTAAGCGTTGCTTTGATTGCAACAAGCTTGGTGATAGTAGCTGTGTTTTTACCTACCATGATGATGGAAGGAGTAAGTGGAGCTTTTTATAAACAGTTCGGAATCACAATATCTATTGCCACTCTTCTTTCTACAGTTGTTTCACTCACGCTTACTCCAGCTCTAGCCTGGGTTCTTATGAGTAAAAAAGAGAAAGAAGCGAAAAAAACAGCTTTTAGTTCTTTTACGGATTTATTTAACCGAGGAATGGACAAAAGTTCCGAGGCTTATCGTTTATTTATTCGAAAAAATACACAATTTCCGAGCTTATTGATTATGCTCTACATAGCTTTAACAGCTATTGGTATTTTTCTTTTACAGTCTATTCCTGGAGGGTTCATTCCTGAGCAGGATCAAGGCTATGCTATTATAGGAATACAGTTACCGGCAGCGGCTTCTCTTGAAAGAACCGATGCAGTTATTGCCGAATGTATCGAAAAACTACAGGGTATTGATGACATTGAAGAGTCTGTTGCGTTTTCAGGTTTTTCTGGTGTGACTTTTACAGTAGCTAGTAATGCAGGAGCTATATTTTCTGTTTTTAAGCCTTTTGAAGAGAGACGAGGATTCACTCAAATTATCGATGAGATGAGGCAAGTCTTAGATGGTATAGATGAAGCACAGATTATAGTGATTCCTCCTCCAGCTGTTCGTGGTGTAGGGAGTGCAGGTGGATTTAAAATGATGATTTTGGATGAAGGAGGAAATGGTCCTGTTGCCTTAGAGCAAGCAACTTGGGAACTTGCTGCTGCTGCAAATACTTCTCCAGAAACTACTTCAGCATTTACTTTCTTTGAAACGAATACACCAAAATTATATTTGGATATAGATCGTGAGAGAGCAAGGCGTTTAGCTGTTCCACTACAAGAAGTGTTTCAAGCTTTAGAAGGGTATTTTGGGTCGATGTACATTAACGACTTCAATTTTTTAGGGCGCTCATTTCAAGTACTTGTTCAAGCTGATGCTCCTTATCGTTTAACTCCTGATGATATTTATCGTGTACGAGTAAAGAATGAGAAAGGGAGTATGGTTCCTATTGGAAGTATTGCTCATATTGAGTATGTCTCTGCTCCAGCAAGAGTTGCTCGTTATAACTTATTTCCTGCAGCGGCTTTATATGGAGATACAAGTTACGGTTATAGCTCGGGTCAAGCATTAGATCGTATGGAAGAATTAGCAAAACAGACGCTCCCAGAAGGATTTACGTATAGTTGGACAGAGCTGGCTTATCAAGAAAGGGAAAATCAAAATACAGGCCTACTTGCTTTTATTCTGGCGATCTTTTTTGTATTTCTTCTTTTAGCTGCTCAGTATGAGAGTTGGAGTTTACCTGTAGGGATTATTTTGATTGTTCCTATGTGTATCTTGTTCTCTGCTATAGGGCTTTTTGTAGCGTCTTTAGAAAATACGATTTTGACACAGATTGGGCTGGTTGTTTTAGTTGGATTAGCAGCTAAAAACGCAATTTTACTTGTAGAGTTTGCTCGGCAGAATGAAGAAGAAAAAGGCGATATGTATTCTGCTATTGAAGAAGCAGGGAAGACGCGTTTACGTCCGATTTTAATGACAGCTTTTTCTTTTATCTTAGGTGTAATCCCTCTTCTTAGCTCTTCTGGAGCTGGTTTTGAAATGCGCAGGTCTATTGGAGTGACTGTGTTTTCTGGAATGCTAGGGGTGACAGTTTTTGGGCTTATTTTTACCCCGATTTTTTACATTCTATGTCGAAAGCTAGCTCTTTGGAGGAAACGACGAAACTAGGCCTTAAGAGTGTTTAGGAGCTTAAACGCGGCGAAGCAAAGAAGCTAAGACGCGGAGAGAGTCTTACAGGCTCGAGGTGTTTGTGAAAATATATAAAAAATTTAGATTTTAGAAGCTTTACAAATTGAACGACTTGTACCTACTTTACTATTTTTGCAAGCGCCTTGAGAGTTAAACTGTCTGTGGAATTTCCTCATTCGCCTCTTCTTCTTTCTGTTTAACTTTTGCTTGTTTTAAAAATGGAGAAAGACCGGCTAGAAAGCTTTTGATTTCAATAGGCTTTGTAAGATAGCCATTGATTCCTGCTGCCTTACTCTTCTTTTTTGTTTCTTCTGTAACGTCTGCTGTTAGAAGAATAATAGGAGCCCCTGGGGTTTTATGTTCTGCCCAGTACTTTTGTAGACGAATAGCGCAATCAACACCATTAAGCTTGGGCATATGATAATCCATAAGAATAAGTTCAAATGGTTTATCGGAAGCTGTGTTAAAGCCTTCTTCTCCATCGTGAGCAAATGTAATTTCTTTTATGCCGTACTCTTCTAAAAGAGCTAAAATAATATCGCGATTATTTGGGTTATCTTCGACAACAAGGACTTTTTGTGTGTCGTCAAAAATGATATTTATATCGGTGAGGACTTTAGGTTTTTCTATTTCACAGGCTTTCATTGGAATATAAACCGAAAAAGTAGAACCGCTCCCTTCAATACTCTTTGTGGAAATACTTCCTCCCATTTGATCGACAATATGCTTTACAATAGAAAGACCTAGTCCTGTTCCACCATAATCTCTCTGAGTGCTTTTATCTGCCTGTTCAAATGGGTTAAAAATTATTTCAAGCTGTTCTTTAGCAATACCAATACCTTCGTCTTCTACTCTAATGAGGATGCCTTCTTTTTCTGCAGAGACAGAAAGATAAACAGCTTTTTTGCTGGGAGTAAACTTGATAGCATTCCCTAATAGATTGGTAATTAATTGAGAGACCTTCGAGCTATCTGTATAGTAAACTTCTTGAAGAGAAGAATCTAAATTGATTTGATAATCAATTCCTTTAAGCATGGCTTTACTCTGGCTTACTTCAAAAGTAGATTGAATGACCTTTTTAATGTTCACATTTTCCATGGAAACACCCATGTTTCCAGATTCAAACTTTGCTAAGTCTAAAACATTATTGATCAATTTGAGTAATAAATCACTTGCAGAGCTAATTTTCTGAATGAATTCGAGAGCTTTTGTAGGTACTTTGGAGGAATGACCAAACTTTTTCTCAAGTAGCTGTGTATAACCGATAACTCCATTTAGAGGAGTTCTAATCTCGTGACTCATACGAGATAAAAATGCGCTGCGAGATTGGCTTAGTTCTTCAGCTTCTTTTTTGGCTTTATAAAGTGCTTCAGATTGCTCATAAATGCTTTCAGACATTTTATTGAGCTTATGCGCAAGAAACGCTATTTCACTTGGTCCTGTTTCTGGAACTTGATGAAGCTTTCTAACATCTTGATATTCAGAAATACTTTCTATAAGGTCATCCAAAGGTTTGAAAAATCTTCTGAGGATAAAAGATAAAAGTGAAGAAATAGCAATAATAGAAGCTATAGAATAAAGTAAACTTTCCCTTTGGTCTAACTTTAATTGTGTTAATACAGGACCCATATCTGTTTTTGTGGCACCAATTAAAGTGGTGTTTACTTTTTTATTGTTTCCTATTGTGAACTTCTTTGCCCAAATAAGTGTTGAGTCTTTTTCTAACAAAATAAAATCTTCTTTTTCACTTAAAAACTCTTCAAAATTTCCAAGTTTGTTTTCTGTTAAAATTTCATTTTGTATTTTTTTTGTGTTTTCAAATAACTCAAACTTGAAGTTGTTTTCTTTTTCAGGGTGTATTAAATAGTTTCCGTTTTTATTTGTTAAATAAAAATTGCTAGAAACTAAATCGTTCGCTTTTTGTATTTGCTCCAATACAGGACCCATAAAAAGATTACAGATTAGAATACCTTCGAAGCCATTTTTGGATATAATAGGAGTCGCTATTCGAATAACGGGAACATGAGGTTCCTGAATTTTTCCAAATTCTTTATTTAGATCAAGATCAGAAACATAAAGATCATTTTTTTCTAAATTTTTTGTTTCTTGAAAATATTGATGTTGGGATTTGTTTTGAAGTAATTTATCTTCAACAACTTGAACAGGTCCGGATGGAAGGGATCTTGTGAATTTAATGATTTCATTTCCGTTTTTATCAATAAAACGAAGCTGGAAAAAGTTTGTTTCTTTTTGGAAATTTTCTTCAAAGATAGAAATAACTTCTTTTGATGGTTTTGAACCTTTTATATCGGATTGGTTTTTAGCAAATACAATAAAATCAGGATCTTTACTTATATCTAAAAGTATACGTGATGTACGGCTTGTTTGTTCTTCTATCAATTTAAATTCAGAACTAAAAAAGCGCGTAAGATTTTGTTTTTTGTCTTCAATGAAAGTGTTCAGGTGTCTTTGATGAGAAATAAATCCTAGATAAGACATTGTAACTGTTACAAGTAAGAATACAGTTAGAGTTATCTTGTTTTTTAAAGACATAGAAATACCGATATATAAAATGATCCATTTTATATATCGGTATTGATGTATTTTTATTTAGTTGATGTTATTTTTTGTTTGCAAAAGATATGCACCATTTTTTATTTCTTTCGATCATGTTAGCAAATACTGCACCATCTTTTTCCCCTAAAGATTGCTGAACAATGTTATAGACTTTTTGCCCAATTTGAGGGTATCGGAAGCGTAAAAAGTACTGAGCTTCATAGCGTTCGAATTTTGATGTTTTTTTAAGAGAAAATGGGGTTTTACTCATTTCACGACTTAAAATATGCATCTGCATTTGAAAAAAGATATACATGTCCTGTAAATGGTTATTGTAAATTTTTTTGTTTGCGTTGTTTTTTGAATCTAATTCTGGAATTTTTTTATTTAAGGAAGATTGAACGACTAAATCTTCACTATACTTTTTTAAAGCAAAGTATCTTTCCCATATAGTATTGAGGTTTTTTGCTGATTTTCCTATGAGAGATGTCGTAATTGACAAGTCTTGGGCCATTTCAAAGAAAAAAAGCTTACGATTAGAGTAGGCCTGTTTCATTTGTGATAGATAAAGGCATTCTCCAGAAGGAGTATTTGGAAAATCTACTTCTGAAAAAATAGAGTGTTCAATAATTTCTTTTTTAAGAAGCGTTATAATGTATTCATATTCCATAAGAGCTTCGTAATGCCCTTCTTTTGTAGCGGGGCTATTCTGCAGGAAAGCCCATAACATGGCTTTTGTAAGAGTTCTCATAGAGCAAGTATCGTGCATTTGTCCATACGATAGATTTCCTCGCAAAGAAAAATCTAAAGAAATAGGGGAGTCACTGAGGCTTTGTACTATATTGTATAATTTCTCTGTTAGATGTTCTTCTGTAGCGTTATTAGCTTTATATGTTTCATATAAACTTTCCCAAATTTTTTTTTCTTGAAGAGAAGAAAAAGAAATGTTTTGTCTAACACTAAAAGGGGTGAATATATTCGATTCATTATACACGGCACATGGATGGTTATTTTTATCTGCATCGCCTGTATTGATTAAGCAAACTTGATAAAAACCATTCTCTTGCTTTTGTATGTAAAGACTGGTGGAATGCTCAAGAGTTCCGCAAGGAATGATGAGAAATTTTTTTTCGTTTTTTTCTAATATTTTTATCTGATCGATAATTGCATTTACGAACTTTTCTTGTTGGTATTCCTCAAGTTCTGCATATGAATCTAATGCTTGAATGAGTTCATTTAAGCATGACAATGTACTATTTCGAACTTTCGAAAGAGAGTCGGGAGAGATTTTTCTTAGCGCTGTGCTTAAAACTTTACTTGTGTTTCGCGTATCTGCACCTTCAAAAGATTTGAACTGTAAATTTTTGGTTAATGGTACTTTGTCCAAATACAAATGGTATAATATTGTGCCTTTGCTTTCATTAAATGAATCGGGCATTTCCCAGAGGAGTTGGAAATTATCTGTAACTGAAGGAGGATGGATAGGCATAGTTTTTCCTGTAATTTATTTATCTCTCCTTTTTTAGCATAAGAATGTTAAGAAAATATTTTTGTAAGATTAATTAAACCTAATGGATGCTTCTTGCATGTTTTAGCTGTTCGTATATGCTGAGTGTTTATGCCTCACCTTAGATTGAGTAAAGAAAATGGATCAGTTTGCACAGAGAAGCTTTGATAAACTAGTAGAGTTAAAGTACCAACTTTATAACGGTCTTTTTCTTAAATTGCCTTTTCCGTCCCTTGAAGAAGTAGGGAATAAACTACCAGTGTTTTCAGAGCGTTGTCAGAAATCATTAGAAACAGGAGCAAAACCTGAAGAGATTTTGAGCGCTTTTTGTTCTGATGTTTTACAAGTCAGCGATTTCGAAAAGCAAATGGAGGCTTTTTTTCTCTTCATCCAGTTAATTGAGCGCCAAATTGTATTGTTTGATGCTTTAGAGGAAGCTGCCTTTTCACAGACCAAAGCGTTAGATAGAGAGGGGTCTCTTTCTCATCTTCTAGAACACTGCTCAGAACCATCAGCTAAGCAAACGTTATCAGACAAACGCAAAGAATACAGAACTCGCGTGGTTTTGACAGCACACCCGACACAATTCTACCCAGAAACCGTTTTAGGAATTATCAAAGACTTAGCAAAAGCTCTCGAAAAAGATGATTTATTAGCTGTAGAAGAAATCTTATTGCAAATGGGTAAAACGTCTTTTCGCAATAAAGTATCACCAACACCTATCTTAGAAGCTGAAAGTCTGTTAAGAAGAGCTCGTAATGTATTTTATCAGGCTATGCTTGATATTGAAAAAGATCTCAACCAAGCCTTCGATGAAGAGCTTGTGAATAGTCCTGTTTTAGAATTAGGGTTTTGGCCAGGAGGAGATCGAGATGGTAACCCATATGTGGATGTAGCCACTACGATCGAAGTAGCTGCAAAGCTTCGCTCTTGTGCCCTAAGTCATTACAAAGATGAAATCAAAAATTTAAGAAGACGCTTAACTTTCCCGGGAGTCATCGAAGATTTAGAAGCAATCAATAAACAGCTGGAAAAGTATAAGAGCCATGAAGAGTTACTTAGAGATATTGATCGTCTGATTCAGCGTGTTGAAGAGGAGCATCAAGGCTTATTTCTCAATCAAATTAAACGTTTCCGTTTAGCTGTACGTACTTTTGGGTTTCATTTTGCGTCTTTGGATTTGCGGCAAGATAGCTCGATTCATGAAGAAGTGACAGATCTAATCTTAAAAAAAGCCCAAAAGCACATGAACTGGCCTGGTTCATCTCTAGACTATTTAAATCTGTCACCTCAAGAACGAACAGTACTGTTAGAAAAATTGAGTGAATCTTCTTTTGAAGAACTAGAGTTTGTCCATGAAGAAAAGTCAGAGCGTGTAGAAGATGTGCTAGGTTCTCTTGATGCGATACGGAAAATACAAGAAAAAAATGGCCCCCGTGGCGTTCATCGCTACATTATTAGTAATACACAAGGACCTCAACATGTCATGGAAGTATACTTCCTTGCGCGTTTAATGGGGTTTAAAGAGCTGCCTTTTGATATTGTGCCTTTATTTGAGACAGTAAATGATCTACAAAATGCTGACCAGGTGATGGAAGAGCTTTATAAGCTTCCAGAGTATCAAAGTCATCTTAAAAATAGAAATAGCTGCCAAACAGTAATGCTTGGGTTTTCAGACGGGACAAAAGATGGTGGTTATTTCACGTGTAACTGGGAAATTCTGCAAGCCAAGAAGCGTTTAAGTACACAAGGAGAAAAACTCGGCTACAAAGTTATTTTCTTTGATGGAAGAGGTGGTCCGCCTTCTAGAGGAGGTGGAAATACCTATAAATTTTATCGGGCATTAGGACCTATTCTCAAGCAACGTGAAGTGCAGCTTACCATTCAAGGGCAAACAATCAGCAGCAATTATGGGAGTTATCAGACAGCTCGTTTTAACTTGGAACAGCTACTTACTGCTGGTTTGCGTACAGAAGTAATGGGAGATACAAAAGACCGCTTTTCAGAAGAAGATGCTTCTTTAATGGCAGAGCTGTCTGTTTATAGTCATCAAGCATATATGGATTTGAGGGGACATGATGCTTTTCTTCCTTTTCTTCAAGAAATGACTCCACTTCCCTATTTTGGCCAACTTAACGTGGCAAGTCGTCCTATTAAAAGAGGGCAAACAAAACAACTAGAGCTAAGCGATCTTCGTGCGATTCCTTTTGTAGGAGCATGGAGCCAGGTTAAACTCAATGTTCCAGGATTTTATGGTTTAGGAACTGCTTTAAAAAGATCTTTCCATGAAGGAAAAGAAGAATTACTGAAAGAGTTGTATAAAGAAAGCGTATTTTTCCGCACCTTGATAGATAACGCAATGCAAGCCATTGCCAAATCGAGTGAAAAATACACGAAACATCTCCTAAACGACCCGAAATTTGGAGATTTTATTCAATTGATTCATGATGAGCTGGAACTGAGTAGAGAGCTTGTTTTAAAGGTTTCTGGACAAGAAAAACTTCTAGGAAGAGACCCTTTGAATCAGCGTTCCATTGAAATGCGAGAAGGGATGATTTTGCCCTTGTTGGTGATTCAGCAATATGCTCTTTCACAGATCAAAGAATGCAAAGATGAAAATAAGAAAAATACTTTTGAAAAACTATTACTGAAAACGCTTGCTCCAGTCACAAATGCTAGTCGAAATTCCTGTTAAGGGATTTAAACTTTCAGGGCTCTTGTAAAAGTAGTGAAGTAGATACAAGTTGTTCAATTTGTATCAGTTCTAGATTTTGAAGGATTTTTTTGCACCATAGCTTCTTTGCTTCGCTGCGTTTAAATTAAGAGGCATGACTAAAATAAGGGTAAAATCGTGAAAAAGATATTAAACGCGGTGAAGCAAAGAAGCTACGACGCGACGGTACATACGTATCTATATCTGGTCTGTTGTAGAAAAAATTGCATAATAAAGTGATTCTCTGTGCTCTCAGTACTCTCTGTGGTGGTTTTTCCAAAAGACACGCGTAATTTAGAAACTAAATATTCAAGGCCTAAAATATAACCAGATCGTAGTTCGTTAATAACCAATGACATACACTAAGTTGATACCATTGGGTAATCACTGTTCGTTAATAACCAATGACATACACTAAGTTGATACCATTGGGTAATCACTGGAGCTTAAAAAAACGAGTGAGAAGGGAATGGAAGCTTCTCACCCGCAGTAAAGTTTTAGATCAAATTGCTTAGTACTGAACCCATAGCCTCGGCACGGCTAGTTCCTTGTAACTTCTTCATCGCGCGTGCTTTATCTATTTTTCCTTCAGCAAGCTCTACCCAAGCATCGCGTATTTCTTCTAGCTGCTTTTGTTCTACATGATGTCCGCCATCGAAAAAATTGTGCGCACTGTAAACAACTTTCTTAATATCAGATTTGGAGAGTTTATCGCCTTTCTGTGCATCAATAGCTGCTTGCAAGCAATCCATTAACTCTTTGTACTGCTGTGACATAACGATACCTCGTTTCTTTATCCACTCTTGATAAATAAGAGTATCTTAAATAATTCACCGTTAGTTGTGTAAGTATTTTAAAATTGATTTTTAATAATGTCAAATACCGAGCTCAGTGGTAAATTAAGAGGTTTTTTGTTAAAGATTTTGTTTTAAGTGAGAATGGAGATAGGGATAGATTTATGGCAGAAGCAACAGAATCGGCAGCGTTAATTATTCGTAATGCAAAACTGAGCGATATTCCTGAAATTTGTCGTTTATCTGAACGTATTTACTCGAAAGCAAATCGCTACCATCCGCCAGAGTTAAGAGGGCAAATCAATCATTTTCCAGATGGACAATTTGTTGCTGTTCATGAAGGAAAAATTGTTGGGTACTGCGCCTCTATTATCGTCCCAGAGCGTAAAGCCATGGCTGCCCATACTTGGGATGGGATAACAGGTGGTGGTTTTTGTACAACTCATAACGCGAAAGGAGATTTTCTATATGGCGTAGAAGTCTTTGTTGATCCAGATTGTCGTCGAATGAGAATCGGGGAGCGTTTTTATAAAGAACGTCGAACTCTATGTAAATATCTTCGACTTAAAGGCGTTGTCTTTGCAGGGCGTATGCCTCTTTTACATAGAGAATCAAAACAAGTCACTTCACCAGAAGACTACTTAGAGCAAGTTCTTGATAAGAAAATTCCAGATCCAGTAATCAATTTCCAACTTCGCCAAGGCTTTGAAGTTCTCGGGATTTTACATAACTATGATGCAGAGGATGGGGCTTCGATGGGGCATGCCATTCATATGGTATGGTATAACCCAGAAGTGTCCGCTAGAGAAGCCACAGAAAAGCCTGGAGAGCGTCATTTAGATAATGTTGTTCGTGTAGCTTCGGTTCAGTACAAGCAACGACAAATCAACAGCTTTGAAGAGTTTGAAAGTATTATCACTTACTTTGTTGATGTTGTCAGCGAGTATAAAAGTGACTTTGTTCTTTTCCCTGAAATGTTTACTCTTCAGCTTTTATCTATTGAAGGTAAACGTCTTCCACCAGAACAAGCGATTCTTAAGCTAACAGAATATTCTGACCGTTTGAAAGAGTTTTTTAAGCAGCTTGCGATTAGAGAAAACGTCAATATTATTGCTGGATCTTATCCTGTTCGTTTAGAAAATGGTCAGGTAAATAATATTAGCTTTGTCTTTTTGCGTGATGGTAGTGTCTATGAGCAACCAAAAATTCACCCTACACCAGACGAAAAATATTGGTGGAATATTACAGGTGGAGACCATCTTACTCCTATTGAAACAGACTGCGGTACAATCGGGGTTCTCATTTGTTATGACGCGGAGTTTCCAGAGCTTGCTCGGCATTTAGTAGACCAAGGGGCACATATTCTTTTTGTGCCGTTTTGTACCGATGAGAGGCAAGGGTACTTAAGAGTACGCTACTGCGCTCATGCAAGAGCTGTAGAAAATCAATGCTACGTTGCTCTTTCTGGAAACGTAGGAAATTTACCTCTTGTTACGAATATGGATATTCAGTACGGGCAAAGCTGTATATTGACCCCTTGTGATTTTGTGTTTGCACGAGATGGTATTGCTGCAGAATGTTCTCCAAACGTAGAACAAGTGATTTTTGCAGATCTTCGATTAGATAACCTTTACGAATCCCGTCAATCAGGTACTGTAGTTAATTTTAGCGACCGTCGCCATGATCTATTTAAGGTTGTATGGCATAGAAGAAGCTAAATTAACCCTGCTCTTTTTCTCTCATCACAATGTCGTGCAAAGATTCTAAATGAAAGCGCACCATTGTGTTGGGAAAATGGAGAGTTAAATCAGGGTTTTCTACTCGATTTAGGTTTTTTGTATCAAAAACAGTGTTTGGGTATTTTGTTTGGAAACTATAGAGATCTTCATCAATCACAAATTCCAAATGCTCCCAAGCATTGATTTCTTCTCTACCTGGTTTTGGGGCTGGTAATTCAAAAAGAGTTATTTTATGGCCGCGATATAAAATAGGTTCGTGGAAAGTGAAAATGCTAATCATACGTCCACCTACCAGAGCTTCGTGAATTTTCTTGGCTACCGAAGCAAAAGCGCTTTGTAGCGCTTGATAATCTTCTTCGCTTGCACTGCGGTAGCACAGATGATCGATAAAATAGCGGTCAGTATTAATTCCTTCTTCTTTCAAATGATCAAAAACATGATCTAAAAAATTTGGAATCTCTTGTATAAGCGATTGGCCGTCAAATGGAACGGAATGAGACATATTTTTATCCTTTAGGCTTGGGAGCCTGGTCAAAAGTAAGTAAATGCTCCCACAGTAATGATTCTGCAATAGAGTGAGAGCTCAGTTGGCGACGTGCGATATCTAAATCTGTGTAAATAGCTTGGCTTTTAGGTAGAAGCTCTAGTAAAGAGCCAGCTTTTATTTCATTTTTCACAAGATCTCGAGGTAAAACAGCAATGCCAAAGCCTGCGATTAAGATGCTTTTGAGACGATCATGGTCAGCTAGAATAAGTGCAGGGCTACGACGCTTTAATGTGGGAAGAAGAGAGGGAGCATTTTTCTTTACCCAAACACTCATGCAAAGAAAATTTTCAGTGAAATCAAGCAAATCAGCATCTACAATTTTTCGTAAGTCGTCAAAAGGACCACATCGTTCCCAATAATCTCGGGAAGTGACAACGATGTGCTCAGCTTTTTGTAGAGATTTAGCTTCAAACAAATGACGATGCTGAAAATTAACAAGTAAACCAAGATCTACCTGATTATCTAACAACATCTCTTCTACTTCAGGGCTAGTTCCTAACTTTATCGAAATACGTACTTTCTCATGTTTTTTACAAAAGCTAGCAATAGAACGAAAATACGGAGAGCTTGGTGGACAACTCTGCAAAATACCAATGCGAATATGACCTTCAACAACCCGCTTCCCTGCCAATAAATCACCTACACTCTGATCCAGTTCACGTAAATGCTTTTGCGCCTCATGGAAAATAACTTCTCCTTCTCGAGTCAAAATAATGCGCTTATTCTGTCTCTGAAAAAGAGTAATCCCAAGCTCTTGCTCCAAAATCTGAATTTGCTGACTGACCGCAGATTGACTACGATGTAATCGCTGGGCTGCAGCCGTGATACTCGCTTCCTCAGCAACCACAACAAATGTAGCAAGCTTGTTATAATCCATAAGAAAAACCACTTATTTTACACAAAAAATACACATTTACTTATACATTGAGTTAAGTTAGTATTCAAGTGTTTTCTAAAAATAGCTTTAAAGAGAGAGTGCTATGCGTTGTTGTTATATCGAAGAATTCGGTGATTTAGATGTATTAAAAATAGGTGAGCAGCCCAAGCCGAAGGTAAAGAGTCACGAGGTTTTGATTCAATTAGATTATGCGGCGCTTAATCCTGTAGATTGGAAGATTAGTGGTGGGCACCTAGAAGGTTTATTACCTCATGTATTTCCTATTATTTTAGGTTGGGATGGAGCGGGTACTGTTGTAGAGCTTGGTTCTGAAGTTAAAAATGTAAAAGTAGGTGATCAAGTTTTTGCCTATATGAGAAAAGATGAAGTACATGATGGAAGTTTTGCTGAGTATATTGCCGTAGACGCAAAAAATATTGTGATTGTTCCAAAGAGAGTTTCTACAAAAGAAGCCGCTTCTGTTTCTTTGACTGTATTGACAGCTTGGCAGGCTCTTTTTGAATTTGCCGAATTGAAAAAAGGGCAAAATATTCTGATTCATGCAGGAGCAGGAGGGGTAGGGACCTTTGCGATTCAGCTTGCAAAGTCAATAGGAGCTCATGTTCTTACTACTGCAAGTGAGAGAAACTTTGATTATGTTACAGAGTTGGGAGCTGATTCTTGCATTGATTATCGAAAAGTAGATTTTGTAGATGCAGTACGTGAGCAGTGTCCTGATGGTGTAGATGTTGTCTTTGATTTACTGGGGGGAGAAGATTTAGAGCGAAGCTTTGTTTTGTTGAAGAAAGGTGGAGCAATGGTGAGTATTGTGGAGCCACCTCGAGAAGAACTTGCTGAGCAATATGGAGTAAAAGCTGGTTTTGTTTTTGTTCGTCCTGATGGAGAACAGCTACAAAAAGTGGCAGAGATGTTAGAAGATGGCCGCCTGAAACTTCCTGATCTACACGAATTTCCTTTGAGCAAAACGAAAGAGGCGATGGAGATGAGTTTTCAACGCCACGTTCGTGGAAAAATCGTGATCAAAATTGCAGAATAAAACCCCAAGAATCTAAAGATTTTTTTGTGTTTTTGCAAGAGACTCGAAGGTGTAAGACTTTCTTCGTAAGGTAAATTTTTTGCTTTGTCGCATTTAAGCTCCAATGACTACCTAAATAAGGTAGTCATTGGAGCTTAAAATGATAGGCTGTAGATTTAGGCTTTTAGATGCAATAGTACCACGACGTTCTGTGCTCGTAATAAAAGGTCTTGTATCCAAAATTAAAAAATTAATAGAAAAAAGAATAGTAAATAAAGAGAGGAGGTACTTGAATAAATTTATTTATTTAAAATTCTATTGATTATTAGCATGTTAAGCTGTTATTCTCCTTGTTTTTGAATTCATAAGATATAAAGATTGATGGAATTACTTCGTTTATCAAAATTAATGACCTTAAAAGGAATTTGTTCCCGTCGAGAAGCGGATTCTTACATTGAGAAAGGGCAAGTTCGTGTCAATGGAGAAGTAATTTCGGTTCTTGGGTCTAAGGTGCCATCGGATGCTCATATTGAGCTGCTTTCTGAGGCTCAAGAGGCACAAGAAAGTAAAGTAACTATTCTTATGAATAAGCCGCTTGGTTATGTCTCGACTCAAGCTGAGAAGGGCTATCATCCTGCATCTGATTTGATCGTTCCTGATAATCAACAGTGGGGAAAGTCTGGCTTAAAATGGCAACGTTCTCACATGAAGAAGCTAGCGGTAGCGGGGCGTCTTGATATCGATTCTAAAGGTCTCCTTATCTTTACTCAAGATGGCGCTCTTGTTAAGCAGTTGATTGGTCCAGACTGCGGAATGGAAAAAGAGTATGTTGTACGAGTAGAAGGAATGGTAAATGCAAGCGTTCTGCAGCAACTACGTTTTGGTTTGCATTTAGATGGAAAAGCACTCAAACCAGCTCAGATTGACGTACTTAGTAAAAATCTTCTTCGTTTTATTTTGACTGAAGGTAAAAAGCGACAAATCCGTAGAATGTGCGAGCTTGTTGGTTTAAAAGTCGTCAAACTAAAACGCGTTCGGGTTGGTGGAATTCGTTTAGGTGATTTACCAGAAGGAAAATGGCGCTATCTTGAGTCCCATGAAAGTTTTTCACTTAGTCTTCCGCGAGACAAAAGAGGAAGAAAACCTGCCGCCATGCCAGGAAAAACCTCATAAATCCATTCGCCGCCACCAATTTGTCGGAAAAGCAACATTGTTCCTAAGCCGCATATGATCATAGCAATGCGGCAATTTTCACTGGGACGTGCTCCCATAGAATAACTGAGTAAAATTGGTGCGAATGCAGATCCTAAAGCAGCCCAGCTAATCACAACGAGATTAAAAATACTTTCCACTGATCCAATTGCAATAACTACAGCTAAGGCAGTAATGAGTGCTGTAATGCATTTTGTTTGAGTGAGTGTGAAGCTTCTTGTATTAAAATCTAGAGTTGCGGCTGCTGTACAAGAAAGAATTTGCGAATCAGCTGTAGACATTGTAGCGGCGAATAGTCCCGCTAAAGCAAGGCCAGCTAAAGCGGCAGGTAGTAAATCCATTGCAATCATAGGGAGTGCTAATTCTGCATCGAATTGTTCTGCTTCAGCTAAAATAACACGAGCACAGAGTCCGACAACGATAGTAAGGCAGTAAAATAGAGTGTACCACGAGTAGTAGTAGGCACGAATACGTGTCATTTGCTCTACATTTTTCATCGCCATGAAGCGAAGCATGATATGGGGTTGTCCAACTACAGCAATACCTGCTATGAACCAGCCTACAATAAATAATAAAGCACCGAAATAAGGACCGCCTACATGCCAATAAGGTAAAACACTAAGGAATGTAGGAGAAATTGCTTCGAGTTTTCCTATTGTAGCTTCTGTTCCTCCTAAATAGCGAATACATGTGAACATGAGAATCACCATAGAAGCAAACATCACAGCTGATTGAGCAACATCTGTCCAAAACGATGCCCGAATACCACCGGCATAGCTATAAAGAAGTACAATAAATCCCCCTAAAAGAGCCCCCACAGCTTCTGGCCAATCAAAAAGAACGTGCAGGGCTTTACTTCCAGCCCCTAATTGTGCGGCAGCATAAGTACCTAAAAATATGATGGTGATAAATCCTGTTAATGGACGTAGAAAACGTGATGCTTTTGGACCACAAGCTGCGATTACTCCACCGAAGCTGTAGGCTTCATTTTCTTCAGCAAGTGTTCGCATATGTTTATGTACAAAAAAAGAACTCACTAAATCGCCTACAATCCAGCCAATCATTAACCAGATGCTTGATAAACCAATATGATAGGTATAGCCAATCATCCCAATAAACATGTAACCACTGTTATTTGTCGAAACAGCAGACAGAGCTACAACAGGAGCAGAAACACTCTGACGCGCCATTAAATAGTCACTTGTTGTTCCTTTACTTTTTAGGGTGGAAAGGACCCCGACAATTAAAAAAAGGAAAAGAAAAAAAAGAAAACTAGAAACAAGAATCATATTTTTTATTTGGGTGATGAGAGAAGAATAATTTTTGTATATAATTTTTGTTTCGATATGTCAAATAATGGATTGATTTGTTTTTTATAGTGTTTTCTCTTTTTTTTATTTCTTTTAGCCGGTAAAACCTTTTCCTAGTGTTGTTTAGGAGGGGTTATGGATAGGTGTTTTGATTTACGTAATTCGGTTTGTTTGGAAACAAATAGTGCTTATCCAGATTTACATTACTTAGCAATTAATAGATCTTGTGTAAGTGTATTGGAGTCCGCTTTATTGTATCAAAATCCTAATAAGCAGAATGCTGAAGGAGAAACTCCCTTAGTCACTGCGTGTAAAGCTGGTAATGATTTGGCAGTGCAGGTTTTACTAAATGATTCGAGAACGACGCTGAACATTTATGATAGAAAGCATAACTCTGCTTTTTACTATGCTGTTAATCCAAAGTTCAGTGGAGAGAACACTTACCTAGTGAACCTTTTATTAGGAGATCCTCGTTCTGATAAGTGCTATTTAAATGATTTGGGAAAACAAACGACTTTACATTGGATTGCTCGAACAGGATCTCACCGTTATCTTAATGCAATCAAAGATAGAAATATTGCCCCTTTACTTAAGAAGCAAGACATTTTAGGTAATACGCCTATGCATGCAACAATGAACAATTGTGCTACTGTTGTTATGGATTATTTTTTGAGCACAGGAGAGGCAGGCCTTAGAATTAAAGAGAATAGTTTTGGTCACACTCCTTTACACCTTGCTTGTGAAAAAAACTGTCGCACGGCAATTTCTAAACTCGTTAATAGTGATAGAAACCTTTTATTTATAAGAAATAAAGAAGGGCAAACACCCCTAGAGTTACTACCAAGAGACCGTTGTTTATGGATTTTAGATTATTTTCCAGGTTTAGATGATGGTTTATGTAACCAGATAGCAGAGGTTTTTGGTATCCATCAATCAAGAACTGAAGATTTGAGTCGTTGCCATCCAGCAGGATTGATGGCAGCTTTCTTTTCAAAAAAGTATCAAAAGGAAATCCTCCAATCTGTAGATACGGTTTTGTCGTTTAATGAAGCTGATATGGAAAACCCCATTCAACTTGCTGCTTATATAGCTCCTTGTTTGGAAAAGATTTTGAGAGAGGATTTGCAGGTTTATTTAAAATCCCTTTCTGCTGGCGCTTTATCTAGTTTAACTCCTTATTTTTCTCTAAAAGCTAGAAATGATATCCAGGCTTTTGTTGTAACAAAACTTCAAAATTATTATGAAGACCTTCTTATTTCCTGTCCTTATCCTATAGATCCTATTTCAGCTATAAAAAAGCTAGAAAGGCACTTAGAAGAAAGTCATGAGCTTTATGAAGGGATGAATGTAAGGGAACACTTTCAGGTTTTACTTAAAGAGCTATCCTTACTCAGCTCAGAGATGGAGTGTGTGTATTCATTAATTCCTTTCGTATGTGAAGGAAGGGTAGAAGCAGAGCAAAAAAAGCTCGCTTTGTTAGTAAAAGAAATGCGTAATGGAATAAAAGAGCTCATGAATAAGCATAATGAGCTTCCATTAAGTGAGAATGAAGAGTCTGATTCATTTCGAGATGTCTTTGCTTGTCTTGCAGAAATCAATACGAGTTGTGATTTTAGAGATCCAATGTACAAAAAAATCTATGATCTTGGTTTGTATACAGAAAAAGATTTAGCTGTGATTGGAATAGATATACAAGTACTTTCCCTCATAGGGGATATAATTATAAATTCTAAAGAAGAAGAGCCTCTAAAAATTAGTGGAAAAAATCGTTTATCAAGATCTTTAGAAAGTGTTTATGATAATTTATTAGGGATTGAATCAGATGAAGCGATTCAATTTATTGATCAATTACAGTTATATATAAATAAATTAAACAAATCTAAAGAAGATTTTGAGCTTGAGGATTTTCGAAAACTTGCGTTTCTTATACGAGACGTATTTCAGCTTTTTCTTAAATTGTATTTAAATCAAGAGGGTTTCATTTGTATTGAAGGAAGCCTTGCAAATTTTATTCAAGAAAATCCAGATGATGATGTCTTTCATCTTGATTCATCCAAGTGATCAATCAGAACTAGGAAACGTAGCGAAGCAAAGAAATGAAGGCGCGGAGAAGGTACAATTCACTAACATAGGTAAATGTCTCACTAAATATTTTCCACTCTCTTCTGCTTTCATATTTCTCCACTGATGTTGCGTTTTAGCTTCTTTGTTTCGCCGCGTTTAATCTTTGTCTAGAGTTACTGGATAACGAATTAAGTAGCTTCTAGGAGTTAAATGAAATCTTAGATCTTGTGACAAAGTAATCCTTTACTAAAATACAAACCCACTCTATCTTGCCTTTTTCAGCTTTTGAGCTGTATTTAAAGTGTATTTTATCATTGATTTTACATAGAGGTATTGGCATGGAAGGAGTAGTTAGAGGGATTGGAGGGGTGTTAGGTGTTGTTGTTAAAAATTTTTCATTCTTTCAACCTGTTTGTCCTTTTAGACAAGGTAGGGAAAGAGTGTTTAACCCTCATCCACATTTTCCTGAGCCATGTTTTTGGGATAATGAGCCTTGGCTAGGCAGAGGATTAGGTCACCATCGGGGGTCAGAAGGATATCATGAAGGAATGAGGGTGTAGAGGCCTTCTAAAATACACCTCCAATTAGTTAATCTGTGCTTCCTGCGCGAATTAGGTAGCTATTGGAGGTTAGAGTTGTGGAAAATATCATTCTCTAAATTCTGCAATTGCTGTACAAAACCAGGGTTTAAATCAATATTACTTTTTCTCTCGCGAACCCAAGAATAAACTTCATCAAAAGGCATTTTAAAAGATTGCATGAGAAATGCAATAACTAGCGTAGCGCTTCTGCACATTCCCAAATTGCAATGGACTAAAATATTTTTGTTTTCGGCTAGTGATTTTGTGATTTTTTCAAAAACTTCTTGGAAGTGATCGGAAAGGTCTACATGAGGATAATCGAGTTTTTGAATATGAAGATGATCAATGTTTTCTCCAATTGAAATCTCTTCATCTAAAATGCTAATCACACATTGAATATCGTTTTCTTTTAAGAATGTTTCTCCAGTAGCTAATTTATTACCCAAAAATAAACCTGGGATGATTTCAGACAAAGGCGACTCAGCCTGAGGCCAACCCAAAAAATGCTTAGAACATACTCTTAAAGACATATCTGTAAGAGTTAGAGACTGCACAGGAAACCATACAAAAGCAGCTAAAGAAGCTTGGGATAGGATATCAACTTTTTCAGCTACAGAGGAACTTCGGCCGTTAGAGGCGATCAACGAATAAAGGTCTCGGATACTGCGGTTACACCAAATAGACCATTGAAAAACTGGATCTGAAGGATAGCTTTGATATTGATTGATAGCTGTTTTAAATAAGGTATTTGTGTGCTCCATGAGTCTCCCTGGCATTTAAAGGGAGAGAATAGAAAAGCAAAAAATTTAAATAAACAAAAAATAGTTGGCGCTTCCCTATTCAATCTTAATTTTGCGAGTTATTATACCTCTAATGGCTATCTAATCCGAGATTCCACACGAAAGAAGTTTGTAAAAAAAATAATTTGACATGTCGGGTTTGCAAGGTCTATTTTTAAAGGCCAAGCCTAGACTGGGCACATAATTGGAGAACATGTCATGATTAATTCACTCGGAACAACATCTTACAATGCATATTTTTCAAATTCTATTGATGATTTAGCGATCAATGCAGAACAACTAAAAGAGCTAGAAAATAAGTATTTAGGTACAAGCAATATTGATGCTTTAGTAGAAGAAGTAAAAGAAAAGTATGATGTAACAAAAATTCGAATCGTTACTCCAGGCAGTATTATTACAATGGACTACTGGCCAAATCGATTGAATGTTACTGTAGACAACTATGATGATAAAATTATCTTAGGTTTGAAAATGGGTTAAGTCTTGGAAAGAGCTGGCTCAGCTGGCTCTTTCTCCTAGAAAAATTTGCCTCTTAAGAGTAGAATGTTACCTTGAATTTTCTATTATTAGTACCAGAGGCATCTCATGGATATCTATGTTTCACCAGAATCTGTTTCATCCGATCAACCTGCATATCGCATGCACCAAGAGTCTGTTGTTTTCAAGGGAGAAAAACAATACGATCTAAAAAATTGGAGTAGAGAAGAAAACGAATTATTTCATTTTTCTTTAACAAATACTCTAGGATGGTGGAAAGATACTGGTCTAGCAACAGATAGTATTGTTTATGGCGAGCAGCGTTTTGCTGAAGATGGAGCACAACCTTTCTCTTGGGAAGCCATTCCATTTCCAAAAGGGTCGTGGTATCAAATTCAAAATTGGCCTGTTGTTCAGCAGCTTTCTATTCTTACGCAAGTTTGCTTTGGTACTTTTAAGCGAAAAGAAGCGAGTTTAGATGATCACCCTTATGTACATTCAAAACCAGCAGTAGATCAACGTCCATGTGCTTTCTGTAAATCAGAAGTTATTGAAAAACAGAAAGTTTTTGAAGGTAAGTATTGCCAAATTCTTTATGACTATCGTCCTATTGGATTAGGTGAAGATAAAATTCACTTTCTTGTTGTGCCTAAAGAGCACCGCCAAGGCTACTTGGATATGACAGATGAAGAAGCGTTGGAGATGCAAGAGCTTTGCCAGCGTTTATCTGCTTATGTAGAGAAGACCCAGGAAGTCGGAAGCCTTTATCTTTTCCATAAAACAGGGCGCCGTGCAGGACAAAACGTGCCACATTATCACTGCCATGTCATTGCAACGAAAAATAGGCACGCGGACTGCTGGAGTAAGCTTACCATGCTATGGCGCATTTCAGGTTTGGCAAATAAACCAATCGGAGATAAAGCTCTCGCAGAAAAAGTTTCTTTTTATAAAGAAGAATTTAAGCATTTACCGCCCGTGGCCGCGACCAGTCAATAATTCCCCAGACGCTAAGAGCGAAGTATACGGCAAATAAAAATGCCTGGGAAGAAGACCCGATCATTACGTTATGGGTAACCCAACCGATGTTGGCGATTGCCCATAACCACTGTCCGATTACGTTTTTTTTTATTACAAAAATGTTGCCACCAAGGGATAGGGCAACAAGTATCCATGAATAGTCGAAGGACATTAAGGTCTCCTGAAGCAGAGTTTTTCTCTTTTCCGAGATATATTTTAATTGACAAAGTTCTCCTGTCAAGACAAATGTAGATGACTGGTGTAAGAGGAGCTATAACAGTGAAAATAAAAGAAAAAATATTGTCTTTGGTCTTAAGTTTATTAGTTTCAGTATCGATTCTTAATGCTAGTGAAAGTGATTGGCCTAGTGAAGCACATATAGCACAAGTAAGAAAAACTTGGAGCTTGGATGAAGAAATTACGTTGATTCGAAAATTAGCGAACTATGTCTATACCTGTAGTAGCGAAGGAGAAGAAGCCATTTTACGCTTAGCAGCAAGCGACTGGAGGAGTGCAGAGACTACTGCATCTGAACTAGATTTCATGCGCTATCTGAGAGAAAATGGAGCGCCTGTTGTAGAAGTAAAACCTTCATTAGCTGGAAACCTCTATGAAACGATTTCTGTAGATGGAATATCTTATGTAGCTTGTGTCATAGAAAAAGCTGCAGGAGCTTCTTTAGATTATGACGAAATGACGCCAGACCTCATGAAAAAATGGGGAAATATTATGGGGATGTTTCATCGTTTAGCTGTAGATTATCAAGAAGCTCCTGGAATAGAACCTCGTCCAAGTTGGCAGTATAACCTTTCTCATGATGGACCTAAGATTCAATATGATCCTGAAGAACCTTACCCATATGAAGTTTATGACGAGCTACTTGCTTGGATAGAGAAGCTACCTCAGACAAAAGACGTTTATGGCTTGGTCCATGGAGATTTTCACCCAGGAAACTTTTTTGTTCATAACGGCAACTTTGCCGTATTTGATTTTGATGACTCTTGCTTTCACTGGTTTTCATACGATGTCGCTGTATCTATGCTTTCTTTACTCTGGCCCCAAGAAGATGCTGATTATGACATCTATACCAATGAAAAAATGCAGGCGTTTTTTTCTGCTTATCAAGAAGAGTTTTTTATAGGTGAAGACTTTCTGCGTGATGTAGAGATTTGGCTTTTATTTCGTGCAACACTTCTTTATGTGAGTTCCAAAGATCTTATAGAAAAAGGTGTTATGGATGAAAAAACCCGTGAAAGTTTCACAAAGGGAGTCCATTGGTGCTTGGAATTTGTGCATAGGCATGGGGAGAGAATTTTAAACTTGGTTCGAAGCTAGATAAAACAGTAAAATTATTTTGTAGTGTAGGTGATGGAAAAGGAGAGAAGAACTATGCAAGATGCTGGCGGACGTTTAGAGGTGATTTGTGGTTCTATGTTTTCAGGTAAGACAGAAGAACTCATGAGACGCTTGCGTAGAGCTGAATATGCTCGACAAAATGTACTCACTGTAAAGCATTCCATAGATGATCGAAAGTCATATGCTTGTATTGTAAGCCACGATGGGTCTAAACGCGAAGCTCATGCTGTAGACGATACAGAAGGAAGTTTGTCTCAGATCATTAAACTAGCAACAGATGAAATTGATGTTATAGGGATTGATGAAATTCAGTTTTTTCCAGAAGGAGCTTTGCTTTTGATTCAAGCTCTGCTTTCTCAAGGAAAAAGAGTGATTGTATCTGGTTTAGATCTTAACTTCCGTAAAGAGCCGTTTGGAGTAGTTCCAGATCTAATGGCGATGGCTGATGATGTTCAAAAACTACGCGCGATTTGTATGGCTTGTGGTGCAGAGGCAAATTTTACTCAGCGTTTAGTTAATGGGGCTCCTGCTCATTATGATGAGCCAGAAATCCTTGTAGGGGCAGAAGAGTGTTACGAAGCTCGGTGCCGAAATTGCCACGAATTACCGGGCGAAGAGGAAGTGCAAGAGCTGATTTTTGCAAGTATTGATAGTTTAGCGGATTAAAGCGCTGAGTCACAAGAGAACACAGCTTCTCTGTGTATTCTTGTGACTCAGTGGTGAAATTAAGGTACGGCAACATATAAAGATTTAGGATTTACTGTTAGTTCTAGTCCATTATCGAATTTTGCAGGCTCTCCATCTACATGGCCTCGCATATCTTTTCCTTCGATTTTCACTGATTTAGCGCGAATGATTTCTAAATGCGGACTATAATGCATCGTCTTTGTACAAAGCTGTACTGCAAGAGGTGCAAGAGCCCATAAAGGTAAGTCTTCCAATATAGCTACATCGATCATTCCATCATCAATCTTCGCTTGAGGGGAAATAGCGATTTCATTTCCGTATTGCGCGCTGTTTGCGAAACTAATTAAAGTTGCTGTGCGTGATACCTTTTTCCCATCAAGGGTTAGGGTGTAATTTTGAGCTTTGTATTTAGGAAGCTCTTTAATCACAAGTTTGATGTAGGGCCAGAATCCTCTCGTTTTGGTTTTGGAAAATTCCCAAGCAATATGTCCATCAAAACCAACACCTGCCATACCAAGGTAAGAACGGTCATTGATTTTCACTGTGTCAATTTTCTTTGTTTTGCCACGATTAATGATATCAATTGCTCGTTTCACAGAAGTGGGGATATTTAAATGTCTTGCTAAACCATTGCCTGATCCGCAAGGAATAATCCCTAGAGCTGTTTTTGTGTTAATAAGACTGCACCCCACTTCGTGGACCGTACCGTCTCCTCCAACAGCAATAACAACATCACAACCTTCTTTGACAGCTTCTTTAGTTAACTCACAAGCATGAAGAGGGGCTTTCGTGTAACAGATATTAAAATCGTATGCTTGCGTATCAATTCTTTCGCGAATGTGGGCTTCTATTCGTTTCTTATTTGTTGTACCGGAGTTTGGATTGATGATGAAACGTAATTTCTTTTTTTCTGTTTTGAGAGTTTTTCCAGGAGGGATTGTGCTGTACTTTTCTTTCTGACAACATAAAGGAGTAAGCGAACAAGTTGTTAATGACATGGTTTTTCCTCATCAAATAAACGATACGGCATAAAATAAAAAAGTGCCTCTAATAGTGCAATACCTTCTTCAACCTCTATTGCTCATAAGTTCTCGTTTTGCTAAGTTCGCGGATTCTTTATCTTTTTTGAGAGAATTTTCATGTCTGTTATTCGAACTTCTGAATATCCTCCAACCGCAAATAGCACTCTATTTTTATCAGACGAAGATATACTTCCTGATGAAGGAAAGCCAGTTTTTGAAGCTTCGAGGTTTTCTCCAGAGCATCGGGAAGCGGAAATGGTTTCTTTTGTAAAGGCGGTACATAGGGGAGAATGTTGTCTTAGCTTAATCAAAAATGAGTCCGCAGAAACACGTATGGAACTTGCACGCTACGCGATGTTTATGTGTCCTGAAAAAACAATAAATTCCATTGTAGACTATGGAATTTATGATCAGCAGAATTTATTTGAACTCTATCGCATAGCAGCTATAAGAGGAGTTCTTCCTTCAGAAACTCATCAATGTGAAATTGAACCCAAGAAGAAAAGAGACTACCTTCAATATTTATCAGTCGTTAGATCGATCGAAGATTTAGAGAAAATGACTAGTTTCTCAGACTTAGGAGAAGAAGTTTTAAATTTAGATAAGAGCCTTCTTTCCGTAGAGCATTCATTGAAAAAAAATGATTCTGAAAAAAATATCGATGCAAATTATCAAATCTTACTTTATGCGATTTGTCATAACAAGATTTTATCAGAAGAAGAGCAAGCTAGTTTTGTTAAACTAAGAAGGGATCAAAAATACGCTCTTTTATCAGCTGGGGTTGTAATCAATCATAGTACCAATAGCTATATTTGTGCTGGAGCAGAGGGCGCAGAACTCTCTAAGGAAGAGCTTCGTTCTCTTTTAAAGGAATTAGCTCGTTATAAAACACATGTTTTCTCCTTAGTGAATGATTGGCACCTGTATTTAAGCGAAGAAGAAAGCTTTGAAATTTTACATATCGCTTTATCTGAAGGTGTAAGCGATATTAGTACTTCATTACTAGAAAGCCCTCATAGCTATGGAATTTCTTATGAAAAGAGATTAGATCTATTTTTAGAAATTGCGAAGTATCACCCAGAAAAAATTCATTATAATCAGACTCAATTGTCTTCACTGAGTGAGCTGAATCAGTATCGTGTTCTCAATAGAGCCTTAAAAAACATGCAAAAAAAAGTTCGTAATTCTTGTGAATCTATGGACTTGTTAGTTGAAATGCAAAAAGGGGGATATTGTCCCAGATTCAGACAGAAGCTTTATCGGGATTATTTACCACCTATTATACAAGAGCTTACCAAATTGCATATGCGAATGGATTCCACATTTCTTCCATTTAAAGTAGAAAATGAGAAAAGTGATACTTTTTTTAGAGATGCGTATCAAAAATTGATGGGCTACTTAAAAGCGGATTCAGAGAGTGATTTATCACCTTATTGGAGATTACAGGTAAGATATTTTCTTAATGGACAAAAACACACTTTTCGAGAATCCATTTTAGATTGGTTTTTTCATTCGATCACATTGATTCATCTTTTTGATGGATTTGATCGCTTGTCGAACGATGATGGAATCTTTTCTCAGCTTGCCGTTTGGATTTTCCATCATCAAAATCCATCTCAACGCTCTCACTTGCTCTGCTCTCTTTTAAAATGGAATGATCGCTCATTAGAAGAATCTTGGAAAAATTTAAGCTCTAGTGCACCCAAATCAAAAAAGCCAGAAAGAGCAGCGTTTTTACTAGCCTTATTACTTCAGGAATGGGCTCAAGACTCCAATTTGTACTCTCGAGTGAAAAACTTCTTTGAAAATCTGTGCTCTAAAACATCTTTATTAAAAGATGAGATGAAAGTGAAGTCATTGATTGATTTATTTACTTTTCTTCAAAAGAGCCCTCATTTATCAGGAGAAGATGTTTTTCGTTTACTTGAACTAATTCCCTTTAATGGAAAAGGTAAAGAAGGAATAAAACAGATTTTTAAAGTAGTGGATTGTTTGAAGTCTATTTTGTCTTTTAAGGGAGAAAAACTACTTTATGTAAAAAATTTAAGAGATTTGGATGAAGCATTTGACTCTCTTGCTAAAGAGCTTATAGGTAAGAATGTATCTCTTAATTCTTCGGAATGGAGAAATACATTTGGCAAATTCCGTGATCCAGAAGCTATTTTCACGTATGCAGTATCTTTACACTCATGTTTTAAAGAAGAAGAGATAGCAGATTTAGATTTGTATATTAATTCTGTATTAGATGGAACGTATTTTGAAAAACGTTACAGTATAAGCCATAATCAACATCTTGCTAAAGTATTTAAAAACCGAGAAGAGTTGAAAAAGCTTTGGATAGAAGGTGAAGAATGTAGAGGTCAAGAGCTTATTCCGGACTGCAAAGGAAATTACCTTGTTTGTGATACAGATGATCCATGTGATTTGTTGCTATGCGGAACTGATGTAAAAGATAGTTGTCAGAATATTCATTTTCAATATTTTAATCATCCGCTTCTTGGTTATGCTAATGATGGAAAAAATCGTCTTGTAGCTGTAAAAAATCCAAAAACAGGGCTTATCTTAGGGCGTAGTATTCTTCGTATTATGTGGGATAAAAATGCAAGTGAGCCTGTGTTGATGATGGAGAAGTATTACGGCAATAAAAACAATAAAGAGATAGCAGCTCTTGTTAAAGCGATGTGTCTACGAAGAGCGGAGGGCTTAGGTCTTCCTTTGTACAAATCTGGATATAAAGTCCTTTTATCTTCTTTAGATTCTCCTGCGCAATATGAGTATGTGGACTGCGCTGGTGGGGTTTACTCTAAGTGCTATGATGTTCATGGAGAAAAAATCACAAAATAAAATTGTAAAGAGAAGCAGGTAATCTGTAGGATGAAAGAACCATTGAGCGTTTGAGGGAAAAGTCATGCATATATTGATTACAGGAGCAAATCGAGGTTTAGGATTAGAGTTTGTTAAGCAGTATTTGGAAGCTGGTGAGCAGGTGACGGCTACGTGTCGCCAATTAGATCAAGCAAGAGACCTACAGTCTTTGAAAGAAGCTTATCCAAATAAACTTCAAATCCTTCCCTTAGATGTAGGAGATGGAGAGTCTGTACGCAATTTAAGCAAAGCTCTAAAGGGTAAAGTCGTTGATATTTTAGTCAATAATGCTGGAGCTTATGCTGGAAAGGGCGAAGGGTTTGGTAATCTCGGTTACGAAGATTGGTTAGAAAATTTAGCGATCAATACTTTGGGTCCTATTCGTGTTGCTGAAGCTTTAAAAGACAATGTGTTGGCCAGTGAGCATAAGAAGTTTGTTTTCATTACAAGTAAGATGGGAAGTATTGGAGACAACCAGGGAGGCGGAGCTTATCAATACCGTTCTAGCAAAGCAGCACTCAATGCTGCTGCAAAGTCTATGGCTAGAGACTTACGTGAAGACGGAGCAATCATTTTGATGATGCATCCAGGTTGGGTGGTAACGGATATGGGCGGACCAGACGCGATGATTAAACCTCCGGAAAGTATTTCAGGTATGCGCAAGGTGATTGACGTAGCTGCTTTGGATGATAGTGGAGGTTTTTATACTTATGCAGGAGAGACTGTACCGTGGTAAAAACCTTAGGGTTCATTCTCAATGAGAGTCACTGTGATGAGCAAAGTATCCCGATACCTTTGAAACTTTTAGAGTTTTTGGAAAAAGGACGTTGGGATGCTTTTTCTGAGCACATGCTTGATTTGCGTGAGAAGGGGCTTGATTTAGTGATTGTCAATCAAGATATTAGTTTCTCGGCGCAGCCTTTAGCGCCGGGAATTCACTTAGAAGTTCGTACATCTATCGATCGCTTCGGAAACCGCACTCTCGTGCTCTTACAAGAAATATGGGACCCTCAAAAAAATCAAAGATACTGCTCCGCCAAAGTAACAAACTGCCTAGCTGAAAAAGAAAGTGGAAAAGCGGTGTTTCTAACAGAAGAACTTAGAGACTTGTTTGATAGTTGTTCTTTATTTTTATGCCCTAAGTAGAGGGGGTAGCTTTATAGAATCTTAATATTTAATCATAAGAGACAGATCTAGAGTAGAATACGATAGAAAGTGTTTAAAAAATATATTGCACAGAAACACAGATTTCTGTATTATGTAGAGTAAGCTACTGTTCGCAGGAGAGTTTTGATGGGTTCTCAAGAAAAATTGAAAAGATTGACTTTAGATATGCAATCAGAAGAGCATACAAATCTTAAGATAGCTTGCTCTAGAATGGGAGTAAGTATGAAAGAGTTTATCCTTAAATCTGTATTTGAAAAATTAGAAGAAATTGAAGAAGCTCAACTTGAAAATCAAGCTAGAGAGACTTTAGAGGCTATTGAATCAGGTAAAGAAAAGACTATTTCATGGGAAGAAATGAAAAAACGAATGAAGTAGATGTCTTATCAAATTAAGATCGTAGAACGCCTCCAAAAAAAATTACAAAAAATCCCTTCTAATTATAGAGAACGAATTCTATTCGCTATAGATTGTTTGGAACATGATCCTAGACCTGACGGATGTAAAAAGTTAAAAGGAAGTCGCCAACCTATTCTCTACAGAATAAGAGTTGGAGATTATCGTATTGTTTATGAAATAAGAGATTCTGTTCTTTTGATTTTGATTCTTGAACTCGGTCACCGAAAAGATATGTACCGTCAGTAATAAATTTATAAGCTTCTCGCCGTATTTAAACCGCAAAACACAATAAGAACTAAATATTCAAATAACGAAAACCTTCTCCAGAGTGAGAAGAAGCAAAGTAGATCGCGAGGCAAACTAAAAAATACCAAAATGATGTAAGCAGTCCTGCTGGAACAGGGGCTAAAAAACGAGAAATAAAAGAATACATATTTTTACCAAAATAAAATCGTACGATACACATTCAACGAATCCCATACAGAAGCTTCTTTCGTCCAAGCAAAACTCAATACAATAAACTGTAGGGTGATAAAAACGGATAAGGCATGTGTCCATGTATTTGCTTCAAGAGACTGTAAAAATGCAGGTTTGTATTTTTGCCATTGATGCCAAGATGCAATGCCAAGGCCTTGATAGACTCCCCAGGCTATATAACGCATGGATAATTCATGCCATAGACCAAGAGTGAGCATAGATAAAATAATCGCCAGTATAGGTTTTCTAGAGTGAGCTATGATGGGTTTGTTGATGTAGTCTCTGCACCAAGAAGAAAGAGAAATATGCCAACGCGTCCAAAAGTCTTTAATATTATGGGCTAAAAAAGGCCAATTGAAGTTTTCCATTACGTGAAATCCGAGTAGGTAGGAAAACCCAATAGCAATATCTGAATAAGCAGAGAATTTTAAATAAAGATCTGCTCCATAAAAAAGGCAGTCGAGATAAGCGCTTAAGGCAGGAGAGTAATTTTGAGCTGCTACAAAAGCTGCAACTTTAGTACCGAAAAAATAATCAGCTAAAATGATGATTTTTGCGTAACCGTACAGGATGCGTTCGAGTCCTTTTGAAAACAAAACTCCATCAGGCCGCCTGCGTTGTAAATCTCTTTGAAAGGCATCAAAGCGGTGAATGGGACCAACAAGCATAGTGGGAAGAAAAAACTGATAGCATAAGTAGTCACTAAAGGAGTGGGGAGAAAATGACTGCTTGTAGCTTTCTATTAAATAATGCATGCAGCGCAAGCTGTAATAGGAAAGACCGAGGGGAACAAGCATTTCATATTGTACATTGACTCCAATCTTAGAAACGATGAGGAGGCATGCAATAGAGATTAAGGCTAATAAACACTCTTTTCCTTTGAGCTGTCTTTTTGCTAAATGATAGGTACTTCCACTGAGTAAACTTAGTAAAATAAAAGAGAGAGGTGAGTAGTAAAGAAGAAAACTAGCTCCATGAATAAAGATTGCTTGTGTTTGATACTTGCGGGGAGGAAGCCAGGCAAAAAGTATACCTGATAGAAAGTATGTGAGAAGACTAAGAGAAACGAGGTTCATGTGTACCCTCCAAGTCTTTACTTATCTGTTGGCTCAACCATGTACAAAAACGTTTGCGAGGTTCTGGACCATAATGTGCCCAGTCAAATAGCTCATCTAGATTTGGTGTTTCAGGATAGCTCCATAAGTCTAAAGCGTACTCTTTTTGTAGTTCTGTAAGCATAGAGCGAAATTTCTGATTTTCAGTATATAAATGCTCGTTGAGTTCTTTACTGCGAGGAATATCTAAGATAACGATGCGAATGTTTTTAGATTGCGCTTCTTTTAGAAAATATTGAAGGTTTTCAGGGATTGTTTCCATCATGCGAAACTGATCTGCAATAAAACAATGTTCTTGTAGACGTTGTTGACTGTGATTTTTAGCTTGTCTATCTCGTGTTTGCTCTCCATCGTAGCGTTTTTTTGCAGCGTCTTTGCACGATAATCCATGCAAAATGAGTTGCTTCAAGTAGTAACGGTGGCTCATGAGAGCGTGGTGCGGAATACTATCCGAAGACTGAGGAAGTTCATAAAAAAGAGAGCGCGCTTCAAATAAAATGATTTGCGCTCCAGACTGAAGAAAGTCTTCCAACAAACTTTCTGTATACTCAAAAGATGAAGCACTACGAGTAAGACGGAGAAAGTAGATATCTTCCCCGACTTCTTCTTTGATTTTTTCTTCCATCTCATGGTCGTACACAGTCGCGCAACGTAATAGAGAGCTACCTATGGCTAAAACTTTGGGTTTGTCGTTTTTTTGCGAAAATGCTTCTAGACGTTCTCGACTCAACTCTTCAAAACTCGATTCCCACAAAGGAACGAAAAACCACGCACTTGGAATCATTATCGCAGCAAATGCACTGAGGCTCAAAACCCAAACCCAAATGGGAGCAGTCTGAGTTTTAGACATAACTCATGGAACCTAAGTGATGTTTTACAAGCTCTTCTGCATCATGTAACGACTCAATGCGCATAATTTCTTTGCCTTCTAATCGAATAGAAAACGCGCTTTCTAGCGAGGTAGCAAAATCTAAGTGAGCCATAGAATCCCATCCCGGAATACTATTGGGTCCCATATCCATACGGAGATTTTGTTTTGAACATACAAAACTATTGCTTGCGATCTGTAAAATCTGCTCAGAGATATTTTGGCTTGGAAGAGCACGACTTTCAGCTTTTTCTGCGATAGTTTGCAACTGAGTGACTTGAATCTTTCCTGAGTGTCCTCTAGGAATTTTAGGAACAAGGTAAATCCGTTTAGGAACTTTAAAACGAGGGAGGTGCTTACGGCAGTATTCAATCATATTCGCTTCGTTATATTCCATACCCTCACGAATAGATACATAACCCACAGGAACTTGCCCCCATACTTCATCCTTCAAGCCCCAAACTGCAGCCTCTTCCACCTCTTTTTGTGTGGAAAGAACTTCTACAATTTCTTCAGGATAAATATTTCTACCACCAGAAATGAGCACATTTTTTTTGCGTCCAATAAAGTAGTAGTAACCTTCTTCATCTAAACGAGCAAGGTCACCTGTACGAAACCAATCATCGCAATAAGCAGCATCTGTTGCCTCTGGATTTTCGAAGTAAGATTTTGAAATATGGCGTCCTCGCAAAGCGAGTTCACCGATACCGTCTTCTATATCTAATAAACAAGCTTCGCAATCAATGGCTTTACCAATAGAACCTATTTTCCGCGTTTCTGTATCTGGACCAGAAAATAAACCACCAACAACAGTTTCTGTGAGTCCATACACATTTACAATGGGACAAGAAAACAGCTTCTCAAAGCGCTCCCACAAATTAGAATCTAAATTGTCAGCAGAAGATACCACAAATTTGAATTCATCTGTTTGGAAGGCTTCTAGGTAATCACTTCCTAGTCGCTCACTCAAAGCAAGTAAAGAAGGTACTGTGATCCAATGAGTAATTCGCTCGCGATAAATGCTATCTAGTAATTCACCGATTCTTTGAACAGAAAAGGTAAAAGGACGGCAGATACTTGCTTGATTAAAAAAAGCAGTGAGAAGTCCATGAACAAGCCCATCTGTATGATAAATAGGTAAAACGTTTAGCAGACAGGTATTTTTGTCATAAGCTAGATGCTTTTTCAGAGTTTGTAAGTGGTAAAGTACAGCATCTTGACTAAGAGGCACGCCTTTAGGATCTGCAAGAGTTCCTGATGTAAAAAGCATATGAGCAAAGGCATCTGATTGGGGAGCTGTGGAAGGAAGACTACTTGTATATTGCTCAATACAACTAGGGTATTGATCTTCTTTTACTTCAAGCTCTGCTTTTTTACGTAGGAGCTTGGAGAAAAGAGAACGTTTCTTTTTTCCTGGCTTGAGTAAGGAAATGCAAGAAGTACAATCTTTAATATTTTTCCATTCTTTCAAGCTTTCTTCATCTGCAAGTAACAAAGAAGCTTTAGTACGAGATTGTAAGGATTTTACCCGGTCTTCATGTGCTTCGGGGTCTACAAGAACAGTACAATATCCGTTGATAGCCAGTGCTAAATAAATAGGAGCGAGTAGAGAGGCATATTGAGTCGATACAAGAACTTTGCATCCTTTGCTTAGTTTTTTTTCTTTTAGGTAAGTATTGAGTTTTTCAACTTGGTCAAATAGTTGACTGTAAGAAAGCTCCTCGTTGCCAATAAGGAAGGCTTTCCCAGGTGATACCTGACTTTTCACTTCGTGATATAAATCGAGAAAATTCATGCTTGAAGCTCCTTCATCAGATGTTCTTTTTGAACTTTTCCATTTGCTCCTCTAGGTAAAGAGGATTGTAAGTAAATATGCTGAGGGACTCTTTGAGGTCCGAGATGTTCACTTACAAGACTTTTTAATTCTGAGATCAATTGTGTAGGATCGTGCTCTTCTACATTTGTTACAAAAGCAAGGGTTTCATGTCTTCCTGCTCCTTTATCCTGAAAATAGACAACAGCTTCACTGATATTCTGGTGAGATTCAAGAATGGATTCAAGTTCACTAGGGTAGAGGCAGTTGCCTTGAGGGTCTTTCACCATTTCCTTCTTTCTTCCAAGTAGGCTAACCGAACCATCTTCATGAATTTTTGCTAGATCTCCGGTATAATACCATGAGCCTTTCAACACTTTTTGGGTTTCCTCTACTTTATTCAGGTATCCCAGCATGTGACGTTCACTTAAGATTCTCAGCTCACCCACTTTTCCACTTTCAAGAGGAGAGTCATTTTCATCTACTACTTGGATCAAACAAGAAATAGCATGTCCAATACTATGGACATGGTCATTGCGATCTTGTGGTGTTTTTCCAATACAAAAGCCACAGGTCTCTGTAAGGCCATAATAATCGTAAATAGGACAAGAAAAGAATTTTTCAAACTCTTCCTTGAGTTGTTGGGAGAGTGGGCTTGCGGTAGAGAGAATGAAACGTAGTGAGCGAAGGGCGTTTTTAGCCATTCGTTCTCTCTGCTCGAAAAATTGCCGAATCAACAAAGGAACCGTACTTAGGGCCGAGCATTGGTACTCTTGGATACACTGAGAGATTGCAAAAGGACTTTTTCTTGTTGAAAGAGAAGGAACAATTGCAGAGCAGCCACTATGTAAAGGGAGGAGGCAAGAATTACGCAATCCACTCATTGTAGAAAATTCACCGAGCGCAAGGATTCGGTCTTTTTCATTAAAATCGTAAGCGTGAGAGAAAAGAAAAGAGCTTCGATATAAAGACCGATGGCTAAGACAAACTCCTTTTGCTTGCGCTGTTGTCCCAGATGTAAATAAAATAACCGCTAAATCGTTTGCATCGCACTGTACGTCTTCAAATGACTCACTATCTACTTCTATAAACGAACTAAATTCTGTTCCCCATGAAGAGCCTTCATCATGGTCAAAAACAACTAGATCATCGTGTTTTGAAAAATAGTTAAGGTGCTCATGGTCGACAAAAATCAGTTTTGGCTTGACTTGAGATCGAATTTCTTCGATGCGTTTAGGTCCCCAAGAAGGATCTGCTGCTACAAAAACAAGCCCAGAAATCATAGAAGCCCAGAATAAAAGAAAGGCTTCTTCGTTAACGGAAGATAAGAGTAAAACTCGATCTCCTTTACTTAAACCATGATCTCGCATGGCGATTGCTAAAGAATAAACGAGTGTAGAGCATTCTTCGAAACTTAAAGATTCGTCTTCTGTTTCAGATAAAAGAAGAGGAAGTTCTGAAAAACGTCTTTGAGCTTCTTTCCAAAGTTTTGAGCAAGTTTCCTCAAAAGGAAGCAGTCGATAGATTTGATCAGAGTAAAAATTCTGAAGGCGTGCCATGGCAGAGCTAACAGGAGCTATCGTGAGCAACTGCATATGAAGAAGAGGTTTGAGTAAAGATTCTAGCTCTTCTATTTGAATACAAAGCTTTTCACAGAGCTCTTTTCCTGTATATAAACGCTTCACCCAGAAGATAAGCTCAAGTTCTCTTGGAGATAGTTTGTAAGAGAGAGAGTCAAGCATTCTTTGATGGAAAACAGGGTGGCGCATAGCCATTCTTGGGCCTGTTCCTCCGAGATTTTCTGTCGAAATCGCTAATGTCCCATTAAGGAAATTTACATCGTATAATGGATTGAGAATGAAAAAACTTCGTTCGATAAGTTCTGTTTGTACAGGATCGTACACGAAATTTCTGTTTTCCCAAGAATTTGGCAATAAGGCAATTAAAGCATTGTAATCTTCTGTTTCAGACTGATCTTTAAGAGGAGCAATCTTGCTATCTTTAAATAGTTGAGGTTCTGATAGAACAAAAGCTTTTCGCGTATCATCTTTTAAGCGTTTTGTAAAGTGTTGATGATAGGTTTTTCCGTGTAGTTGAATTTCACCTCTATCGAAATAGGGGTCAGGTTCATTATTTGTAAGGTGAACATGAGGAAAGAAAATAGGAGCATCTTTTTTTGCAATACGCAAGCATTCTTTTGTGAAACGATCTTGCTTGTAACGATGCAGCGACTCAAGACCATGAATAGCTGAAATAGAATGATTTTTTATGGGGAGGGTATGGTTACAGTGGTGGAAAATGATTTGTAGATTGGGGGAGCGAAGATCTGCATTTAACCAAAAGTGGAAACCTCGATAGGCCAGTAGGTCCGTATTTCCTTCCCAGATCGAAAGAATCGTTTGTTCGGGAAAATAACCTGCTAGAAACTCTCCAGACCAAGCAGTGCGACACCAGGTATCTAAGATGATATCACCAGGATTTAAAGATTGCTTCAAAGCATCTAAGAAAGGATAGAAAGATTGAGTAGACTCATTAAAGGGTTGAAAAGCGGCGTAACTGTCGAATAAGGGGCGTCGATGCTTTTTATAGATGAAGTTTTCGTATTCTTCATACGGTTTGCATAATTTAGACTCCCAACCCATCAGTTGTTCTCTTGTAGAGGGAGAGTCACAAAGGCGAGTTTCTGTAAATAAAGGGAAACCTCTTATTATGGGAGTCTCAGTACAACAGCTTTCACATAGAATAGAGCCACAAGATTTATTGATCTCGTTATGTTTGAAATCGCCATAACAGTTTGGACAAGATAAGGCTGAGAAAATCGTGTCGAGCATATAACCGTAAAAAGTGAAGAAATAATTCGCAAGAATAGAGATAAATTGCTTTTGTTTGCAAGCTTAGGAAAAGGGGGTAGTTCTGAGAATTTCCTTTAAGTTTTTTTCTCTACTGAGCTTTAATACCGTATATCTCTGTAATCAACTCTTCATATATAAAATGATGAATAGCTTTAAAGCACTAAGATCTATTTTTAGACATATCAAGCCTTACTTGTTTTTTTCTCTAATCTCTATGTTGGTATTACGATTAGGGCTGTTTTTTTTAGTAAGAAAAGAAATTGATGAGACAGTAGGTACTGTTTTACAAAGCTTTGGTATCGGTTTTCTATTCGATCTTACCATAATATTTTATCTATTTCTACCGTGGATACTTTACCGAATATGGCTTCCAAAATCTTGGGAAAGGTCTTCTATGCATCGCTTAGCGAGTGCAACTTTTCTTCTTATTTATGCTTTGTACCCTATTGTAAGTTCAGTAATTGAATGTTTGTTTTGGGATGATATAGGTAAGCGGATTAATTTTTTAGCTTGGGATTACCTTGTTTACCCTGAGGAGGTTATAGGGCATTTGATCAGTTCTTACCCTCTTGAATACCTGATTCCTGCTTTGTGTGTTTTAGGGGGGCTTGCTTTTAGAGTTTTATATCGTAATTTAGAAATTCCGGCGATGAGCAAGTTATTTTTTGTTGAAAGAGTTGTTCTTACAGGGGCTTTTTTGTTTTTTGCTGTTTTATCTGTCATTTATGTGGATGGTCAACAATCGCAATTTAGTCGTAATGAGCATTTGAATGAGTTATCGAAAAATGGGTTTTATAATCTTTTTACGGCAATTCGTCATTATGATCCTGTTTTTGAAGAGTATTATTTGACGTCAGACAGTCAGGAAGTTGCGAAGAAAATACATGCTCATTACGAAGGAGATGAGGTTGAGTTTTTAAGTGATGATCCTTGGGATATTACGCGACGTATTACAAATGAAGGTGAAGAACGCTCTTGGAATGTGATTATGGTTGTGATGGAGAGTATGAGTGGGACTTTTATGTCTTATCATGGTGGGGATGAAAACTTGACTCCTAATCTTGATGCATTAACGCAGGAGTCTTTGTTTTTTAGTCAGCATTACGCATGCGGTACGCGTACGGTAAGGGGAGTGGAAGCTCTTTCTTTGTCTGTTCCTCCTTGTCCTGGTCCATCTCGCGTAAAACGTCGTTATAATCACCGCCTTTATTCTCTCGGTTATGTGTTTAGGGATCGAGGGTATGACTCACGGTTCTTTTATAGTGGCTATGGTCGTTTTGACAATATGGGTCCTTTCTTCGCTTCCAATGGTTTTGATTTAATCGATCGCCATGATTTTACAGAAGAAGAGTCTCATTTTGGAAATGTGTGGGGACTTTGTGATGAAGATCTCTATCATAAGGTGATTCGTGAGGCAGATGAAGCTCAGTCTTTTGGTCAGCATTTTATGTTTATGGTAATGAATACCTCGAACCACCCTCCTTATACGGTACCAAAAATTCCTGGAGATTTAGCTCATAAAGATCCCAAAAAACAAGCCGTTCGTTATGCGGATTATGCGATTGGAGTTTTTTTAGAAGAGGCGAAAAAGCATTCTTGGTTTGATGACACACTTTTTGTCTTTGTTTCTGATCATGCTGCATGTAGTGCAGGGGAGAAAATCCTAGATTTACCGGCTCGGCGTATTCCGTTTATCGTATATGCCCCTAAGTGGGTAAAAGCCGAAGAGAGCAAGAAGTTGGCTTGTCAGTTGGATGTGGCTCCTACTTTATTGGGGCTGTTAAATTTTTCTTATGTAAGTCGTTTTTATGGTCAGGATTTGATGAAAGATAGACCTGGCTTGGCTGTTGTAGGAGACCATGAAAAACTGGGGATCGTAACCGAAGAAGGAGTAAGTTTGTTGCAAGCACAGCAAAGAAACATGACTTACCCTGAAGGTTTATCAAAAGATATTGTGGAGATGAATACGGCGATTTATCAACATGCTGCTGATTGGCGTCGTACTATGCAAAGAGTCCCTACAAGGTAGAGAGAAGTGCGCTTATTTTTATATCAAACGCTTCTCCTAAGAGAGGGTCTTTTTCGTGAAGCTGCTGGCGCATGAGTTTTGTATGCTCTACAAGTATAGGAAGATAAATTTCAGGGGATTTTATGCTTTCATCAGTGATAAAATTTCCTACATCATATTGAACGATTAAGTTGTTTGTAACTCCGGCGTTACGTAAGATTTCTGGGTCTATATCGTATATCCCTTTTTTATACTCAGATACTAAATGCTCTATAAGCTGGTGAACCAAGAAAATAGCTTGCTGGGTTTTCCCTTCTTCGATAAGTTCATCTAAATATGGATTTAAGTTTATTGTGTATCTCTGAAGAAGAAAAGGAGGGGTATCAAGATCTATTTCGTGTGTTTGTCCTTTTTTATCAATAAACGTCGTGGTGCCATGAATGCCTCGGGTAGGGTACATATGTACGTATTCTAACGCTGTTTCATGTTTTAGTTGTTTGTCTGCAAGAGACCAAGCTGCAAAAATCGTTCGTACTTTATTTTGACATAAGAGAAATCGATCCTCTAAATATTTTTGAAGAGAGGGAAAGTACTGCTTTAAAAAAGAGTAATCACTGAGTGGGAAAATGGGGGATTTAGCGAATTTTACTACGTGTTTTCCATCCTCACTACGGAAAACAAACGCCTGACATCCATGAGCAATATAGTGGAAGGGTTGATTAAGAATTTCGTTGATAGCTTCTAATTCTTCTTTACAAGGAAAGGAAGCTGTTTGCTGATGCTCTACTTTTAAAGGGTAATAAATACGAGATTTATAAAAACCATCATTGGATCGATATTCGTAAATCGCGACTCCTATAAAAATAGAAATGAATAAAAATAAGACAGAAAAAACATGTGTTATTTTTTTCATAAATACCACTTTTAGAGGTTCGCTAGTACATAAGCTTGAGAAAAACCGCTCTAGAGTCTTCGATTAGAGGAGTTTTTTTGTAAAATACAAGTTATCTATTTTTTTGTGAATTCAAGCAAAGACTTTGAACCGCTACAGCGAATAGTTTCTGTGTGAATGAAGCCAGATTGTGCGCAAAGATCAAGAAGATCTTCTTCACTCCTTTCTCGGCCTCCAGGGGTCATCATAAACATCGTGATATTGGAAAAACGCCCTAATTTGGAATCAGGAGAAGAAGAAATAAGAGTTTCAATCAGTAAAAGTTTGCTATCAGGACGCGAATCACGATAAATCGTTTTCAAAATCTCTAAACAAGATTCATCAGACCAATCATGTAAAATATTCCGAAGTAAAAATGCGTCACTATCGCCAGGAATTTGCTCAAAGAAACTTCCTTCTCTATGCTCAATAGAGCTGTGCTGTACGATTCTACGAGCTTTTTCAATGACATGAGAGAGGTCAAAATTTAAAGCTTTGAGATCTGGGTATCTCTCTAAAACGCTATGAAGAAATGAGCCATTTCCACCACCAAGATCAGTGATATGTTTGAAGGAAGAAAAATCATAAAGATCGATGAGAGCTTTACTACTATGGCGTTCAAAATGACTCATAGCATCTTGAAACAGGGTATTTGCTTCTGTATTATTCTCTAGATAATCGAATAAATGCGTGCCATGAGCAAGTTCAAAAGGAGACTCTCCACTACTTAATCCTTCACAAAAGTATTCCATGGCCCTCCAAACAAAGGGGGCAGATTTATACATGGCTAAATGATACAAAGAATCCTCTTCCTGCTTTCTCAGCAAAAGACCTTCGTCAGTTAAAGCGTAGCGACCGTTAGGTAGGCGCTTAACAAGATTTGTAGATTCTAATGCTGGAAATAAGCGTTGTAGTAAGAGCAAAGAAAGTCCTAATTCTTCTGAGATCTCATCTAGACTGCGCTCTTCTTGATTAATAAAATCAGCAATCCCTAAACGAGCCATAACATAAACAATCTGTGTTATCTGAGCACCTTGGATTTTTTTTAAAAGTAAAGATTTAGCTTTAGGCATGTGATTTTTATGTTATGAACTTGAAAAGAGGAATTATATGTTGTAGTTTGAATAATTTATAGGTTAATTATATTTTATATGTGTTTTTGGTTTTAGTTCTGTTTAAAGGAGTAATCATGCCATCAATAGAATCAGGAAATTCTCCGGGGGGAGATACAGGAGATGTCAATTCTTACCTTACTCAATTTGTAAAGCAACTTAGTGACTTACCCTTACAAGATCAAGATTCTCTTCTCAAAATGGATACTTTGTCAGGTGAAGATCAAAATGGAAATGCGGTTCAGTTGCATATTGTTGCGGACTCTTCTTCACCGCAGCTATCGCCTATTGAAGAAGGGGAAAATATCCAACCGGTAACAGTTGAAGATTTAATTGAACACGTATCAACGAATGGGGCGATCAGTGGTTCTCTAGTTCATCCAGAAACGGGCAAGCCATTGAGTAATAGAGAAGCAATTATTATTTTTAAAAAATTACTTGCTGATGCATTGGAAGAACGGGTACTTGATTCCAGAAGGAAAACGAATTCTGATATAAAAAAAGAGCGTGATCAAGATCGTAAAAATCTGACAAAAAAGCATTTAGCAGATCAACTGCACTACGAGATTCGAATTGCTCAAATACAGAAAGAAGATAGGGAAAAATAAAACCCTCAATGGCTATCTAATTTCGCATCAGACTAGCCTATCTCAAACAGTATTTCAGTGAAAGAATGGGCTTATGATGGAGTTTTTTCAAAACGCATGGTCAATCTTTCAACGCGGCGAAGCAAAGAAATGAAGGCGCAGAGGGGGTCTTAATGAGCCTGAGGTGTTTGCAAAAATATATAAAAGTTTTCTAGTGTAAGCCTTTCGTGTAGGTAGGGGCATAAGCAATTGCCTTTTCCGTCGCGTCGCCGTTTCTTTGCTTCGCCGCGTTTACTGATTTTTTAGCCTTGTTTTGGTCATGCTCGTATTGGCTCTCATACGATATTTTGTTGCTCTACCGTACTTCGCTCATTTGAACGCGGCGAAGCAAAGAAATGAAGGCGCAGAGGGGGTCCTAATGGGCCTGAGATGTTTGCAAAAGTATATAAAATTTTTCTATTGTAAGTCTTTCGTGTAGGTAGGGGCATAAGCAATTGCCTTTTCCGCCGCGTCGCCGTTTCTTTGCTTCGCCGCGTTTACTGATTTTTTAGCCTTGTTTTGGTCATGCCCCTATTAACTCTCATACGATATCTTGTGGTCTATACCGTGTCTATGAGGTCATTTGGTTCATATACCGTTTTGTGTTTAGGCATTTCCCATTCAGGGCCTTTATAAACTACAGCTAGAGCTGTTGGCCAATCAGGAGCTTCGCTCATTTGTTTGGCAACTGCAATAGGTTCACCAAAATTGATCATAAGAGGGTTTTGGGTTTCTATAGGTTTTGTTACTCCAAAACGTACAGGTTCTATTTCTTCTTGGTAAGAGCCAAATATTCGGTCCCAAATGATAAGAATGCCAGCATAGTTCTTATCGAGATATTGAGGGTTTGATCCATGGTGAACACGATGTAAGGAGGGGGTGTTGAAAACTTTTTCCATCCACCCGAGTTTTCCAATTTTTTCTGTGTGAATCCAAAATTGGTAATGTAAAACAACAGAGTAAGCAATCATGATGGCAAGAGGATGTACACCTACAAGTAAAGCTGGTACAAAAAATACCCAGTCAATTAGACCTTCCAGCCAAGGTAAGCGTAATGCGGTACTGAGGTTGAATTTTTCAGAGCTATGGTGAACGATGTGAAAGGACCAAAATAAACGTATACGATGTTCAGCGCGGTGTTTCCAGTAATAAGTAAAGTCTGCAATCAATAAGATTAGAGGAATACTCCACCAAGAAAAAGGCATTTGATAAGGTACCCAAGACCAAATGAAGAAGTAAATAGCAAGTTTATAAGTATTCAGTAGTACAGAGCGAATGTATTTCCCTGTAATATAGACCCCGATATTGGCCCAATTTTCACTCATATTTTCTTTTCGTAACTGCCGAACAATGGTCTCTATCAGAACAAGAAGTGCTAAAAGTAGTCCGCCCCAATTGAGAATATTAGCTGTACTATGCAAAGTGTCCATGAATTCTCCTCCCTTTTTCAGAGAACTAATAAACAACTATTAGCAAAAGATTGTTTTAATCGTCAGGGTTAAATCATAAAGAAAAAAGAAAAGAAAAGGTGCAATAAAAAGTAAATTTCTATTGCACATTTAAAGTAAGTAGTTTAGTCGTTAGCGATGCCTGATACACCGATGACTCCTTGAGCAACGCGTGCACCAGCTGCACCTGTTGGTTGGCTGTGGAGATCATCATTTGCAGCGTGTACAATGACAGAACGACCGACGATACTTGCAGGACCATTCAAAGAAAGCCATTTGTCTATTCTATGGTAACGTGCATAACCACTAGAATCTGCTGTAATGTTACCCAAATCTCCAGCATGGCGAACTTCAGAAAAAGGGCCTCCATGATCCATGCTATGTGGATTAAAGTGGCCTTTTGTAGCAGTACCATCACTACTATCAATATCACCTAAATGATGTACATGAAAGCCATGGTTGCCTGGTTCTAGACCATGAATATCTGCTTCAACTAAAACCCCATCGTCAACTTGAGTAAACGTTACCGTTCCAAATACATTGTTCCCTCGTGTGGGAGAAAGAACAGTCGTTGCTTTTTCTACTTGAGGATAAGCGGCACATGGAGAGCTTTTCTGTGCACAGGCTCCAAATAATAATGAGACTAAAGTCATACCCAAAACACGGCTATAGTGTTTGTACATATTGTTTCTGCCTTGGTTCAGTTTTTATTGTTTGATTCAAATTAAACCCAAATTAGGGAAGGGGAAACATCGTGTCAAGACTTCTTATTATATTTCTCAAACTTGTGTTGAAAAAGAAAACTTGTCAAATTGTAAGAAACCTTTAGGAGGTCACTGTGAACAGGAAAATTATCATCTCAATTGCTCTTCTTTTTGTGTTTGTTTATGGACTACTGCACAAGGATTCAAAGAGGGAAAAATTGTCGATAAATCGCTCAAATGATTGGGCTATTGCTTTACATGGGGGAGCTGGAGAAATACCGCCTGATTTAGATTCCAATTTGCGTCAGAGTTATGAACAGGCTTTATCATCTGCTTTAGATATTGGGCAGGAAATTTTAGCTTCAGGTGGAAGCGCAGTTGATGCAGTAGAACAGGTTGTGCGTTTTTTAGAAGATGAACCTTTGTTTAATGCGGGAAGAGGGGCCGTATTAAATGAAAGAGGAGATTTTGAGTTAGATGCTTCGATTATGGATGGACGCGATTTGTCTTGTGGCGCTGTTGTAGGAATTGAGCACGCAAAGCATCCCGTATCAGCTGCCCGTAAAGTAATGGAGAAATCTCCACATGTCATGATGGCTAAGTATGGAGGTGAGCTTTTATTGGATGATGAGAAAGAATGGGCGCCATCAGACTACTTTTTTACCATGGAGCGTTATGAGCAATGGCAAAGGGTTTCTGAGCAAGGAACAGTTGGTTTAGATCATTGGGAAGATGGAAAGTTAGGTACAGTAGGCTGTGTTGCGAAAGATAGTCAAGGAAACCTTGCTGCAGCTACATCTACAGGTGGGCTTGTAAATAAGGCAATTGGACGAGTAGGTGATTCTGCTGTGATTGGAGCTGGAACTTATGCTGATAATGCTACTTGTGCAGTTTCTTGTACTGGGAAAGGAGAAGAGTTTATTCGTTATACTGCAGCAAGCTTGGTATCTCACTTGATGCGTTATGGAGGACGTTCTCTAGAAGAAGCTGCAGAAGAGGTATTGACTCATCGTACAGGTGCTCATTCTGGTGGTATGATTGGAGTAGATAAAGACGGCGCACTGCTTTTACATTACAATACAAGTGGTATGTTTCGAGCAGCGGCAGACTCCAGTTCTTATAGATTTGTAGGGGTGTAGGTATTTTAAGATTAGGGCGTATTTATAGTATTTAATACGCCCTAATCCTTGGAAAGTTCGTAAGAACGATTATCATAAGCTGGTATACTAAGTACTTTCCAGGATGAGTTACAGCTTATTTCTTCTTGTTTGTAAATAGGTAGGGATTCGATTGGATTAAGGTATAACCTAACAAGTCCGTCAATATTCACCTGATTATCTGGTGGAGTATAAGAATGAGTTTCTAAGTTGTACCAAAATGCATTGTGAGTATTTTCACATGTATTAACGAGAGTTTCTATCTCGAAAAAACCATTTGTTTTTAGTTGTTGAACAGACCTTTTCAGAATATCTCTTGCTTCTATTCTAGGATTACTATGCTCTTGGAAAAGCGATTTCCAGTCTTTAGGAAGATTCTCAGTGATATTTTGGATTTCAGATTCTTTATGGTTTTCCAATAAGAAATTCAAGTGATTTAATTGGTAGACTAGATCATCGTTCCTTAATGATTGATTGGAGAGAGCGTCATTAACTGTGGAAATTTCCCAAAAAATAGAGAGATGTTCTTCGAGAATTTTTGCAAAAATTCTCTCTGTAATACTATTAATTACGAGATATAGAGTTTCCTTCTTTCCTTGTAGATCTGTTTTTTCCTGATTGATCGTATTAAGGGTTTCAACCGTTTCTCCTAAATAAGGACTTAAATAAGCAATTCGTTCGCCTATTTTTTGTGAGAGCCCATGAAGGAAAATATTGAAGCGGCTACTTTTTTGTCGGAAATCTTCGTAAACTTCATCTTGCGTTTCTTCTGTAGTATTAAGCTGTTGAAGATCAGACCAAAATGCTTGTAAGCTCTCTTCTAATTCGATAATAGATTCCCTTATCGATTCATGCGTAGTATTTCTGCAATGAATTTTTTTGGGAAAAGATATAGGAATTCCAAAATTGGGTAAAGCATAAGTACCAAGTCCGTTATGATGCGTACCTCGAATCATGAGTAACCTCATTCAAAAGTTCAGATGCAGAAGGAATAAAACAAGCAGAAGTTTTTTTTGCAAGTCTTAAAATACTAAATATTTATATTAGAAGCTTATTTGTACGAGGGTTTCAACATGAAGTGTATGAGGAAATAGATCAAATGTTTGTATGCGATCTATATTCGCACCTTTAGTAAGTAAAAATGATAAGTCTTTTGAAAGAGATTTAGGATTACAGCTAATGTATAAAATACTTCGTGGTTTACAAGAAACAGCGGCATTTAAAACTGATAATTCACAGCCTTTTCTGGGGGGATTAAGCAAGATAATATCTGCTTTAGTAAACTGTGGGAGGATATGCTCGCTTTTTCCGCACTGAAAGGTACAATTATCCAATTGGTTGAGTTCTGCGTTGTTTCTTGCACATTCGATAGCTTCTTCTACGCACTCAATTCCGTATACTTGTTTCACGTGTTCAGATGCTAAAATAGATAAAGTTCCAACACCGCAATAGGCATCAATAAAAACATCATCAGCTTTAAGATCAGCCCATTCAATTGCTGCAGAGTAAAGTTGTGCCGCTTGAAATGGATTCACTTGGAGAAAGGAGTTAGATAAAACACGAAATTTTTTATCGAGAATACGCTCTATAAGATGAGCGCGACCTTCCAATAGGTGGTGATTTCTTCCTAAAATCACATTATCTCTTCGTTTGTTGATGTTTTCTACTACACCAACTACTTGAGGGCATCGCTCCATAAGCATACGTGCAAAATTACGAATAGAGTCCCAGCCTTCTCCGTTGCTAATAAGTGTAACTAAAGCTTCTCCGGTACCTTCAGCTGTACGTATCATTAAATAACGGAGATCTCCTTTTCTTGTACGCTCACAATACCCCTGAATATTACAAGAGATGAGAAGTTTTTTTGCTTCTTTCAGTATCGATTCAGCCAAAGCGCTATGAACCAGGCAGTCGTCCATAGGAACAAGTTCATGAGATCCTCGGGCATACAAACCCATTTTTGCTCCATCTATTCCAGGAACTACAGGTAATTGTACTTTATTTCGATAAGCATAAATACGAGGAGAAGGAACGCAAGATAAAGGAACTAAATTAGATAAATTAGAGTAATGCGATAGAGAATCAAGTAATAGTTTCTCTTTTATTTTCAGCTGTTCTGAATAATCTTTCGATAATAAGTGACAGCCACCACAACGTTGAAAGACGCTACAAACTTGATTCATAGTAGAAAGAAAAAATTAGATCTCTGTACAATAACAGAAACATGATATAAGAAATCAGAAAATTTGGAAATAATTTAATAGGATTAAGTCTATTAAAATTTTAGTTTAGGGGTGTTATGGAACACTATCAACATATATTGGTCGCTTTGGATCTAATTGATGAAGATGATGAAGTGGTAACGGAGCGTGCTTTAGAAATGGCAGAAAGAATGGGAGCAGACCTTTCTATTGTGCATGTGATCGAAGCTGTATTCACTTATGGGGCTCCATACGGACCAAACACGGTCTGTGATATGCAAGAAAATATTGAAAAATCTGCTAGGCAGAAACTCGAAGCTTGGCGTCAGCGTTTGAATGTTTCTTCTGACCGTTGTTTTATGGGGACAGGCAAGGCAAAAAATGTGATTTTAGATACAGCAGATCGTTTGGGGGCAGATCTTATTTTGGTTGGCAGCCATGGTCGCCACGGTTTAGATGCATTGATTATGGGCTCAACAAGTAAGCAAGTAGTAAAAGGCGCGAAAGTAGATGTAATGACTGTCCATGTTCCTCGCGCAGAGCCAGCAAACACTCATGATAAAGCATAAAGAATAGAGATTCTCTTGTTCGATCATTTTCTCTAATTGTTTTTTTTATCGCGCTTCCGGTATGTAACAGGTGTGGGAGAAGAGTTTCCACTTCAAGGTATTTTCAAAATAGAAAGCGACTTCTTGATTTTTGTTAAAATACCTTTTTGTTCATACCGGTCTTCATTAGAGGGAGATGAATTCTATGAGGCAGAAGGGCGCGTTAGTCTTTTTTTTATCCTTGTTTTTATTATGTGCATCAAATACTTACGCAAATGAGGGTAAGCGCGGAGGTTTTCGTTTAGTAGAAAAAACCTTTGGCACAGGGTACGGTTTTGGAGATATCAAGCCTCCACAAGATGACTATAGCTCTCTATTATTCTACGTACGATTTGGTTTTCGATTAAATGATTGTTGGGGATTCCCTAATCATAGAGGGGAGTTACAATTTGCAGTTGAGCCTCTATTTAACCATCTATTACAGCCTAATTCAGGAATATTAGTTGGTGTTGGTCTTGGTTTTTACTACTGGTATCCTTTGGGACAGCACCTTTCTTGGTATTCGGAAGTGAATGTTGCGCCTCACTATCTAAGTATTGATACAATAGAGCAAGCGGATGCAGGTTTCAACTTTTTGGATGTGGTTGGTACAGGGCTTCGTTGGCATTTTGCTGATAACAAAACCATCAACTTGGGCTACCGTTTACGACATATCTCTGATGCAAACATTAGTGATGGTCCTAATTCAGGCATTGATACGCATTCAGTCGTACTTAGTGTGACTTTTATCAGCAAATAGGCAGATATGACTGAAGAGGGGCGAGTAGGTCTTGTATTAACTGGAGGGGGCGCTCGAGCGGCTTATCAAGCCGGAGCGTTAAGGGGGATTTCAGAGATCTGCCAAGATCTTCGTATCCAACAACCCTTTCCTGTTATTTCAGGAATGAGTGCAGGGGCCATCAATGCAAGTTTTCTGGCAGCAAGGGCAGATGATATTCCTAGCGCCTGTGCTCAATTATCTGATTTATGGGGAGAGCTAAGGACTCAGCGCGTAGTCAATGTTGGTGTTACAAGCTTATTCCGTATTGCTCTTGGCTTGGGAATAGAGCTCCTCTCAGGCAATCTGATGCGTAAAAAAAATATACGAGCATTATTAGATACAAGCCCCCTGCGAGAGCTTCTGCAAAATCATGTGGGATTTGAGCGTATTTCAGAGCAAATCGATAAAGGAGCCTTGTATAGTTTAGCTGTTACGGCAGCAAATTATTCAGATGGACAAAGTGTTACCTTTTTTCAAACTCAAAGCTTTGTTCGTTCGTGGAAGCGTACAAGAAGAGCCGGTCGTTTAGAAAACATCACCTGTGAACATGTGATGGCGTCAACAGCGATTCCACTTCTTTTTCCACCAGCAAAGCTTGGTGATCACTATTTTGGTGATGGAAGTTTGAGAAATTATGCTCCCTTGAGTGCGCCTATTCGTTTAGGAGCAAGCAAGTTATTAGTTATTGGGGTGCGCAAAAGCCAATCACTTCAGTTCACGGAAGCTGCGCCTAATCCAAGCCCTGGCCGTATTCTTACTGTTCTCCTAAACTCCATTCTCTTAGATTCTGTAGATGTAGATTATGAAAGGTTGACTCGTATTAACCATACTCTTCAACATATTCGACCAGGAGCCAATACAACTTTGAAACCTGTCGATGTATGTATTGTTCGTCCTTCAGAAGATATTGGAGTTATAGCAGCTGAAGAATTAGATGCAATGCCGCGTACATTGAGGCATTTATTAAGTGGTTTGGGATCTTCTAAAGAAACCGCAGATCTAGCGAGTTATTTATTATTCGAATCTCGTTTTACTCGCCGTCTTATCGATTTAGGATATAAGGATGTGATGGCAAGAAAAGAAGATATTATTCGTTTATACTCCTGATTACTTTTTTCGCAAAAGCTTGATATCTTCTAGTGCCATGTAAAAGCATGGGACTAAAACCAGAATAATCGCTGTAGCAAAGAGAATTCCAAAACCAAGAGAAATAGCCATTGGAATAAGATATTGTGCTTGTAGAGATCTTTCTAAAATGAGGGGAGTGAGTCCACCAAAAGTTGTCAGTGTTGTCAGTGCAATGGGCCGAAACCGTCTTAATCCAGCTTGATAAATCGCTTGGTAAGCAGATTCTTCACTACGCCTTTTATTTGCATAATCAACCATGATTAAAGAATCATTTACGACTACTCCGGATAAAGCAACCACGCCCATTAGGCTAATCAACGAAAGATCGTACCCTAGAAAAATATGTCCCATTACCGCGCCAATAACACCAAAAGGAATAGCTGTTAGCACAATAATTGGTTGTAGATAGCTATTGAAAGTAACTGCAAGCAAAGCATAAATAATGCCTATTGCAAGTAAGAACCAGCTGAACAACTCTTGTGTGGATTCACGCATCTTTGCTTGGCTGCCTTGAAAACTCCAGGTAATACCAGGGAAATCAGCTCTAAGTTGTGGCAAGACTTCTTCATTTAAAACTTTGATGACTTGTGTAATTTCTCTTTTTGGTTCAACATCTGTCGAAACCCTCACCATGCGTCTTCCATCTCGGCGATTAATCGCTATAAATGCCTCTGTTCTATTTATTTTAGCTATATCCATTAAAGGAACTTCAGCTCCTGATGGAGCACGTAATATAAGGTTATTTAGATGATAAAGGTCTTTACGTTCTTCTCTTGGAAGTTTGACTCGAATTTCAATTTCATTGGTAGTTCGCAGATGTCGCAAGGCTAGATCACCGTAAAAAGCACCACGTAGTTGTTCCCCAATATCATTTGATGTGAAACCAAGAGCACGTCCTTCCGGAGTTAAATGAACATCGATTTGTTCTTTACCTTTGTTGAAGTTGTCATTTACATCGCTTGTATTTGTGAATTCGTTCAATCTTTCTACAAGAGCTTTACTAGCACGCTCTAAAACTTCAATGTTGTTGTGGCTTAAATCCACACTGATATCTTGTCGCCAGCCACCAGGTCCACTCTCTGCCTCAAAAGTAATTTGATCAATACCAGTAATGTCACCAATATTATCCCGCCATAATTGAATCACTTCTGCAGCGCCCATATCGCGTTCATCTGGAGGTCTCATGACAATTTCTACATCGATAAAATTTTGTCCTCGTACATTTGTTTTTACCCCTTCAGCTACTTTATAAAGATCGTATTCATCGAACATCTTTAATGTTGATGCTGTAATTTCTTCTGCTACCTCAGCGGCACGTTCTATTGTTGTGCCAACAGGTAAGCGCACACCAGCTTCTATTTCATCAGCCGCTACCTCTGGCATCATGATCATGCCCATATGCGCACTACTTGCATAAGCACCTACAACGATCAATACAGCAATAGCCGTACTGATTGTGATATAGCGAAATTTCAGGCAGAAGCTTAATAAACGGGCGTAGTATGTATTGACAAACGAGTCAAATATTTTAGCGAAATTTTGTTGGAAACGATGGAAACTTTCATTGAAAAAGCTTTTTTGGGTAAAGCGCTGCGAGTGTCCCAAATGCGCAGGAAGAATAAATAGAGCCTCAAACAATGAAACCAATAAAATAATGATCACAACAGTAGGTAGTGGCCACCAGAACTTCCCTGTTTCTCCAGGCATGAAAAACAGCGGTAAAAAAGCGACAATATTTGATAAAATACTAATGATTACTGGAAGAGCTATTTTTTTTGTTCCTATAATGGCGGCTTGTAGTTTATCTATTCCACGTTGCCTTTCTTCGTAAATATTTTCTCCAACTACAATCGCGTCATCAACAACAATTCCCAGAACCAATAAAAAACCAAACATGGAAATCATATTCAAACTGACATCCATTGCTGGCATAAGCATGAGCCCACCAAAAAAGGAAACTGCCATTCCCATCATCACCCAAAACGCCAAATGAAGCTCAAGAAACAGGGTTAAAATAACAAAAACAATCAGCACAGCTAATAGGGCATTTTTTATGAGAAGAGACATGCGATCTCGGTATTCTTCAGCGTTGTTGTTATCAATTCGCCATTGAATACCAGGGGCTAGTGTTGTTTCAAAATCTTCCATAATCTTTTCTAAAGCATCAGCAATGACTAATGGTGATTGAGAACCAACACGGTAGATGTTTAATTCAACTGAAGGTTGTGCATTGAATTGAGAGTGGAAACCTCCTTCTTCAAATCCATCATAAATAGAGGCTATTTCAGAGAGGTGAACTGTAGCTCCATTACTATTTGCAATGATTTCAATTTGAGCAAAATCTTTAGCCCACTCTTTTCGTTCTTTTAGTCTTAGTAAAATTTCGCCAGTCTTTGTTTCAATAGCTCCAGCAGGTATATCTTTGCTCGATTGCTCAATAATGCGGGAAACATCAGCAAGAGTAATTCCATACTCCCGAAGCACATCGCGAGGAATTTCCACATGAGTAATGTATTTGGGTGCATTTCCTAGCTCTACTTGGGTAATGTTTTTATCGCTTAATAATACATCGCGTAAACGTTCAGCTAGTTTGCGTAAAGTCCATACATCATTGCCTCCGTATAGAACAACTTCAACAACTTCTTGTTGTCTGCTTGCAAGGCTGACTTCAGGTTCTTCAATATCATCAGGAAACGTTCGTATTCTTGCTACAGCTTGGTCAATATCTTGAAAAACCTTCATACGTTCAGCTCCAGCAACTAGCTCAATAGTCACTGTTCCAGAGCCTTCTCTTGCTGTAGAGGTGATTTCTTTAATACCTTCTACTCCACGAACCGTTTCTTCAATCGGTAAAAGGATTCCTTGTTCGACTTCGCTTGGAGCAGCTCCAGGATAAGCAACAGAAACACTTACAATATCAAGCTGAAATTCAGGAAAGACCTCTTTTTGCATAGTAAATGCTGTCCATAAACCGCCAAGAAGTAAAATCACCATTAAAAGATTGGCAGCAATAGGCTTATGAGCCATCCAAGCGATCATTCCTTTAGAATCTTTGGTTTTTGATTTCATATCTTTTCCGAAGAATTGTCTTTTATTACCTCGATGCGTAGTGGGGCTCCTTCACTTACCGTTGAAAGATTTGTCGTCACTACTTCATCGCCATCATTAATTCCGTTACCAATGTAAACATATTTAGAATCTGAAAAGATAACTTCTACTTCTCGAATAGATAATTTATCCTCGACCATGATCCATACCTTGCTTTCTTGACGAAGATAGTCACGATTTAAACGGACCACGTTTTTTAATACTTTTCCCTGAATATTTACCTGTAAAATAGAGTCGATAATTAAAGGGGGAGTGTTAGAACCTTCTTCAAGAGAAAGTGGGTCAGATACAGTAAGTAATACCTTTGCAAGACGAGTTTTTTCGTCTAATGTTCCTATAAGCTTACTTACTTTTGCCTCTCGATAAACACCTTCAGGCCATGCAGCACGGTTTCTAATTTTTGCTATAGAGCTACTTCCATCCATAGCATCAGAAAAATCGATCTGTTGTATTTTAGAAAGAGGAACTGTTGCCATAACCCAGTATTCTTCTGTTCCAACTAACCTAGCAATAGAGTCTCCTGAAAATACCTGAGAGCCTAGATCTACATTTTTTTCGATAATATGAGCATTAAAAGGAGCTGTAATTTTACTTCGTTTTAAATTCAATTTAGCTTGTTTGAAAGCTGCTAAAGAGGACTCGACAGCAGCTTTTCTAGAGTTTAATTGTGGTTTACGAAGAATCAAATCTTCATTAACTTGAGCTAGATCGTCTTCTATGAGTTCAAGTTCTTTTTTTGCGACAGCTTGTCTTCCTTTCTCGATCAATAAATCAGACTCAGCTTGTCTTAATACACCTTCACGCTGCATGAGGGTGTTTTCATAATCTTCCGGGTCTATTTGAAGAATAAATTCTCCTTCACGAAGAAAAGCACCTGGAATGAAATTCTCATGTTTTTTGATGACTTCACCACTAACCTGAGAAAGTAAGTGGATATCAAGAGCTGCCTGTACTGTCCCAAGAGTTTCTATAAAAGGAACACAGTCTTTTCTAAAAACAGATACGACTTCAACAAGCATCGCAGTTCTCTTTGTTGCTGAAACCCGTTTAGCTGTGGGTTCACTTACTTGAATAAGGACAGCAAGTAACAAAGAGGAGGCAATAATCAAAATACATAGAAATAACGTTTTTTTGTGTTTTAGCTTAGATTGACTCATCTTTTTCTTCTCTAGGGGTTTTAAAAGCTCCAGCAAGAGCTCTATATAAACTGATGCGCTTTTCTATAAGGTTTCGCTTAGAAAAAATGAAATTTCGTTGAAGTTCTTGCAGTTCTCTTAATGCAGTCAGAACAGGAAGGTAATCACTTACACCATTATTATATTCGTACTTTAATTGCTCATATGTTTGTTTAGATAAGTTAAGACGAGTGCTGATTTTTTCAAGTTGTTGATTCTCTGTGTATTCTTCTGTGATAGCACTTTCTACTTCAGCAAAAGCTTCTAAGGTTATTTGTGCGTAATTATTAAAAAGCTCTTTTTCTATAGCGTGAGCTTGTTTGATTTTAGCTTTACGTTCGCCGCCATCTATTATTGGGGTGATTAAAGATCCTAAGATAGATAGAGCCCAATCTCTAAAAAGATCAGAGGAGCTTCCTCCTTCGGTAGAGATCCCTCCAATTAGATTGATGCGAGGGTAACGGTTACTTATTGCAGCAGCGACTTCTTCATTAGCAGCTTTAAATGAAAGCCAAGTTTTTCGGATATCTGGACGGCGTTGAATCAGTTCTGCAGGGATTCCCGTTTCAGGTAAAGGGAAGAGAGAGGGAAGTTTATTTGAATAATGTATATTTATACTGTTTGGGGCTTTTCCCATTAAAATAGCCAATTGATATTCGAGAAGCTGTTTTTTTTGTTCTTCTAAAAGCAACTGTTGTTGAGAGTTTTGAATCAGTTGTTTTTGCCTTAGAACATCCGTCACACTAATCAAACCGCTATGAAGACGGATTTCTAAAAGTCTAAGAAAATGAGTATTGAGTTCAATTTGTTGATCTAGAGTAAGTGTTTGTTCTTGTGCTTCAATGTGCTGATACCACAATCGAGCAATTTCAGCTGAAAGAGAGAGAGCTGCAGCTTGATAATCTGCAAAGAAGCTTTCCGCTCGCAGTGTTTCGGCTTTTTTTAGAGAGTTCAGGCGTCCCCAAAGATCAATTTCATAAGCAGTTTCCAAGGAAAGTTGAATTTCTTTAGAGGGATCATCACCTGAACTATTGCGATATTGAGCATTTGTTTGGAAATATAAGTCTGGTCTTAAATCAGATTTGACTATTTTCACAGTAGCTTTCGCAGCTTCTAGCCTTTCCCAATACGACTTTAGAGAAAAATTATCATCTAAAGCTATCTCTATAATAGAATTGAGTTTTTCATCCTCAAAAGCTTCCCACCATTTATCTGGAATGCTTTCTTTACCGCTATTTGAGAATTTGTTAGGGATATTAAAAGATAAATCAGACTTTTGTTTTTTATGAGAGCATGAAGAACATAAGAAAATAAACCCTAAGATGGAAAAAGAAACTTTCTTGAAGAAAGGATTCATTTTATGAATATGACCTTATTTACAGAGTGTTACTTTTAAGTACACTGTATCTGTCATATGATTTTTTATCTTTAGATTACTTTTATTTTAAGTGGAAGAAAAGGTCATATAATTAAAGCGTAGTGCGTTATGATAAACGCACTACGCAAGTTTTTAGACGTTTAGAGGGGTATTTCCATTTATTGCTATATTACGCTGGATCATGCGAAGAGTCCATTCGCAAGACAGCTCTCTAATCTCTTTCATTCTGTCATCAATATTTGAGCGTAGGGTAAGTTCTCTTGTATTGAGTTCTTCTTCTTTTTCTTTGATTAAATTCGTTAAATAATACTGTAAGCGAATCAAAGGCAGATGCATTTTTCTACGAATACTTTGTAGTGTTTTATCTTTCTCTTTTCTTGTACTTAAGATTTGATTGTATTTAGCATCGTAATGTGTTCTTTTTATATTAGACTGAATCTTTCCAGCTCTTTCACTTTGAGTTTTTATGAGTTGGTTCAAAGTTTCCCATTCACGATTCATTTTTTCTAGGTCTGTAGTAGAGCCGCCTTCAAAATCGAGAGCCATCGCATTTGGATTGCTCGGCAAAGAATTTAAAAGACCTTGTACTAAAAACAAACGCTGTTTTAATTCATCGATTTCATCACTATCTGTTTGTAAGTTTACTAGTGTATTGCGTACAACTTGGTAAAGTTCTTCGTTATTTAGTGTTGTGCACATACCTAAAAACTGAATGAGAGATTCATAGTGGTCTCGAATAAAAATATCTAAAGCTTCTTCATTGATGAAGGAGCCTTCTCGAATCAGTTGTTTATAGCTATTGCATGAACTTTGCGCATTATTGAAAGCATCAAAAATCACTTCATTTACTTCACATAATTCAAGAATATCTACATTTGAACAGTGTGTATGTAAGAGGTGTTGCTGGATTTGTTTATTCTCTACTTCAAGAGCTTTTTGGAGTTCTGTTTGATTGTTTCGATAGATGCTGTTACATTTTGCAATTTTAGCCTCGAGGTCTCGTTTTTCGTGACGGATATCTTCTAGTGTATTTTTGACGTGTTCTCCAATTCCTCTGAGAGGATTTTCTAGGAAGTTTGCTACTCCACCAGCCCATGCGGATTTCTTCAAGAACTTCAGTCTATCTAAGCGATTTTGGTAGCCTTGTACTTCTTCTATAAGAGCGGTACGCAGATTTTGGCTAGCTTGGATTTTTTCTTGTGTCTCTGTGGCTAAATCTAATATATCGTTGCCAATATCAAAATGTGCCGTTTTGCTTAGAGCGTCGTCTCTATCTTTTGCTGAAAGATGGGTGTTATTAGCGCCTTCAGCTAAAGACTCTAAATAAAGGCGTAGTGGAGCAAAAATGCTTTGAATCTCTTTTTGTAAGGCAACTTGCTTTTTTGCTAATTCTTTCAATATTGGGTTTTTATTGAAGTATTCTAAAGTCTCTTGAGGAGTGGCTTTTTCAAGTAAAGGAAGAAGCTCATCGTTTTGTTTTAAAAAGTTTGTGATTTCTTTTTCTGCAGCCTCGATACGTTGTTCTAGGTTTCGAACAAGGTCTCCATTTTGCTCGCAAATTTTAGCAAAGATTTGCTGGCTCATTTCCCGTTCTGATGAAGATTGTATCCCAGACTTGGCTTGCTTAGGTAAAGTCGCAAGAGGGCTGAAAAATCTTTTGTATATAGGTGGGGCAATATCTGTATATGTAAATGCTGCCGCTCCAATGCCTGCTTGATAAGCAAAAGGGAGTCCTGCAAGCATAGGGCCTATATAAACTGCACCTCCAACAAATACTGCTGCTTTAAGGGCTATACTTGCCCATTGCGCACCACGACTTTCACCTAGGTTTGGAACGGCACGTACCATAGTTCCTAGTAAAAGGTTCATCCCTTCGATACTTAGTCGCTGTGCTCCCACGTGACCCATAATATCTAATACAATACCAGCTGATCCTTCACCACCACTTACTAAATAGTAGCCAATACCTCTCATTGCATTGAATTGATAAGGCAATTGCTCTGTTAAAGGAAGCTGAGTAAAACCTGGTAAGGTTCTAATGATGCGCTCTGTTGCATACCTTTTTGTTCCATTCAATATTGCTGCAGGGCTTTTATAGTTAGAGGGAGAAAGCATTCGACGTATGAGGCCAGGTCGTTTGATATAACTTTCTACAGCGTCATCTGCTGAAGGATTTGTGCGGAGCTTTTTGCTTGTAGATAAAGTTTTATGCGGCTTTTTTTTGATGGTAAGGGGCGCGCGCAAGTGGTCTTGTCTAGTTTCTTGATGTAGCTTGAATAATTGAGTGAGTTCTTTTTTTTGATCTTCATCAAGAGATTGAAAATTAAATGGTTCTGTATTTTCTGTTGTCCCGTAGGGTTGAATTCCTGACATGCTTATCTCCAGTTTAAAAAATACTTCAATACTGTAAATTTCTCATATTCGTATTGACTTTGTATTAAGATTAAATGAAGTGTTGTACATGTATGAAACCACAAAACCTTGAGAGATAGTCGTTATTTTCTTATATTCTGGCGCTTTTATGAGGACGTGTTGTGAATGGAGAGCGCTTAAACGAGAGTAAAAGGTACTGGATAGATCATTTGGAAAGCACAAGTGCTAATGTATATTGTAAGGTTCGTCAAGCAAAGAATTCTTTCGAACAGCAAACTTTTATGAAGGTGTATGAAGTTGCTTTAGATACTCTTTCTTTGCTGAAAAACAATGTTTCTTTTTCTCAGATAAATATTTTGTTACAGGGAGCAGAATGGCATCTAGATGCAGCGGTAAGTAATGATTTGAGTTACGAGTTGATCCTAAGAACATATTGGCCTCTACTAGCCGAAGCTGGAAAGCTCTGTCAAGAAAATCTAGTGGAGTTTTCGTTTATTTTGAGTGGTATTCAAGATAATCTTCCCGATTCGATTCCTATCTACCACCGGACAGAGCGAAATATGCGTACAGTGGCGCGGGAGTTTCTTGACTTATGGAAAGAAAAACATGCAAAAAATCAAAGTATTTTGGATAAGATGAGTCTTTATTCTTCTTTACTTGAAGAAGACTATGCAGGGCTCTTACGAAGAGAAGGAGACAGTGTCATATTAGAGTTTACTAAATCTTTATGCACACTCATTGTCCTTTGGTGTGAGGTTCATAGAGCGTCTCACGAATATGTAAACGTACTGAAGAAAGTGAGATTAAATACTGTAATTCGACCTTATTTTAATGAGGCATGGTCCTGGTTGAATGCAGCCCATTCTTATATAGAATCTCAACAAACACCGTTTTCTAATCTACCTCTCCAAGCAGAAAAATGGGCGAAGGAGCTTTTAATTAAGGAGGATATATGGAAGATGAAGGTAAAAGCAGCGCATTCTTGTTCTGTATATTTAGATGAAATAAGGACTTATGCTTCTGAGGCGAGTTTAGATTTTATGAGGTAAAAAACAATTGTCTATTACTGGTGCTGGATGTAAGTCTGTATTGCTTAGGTGATCTTGGATTTTTAAAGCAATTTCTTCGACACTGTCAACCAAGCAATGTCTCCGGCCAAGACAAGCTAATTGAATTTCTAACTCTCTACGAAGAGGATAGTTTGGATGGATGCCAATGATAACAGGCTTATCTTTCATCTCAATAATACGACCTAGCTCAAAAAGAGTGGTAAGAGATAAAGTTCGTGGGTTGTTAGCTTGAGGAGGAGCAAGCCATAGAACGATAAGATCTGCTTCATCAATATGTTGTTGCTCCCAAGTCACACGAAAAGAACGATCATTCTCATGCGCCCAGTCATTAATAGGAATCAAAAATATAGCCGGATCTTCTTGAAAAGAATCCATTAAGGTATTTCGCCAAGAATTTGAAACTGTCCCGGCAAGGAAAATACTCAAACCTTTTTTATTACAAGATTGAAGAAGCTGAGGGGATTGCACTCTCTCACAAGACCATGCATCAATTGTAAAAACAGAAAGAAGAGCAATAAAAAAATATATGGTCGGCTTTTTTGTCATATAAAAAACTCTAATCACACAGTCCATCTCTCTCTACCCATAAACAAGACCCTAGAAAAATACTATCGTTTGATTCTTTCTGCAAAAATACAGGAAGAGAGTATAGGTTCTCTTCTCTTCTTTTGCACGATTTCAATTTTCATCAGAACGAACTATTTCGTTAAAAATTAGCAAAAAGTGTTAAGTTTTGCTAAAATTAGCAGTCTACATAAGAAAGTGCTAGATTAAAAATGTGACTTTTCCTAAAATGAGGGTATAGAGTCTGAGAGAGTCTCGGATTGAAGACTAAATCAAGTGAAATAACAAAAAGGAGAAATACCATGACTACTAGAAGATTAGAAAAGCAAAACAATGGACTAGGATTATTTAATCATCCTCTACATAAAAATTTTCTTTCGTTGTTTGGAGATGATTGGTTTGTGCCAGCGGAGACAGCGAGAGAGAGTAACTTTGCTCTAAGTGAAGATGATCAACACGTATTTGTGTCGGTCTCTTTACCAGGGATTAAGCAAGACGAACTTGAGGTAACTGTAGATAAAGGGGTTTTATGGGTGAAAGCTGAAAAATCCTCTGAAAAAGAAGAAGAAGGTAAGCGAAAGCATTATTATAAGATGCAAGGTTCTTATTCTTATCGTCTACAGCTTCCTGATAAAGTAGATTTTCAAGAAGAGACTGAGGCTACATTAAGTGACGGAGTTTTAGAGATGACTTTTTCAAAAACGCGTAAGGACAGTCCTCGGCGCATTACCGTTAACAGTAAATAAGCCAAGGACTAGGGGCACCCCGATGTGGTTTTCACTTGGGGTGCGTCCCATTATGATGGAGTTGTGATTTCTTTAGAACTTGAGTAGAAAAACTTATTTTGTATCGTGGTGATGACTTCTTGAATACTTTCTTTTGTTTCCTCAATACTTCTTTCAATACGAGGTTTGTTTTTCAGCCACCAAATATCTACAGGATCTTTCACGAAATGTTGAAAAGCATCTGGTAAGTCACCACGCATACTATGTCGCAGTTTTTTTCCTTCTCCCATAGCAGAAATAATATATTGAACGCATTCTTCAACTATTGTTGAAACGATCTCTTCAGAGAGAATACCTAGAGCAAAGAGTTTTTTAAATCCGTACTTTGTCGCTAAAAACCCTTGATAAGCACCGGAGTTAAAATTGGAGCAAAGTTCTTTTGTTGTTTTTGTGATGAGTTCTTGAGGTACTTGGCTCAATTCTGTTATGGATGCTGGAATTTGCCGAAGAGCTTGAATAGATTCTTGTGTTCCTGAGTTAATTTCTGAGAGAACTTCTAATGTAAGAGCTTCTAACCATTCTTGAGGAATGCGTGCTTCTTCTTTGATCCAGTCATGAGTTGTGCTTGTAAGATATGTGCTTTGCTTTTCTGCACTATCTAGATAAGTTAAAAACTCCCTAGAAACAGTTTTTATATTGTTTCGAAACCTTTCAGTTACTTGATCGATTGTTTGAGGAATTTGTTTGGCAAAAGTTTTTAATTCTTGCTTTCCTGAATCCATGTAAGAGCTTGATTCATCTTGAATCGTGTGAATCGTTTCAAGACTGACTTTTATACCTTCATCAACTACTTCCTTTGTTTCTAAAAGTAGTTTTTTTGTCTCATTTTTACCAGACTGTGGGTATTCTTTTAACTCGAGTATGCATGCTGTAACAGCTTCTTGCAGTAAGTTCCAAGTTTCTTGGGTTTCTTGTTTTAGCATGGATTCGAGTTTTTTTTCTTCATTTACTCCGGATTTTAAGTAACTATTGATTTCTCCAATAAGCTTGCCAATTTGTCCTCTATGTGCCAGTTCCCATAAAGTATAAGATACATGAGTGACAAGTTTGTGTAATTCGTGAGTTCCTGATGGGAGATAACTCAAAATTTCTGCAGTGCTGTGGTAAAGAAAACTCATCGACATTAGAGCACTTTCTTTGCTTGTTTCGGCGATGGCTTGAAATTCTCGAGAAACTTCTCCGTAAGCAGCTCTCGGATAAGTGAAGCCTTCCTTTAAAAGCTCTCTAAGAGCACGAGTACTTAGTTCTAATGTATTGAATGTATATTTAGAGCCGTTCCAAGATAATTTAAAAACTTCTTCTAAACCACTTTCTAGTTCACTTGTAAGCTCTTTTGTATACTCCTTGGCAATGACGGAAGGAGTGTAAGCGATTTCTTTCAAATAGAAAGGAGTTTGTCTTGCTAGTTTAAAACTTTGGAGCAGAGCAGAGTCTGTTTCACTACGTAGTTCATCTGCTACTGTGCTTCCCCATTCTATTGGTGTTTTTGTACTATCTACAAGATACTTTTTTCCTTGATGAATGCTTTTTTGGATTTCGTGAAGCCCAGATTGAGCTTCACTGGTTCCTTCTGATAAGGCGCGCTCGGTAATATCAAGCAACGTAACACCACACTCTCTCATTTGTAGAGGAATGGTTTCCACAAGATGTTTTATCTCATGAGCTCCTGAACCGGCCATTGATTGTAGTTCCTTACCATAACTTTTTGCTCCTTTAAGAGCGGAGTTAATGGCTTGAAGAGCTACTTGATAAGTCACGTAACTCAATCCTGCTGGTAGAGCAATAAGATAGTATAAAACCCCAGCTTCATGCTCTTTTGGAGGAGAGAGGGATTGGGGCGCTTCCGTAGAAGCTGCATTTGCTTCGATAAGCTGATTGATGGTCACGAGACGCCTCCTTAAGTTAATTTAAACAGTATAGTTTTATTCTGAATCGCTCTGATCTGTTGTATCTTTTTCAGTGTCAGATTTATCAGTTCTCACTTCGTCAAATACTGGTGGAGGAGTAGCACGTTTCCATGCAGCTTTGATCTTAGACATTCTATCATCGTAGTTTTGAATCGCTTTTGTCACTTTGCGACTGTGCTCTACTTTATCACTGGCGCGATCAAGGTATTGATTCATTTGTGGAACGAAAAATGTTTCATGTAGAAAAGAGGGATCTCCAAGTACTTTTGCCCAAGCAATTGGTAAGCAAGCAAGTGCTACGCTAAGATCTTTCCATTCATCAGCACAGTTGTTTAATGTGTGCTGGATTTCACCTTCTAAACCATAGCGGCTGCCACGATCATAAGAAAGAGGAATGCTAAGCGGTAAACCAAGTGTGGTTCCTGCTGTTCTAGCAATACGGGTTAACAAAGTAAAAAGAGCTCCAACAGTTCCTGCTCCAAGTGCTTTGATGCGAATACTTTGTCCGTTGTTCACTCCAACAGAAGCACCTACTTCGTACAACTTTCTAAAGGTCATAGGACAGCTGTTTTCGGAAAGAACTTGGCTGATTTCTTGAAGAATTTTGTTTTTGTTTTCAGGAGTGATCTCGTTGATCATTCCTCGATAGTTTGGGTTTAAGCTGTTTTCTATAGGGGTATTGTTACTAATTGATGTCATGGTTTTTCCTCCCGTTTCCTTGGGTGAATGGTGAGTAAAAATTTTACAAAGAATTATGTTTAAGTTAGGTGTGATTTTTATGACAAGAAAAAAATAAAGACCTCGTAAATTCGCATTCAATAAAAGAGACAGTGAGTCTTCTTGTGAAAAAGAAAGTATGATTTTTTTGAAAACACTCTTAAAAAATGTTATTATTATTTTAGTTTATTTAAAAACAAAGAGGTTTTTGTTTGGGTTATCATAAAAGAAGAGAAGCACTATTTAATAAATTAAATCTTTTAGAAGAAGAGTACATTGATAAAGTTTTGGAAGATAAGCCGAAAAGTCCACTGGAGTCTGAGGCTGCCGCTCGTGAGCGTATTCGTAGAAAGCTTCGTGATGATGTTCTTCCTGAAAAGCAATTTTCTTCCATTGATTTAGGTTTAGATCTTTTTGAGGAGCATATTTTATCTAAATGCTCTGAGAAAGAGCAGATAGAGTGGGCAAAGCAAGTAAGAGTTCTTAGTTGTCAGCTTGTGTCAAGGGTTTTAGAGCCTAAGGAAAAGGGTGCAACTTTTCCTTATCCGGATGAGCAAATTGTTGAGTTTTATTTATTAGGACAAGAGTTTTATCAGAAGAAGATTTTTACAGAGGCGAAGGCCATATTTACTCTGTTATCTATTCTGAGACCAGAAGAAGTAGGGGTATGGATTTCATTAGGTCTTGTTTCACTTGATCGTAATGAAGCGGAAGAGGCTTTATTGTATTTTTCTAACGCTTGTATTTTTGATCCTCACCACCTGCAGGCTTTGTCTCTTACGGCGGAGCTTTTAATAGAACTCAAGCATTTGGAGCATGCAGAAAAGTTTTTGGAGCAGATAAAGACAGTTGCAGAGCAAAGCGAAGAGCCTCAATTATGGTCTCAAGTGTTTTCTCATCTCAATATTCTTTATCAAGAAGCTAAATTGAGGAGGTAGTATGGGTGTCGATAACATACCGATTGATCTAGTAGGAGAAGGGGGGCTTTCTTCTGTTCCTGATGTAGAAAAATCTAAAAACTTTTTGCAAAAAATTATTCATAAATCTCCGGATATCTGTACTGTAGCAAGAGGAGTTGGTAAAGCAGGGCTTGTTGCTATAACTTTTACTACAGCGCTATTGCAAGTGTCTGAATACTTAGTTGAATTCGTTGCGAGTATGGGAATAGCTTTGATTATGAAGTCTGCTATAATTGATGATAGTGAAGTAAACCTAATTGGCTTACGTTACGAAGCTTTGGACGCACTGAAATATCATGATGCCAAATTATTAGGCATATCCTCAACTGAGGAGATGAGGGACGTATACGAAATTTTAAGCAATGAAAACCATGATGATTATGAAGGATTGAAAGATAGATTAAATGAGTTAAAAGACGGGATGAAAGAAGAAGAAGACAAAGCCAGAATAGAAGAAATTAAACTTTTTCAGGGAGGACTTGTATTAGAAAAGAAAAATAACAAGCAAGAAAGGTATTTTTACCTCGGAGAGAATAGGCAACGGGAATATGAAAAATATTTTGAATCAAAGGTTAAAGAGCAGCAATTCTTTAATGTTTTCGCAACAGCATTTATGGCACCAGTTCTTGCAATACCTATGGGGTTATTGTTTGGAGCACCAGCATATTGTTGTGCTCGTCTTGCTTACGCAGGGAAAGCTCCTCCTTTGTCATATGCTTTAATAGCTTCCTATGCGACGTATGGGCTTGCTCCTCTAATAGGAGATGTGATGCCCTGGAATAGCAAAGATAAGATTGAAAAGATGAAAACAGATCAGACTTTTTCAAAAGATTTCTCCGAAAAGGTAGAAAGCTTGGTAGATAATGGGTTTAAAGTAAAAATTAAAGTAGGAGACATTAAAGAAGTAGAAAAGGATTCTTTATCTGACGAAGTTAAAAAATATTTCAAAAAAATGGACGAAAAAATAAAGTACTTTAGATAAGCGATTTGCTTTGTTGATAAGCAATAATTACTTGTTAGTTTTTTACGTAATAGTGCTTTTTGTCGATACTTCTCTTAATAGAGGAAGCTTATTTGTGAGCTGGAGAAGTAAATGCTTGATAAAAAGCTATTAACAGGTCCAATAGCCCGTTCTGTCATTATGCCCACAATTATTTTGGGGCTGATTATATGCAGTTTAGGTGCGGTACTTATTTCTTTTGAGGCTGAATCTAGAGAAAAATATGAAACGGAACAACAAATCAAGTCAATGGCTCAGGTTTTCCGTAAACTTTTCCATAATGATCTCTCTAGTGATGAGGTCATGAATCGCATCAACACGATTCAAGAAATTCCAGGTTTCACTGTTTCGCAGGTTCTATTTATTCATGATGAAGAAGTTGTTATGAGTTCTAATCCTTCCTGGATGGGGCAGAAAATACAAGGCTTAGAAAGAAACCCGCTTGTTTTATCAACACAGCTTCAAAAAGAAAGCGTTCGTTCTGATGACAGTCACACAAGCTATTTATTTCCAATACAAACAAGGGTAGAAGGTGAAGTTTGGTTGGGAGCTCTTGAGTTAGAAAAGCCTCATTCTTATTTGCCAAGTTTATTGAATTATACCTTAGCTCTTCCTGTCCTCGGCCTATGCGTTCTCGCTGTATTTTTATATTATAGAATGGGAAAAATTTTGATTTTACCTCTTCGCCGTTTGAGAAGCGGTCTGCCTGATTACGAAGAAGAAGAATTATCTCAGACAATGGTAGAAAGAGTAAAAGGTTCTGTAGATGAATTAGTTAAGGAAAAGCAAGTACTGGAAAGAAAATTGAAGGATGCACAGCAAAGCCTTTCTCATTTAAGCTCTGTAATGAATGAGTATATTTGGGAGGTAGATTGTGAGGGGCGTTATACTTATCTGAGCGAGCAGTTTTCACGCCTTTTTGGTTATTCTGTGAGATCGATGATAGGCAGGCCTTGGTTCGAATTATTATTGGAAGAAGATCGTGAGTGGGTAAAGGATTTATTTAAAAGTTTGATAGAAAATCCCGATGCTTTTACTTCGCTTGAATTAAGGGTTGTGGCTAAGGATGGGGAGTTGATTTGGCAAGAGATCAATGGAACCCCCAAGTATGATGAGCATAAAAAGTTTATAGGATATCGAGGTGCAGGACAAAAAGTTACGCGTCGTAAACGTATCGAGCAAAAATTGATTCGAGAGCAGAATACTCTTAAACGAGAAAAAGAAAGTGCCGAGAGGCAATCGCAACTTAAATCAGATTTTCTTGCCCATGTAAGCCATGAAATTCGTACTCCTTTGAATGGTATCTTGGGGATGAGTAACCTTTTATTGCGAACAGATTTAAGTGAAAAACAAGAGAATTTTGGTCGTACTTTAATGCACTCCGCTCAAGCTCTCCTTGTTATTCTCAACGATATATTAGATCTTTCGAAAGTGGAAGCAGGGAAATTAGAGCTAGAAAATATTGAATTCTCCTTACTTGAGCTATTAGAGGAGGCGATCGATTTGGTCGCTTTTCAGGTTGAAGACAAAGATGTTCGTGTTTTTCTTCAATATGGTCCGGAATGTCCAGATATGATCAAAGGAGACCCTGGTCGTATTCGACAAATTATGATGAATTTATTGAGCAATGCCATCAAGTTTACAGAAAAAGGCTATGTCATGCTCAAAGCTGAATTTATCGCTAACTCAAGTGAAATCTCGCAAATACGTTTATCTGTCACTGATACTGGAGTAGGAATTGCTCAAGAGAAAATAGAAAAAATATTTGATAGATATGAGCAAGAAGACTCATCAATAACAAGAATGTACGGAGGCACAGGTTTAGGCTTAGCTCTTTCTAAGCAGCTCATAGAATTAATGCATGGAGAGATTAAAGCTGAAAGTACAAAAGGTAAAGGAACAACATTTTGGGTAGAGTTTCCTACGGAGCTAGTAGGAGAGAGGCAGCACTTTAAATTACAAGAAGGTAAAGTTATTCTCTTAGAAAGTCATCAAAATGCAGCCACTTTTTACCAAGAATCATTGAGAGCCTATGGATGGAAAGTAGAGTTATGTTCGTCAAAAAAAGAACTAGAGCGTTGTAGAGAACGCTTAGGTGAGGAAGAATGGAATCAATATACTCTTCTTATCAGTCATTGTGAAGAAAGTACTGACGCACTAGGGGTTATTCGTGATTTAGAACTTTCAAAGAAGCCTTGGGCTCTTATTTGTGATCCTCAAGGATCTATTGAAGCAGAAGATGCACGTGATCTTGGTTGTGGGGTTGTATTATACAGGCCTATAAGCCCAAGACGTATGATTCGCTCTCTTCACGAACTCATTTTCCATGAAAAACGATCTATTCAAGATAAGCGAAGGAATCTCGTTTTATCTTCAAGCCACCTTCGCTTGAATCGACAAGATCGGTTTGATAAGTGCAAAGTACTATTAGTTGATGATGATAGAGTAAATCAGAAAGTTGCACTCGGAATGTTAGAAGAACTCGGCTGTGAGGTCCATACTGCAAGCAATGGAAAACAAGCATTGCAGCTCATAGAAGAGCAAAGTTATCATTTGGTGTTTATGGATTGTCAAATGCCCAAGATGAATGGGTTAGCGGCAACAGTGATTTTAAGAGAAAAAGAAAAGCAAAATGAAGACCCCGCTTTGCCTGTTATCGCTTTGACAGCAGTGGCTATGGCTGGTGATCGAAAGCGCTGTATGGAGGCAGGAATGAGCGATTATCTTTCAAAACCTGTTCAAATTGGCGAAATAGCAAGAGTACTGAAGAGGTTTTGTTCTTCTAAAAAAAGTAGTGAAAAAGAACCTGATAAAGCCGCTTTAGATTTAGAAGCTCTACAAATGTTGCAAGATTTGTTTGGGGAAAAAATTTCTGATTTAGTGGATGATTACCAACGATTAGGCGTTCAGTCAGTGGGCGAGCTTCATAAAGCATGGGATGAACAAAATGTTGCACAATTAGAGCAAGTCGCACACCCATTTAAATCTTCTAGTAAGCAGCTAGGGGCAATGCAACTTGCTGAAACTCTAGAATCGATTGAATCATCAGCAAGAGATAGTCAAATCAACGGAATCGATGAATTAATTCAACGAGTCAGTGTAGAGTTTGATGAAGCAGTTAAAGCCTTAAGGCAGGAAACTGAGACTAAATAACTCGTAAACTATCTATACACTCCAAGCAAGACCCTCGGTAACTTTCACCGAAGATGTTGTAGTGATTTAAATAGTGGTACAACTGGTAAAGCCATTGCCTTTCTTTAAAACCGGGAGCCATTGGGATGAGTTCGTGATAAGCAGAAAAGACTCCTTCAGAAAAACCGCCAAACATACGCATGATACCTAATTCAGCCTCGTGGTGGCCATAGTATGCTGCAGGATCAAATATAATCGCTTTCTCATCTGCATCAGCTGCACAATTACCTTGCCATAAGTCACCATGAAGCAAACTAGGATAAACATCCAAGCCATCAAAAAGAGAAGGAAGTTTTTCTAGTAAAGGGTGACAGAGTTTTGCTAGCTCTAAATCTTGATACTTTTCCACAAGCATCTTGATTTGTACTTCTAGACGAAAATCTCGGAAAAATGACACCCAATCTTCTGTCCATGGATTCAATTGAGAGCTTGATCCAATATTATTATTGCTATCAAATCCATACATTTCTGTATGACGCATAAGATGCATTTTAGCTAATTGCTGACCCAGGTTTTTATGGCTCTTATCTGTGTGTGGGTATAGGTCAATGAAGTCCATCACTAAAAGAGCGTGTTGGCCATTTACCCCGTAGTAGCGAGCTTGAGGAACGTGTAAGGTGTCGGTAGATTGCAGTTTTTGTAATCCTTCAAATTCCGCTTTAAAATGATGTAACCACTCTAATGGTCCCGTTTTTATGAAATAGCGCCCTTTATCAGTTTCGTAGAAATAACACTGATGAACTGTTCCGGACGATAAATAACGAGAATCTCGAATATCGGCGCAATGTAAGTGATTTCGTAAAGTTTCAGTAATGGTAGCTTCCATTGCATTCCCTCCTGCACATAACTATTTATAGCAGGAAAGAGCTTTTACTCCCAATAGCTAGCCATTGGAGGTCATAGAAAGGTGAGGGAGTGCAATTTTTCGTTACTCTCGGTCGCTCTGTAATAAGCTGAAACTCTAAAAAACCAAAAGTTTAAGAAGCAAAATCACCTTCTACACGGTCTTTATGAGTATAGACAACTTGATACTCCATAGGAGTACTTAATGCTCCCTTATGAGCCTGATGAATGCGGTCTAAAGGAAAAACACAGGTGCCTCCTGTTGTAAGAGGAACTCGTATGTTGCTATATGTTTGAGAGATTTCCATCGCAGGGGTGCCGTGAGTAATCAACAAAACATGACCCGTTTGATGGTTTTTTATGAGCTGACTGCAAAGTTCAGTAACTCTATCATTAACTTGAGATTCTGTTTCGCCTTCATAGTCAAGAGCATGAGTATGGTCCCAAGGCTGATCACGAAAATCTTGGTAAGGCATACCTTCACGATCACCCATCAAAATTTCACCAAGGCGAGCATCTGTTTGAATGAGATCTCGACGAATTAAACCAGCTTCTACTAGTGCCTCAGCAGTTTCTTGTGCTCTTTGTAGAGGAGATACAATAATAGTTTCAATATTTAGAGGAGTGAATCCATCTGCTAAGAGTTTTCGAGCACTCTCTTGTACTTGCTCCTTCCCCATTTTTGTTAAGGGAGAAGGTTTGTAGTTGGGATGTTGGGGGTTAGAGTTATACACTTGATCAACATTGTGTTGGCCTTGTCCGTGACGCATGATAATCATATGCCGTTCGTGGTGCGGTGGACGTGATAGAAGTCCTTGCTTTGCATTGTGAAAGAAAACAATAGAAGAAATCAGCAATTTATTCACTTGGCGAGCCCTGCTACAAAGATAGTGTATTAAAAAATATATAAACTAGTGAGGGCATTTGCGCAATATCAGTGGGCGTGAGTATAGTGGTTTTTTTTCAAAATCTGGTAGGGTATTATGGACGGCATACAGGGAATCGTGAATCTGGACGGTTATCAAGAATATTCACTAAGCTGTGATGAAAAAGAAAAAGAAACGCCCATTTCGGGATTAGGAGCGTTATACTTGAAACAGATTATGCCAAGTAAATCAAACGTAAACGAGCCGCCACAACCGCCTTCTAATGGACGGCCTTCTTTGGATGTTGAACGAATCTATAGTGAACCAAGCTTGAATGGCTCTAGTATTCGTGCTTTACGTTTCTCTCCAAATGGAAAACAAGCAACATTTGTAAAAGCAAAGAAAAATGACTCAACACAGTTTGATTTATGGGCTTACGATATAGAATCAAAAGAAACTCATGTGCTTGTAGATTCTAAATCTATTGATCCTAGTGAAGAAGAATGGTCTGACGAAGAAAAAGCCCGACGTGAACGCATGCGTTTATTTGATAAAGGTATTGTAAGCTATTATTGGTCTGATGATGCTTCAAAACTTCTTTTCCCTTTGAATGGCAATCTCTATTGTCATCATCTAGAAAAAAAAGGGCCTGATGCAACACAACAAATCACCAATTCAGAAAGTTTCCAAACAGATGTACGTTTTTCTCCCAAAGGAAATTATGTTTCATTTGTTCGAGAGCAAAATCTTCATCTTGTAGAAATCAATACAAAGCAAGAAAGAGCTCTTACAAAAGATGGTGGGGGAAGCATCAAAAATGCCATGGCAGAATTCGTGGCACAGGAAGAAATGGGACGCATGACAGGATACTGGTGGTCCGATGATGAAAAATACATCGCATTTACCCAAATTGATGAAGAGCCTGTACAAATATCTCAAAGACAAGAAATTTACGCAGATTCTATTGAGATTTATGATCAACGCTATCCCTATGCAGGTACGCCAAACGTAAAAGTGAAGCTAGGTATCGTAGAAGTAGAAACTGGAGAAATTAAATGGATCGATCTTGGCGAAAATGAAGATATCTATTTAGCACGTGTAAATTGGACTTCCGATAATCAAGCTCTTGTTATTCAGAGAGAAAGTCGAGATCAAAAGACACTCGATCTTTTATACGCGAATGCAAAAAGTGGAGAAGTAAAGCCATTATTACAAGAAAGTAGTGATATTTGGATCAATCTTCATAATGACTTGCATTTTTTAAAAGACAATAAGCACTTTATCTGGGCTTCTGAGCGTAGTGGCTTCAAGCACTTATATCTCTACAATATGGATGGTGAAATGATACGTCCTTTAACTAGTGGAGAGTGGGTAGTCGGTAAATTACATGGTGTTGATGAATCAACAGGAACCGTTTTCTTTGATGGTTTTGCGAAAAATCCATTAGAAAAGCATCTTTATTCTATCAATCTTGAAACAAAAACAGCTAAAGATTTCACACAGATCACTAGCTCAGAAGGCTGGCATGAGATTGAGTTATCATCGGATTATAGTCATTATATCGACCACTTTTCTAACTCAACAACTCCACCGCAAGTGATTCTTCATTCACTTGATGGAACGCATACAGAGTACTTAGAAGAAAATAAAGTTGCAGCTGGCCACCCTCTTTATCCTTATCAAGATCAAATGAGTGAAGTAGAGTACGGTACAATTCAATCGGTGGATGGCCAAGATCTTCATTTTAGCTTGATTAAGCCTAAAGATTTTGATCCTGAAAAACAGTACCCAGTTTTAGTTGATGTGTATGGTGGTCCACACGCACAAAAAGTGACGAAACAGTGGAGAGCAGAGAAAACACTGTGGAATCAGTACATGGCGAATAAGGGCTATCTCGTGTTTTCAATCGATAACAGAGGTTCCACTAATAGAGGGCTTCATTTTGAAAGCGCAATCTACCGCAACATGGGAACTCCGGAAGTAGAAGATCAAAAAACAGGGGTGAACTACTTAAAAACCCTGCCTTATGTAGATGGGAATAACATAGGGGTATTTGGTTGGAGTTATGGAGGGTACATGACTCTTCTTATGCTTATGAAAGAGCCTGAAACCTTTCATTCAGGAATCGCTGTAGCTCCAGTAACAGAATGGGATTTGTACGACACTCATTATACCGAACGGTATATGGGAGATCCGAAAGAAAATGCAGAAGCTTATAAGAAGAGCAGTGTGTTTTCTTATGTAGATGGATTAAAAGGGGATTTATTTTTAGTCCATGGAATGGCAGATGATAATGTATTGTTTAGTAACAGTACGAAATTAATGAAAGTTTTGCAGGATAAAGATAAGGCGTTTGAGCTGATGACCTATCCAGGAGCAAAACATGCAATTGCTGGTAAAGCGCCCCGTACTCACTTATTTAAAGCCATTAGTCACTTTTTAGATAAAACGTTGACGCATTAGGCTTAGTTTCTGTCCAAATTTTCATGGATTTGGACAGAAACCCCTCTTAAAATAGCTCTTGAGCCTTTTTCTTTCTTTCATATAATCCCTTTTCTGTTCAAATCACGGAGGAAAGAATGGTCTTTACAGATACAATTTCAAAAGAGTACCAAGATGCATGCCAAAACCCTTGGCCTGGTGCCTTATCAGAGAGTTTTAAAGAGGGAGTTTTTGAAGGCAATCAAGATTCCATCGATGCCAATACAGCACCTCTTTTAGGAAGAAGAGTTGCAAACTACCTTAGCAACCTTCCTGTCAGTATAGACTCTTCTAAAAGGTCTTACGATGAATTAGGGCCAATCACGAATGTGATCTCTCATATTGTCAACGCTGCACTTCTTCGAAAAGAAGGAGATGAAAAAACGAAAAATTACTGCGAAAAAGTAGAGAAGTTAGCTGAAAGTATTTTCAGACCAAAAAAAGACGAGAAGCCCTTTTTGACAAAAGAACTATCTTTTGCTCTTCAAGAAATTGATGTGCCAAATAGTATTTTTAGTAAAAGTATTCCTGTCGAACTCAACTCAGATCAGAGTGAGTTAATTGAAAAACTGATGGCTAAATTTGAGCTAGCTATTGTGAAAAGGCATGACCGCTTAGGAGGGGTAAGTTTACGCGCTTTCGCTAACGAAAAGGATAATCAGATACTCATTGATACAGTGAAAAAATCAGTAGAGAATTCTCGTTATTTTGATCAAACAGACAAAGAAAAATTCACATGGTTTAAAGAGGCTTTTACGGCACTTCTTGAAGGGAGAGATATTCATCAGTGGGTGCTTTCCGAGGCTAAGAGCTACCATTTTAGCAGTGAAGAATTGAAAGAATTGCAAGCAATCTCTTCTGAGAAACTGCAAGAAAGAGCAATTGAAATACTATCGCAATCTGTCCTCAATCGAATGGAAGATTACATACAAAATAATCCTCAAATACAGTTGAGTCCACGAGAGCTGGCAGCTTTTCTTATACAGGATTTTTATCCCTGTATTGCTGGAGTAAAGCATGTGGTAGACGAAAGCCCAATAAACGCTGCTAGACAAGAGATCTGCCCAGGAATTGCCGATGTACAGTATCCAAGAGTGACCTATATGAGGATACCTCTATCATCAATCAATCCTTTTTCAGTAGAATGCTCCACTTTGCAGCATGCTCTATCTATCGCATGGGAAGAAAGTGGAGATTTACATGTCCGCGATGCCTATAACTATATTCGCAGTATCAATGTAGGATCTTAGGTCTTAAATAGGCTTGAGAGCTCGGCGTAACTCTTCAGTTCGTCGAGCCATTTCATCAGCACTAATTGCTGTTCGTTTATGGAGAGCTGTAGAAATTTCCTGAATGCCTCCTTCAGCTGTAGGGATCATGTGAAAGTGTATATGTGCCACACTTTGTCCAGAAAGCTTACCGTTCTTCTGTAAAAGAAGGTAATCATCTGTTTTGTACAATTGAGGGAATACTTTTGCTATTTTACGAATCATTTCATGCATTTCGTTCATTTCCTCTTGTTTAAGTTCTTCAAAACGCAAAACATGCCGTTTTGGAATTAAGAGCACATTTCCGTTACAAGAAGGGGTTAAGCAATATAAAACATGACAAAGCTTGCCATTTAGCACGCCTTGTCTTTCTAAAATTTCGGGGTCACAAAAAGGACAAGAATAAGCTTCTTTCGTCTCGTCCATAGATTTGCGTAAATACTCGTACACAGTAAAACCAGTATCATTTAGTCACAAAAGATACTGGGAACCAAGCAAGAACTATGCCAGTTTTAATGAACTAATTAAGAAGGAGGTATAGATCTTTATTGAGTGTTTCAATGAAGAATTTTGCAACAAATGTGGTGGATTTAGTGAAAATCTCATGTGTAAGTGGTTTCTTCTTGAAACTTTTGAGCAAGAGAGAAAAGATGTGCACGTCGCTCTTCTTTCATTCGATCTAGTGTTGCAAGCATCATGTTTAAGCGTGGCTGGCCACTAAAAAACTCGCGTCTTTTATCGATAAAGCTCCAGTATAAGCCATCCAAAATATCGCACCAATCACCTTTAGGGAAGTCACTCATTTTCCTAAGATAGTTAGAGCCACAAATATAAGGCTTTGTTGCAAATAGACCACCATCGCTGAATTGTCCCATTCCATAAACGTTAGGACCCATCACCCAATCAGCACTATCAACAAACATTTCCATAAACCAACGATAGACTTCTTGAGGGTGTATCTCTAAAAGCAACATTACATTACTTAGAATCATAAGACGTTCAATATGATGGCAATAACCATACTGAAGGACTGTTTGAATGCTATGATCTACAGGAAGTAAACCTGTTTTCCCTGTCCACCATTGCTCACCTAGTAAACGCTGGTGTTTAAAAAAGTTGCTTTTGCTTTGTTTTTCTCCAAAGCACTCATCAACTCCTCTGATAAACTCTCTCCACCCTAAAACTTGCCGAATGAATCCTTCTAATGAATTAATGGGAATGTTTTTTTGTTCTAAAGCCTTTTCAATCACTTCTTCTGGAGTAAGAAGACCTATATTTAGCAGGGGAGATAGAACAGAATGGAAAACAAAAGGTTCTTCCATTGATATGGCATCTTCATAAGGACCAAAATCACTGAAGCGTCTCTCTAAAAACTCTTCGAGCCAATTTTCAGCAGCCGAGCGAGAACTTGGCAACCAAGATCCTTCAGCTTTTCCAGGATGTTTTGGAAACAGTTTATTTACAAGATCTGATACAGGTTTGTGGTGTTTTGTAGCTCTTATAGGAGGGAGAGCTGGAATTGAGATAGATTTAGGTAGTCGTTTACGGTTATCTTTATCAAAACTAAATTGCCCTCCAAGAGGTTCTCCATTATTCATGAGAAGATCGCGTTTTTTTCGTTCTAATTCGTAAAAATGACGCAAACGTGGAGCTTTCTTTGAGCTAAAGTAACTATAAAATTCATTGGTACTATGAAAAAACATAGGGCTTCTATGAATAACCCATTTAACTTTGTTTGTTTTGGCACAGTTAGATAAAATTTCTCGGAAAAAGCGATCTTCAATTTCAAATGTTTCTAATTTTTCACATTGATTCTCTTTTAAAATCTTCGAAAGCTGCTTTTCAAATGAGATTTTTTTTGAGTCATCTTTTAGTTCAATATATGTAACGTCAAAACCTTCTTTTCGTAAAAGGTCCGCATGATTTCTCATCGATTCTAAAAAGAAAACAAGCTTTTTCTTATGATAATGAAAATGTGTGCAAAGCCCAAAGTCTTCGATCATTAGAATATTTTTATGATCTAGATTCTGAAGATATTTAGGGGGAAACAAGTGGCTTCCCATGATTAGAAATAAGGATTGCTTCATTTTCATTCTCACTTCAGGTATCCATCTAAAAACATACAATATTACCCAGGCTTTTTTACAAGAAATTCCTTATCAAGTGGAATGTTTAAATTGTTTGTATTAATCTTTAGAGAAAATTTAGATAAGGTACAAAGGTGTTTATGAATCATTGTCCTCACGTTATTGTTGTTGGTGCGGGTCTTTCCGGTTTGTCGGCTGCCCTAGAAATAGAAAAGCTTGGTGGAAAAGTTACACTTATTGAGCGCTCTGACAGAATAGGTGGGCGTGTTCGAACTGATGAGGAGCAAGGGTTTCTCTTAGATCGTGGGTTTCAAGTTCTTTTAAGTTCTTATCCAGAAATTCAACGCTTAGATTTATCTAATGAACTTAAATTAAAAGCTTTTGACTCAGGTGCTTTTTGTTGTAAAGGAAGCAGTTCTTATCATTTAGTAAACCCTTTTCGGCACTTTGTTCGTTTTTTGACTAATGTTCATAAAGTTCCTTATTTCGATTTTTTTAAATTAGCTCGTTTACTTTATAGCAAACAGGCTTTACATCGAAGCACTAGCGAACTTTTAGAAGAATTACGCATATCTTTTGATACGAGACATGATTTTTTAGAGCCATTTTTTGGAGGTGTGTTTTTAGATATAAAATTGGAGGCAAGGGCAGAACTTTTTATTGATTATTTAAGGTTATTTTTAAAAGGATTAGCTACTTTGCCTGAAAAAGGAATGGAAGCTCTTCCTAAGGCAATGTATAAGAACTTGAAATCAACAGAACTTCTTTTAAATGAAGAAGTAAAAGATTTAGCAGACCATTCTGTTTCTTTAGCAAGTGGTAAGGAGATAAAAGCAGATGCTGTTATTGTTTCTGTTGATAATGTGTCTTTAAAAAATTGGGTTGCTGAATCGCAGAAAATTACTAGCAAAAGTGTGAGGTGTTTTTACTTTTCTATTCCACAGAACAAGATCAAAAAGTCACCTTTTCTATATTTAGGAAGTGATGGTCCTATTGCAAATTTATGTATTCCTAACCATATCCAAGCTACTTATGCTCCAAAAGGCTTTGATCTTATTTCTGCATCGGTTGTCGACTTTAAATGGCAAAATAAGAGTGAGTTACTACAAAATGTAGAAGAAAGTATTTGTTCTTGGTTTTCATTGAAGCCAGATGATTTATCTTTTATCAAAGAATACCACATTCCACATGCTCTCCCTGAACAAAAAAGGTCTCCTGATTTAGAAAAAAATATTAAACTAAAAGGTTTTGAGCGAGTGTTTCTTTCTGGAGAAATTACAGAAGTATCGTCTATAAACGGAGCTTTGAAATCGGGTAGAAAAGCTGCAAGTGTACTTATAAAAGAGTTGATGTAATTTTTATTTGTTTCTGGTTTTTAACAGTGATAAAACATCCTCTCTTGCATTTTAGAGAGCTGTTTGGATATAGTTCCCGTCTATTTGTAAAAACAAGGGAACGACTATGAGTGATCTGTCAATTAAATACTTACGCACTTCTTTTCAATTCATACCTGATGAATATAAAATTTCGAATATTAACGAAAGACGAGACACTCAAAATATTTGGCCAAAGCAATCTTTCTCTGGCACCTCTCCTTTAAATGGACGTGTAAAGCAAAATCACAATGCACAAGAAGTTATTAAGGATCTTTGTGATTTCATTGAGAAGTCTCCTACTGCTTTACAAGCCGTTCAAGAGTCCGTTTTTCGACTAGAGCAGGCGGGGTATAAAAGGCTTCTTCCTGGAATGACTGTAGAAGCAGATAAAAAATACTATCAGACAATTGGGAATACATCATTACTTGCTTTTAAAACTCCAAAAGTACTTGTTAAGGGCGTTGTTTTAGGAGCCCATTGTGATAGCCCAGGCCTAAAACTGAAACCAGATCCCATTAGTGTTAGAAATGGTCAGGTTCTATTACGAAGTGAGGTTTATGGAGGGCCCATTCTTTCTTCTTACTTTAATCGAGAGTTTGGTTTAGCAGGACAAGTTGCCTACATCTCAACAGATGGTTCAGTAAAAATGTGTTCTGTGAACGCGAAAGAGGCAATTGCCACTGTTCCTCATCTTGCAGTACATTTGAACCGTGAGCAAAAGACTAAAATCGACATCAAAACACAGACTCATTTAGATGCTTTATGTGGCCCCATACAAGAAGGAGAAGAAGTTCCTACTCTAGCTGATATTTTAGCTTCTCATCTTCCAAATGATCTAGAGCGCATATTAAACCATGAACTTTTCTTGGTGCCTATCGAGAAACCAGCTCTTATTGGCTTGAAAAAAGACATGTTAGCTTCTCCTCGTTTAGATAACTTATTAGGGCTTCATGCTTCTCTAGCTGCTTTATTGAATAGTGAAGATTCAGATCATGTCCTACAAATGATGATTTCTTGGGATCATGAAGAAGTAGGCTCCGAAAGCTATAAAGGAGCAGCATCTCCTTGGTTAGAGAGAGTTCTTCACCATATCCATCGAGATTTAGAATCAACGCATAAGGATCCGCAGGGATTCTTCGAGCATGTTCTTTTGGTAAGTAATGATGTAGCTCATGCAGTGCACCCATCACATTCCGAAAGGCACGATCCAAAACATGGTCCTAAACTTGATGCTGGACCAGTCATTAAATATAACGCAAACCAAAGATACGCAACAGATTGTCAAACAGCAGCTTTTGTTCATTCAGCTGCAATCAGAGCAGGTATTGGAGTACAAGAATTTGTCTCAAATAATGAAATCTCTTGTGGATCAACGATAGGGCCCATTTCTGCAAGTAAAGCAGGATTAGCGACTGTAGATATTGGTACACCAGTTTTATCTATGCATAGTTTAAGAGAGTTGACGCATGTGAAAAGTCACCTTGAAATGTGTCAGTTATTAAAATCCTTACTAGAGCAATACTCTTAAGATAAGGTGGAGAGTAATCGTAGCTCATTGGGGATACGATTGCTCTCCATTTTTTCTAGGCATTAATAGCTATCTTTCTGTAGTCTTCGCAATTCAAAAACCCCATACGAAAACACTGAGAGGAAGCGAAGATGATTCTACCGAAACTACCCACGATGGAATTAGAAGACCTGTTTAAAGAAAGTAACTTTAGCTCTGAAGATACTCAAGAATCGATTAACGATTTAATTTATAATATTAGTGATACCTATTTTGAGAAAAAAAAGATCTCTAGTGTAGGTAATGAAACTAATATTCCTAGTCAAAAGCATTATACGGTAACAAGCATCGCATGCAAAATGCCTGAAAAGTTCGAGAAAAGTTTTCTTTCAGAAGCAAGTACTTTAGATCAACTAGTTGGTAAAATGGTTATACGAACTCGACCTATTGCCCGATGGATGTATCATATTAACGATGTGAGTCTAGATAGAAGTTTTATAAATAAAGGATATACTGTTGAGTCAGTGAATCTTGAGAATAAGAGTGCTGTGCTTACACAAAAAAATCTTGATGGTTCTATATCTCGTGTTACTGTGGACTCCGATTATTGGGATGGGAATTGGAGGGAAATTTCAGATGATTTCCCTAAGCACAACGATATTGGCCTAAAAGAATACCGAGACCTTACTTCTGTTCAACGCCCAATGAATCTTATGTTTAGATGGTAAACAATAATCTAAGCAAGTAGTGCTTATGCATACTCGGTATAGGTACAGAAAGGGACCCAGCCGAGTTTTTGGTATAAATTTTTACCCATTTCAGATGCTTGTAATACAGCAATACGGTAACCCATGTCATAAGCTCTTTTTAAGCGATAAGCTTGCATAGCAGAACCATAGCCACGTTTACGAAACTTTTCTTTTGTGCAGAGAGAATAGACTCCAGCAACACCTGCATACATTACGAGTAAGCCAATACTTACCGCTTCACCTTCACTGTAGCCAATGTAAAATTCTAAAGGGCTATCTTCTCGGTATAAAAATGGAGGAGCTTGACTATATATCTTTTCATAAGAAAAAGGGGAAATACCAACACTTGATAAAACAGAACAGAAATCTTTTAGTTGTTCTGTTTTTTCAACTTGCACGATTTCTAGATCGGTATCCACTATAGGAGCCGTTTCCATTACAGTAAACATACCTACGTTTTCTTCTTTAAATGATAAACCTGCGCTACGAAGTAGCCAAGGGAGATACTCAGGTTCATCATAAGAAGAAACCCACCAAGAAAAAGGAAGTTCTTGTTCTTTGAACAAAGCAATGCATTCATCAATACGCTGTGAGGCGTTTTCATCAGTAAATTGAGCATCTGTGATCATATTGAAGGTATCGTCTTCAATAGCAGATCTTATGATGTTTACATCACCAAGAGGCATGATTTCCATGTTGGGAACAAAAATAGGAAGGTAATGAGTGCTTACGTAATGGTTAGCACGCATTGCGTTTTGAACTTCTTCCATTGAAGAGTCAATAGGGAGAGCGGGAGATTTTGTTCTCTTTGGGCTCTCTCCATCTTGCCATAACGCTGCCGCTTGTGTAATTTGAGTGACCATTTTAGTTTTGCCCTCAATATAACTTTGTCTATCTTCAGGAAATTGAAGAGCAAGAGATTCTTTTAATTTTGAGTAGGCGTCTCTTTCATCGGGATGTGCTCTCAAATAATCTCTAAAAATTAAATTTGCCCAGGCATGAGGGTTTTCAAAGGTGTAACAATGTAAGTGAAAACGATCTTTTTTAAAAAAATGGCGACCTGTAATACCACATTCACCACGGTATTCGTAACCTAGCTCTTCCAAAAAACGCATATGTGCTTCAATGTCATCCATTTGTGGTGCGCGACAAAGAATATCGATAATTGGTTTTGCTGAGGTGCCAGGAATGGAAGTGCTACCTATATGATCAATAGAAATATTTAAATTTCTTAAACCGTCTCTGAGATTTTCTTCTTCAAGTTGATATAGTTTAGGCCAGGATTCAGAGTAAGGCGATACGGTATATTTTTTAGGTGATCGAGTCACTTCTTTTCCCTCTATTACAATAAAGCCAAGCGATTTTATCATAAAATCGCTTTTTTATGGCTTATTTTTAGAAATTTAGAGATTTAAGAAAGTCGACAAAACTATTTTGATGACCGAAACTTAATTCTTGTCGTCGTTTTTCCCAAAGAGACCGTTTAGGATCTTGGTCTGGATTTAAAATATCTTCAATTCGATCTTTTCCTCCAGGATGACGATTACAGACTTGATAAGTGCAATGTGGCATGGAGGGAGTTTCACGAATATGGACCCCAACAACAGTCCGTAGAAACTTCACAAAACCTTTAATGCGGTCTTGAGGGGTTTCGATAGGAGTAGGCCATTTATCCCAGTGACGCTTTCCGCAATTCTTGTTACTGTGATCAACATGCTCAAAGGAAATTGCGTCAATGTGTACTTTTTCCGGATCGCAACCAGCTCCTATATGGGCTTCACCAAAATGATGAATCACATCTTCAGCTTCGCTAATTCTCAAAATATGAAGCTGACCTTTGTAATCTTTACAAAGCTTTGCAAAATATTCTGCGGTTACTCTATCCACACTGATTGAATTTACCGTACGTAACTGCATATGACGTACGCTTTCCTTTTCTACAATCCGTTTAAATTGAGCGCAAAAATCTCGTTGAGCATGCCCTCCTCCTAAACTCAAACCTAAAAACCATATAGGTTCATCTTCTTTATGAATAAACCCTGCTTTTACATCATTTAGAAGAGAATTTGTTTCTTTAAATGTTGCACGAATTCCATTGATTCCCATATTCATTTGCAAATCATCCCAAATAGAACGAAGAGAGGATGTAGCTCGAAAATGGCCTCTAGTACCTCGGTAAACGACACCGCTAAAAAATTTCTCTTTTTGTTGAGTAAGTGTTTTAAGAAACAGTTTAAACGCGCCTCCACCATGCACTCGGCGATGCACTTTTAAATAGCCTTCTTGGTGGGCTACGATAGTACCTTCTGGTGGTTCTCGGTTAGCAATTAAGTTTGCTACGCGAAAAGACCAACTAGGTAAAAGGTGAAAGCGTGCATCATGGCGAAGCTCTAGAAGAGCGCGCACTAATTGACGTTTAGAGTCCCATGTCTTGCCACTTCCATGTGCTAAAGGGTTAATGTTAGGGAGGTTGCCCATGAACACATCTGATACATTAGCAAAAGGAATCAGAAGGTCAATAAGGCGTTCGAGTTTTTCTTTACTCTCATTTACAAAAGAATCCTCAACAGGAGAAGTGATCTTTATTGATGAGAATTCTTTTTTCAGATCGCTTGTTTGTTCTTTATTAAGAAATAAAACTTCGTGAACTTCGGGGGATTTGATGCGTAAGAAAAGTTCATTCACGTCTTCAATACGAAGATCTGCAGAACCAACAAAGAGCTTTTCGATATCAGTACGACTGACACCTTCACCATTGTCATACTTTTTCTGAAAATTTACTCCATATCGATCACCAATTCGAAACACTCGAGACTTTCCAAAAACTCGAAAAAAATATTCTAAAGTTTCTTTATTTTCCTTTAATTCTTTACTGTAGAAATTGTTGCGTATGTATGAAGGAAAAAAATTAGAAATAGAGCAGCGGAGTTTAGGGTGGAAGCAACCTTCCTGGTCTTTTTCTACAACAAGGCGATGAGTATATTGGGCATTATTGAGAGTTTGAGTGATTTCGTTGAGTTCTTGTGAAATGCTCATTGTAAGTACCTTATATTAAAAAATGGTCGAATTCTTTTCGACAAAGGTATACTACAATCATAACATATTGTGCTAATTAAGAAATGAATCGTAATATAACAAAGTGTACTTACCGAAAGTTCTTTTTATGATATTTTCTTCAATAAGAGACTTTCTCTGAATTAAGCTCCCTGTAACTTTCTATTTGGATAATCTTATGTCAGAAAAAGCGTTTATTCTTAGTTTTGATCATGGAACAACAGGAATTAAGGCTTGTTTATTTGAGCAATCAGGAGTTCTTAAAAATTATCACTTAGAAAAGTTTTCTCAATATTATCCCTACGAAGGTTGGGTAGAGCATGATCCGCAAGAACTATGGGAACTTGCTCTTAGTACAGCTAAAAAGTTATTGAAGAAAGAAAAGATTAATTGGAGTGATATAGCACTGATTGCCACGACAAATCAGCGTGAAACAACGATTTTATGGGATAAAAATACTGGGAAAGCGGTTTATCCAGCTATTGTATGGCAATGTCGTAGAACGGCAGAATACTGTCAAACTTTAAAAAATGCAGGGAAAGAATCTTGGGTGCAAGAGCGTAGTGGGTTGATTTTAGATCCTTATTTTTCCGCTTCGAAAATTCGTTGGATATTAGATCATGTCCCTGAATGTCAAAATCTACTAGAAAAAGGATCTTTACTTTTTGGGACTGTAGACACTTGGATTTTATGGAACTTGAGTGGAGGGGCATTACACATTACAGACCCAAGTAATGCGTCGCGTAGTAGCCTGTACAACATTCACACTCAAAATTGGGACCAAGATCTGCTTGATTTATTTCAGGTACCAAAAGAAATTTTGCCTGAGTTACGTCCTTCCTCAAGCATTTTAGGCGAGTCATTTCCAGCGCACACAGGAGGTTTTGCTATACCTCTGGCAGGCTTAGCAGGGGATCAGCAAGCTGCTTTGTACGGGCAGCGTTGTTGGGAGCCAGGAAAAGCAAAAAGTACTTATGGTACAGGTACTTTTGTTATGATGAACCTAGGTCAGAAATCTGTATGTTCAAAAAAAGGATTGTTGACAACTCTTGCTTGTAACTCTTCTGGTGACCCAGCATTTGCATTAGAAGGGTCGGTTTTTATTGCCGGAGCTGCGGTGGACTGGTTAGAAGAGATAGGGATTGTTGAACGTCCTGAAGATCTAGACACAATGGCAATGGCTTTAAAAAGTAATGAAGGAGTGTATTTTGTACCTGCACTGGTTGGTTTGGGGGCTCCGCATTGGAATAGTAAAGCAAGGGGAATGATTTGGGGGCTTAGTCAAGGTGTTGGAAAGGCACATATTGCTCGCGCTGTTCTTGAAGCAATGGCTTATCAAACACGAGAAGTACTTGGATTAATGGAAAAAGAAAGCTCCATTCAAGTAGAAGAATTACGTGTAGATGGAGGAGTGACTCGTTCTCAATTTCTTTTACAATTTTTAGCAGATATTCTTGCGACTCCTGTTCGAAAGGCAAATGATGTACATTTAACAGCAAAGGGTGCTGCTTATCTTGGAGGGTTAGCTACAGGGTTTTGGGCGTCCCCAGAAGAGATTCTCACACTTCCCGATGAAAGTTCTATTATTGAACCAAATATGCCACAAGAAAAGAGAGAAAGTCTTTATCAAGAATGGTTAGAGATAGAAAAGAAAGTCTTGGTGTAGGCAGTGAAAAAGGCGGTACAACTAGCACCGCCCAAACTTCAGCAAAAGTTTTGTTTCAGTCTATCGTGGTTTGTATTGACTACATACCTAGATCAAAATCTCGGTCCATCACCGTCTTACGCTTAGCATGACGTGCACGCTCGATTGCTTGAGCACATTCACGCTCTACAATTTTTGTAAGGGCGTCCATCACAGAACTGGATGAATTCATGCCTGACTGTTCTTTGATATACTTTTTCACTTTACTGGCTACTACAAGTGTGTCGCTCATTGGTGATCACCTTTAAATGGGTAACTCTGTTTCGTCCTCATCTTACGAAGGAAATATTTTAAATCTCAAGGGTTTTTTGTCAGGTAGATAACTTGCTTAAAAATTGGAATTCATTTGGGTATAATTCAATGGGCGGTATACTGGAAAGCATATGTCAAAACATAAGAAGGTAAATTTTAGATGTCTCTAGAAAACCGTACGTTAGATGCTTACCCTACTCTATATCAATATACAGTCTGCCCTTTCTGTTGCAAGGTACGAGCGATTTTAGATTACAAAGGCATTCCATATAAAAAAGTAGAAGTTCACCCACTTAATAAAAAGCAAATTGCCTTCTCCAAAAGTTATCGAAAGGTTCCTATTTTTGTTGATGCTGATGGAACTCAGGTAAACGATTCTACTGCAATCATGCGGTATATTGAAGAAAAGTACCCAGAGTACTCTTTGCAAGAAAAAGAAGTCGAAGAGCAAAAGGTTGAGTCTTGGTGGGTTGAGTGGGGAGATTCTACTCTAGTTAGAGCCATCCCACCACTTATTTACGATAAATTTTCTTCGTCAATTCGCAGTTTTAATTACATTACAAATGCAGGAGAGTTTTCTCGCTTACAGAGATTTTTTATCAAATATTCAGGGGCTTTTATTATGACAATGGTAGCTCGTAAAAGCGCTAAGTCACAAGGGATAGAAGAGCCTGGAGCGCACTTTGAAAGTCTGCTTGAAACCTGGGGAGATGCATTGAAAGATCAAGCGTTTCTTAGCGGAGAAAAGCCTAATATGGCAGATATGTGCTTATATGGAATCTTAAGTAGTATTGAAGAATTACCAGCTTTTAGATTCGTAAAAAACAACCATATCGTTTACCGCTGGTATGAAAATGTAAGAGAAAAAATCCAGCAAGAGCATCAAGAAAAAGTGATAGAGAAAGAGTTCGTTGAGGTCTAAGTACGGTGACGCATTAGGTAAAAGTATTTAATGAAAAGTCGTACAGTGTAAACCAATAGTCCATTTACCATAAAAATGAAGAGGCCCCACATGAGAAAATATGTGGGGTGTTTCATACCATATTCCATAGCTTTTATGACGCGATCTTGTGTTAAATACTTCGTAATTAGAAGATTGAGCATTAGATATAAAATAAGAAAAAAAGTACCCATCCCCAAAGTCATCCACATCTTTTGTCTAAAGTTTGTGAAGACTTGCATAAGAGAACAGTTGCGCTGTTCTCTTACCTGTTGCCAAAGTCTATAAATAGAAAACAGACAAAAAGAAATACTTAAAAGACTTAAGGTAATAACCACCGAATATAACCTCTACTAAAACTGCGCTCTTATTTGATTCTTAATATATTACGCTGGAAATAGAATGCTAGCAAAGAAGAAAAAATGTTATAATACATTCGGGTTGAATGTTTTACATTTTACGGGAAACGAATGGGAGGGCTTGAGATGAAAATTCAAGTAATGGCAGGAAGTTTTCTTTTACTGTGTGCATCGATGCTTTTTTTAACAGGGTGCGGGCAGAGTTCAGTAGGAGCACATGCTTATTATTATGAAGATGTGCGATTTGAGCGAAATAAAGCAGGATACTATCACGGGGGTGGTCGCTATTATCGATCAGGTAGGCATTATTATCGTCCGGGTGGTAGCTATTACCGTTACGGTGGAACCTACCATAGATCTTACCGACCTGTCTATTATTGATAGGTTTTACATTCGATGTATTTTTGCAAATGTCTCGAGGATAATAAGACTTTCTTTGCGTCTTAGCTTCTTTGATTCGCCGCGTTTAAGCTCCAATAGCTACCTAACCTCTCATGATTAGAGGTGAAAAAGAAGCTACGACGCGGCGAAAGATTGCCTGCAGCTGACAACGCTAGGTAGAGTACGTTATACCTTATACTTTCTGAGTAAGGGTTTTAGGTTTATAGCCCTGAATGATTGTTGCGATGCCTCCAAGTAGTGCTTGGCATTGTACTTCTTGAAAACCGGAATCTGACATTGTTTGTGCTAGATCAGATGGTGCAATAAAGCCTTGAATACTATTCATCAAATACTCATAGGCTTCTTTATCCGAAGCAACTAATTTGCCCACAAGAGGTAATACATAAGTCATGTAAGTTCGGTGAAGAAAACGAAGAGGGGGAAATTTAGGGCGGGTAAGCTCTAAAATGCAAAAAGTGCCTCCAGGCTTCAGTACACGAAAAGCTTCTTGAATACATAGTTCTGGTTTACGCACATTTCGAATACCGTAAGCAACAGAAATACGATCTACAGAGCACTTTTCTAGGGGAATGTTTTGAGCATCTCCTTGAATGCAAGTGATTTCATGTTGAGAAAATTCAGGTGTAAGAAGACGCATTTTAGCTTGTGCAAGCATTCCTTCCGAAAAGTCTAAGGCAAAAACACGGTGAGGATTTTGGTGTTTCTTTAGGTAGCTTTTTGTGATTTCTCCGGTTCCGCAACACAAATCAAGAAGTGTTACTTGCCCTTCTAAAGGACGCTCGGTGAGTTTTTTTATGAGTGTAGAATTCCACCATTTATGAAGAGAAAAAGACATGATCGCATTCGCACGGTCATAATCAGAAGCAATGTGAGTAAAGAGTCCTTGAATCGTTTCAGGGCGTTCTTTGTCATATGTGGGTGCAGACATGCCTACTCTCAGTAATCGGTGGTTCTTCAAAATCACTTAATTCAGAAAAGAGCTCAATTGCTTCTCTTTCCTGCGCACCCATCGTGTATAACAGGGTTTGATAATACTTCGTAAGCAATGATTGACTTACATTTGTCTTCGCAATTGCTTTTTCGATGATTACGTCTTTATGATTGCGTGCCCACTCAAGAGATTGATGGAAAGAATGAGCTAAATCTTCTAGCTCATCTTGCTTTTCTTTATGGAGCGGTTTTCGTATAGCAAATACAGCAAAAGTAAAAGGAAGTCCTGTGGCATAAGTCCATGCGTTCGCTAAATCGATACGATAAAATCCATCGACTTCTTGGTGTACTAGAGATTGGTCTCCTATGAGCAAGCAAGCATCAAGGGAGAAGCCTTCTTCTTCCGTATCAATCCATTTAAATTGTACCTGGATTTTCCAGTGTCTCTTGCAGAGTAATTTTAGTAGAGCAACAGAGCTTGCGCTTTGGCGGGTAATGCCAATCGTTTTGCCATCTAAGTCACGCAAGCGACAGCGGCTATAAAGACATACGCTGTATACGTGCTCATAAGCTGCGATACAGAGATTTGAAAGAAGATCATAATTTTCGCGATGTCGGAGATACTCAAAAGTACTTACAAAAGCCACATCAAGCTCATTCATATAAAGACGGCGGTTTAGCTCTGCTGGAACCGCATGAACAAGTTCGACAGAATGAGGAATAATACCTGCTTCTAGGGCATAGACCAAAGGAAGAGCGTTACTGTAGTCTACGACACCGACTCGGAGCATAATAAGCGGTCCTCTTCTTGATAATCATAACCTGAATGAATCTCTTTTGGAGTACGACCAATTTGTCTGATGAGTTGAGACATTGTATCGCGAGTCATTTTCACCTTTACACCAATTCCTCCAGCAAGAGTGATGATACGCTCTTCCATAGAAGTTGCTGATAAGTCATTCGCTCCATAACGTAAGATTTCTTGTGCCTCTTCTGGTCCAATATAATTCCACAAAACTTTCAAGTTTCGTACGTTATCCAGCATTAAACGAGAAACAGCATAGACTCGGCGAATATTACTTTGTGGTTTTAATCGTTTTTTCCGTTTACCGAGAGCGTTTCCTTCTTCGTGGTAACGCAGGGGAACGAATGTTTGAAAGCCACCTGTAATGTCTTGTAAACTTCTTACCCAATCCAAATGGGCAATAATATGCTTAGGCTCTTCAACATGGCCAAAAAGCATGGTGATGTTAGATGGTAAACCTGCTTCGTGAGCAATTTGGTGAATATCCATGTACTCTTGCGAAGTGATTTTCTGAGGAGCAAGCTGTTTTCGAATTTCTTCCACAAGAATTTCAGCTCCACCACCAGGTAAAGAACCTAGACCCCAGCTTTTCATACGCTCGAATACTTCAGGGACTGTAATGTTATGTAGTTTAGCTAAGAAATCGTATTCAACAGAAGTAAGAGCTTTGATATGTAAGTCTGGGTCAATTTTTTTGATACGAGTAAACATATCTTGGTAGTAATTGAGGTCGCAATCACGCCATAAACCACCAACAACATGAATTTCTCTAACCTGGTCTGCTTCGTAGTGTTTACGTACCTTTGCTTCGACTTCCTCAGGGCTTGAAAACCAAGCCTTTTCCCAACCTGGTTTTGCGTAGTAAGAGCACATGGGGCAACTTAATTCACAAAGATTGGTAGGGTGAATATAAAGAGTAGAGGCAAAATATACCGTATCGCCTACACGCGCTTTACGTGCGTAGTCGGCGAGTAATTGAACAAAATGATCGTCAGAACAAGTTAAGAGGTGTTCGCCTTCCTCTGTAGAGAGCCTTTTGTTTTCGAATACTTTTTCTGCAATTTTGTGAAGTGAAGGATCTTGCGTCGCATCGAGAATAGAACGTATGGTATCGTTTTCTTGGGTCAACAGAGTCATTTGTCTATTCCTCATCATCTGTAGGCTGTTTTTTTATAGAGTCGATCGATCCACCACCGCACATAGGGCAATCAGGGTCTTTTCCACATTCTTTGTCGTCGTCTTTTTTCTTTTTCGTAGGATCGTAACCACAAGTTCCACGCTTAATAGGCTTTCCTGTGATTAACCAGCCTATAGCCATTGCAAATAAAGCCAACGCAATCACAACCGCAGCTAAAATAGCAGTGAGAAAGAACTGAGACATTTTTGATCCTGTTGGTGAAAAGTATATGCAGACAAATTAACAAAGTAAGGCTAAAGAAGCAAGTAATCAACGATGCAAAAAAAAGAGCGCAACGGAAAGCCGTTACGCTCTTTTTTGTAAGAAGTAGAAAAGAGTTACACTCTTTTCTTAGCTGGGCTTGGACGCTTTACTGGGGCTTTTCTTTCTGTTGCAATATAGTCAATCCAAATAGGAGAGCTCCAAGCAACGTGTCCATCAGTTTGAGTCACACGTAGATAGTAGTAAGCAAAAGGAGGTTTTCTATCATTTGCATCGATCACAGCCTTATCTAAAGGTTCCATGTCATCATATGTAAATGGGAAAGAATATCCTTTAGGCTCAAAGGTTTTTAAAACCTCACCGTTTCTTATGATTTCAACAGTTTCAAGATCACTTGTACCTGCGACAAGAGCATCAATATGACGGTTAACAGTAAGACCAGGCTTGTCTAAAGTACTGGTTTCTTGACCCATCTTTGTGCTTGCAATCTTAAAGTCAACAAGAATACGAGCACCAGAAGTAGCATAACAAGATCTCTGCGATAAAGCAGACCATAAACTCTCTCGTGTTTGCTCTTCAGCAATGATTGCTGTAAGGCCAGCAGGGTACTGTTCCTGACCGCTTTCGAAGAAATCAGCAAAAGAACCTCGGTCATCTAAACCACCGGCAACAAAACCAAAACGAAGGTTGCGGTTCAAAGCTGCTCGAATCGATCCATCAGCTTTTTCTTTAGCGCCTTTTCTGCCAGAACCAAGAATAGGGAATGGATTGCCTTCTTTCTCTAAGCACTCAGAAGAACCCCAAGCGTTATAAATTTCTACAACGTGTTCAAATTCAGGGTCAAAATTCTTGAAATTGTACGTTGTTGTGCTACCCATTGTAAAACAAGGAATCGACATTAAGTCTTTAGGATTGCTTCCTTTGTAAATTTTCTTCAACGAGTTGTATTTTTGATCGTTCTTACGAAGAAGAGCTTTACCGTCTTTACTATGGATAAATAAGCGTAAACCTTCAGTTCCTACTTGGCCTTCCCACTGAAAACCTAAGAAAGTGTTGAAGCGTTCAGCTTCGTTAAAATCAGCCACTTGATTACTAATGAGCTTCCAAATAGAACTTGGAGTTTCATCAGTGTCTTCAAATGAAGAGGTTCCAACAAAATTGTAGGAAAGGTCATCGCGAAAATGACGCAAATAGGATTCAACATTTTCAGTAGAATCTACACGCTCAGATTCTCCGTGCAAAGTTCCCCAAAGAAGACTGGCAGAGTTTTCGTGGAAACATTTAACTGGCCCGGATTGAAATACTTCGTTTGTATGAAGATTGCTCAATGAGATGGTGTATACACCTTCTTCATTAAAATACATGTTAGGTAAGGTAATGAAGCCGGTTTCAGGAACAAAAAGTTTCCAATTTAAATTTTCACGAAGTAATTCATGAGTCAATTCAATAAGAGTTTCTTCTGGAGCATCACTCGTTAAATTACCGAACTCATCTTCAAAACGAACTGTTACATCAAAACGACGGTTTCTTGTTACAAACGAAGGGGCTAAAATACGAATATCATGAAGTTTATTCCCGCGAATATCCATATTGAAAGTTTCAGGATCACCGTAATGTCCTTTACCCTTCGGATCTACATATAAAAGAAAAGAACGACGGCGTTGTGTATGTGTCTGACAACGAGTTCCTTTACCTGTCTTTGTTTTTGAACCAACATAGATAGTAAAAGAAGTACCCGCTTTCATCTCTTCAGGTAAGATAAATTCGAATTCAGGATGAATGGCTTCTGGACTAAAAACTTCTTTAGCAGCAATGACTTTATCACTTTCACCAAGCATGGCGTAAATGACATTGCTAGCCTTCTTCAAGTCCGCACTAGGAATTTCCCAGTCAATTTCGCGACCTTGGCTGTTCAAGTCAAATTTAATTTTTGCCCCTTTAGGTAAAGAAGAAGAAGGGGTGTAAATAAATTTCCATGTAGCATCGTTACCAGCTTGGCCAACGGATGGAGAACAATAACAAATCGAACGACGCATCTTAGAAATAACTCCTAAACTTAATTGGGGATGGAAGCTCTAATAATGCACTAGGTTCCCTTTCTTTTTCAACTGAATGGTGGAGTTTATTTGGTTTTGAGTTCAATTAGGTATAAAATAGTATTCTCCGACTCTACTTATAAGCAGAGTCGGATCAAAAGAAAGTGCTTAGTTCCAGAAATAACTATACCAAGAATTCTTTTGTGTTTTTGTTGCAGTATAAGACAGCTCTAAATTGCCACTTTCTAAGTCAACTTGTCCAATGACTTTTCCGTGTGCGTATTCAGCTGTAATTTTTACATAGTTAGGAGCAACATAATAAGAAGTATGTTTTAGTTCTTGCTCAGATGCTACAGATCCAGACATAAGATCAGCATGATCGTGCATAGGCTGTAAGGGCATTAGAGTAAGAAGAGACATGATTTCATGACATCTTCCAATGTAACCTTGGTTCATTTCTAAGAGACGGTCTTGAATATTCAATACGTTACTTAGAGAGTCGTAGCAAAGTTCAACTTCTTGTCCCATAATGTAAACAGATTTTTTCTTTAAAAGATCTCCGCTTTCGCAGTATGGAGAGAAGTTTGAGGAAAGCCACTGTCCTAACATACTCGTGTTTGTGTTACGGCTGTCAAGTAAGCCTAGGCTTAAATGCGGCCATTCAAGAGTGCTAAGGGTTGTTTTTAAGAAAGCGGGAATAATGTTGTCTATTTTTTTCTCTTTAGGCTCTAGATAAAGCTCACAGAGGTTTTGTAATCGACCGTTTTCATTTGCGATTTGAACGGTTTTCGGGTCGAAATATACTGCTTGTGTTAAGTCGACATACGGATTGCCTTCAGTATCATAACGTGTGCACTGTTCATCAATAGCATTTTGATAGAGGACTTTTTGTGGGTCGTAATCAGGAGCTGTTTCATTGAATAAAAATGCCTGAGTAGGGTCCCAAGCGCCTTCATTGTTACGAAGTTGCTGAGCTTGACCTAAGAGATTGATTTCTCCTTGTGTCCAAACTTGTGGTTTGTAAGTGTTAGAAGAAGTTTGTTCTCTAGAGCTCATGTAGAGGTTTGTGAGTTCTTGAATACTTCGCTCTTCTTCTGTGCTTACAGCTTTATTTGGGTTATAGTAAAATGCTTGGTTAAGGTCTAAATAAGGACCTTCTTCGTCATAAAGAGTGCATTGTTGGTCAATTGCATTGCAAAAATCAACATCTCCAAAGTTGTAATCTGGAGTTTCGGAGTTGTAAAGAAAGCTTTGTTCTGGGTCCCAAGCTCCTCGCTCATTGCGAAGTTCTTGCATTTGCCCCATCATATTAATTCCATACTGATCTAGTGGCTGACCTACTAATACGTCACACATAATACCCCTCCCTGGGTCTTAATTTTATGTGAAAGATAAGTAGGGTAGCATATGAGAGGGATTTTTTTGTATCTTAACTTTCTTTCTTAGCCCTTCAATTAAGTGTGTAACTATATTTACTTTACTTGTCTTAAGTATAGGGTTAAAAATGGAAAAGTTAAAAAGAGAGAGTTGAGGTAGTTTGTTTTGTTTCAAATCAGTGGCTATATAACCCTTTAAGTTGTTGTTGGGAGTGTATGCTTGGTTTAGCCACTGATTGACTGCTTTATGACTTTTCATTTCCTGAGGGGAGTTCCGGTGGGAAGAGAGTGCCATTTGAGGGGCGTACTTTTACTTGTTCGATACAGCGCTCGTTGGAACTTAATACTTCCATTTCAAAATTATCGTGAATGATAACAAAACCTTTCTCAGGGATGCTGCCTGTTCTGTGGAAGATATAGCCGCCGATAGTGTCGTACTCGCCATCTTGAGGGATGATAACGCCTAGTTTTTCCGATACATCGTTAATAGACATGCTAGCATCGACAACCCAACCGCCTTCAGCAAGTTCCGAGAACTGTTCAGATTCTTGGTCGTCATACTCGTCAGCAATTTCACCAACGATTTCTTCTAAGATATCTTCAATGGTAACGATTCCTTCTGTACCGCCATACTCGTCGACTACGACAGCCAAGTGCATTTGCTTTCGGCGAAATTCTTGGAGTAGGTGAGAGATTTTTTGTGTCTCTGGGGTAAACAAGATCGGTTTGACGATTCCGGAAATAGGACCACTTAAAGATTCAAAATTATCGCTGTCCATGCACTCCATATACACATCAAGTATGTCTTTATACATGAGTACGCCGATTACGTTATCAACGCTGTCTTGGTAAATGGGTGTGCGACTATAACCGTGCTCACGAAGTAAATGAGCAGCTTCTTTAATAGAAAAATTACTTGGTAAGCTAAATACATTTACACGGGGAACCATTACTCCACGGACAATACGGTCTTTAAAGGTTACAACAGAAGCTATAAGTTTCTTTTCGCTAGGGTCTAGGTGTGTATTGACAGTGGCTTCTTGAATGAGTTCGATGACTTTTTCTTTAAGCTGAGAAACGGGTTGGGTGTTTCTTTGGCTTTGAGTGTTTTTCCATATCCACTTCGTTAGTTTAAGGTAGATAATGGCAACGGGAAAGCAAATAACGAGATAAACAGAAGTGATAGGGGCTGAAAATAATAAAGCTTTATTAGGGTATCGGGCACCAAATGCTCGTGGAAGAAAGTCTCCTAAAAACAGAGAAATCGATAGAAAAATAACAAAAGCAGCAAAGGAAATGTAACCAGAAAACTCTTGCGTTTCTCCCCAAAAGAGTCCTTGTGAACTCAAAAGAAAAATAGCAGAAGAAGCATAGCACAACCCCATAATAACTTGGGTGGAGATTGTTGCGTAATAGAGAGTTTCAAAATCACGCTTAGGAAACACTAAATCTTGTACGTAACTATAGAAAAAACGCCGGCAAAGTACTTGTAATTGTATTTTGGAGCGGTGTTTGCGCATGCGACGCAAAGAGGCGTTAGACATGGTAAGAAAAACGGTACCAATAAAACTAAATAAACAAAGAAATAGTGGGGTGATTATGTGCAAAGGTTCTCCTTTTTTACTTTTACTTCTCTATATTTAAAGGTCTGAGATCAAGGTTTTGTTTTTTTAATTCTTGCATGTTCCTTGCTTCTGCTTCTCGCATCTTTTCTCGGTCGCTATCTTCTATGTCGTCATATCCTAGTAAATGAAGAAGACCGTGTACAAGGTACAAAAGACACTCGTCGTACTCGTCTGTGTTATTCTCTAATGCATACAATTTTGCTGTTTTAGGACATACAAAAACTTCTCCTAAAACATGATGAATGCCAGGGGATGCAGGTTCCGAATCCAAAGGAAATGATATACAGTCAGTTGGGCTAGGATCATCAAAGTGCTCTTCGTGAAGTTGGCAAATTTCTGAGCGAGAAACAAACTGTATCGATAACTCGTCAGTATGAGCTGATTCAATAGTTAATACAGATTGTACAATTTGAGGAATCAAATCGAGTTTAATAGATAAGTCTTTTTGTTGATTGTTTAAGTATACTTGCATTGTCGGTGCTTACTTATTTTAAATTATATTTTACCATTAGAGTGGTGAGCAGGCAAGAGGAAAGTTCTTGTATGATTTTTAATGGTTTTCGATGTGATTGTGTCGCAATAGAGTAGAGTGTTGCTCGGCTTCAAGAGAGAAGCCGAGCAAAGAAATTAACTAACAGGTGTCTTTGGTAAGCCTGTAATGTGCTTGTTTTCTTTGTCGTCCCAACGACCAAGCTTGCGTAGTACGTCAATTCGCTCAAAACGCTTTAGTACGTTACGCTTTTTTCCGCCTTTGTTAGCTTTACCATAACTGGGATGTCTAGACATGATTTCTTTACCTTATTTCTAGAGTCTTTAGTTTAAAGTATGAGTGTAGTACAACGCGAGTTTTATTTCAGCTTAGGAATAAAACAAGTTTGTGCAGCATCACCTGTCACTGTGTTCGCGTGTTCACGAAAGCCCAGAGGAAGGTTGTCTTTTTTAGGGCCTGTTTTAGGAGAAGGACGACGAGGCTTACGAGGACTCTGATTTCGGCGTTCTTCTTTTTTACCAATGCGTGTCATAATTCACTCCGTATTTGTATTTTAAAAGCATAGTATAGGGTTTAACAGGCTTTTGAGCAATTGAAAACTGGATTTTACGTCTCATAATAACTACTATATTCCATAGAAAATCACTACGGAGACACAGAGTTTAATGAGATAATGTAAAAATGAAGTAAATTTCTTAAATATTCTCCATGAACTCCGTGCCTCTGTGGTGAAAAATAATCAGATGAAGATTGATGAGAACAGCCATAGAAAATCACCACAGAGCCACAGAGTTTCATGAGATAATGTGAAAATGAAGTGAATTTCTTAAATATTCTCCATGAACTCCGTGCCTCTGTGGTGAAAAATAACCAGATAAAGATTGATGACTAATCAGGAATTCCTTGATGAATCAACACATTATACCCTAATTGAGTATAAGATTGTCGCTTTACTTGAGATTGTTGGGCTTTCTGAGGGCTTGTTTTATCTTCTAACTCATAAATATAAGAGAATTGATGCGCCTCGGCATGTGGAGCAGGAGAAAGATTGATGAGAACTTCCGTTTCATTAGGTAATGCAGGTGAAACCGCTATCATCACCCGTTCATGAGAAGAAGAGCTATGAGGAATAAAGCTTTCAGGGGGAGAGCTCCAAAGCAATTGATCAATATATTTTTGAGCTTCTAAACTAGGAACGGACACAAATACTTTACGTCCAGAATGATAATGCTTCTGGGTAAGTAAAGAAATGATTTCTAGTTTATGTCCGACTGTTTCTGTTTCAATGAAGTGAATGATCTTTTTCTGTATTAACATCTTCTGTCTCGTCATCGTCATTATGTATGTCAGGAACATTTCCAAATTCCGGATGAATAACACCGCAAGAAATAATAAACTTAATGGCGTCTTCTACAGGACCATCCACGTCAATTAAATCTTTACGAGGAAACATCAATAAATACCCAGAAGTAGGGTTTGGGGTAGTAGGAACAAATACAGAAACTAAATCATCGTGAGTTTTTTTTGAAAAACTAGGAGGGGCTTTTCGGGTAACTAAACCTAAACTATAAGTACGTTTGTTAGGAAAAGGAACCATAACTACTTGTTTGAAAGAATCTGCATTTGATGTGAATATTGTACGAAACACATCTTGGAAAAGTTTATATAAACTATTGATGATGGGAATGCGGTGTATAATAAAGTCACTGATGTTTAAAACAGTTTTTACCATAAACCAGCGAGTTAGTACTCCCAATAAGATAGTAAATATTGTGATACCTACTAAAATGATTGCTTGGCTTGTATAACGTAAAACACGTTCGCCACGGATAAAAAAGATTCCGTTTTGAAAAATTTCATATTTTGTCAGGAAGTTTTCAGCAACACCGAGAAATGGTCCAGTGAGTAAATCAACGATAATCGCAACAATTGCAATAGTCAGCGCTAGAGGTAAAAGAATAACAGCGCCTGTGATAAAATATTTTTTCATTTCTTTCCTTGTGTAGTATCAAACTTTGCAGTCTTGATATCAGTAAAATGATACGGCAAAGGATGTACTTTTGGGAAGTCGTTTCGCATTAATGTAGCTGCGACTTGAGCTCTAATACCACGTCTACAGTAAAGATAAAGAGTTTTGTCCTGTGGTAAATTATTTGGATAATCTCCATCTTCTATTTCGCTTAAGGGGAGTAAGACAGCTCCGCTAAGGTGTTCTGTGTCCCACTCGCTTTGCTCTCTTACATCAACCAAAATCGCTTCGCCATTCTCTATTTGAGAACGAACAAGTTCTAATTCATCTCTCACTAAAGGCCTCCAGCTACGCCTGATTAAAGGCTCCTTTTGACCGTACTTTAGCTGAGTAAAATTATTTTTTTCTTTTCTTTTTTCGTTTTCGCGGTTTCTCTAACAGAGACCATTCAGTTTCAAGGGTAATCAAACAAATACGATCTAAAGAAACAGATACTCTCTCCCCACATTGGAAGCGTTCGCCTGTATTTTCTCCCTGTAAAACCATAGATGTAGGGTTAAAAACATAGTAATCATTGTGTAAATTGGAAACGTGTATGAATCCTTCCACCATATACTTTTCTAATTCGACAATAAGACCAAAAGGTTTTACGCGAGTGACTACAGCTTGAAGTGCTAAGCCGGGGTCTTTTTTTAATTGCGACTGAAGAAGCCGTAACTTTTTCAACAAGAGTACACTTCCTTCAGCTCTTGCACTCACTCGCTCTTGCTCAGAACATTGCTTAGCAATAGAAGGAACGTCCACATTTTCCTCTAGCTCACCGAATAAAGCACGATGGGCAACGAGGTCAGCATAACGTCGAATCGGACTCGTAAAGTGGCAATAATGCTCTAAGCTAAGTCCGTAATGACCAATATTTTGTGTTGAATATTGTGCGAGTTTCATGCAACGAATATAAGCTGTGGCTAGAAATTGGCTTTCTGGTCGGCCTGAAATGGCATGGAATAAATTTTGGATCTCTTCAGCATCAGGCTTTGCTCCAATTTGATGACCAAAAGCACGAGCTAGTTGGCGGAATGAAGCGAGGTCTTCTTCATTAGGCTCATCGTGAACTCGATAAGTTAATGACTGATCTTGAGCACTCAAATGAGCCGCTACAGTCTCATTTGCCTTCAACATAAACTCTTCAATCATTTGGTGAGTAATATCATATTCAATCACTTCAATACCAAATGGCACACCTTTTTCATCTACTTGCACGCGGTATTCAGGAAGAAATAACTCAACACTTCCACGTTCACGGCGTTTGCCTTTTAGTAAATGGCACAAGTCCACCATACGTTCCAGTAAAGCCTTATGCTTGCTTCGGCGGGTTCCGTCTAAAACTTCTTTAGCTTCTTCATAGCTAAAGCGACGCTTAGAGCGAATCACAGATCGTGCTACTCGGTAGTCAATCATACGGCCGCGACTATTGAAACGCATAAAGATAGAGACGGTCAAGCGATTAACATTCGGACGTAAACTACAGAGTTGATCTGATAAAGCAGAAGGGATCATAGGCAAGCAGTAGCCTGGGAAATAAGTAGAATTACTGCGAAGAGATGCCTCTTTATCAAGTGCCGAGCCAGGAGAAACATAATGGGAAACATCAGCAATATGTACTCCCAAAAGGTAATGGCCTTTTTCCACTTGCTCTAATGTAATTGCATCATCGAAATCTTTAGCTGTTTCAGGGTCAATCGTTACACATTCAAGGTGACGAAGATCTTCTCGAACTTTTAACTCTGAGGCAGGAATACGAGTACCCCAAGCTTTTGCTTCTTTTTTGACTCGCGTAGGAAAGTCACCACGTAACTCATAGTTCTCAATAGCTGATGGGATATCTAAGCTAGGGTCTGAAATAGGACCAAGAACATGGGAGATTTCACATACAGTTTCCTGTTCTTTATCACCCCACTGCAAAATATGCATCACTACACGATCACCGCGCTTGATGCTATATTCTTCAGATGCTTGTACTCGTACCGCTTGTTTTGTTCCTAAAATCGGAACATGAGCTCGAGCTGCACCACTTTGCTCAACATGAAGGATGATTCCAGATAAATGAGTGCGTCCACGATTGACAATGGATACAACTTTTCCTTCAGGCCCTTTCGCTGGTACATGTTCCCAATCCACAGCAACTTCAACCTGGTCACCATCAACAGCATTACCAGTAAGATGTTTGGGTATAAAAATATCTTGATCGCTAGCAGTAGGGTTATCCGGACTTAAAAAAGCAAAACCTCGTGGGTGAACACTTAAAGTACCGGATATAATTTCTTGGCTTTTTCGACCAACTAAACCGTAGCGCTTCTTCTTGTATAACAAAAAACCGTCTTTAACGAGTTTAGATAAAGCCTGCCGAAAGACTTTATGGTGATCTTCGTGAACCTTCAAACGCTCAATCAATTCTGTAGATGAAAGAGGTATATAACCTTTTCCTCTAATAAATTCTTGAATCACTTGAATATAGTTCTGTGTGATTTTTGATTTTTTCTTTGTATTTTTCGATTTAGATCGACGATCAGTCATATAGTTACAGGTTGAAATTGTGAATCATAAGGAATTTTAACATAAATGGGTCTTCCTTCCTACCTTTGATCTTTCATGACTTAGGAAGTTTATGTTTTTAATGAAATACTTGGTTTTTCTTTCTTTTTACACAAGCAATTAATTTTTAATGTTTACGAAGTAAAGCTCCTGGAAATGGATTGACAAAATTTATTTTAAAAGAGAAACCGTGGGTAAACATTCAAGTCTACACAGTCTAATAAAGGGGCTAATGAATGCTAGTTGATGAGCAAACTAGACAAGCTGTTCAATGTACAGATGCAGAAGTAGAAAACCTGAAAAAATCTTATGGTATTACAGAAGAAACATTAAGTGATGTCAGGGCTTTAGGTCCTGCTATCGTTCCCAAAATGGGAAGTGTCATCGATGTTTTCTATAAAAATCTTGCAACCACTCCATATTGGGATCGCTTTCTATCTGATGATGAAGTGGTTCATCGATTAAAAAAATTGCAGGCAAGTTACTGGAGTGATTTTTTTTCTATTCAAACTCTTGATAAACAATATATTGATTCGCGAAGGCATATTGGTGCCGTCCATGCAAGGGTAGGCCTCCCTTTATCTGCGTATTTCACGGGAATGGTAAGTTTTCTTCAGATTTTTTCCCAATACCTCTCTGAACTTGAAAGCTATGTATCTGTTACTAAACTCGTACATCTAGATCTTTCCCAAACTGTTGAAAGTTACAGTACAATTATTAATGAAACCATTTCTGAACAAACACGTACGATGACAGAAATGAGCACCCCAATTACAGTAATTTGGGATGGGGTTTTGATGCTTCCTATTTGTGGGATTATTGATTCTTCAAGAGCACAAGGTTTAATGAGCAATATTTTATCCAAGATAAGTGAAACACAATCAAAAGTGATCATCATAGATATTGCAGGTGTGCCTATTGTAGATACAGCAGTAGCGAATCACATCATACAAATTACAAAAGCCGCAAAACTCATGGGTTGTGAGTGCATGGTTTCAGGAGTATCTCCAGCAATTGCGCAAACAATTGTAGAACTAGGGATTAATGTTAACTCCATTCAAACAACTGCAACGTTAAAAGATTCACTGGGCTTAGCATTTAAGAAAATAGGAATCGTTATCCAAAAAATAAATAATGAGAATGCTTTATGCTAAATGAATTTGGTTCCAGAACGACATTTAATAAAATTAGCGATACGTATGTGGTCAGTGTGCCGAATCCAATGAGTCTTGATGCGCTAGCTATTTTAGAAAAAGACCTTTTGTCGAATTTGGAATCTGATTTTGCAGCACATGTTATTTTTGATTTCTCCGCGGTTCAGATTTTAGATAGCACAGAGTTTAAGGAGTTATACAAGCAGGCAAAAGTGATAGCTCTGATGGGAGTGGAGTCGTACTTTGTTAGCCTTAATCCTTGTGTTGTAGCAGCTCTTGTACAAACGAATATCAAAATAGATAGTGTAACAAGTTGTTTATGCATTCAAGATGCTTTAGATCTCATTCAAAAAAATAAAAATGAGGCAAAGGCTTGATTGAGGAAAGAGTAGATTATTACATACATTCTCAAGCAAGTTTATCAAGCTCACTGATTGGAATTCGATCTGCAATTTTGAAAATAGGATTCAAGGAACCTCATCTCTCTAAAGTATTGACCACTGTATCTGAATTAGGAATGAACGTTCTCAAATATGCAAAACAAGGGAAAATTTATCTTTGCCATGCAGAGCAAAAGAGTAAGAAAGGAATTGAAATCTGTGTAAAGGATTGGGGACCTGGCATTCAGAATATTGATCAAGCAATGGAAGAATCTTTCAGTTCTATTGGTACTTTAGGTCTGGGCTTACCGGGTGTTAAGCGAATGGCTGACGAATTTTTGATAGAATCAGAGCCATTAAAAGGAACAACTGTAAAGGTAACGTTCTGGAAATGAAAAATTTAGTAGAGTTAAAAATAGGATCTTGTAATCGACCACATTTCACGGAAACGTGTAGTGGCGACCTTCCTTTTTTTACTCTGCGTGATCATGACCTCTTATTAGGACTAATTGATGGTTTAGGTCATGGAAAAAAAGCATACGATATCGCACAAAATGCTAAGAGGGTTGTCGAAAGACAAAATAGGTTGAATTTAGAAAACCTATTTAATGAACTCCACAAAGAACTGAAGCAATCTAACGGGGCTGCAGCAGCTTTGGCAGTGATTGACCTGAAAAGCGGCAAAATGCACTTTTCAGGAGTAGGCAATATCACAGCTTGTGTAATTGGGCATAAAAATCGTTGTTTTGTCTCAGTTAATGGTATTTTAGGCAGGCAAGAACGATCTTTGCTTATTCAAGATGAAATACTTAAAGATAAAGACCGAGTCATTTTAGCAAGTGATGGAGTCAAGAGTAGTTTTTATCTTCAGAAAAAGAAACTTGTTTTTGAAGGGAAAACCACTCGAGTTGCAAATCAAGTCATTGATAACTATGGAAAAATGCAAGATGACGCCTCTTGCATTGTGTTTGAGTATGAAGCATGGAATATTTAGGTGCATTTACTATTACTGTTGAAAAAGAGCTGATCGCATTTCGAAAAAGCTTTATGCAGGCGATGATTAAGCTTGGTTTTGACTCCTACATAGCCACAAAGATGACAGTAGAAATTTCTGATTTTTCACGGAAATACCTTAGTCAGGAAATACCCATCTACTTGTATATAAGGTTTGATAACTCTCTCCAGGAAATCTTTGTATCAAAATTTCAAGGAAAAGAACTTAATAGAGAAGATGTCGAAGCTAAAATAGAACAAAGTGAGCTTTTACTTTCTATGAAGTTACAAAGCTCTCCTGTTATCATTACACCTGAACTGCTCCAAGAAATTCGAGAAGAGTTTGCTTATAAAAGTCGTCATGAACTTTTATCAGAATTAGAAGAAAAAAACGATGCACTTAGTAAACATAGTCAGAAGTTAGAAACTACAATCGAGGAACGAACAAAAGACTTACAAGTTGCGAAAGATGTAGCTGATCGTGCAAGTACGGTGAAAGGCGAATTCATCGCGAATATGAGCCATGAAATTCGTACACCAATGAATGCCATCATTGGCATGTCTTATCTCGCACTTCAAACAGAACTCGGTGATAAACAAAGAGGGTACGTCGAAAATATTCACCAATCAGCAAATGCTCTCCTCGGAATCATTAACGATATTTTGGATTTTTCAAAAATCGAAGCTGGAAAAATGACAATGGAAGAAACACCTTTTCAGCTTTTTGATACTCTAGATCAGTTTTCTAATTTAATAAGTTTCAAAGCAGAAGAGGGAAATCTAGAACTGCTGATCGATGTTGCTGCTGATGTACCTAAACAGTTGATTGGTGATCCGTTAAGGTTGAACCAAGTTTTAGTGAATCTTGGAAACAATGCTATTAAGTTTACAGAAAAAGGGGAGGTCTTATTGGCTATTTCTCTTGAAGAGAGAAAAGAAGATAGCGTAAAGCTTCTGTTTTCTGTGAATGATACAGGTTTAGGGATTAGTGAAGAGGTCACAGAAAAACTGTTTGAGTCATTTTCACAAGCAGATACATCTACAACGCGTAAGTTTGGTGGAACAGGACTTGGCTTAGCTATTTGTAAAAGACTTGTGGAATTGATGGGAGGGGAAATTAAGGTCACAAGTTCCCTGGGAAAAGGTTCCACCTTTGCATTCACAGCTGTTTTCAAACTGTTAGAAGAAGCCTCAGAAGAAAAACATATTCTGCCAACACATATTCAAGATATGCGCATTCTTGTTGTGGATGATAATAAGAACGCACGTCTTATTTTAGAAAATCTAGTTAAAATGCTTGAACTAGAAGTTCAGTCTTGTGCCAACGGACAGCAAGCTATAGAAGCCGTGATTCATGCAGAAAAAGAGGGTAAGCCTTTCCATCTTGTTTTAATGGATTGGAAGATGCCTGAAATGGACGGTCTGACAACGGCAAATAAAATATACCATTCGAAAGAAATCAAAAATATTCCAACGATTCAAATGGTGACTGCATATTCCGCAAGTGATCTCATGCTGATGGGAAAAGAAGTAGAGTTTGTTGGAAATAATATCCTTACCAAACCACTTACCTTATCGACTCTATTTGACTACTTGATAAAAGAATATAGTCACTCAATGAATAACGAAGAAGAAGAAGAAGAAATGGGACTTGACTCTATAGACCAATTCAAAGAATTTTTATCCGGGGCACAAGTATTACTTGCCGAAGATAATCAGCTTAACCAGGAATTAGCAAAAGAGCTTTTAGAAAGTGTAGGGATTATCGTTACGATTGTAGATAATGGAGCATCCGCAGTTTCAGCGCTAGAAAGTATGAAGTTTGATCTTATTTTGATGGATATTCAAATGCCAGTTCTAGATGGATATATGGCGACAAATAAGATTCGTGAAAATGTAATTTACAAAGATTTACCGATTATTGCTATGACAGCCAATGCCATGAGTACAGACGTGGAAAAAGCTCTCAAAGAAGGCATGAATGGGCATATTGCCAAGCCTATTGATATTATGAATCTTTATGAAACATTGACTCGTTTCATATCTCCGAAATCTCCAGAAGAAGGTCATATATCTGTAAAAAAAGTTCAAACAACAACATCAACGACAGAAAAAATTCCTCATTTGAAAGGAATCGACACGAAAGGGGGCTTAAAAACATCTGGAGGAAATAAAAAGCTCTATCTAAAGCTTTTGAATTGTTTTAAGAAAAATAATATAAATTTTCTTTCCGTCTATCTTCAAGCTCAGTCTGAAGAAGATATTGAAACATGTGAAAGGGAAGCTCATTCTCTCAGAGGATCCGCGGGGAATATTGGAGCATATTCTGTTCAAGAAGCTGCAAAGAATTTAGAAACAGCTTGTAGAGAAAATTTGTCTCAAGAAGAGCAGGATAAGTGTTTAGATATTCTCATGAGAGAATTACAAGTTGTTCTTGATTCACTTGAGTGTTTCAGTGAAAATGAAGAAGAAGTAGAAACGATCAATCACAGTGAAAAAAATGAGGCCTTTTCCATAAAGAGCCATATAGAGGAGCTTTTAAGTTTGTGTCAGAACTTTGATGTATCTGCAGCAGAATTAACTCAACCGTCTCAAGTGAAAATACAAGAGCCTGCTTACAGTGAAGAATATCTTCAAGCTACTGACTTTGTTCAGGCATACGAATTTGAAGAAGCGTATGAAGTCTTTAAAAGTATTTTATTGAAGATAGAAAAGCAATGACAGAGGAGCTCTGCTAGCCATGGAAAAAGAAATGACGATAGCAACTCAAAAATATAGCATTCTTGTTGTAGATGATAGTAAAGATAATTTGCAGCTCATTTCTGGTATTTTACGTGATGAATACATTGTAATGGCAGCGCTTAATGGAAAAGCAGCACTAAGAGCGGCGCAATCAGAGAAAAAACCAGACTTAATCTTACTTGATGTAATGATGCCTGAAATGAACGGATATGAAGTATGTCTAAGTCTAAAAAGAGACCCCAATACAAAAGAAATTCCGGTAATTTTTCTTACTTCAAAATCCGAAGTGAGTGATGAAACAAAAAGTTTTGAGTGTGGGGCAACAGACTTCATTTCTAAACCTATCAACCCACCAGTTCTTAAGGCAAGGGTAAAAGCACACTTAGAGCATAAGCTTCGAAAAGACTTTTTAGGGACGATGTACAAAAGAGTCTCGAGATATGTTTCTCCTCAGATTGTAGAGCTTTTATTTGATGAAAAAGACCAAGCAAAAATCAAAACTCAACGTAAAAAGCTGACGATCTTCTTCTCAGATCTTTGTAACTTTACTCTGACCTGTGACGGGATGGAACCGGAAGATTTTACATATTTTATCAATACCTATTTAGAGAGAATGTCTCAAATAGCCCTCAAGTATGGAGGGACCGTTGATAAATTTATTGGCGATTGCGTCATGATCTTTTTTGGTGACCCTCAGACCAAAGGAGTAAAAGAAGATGCTGTAATGTGTCTCAAAATGGCAGTGGAAATGCAAGAGGCAATCAAAGAGTTACAGAAACAGCTTTACGAACAAGGTATTGATAAACCTCTAAGCGCTCGAATAGGAATTCATACTGGCTATGTAAATGTAGGGAATTTCGGTTACAAAAATAGAATGGACTACACTCTCCTAGGGCGCAATGTCAATTTGACATCACGATTAGAATCTACTGGGCGTCCAGGAAAAATCCACATATCGAATGAAACCTATCTTCTTGTGAAAGATGTCTTCGAATGCAAAGCTTTGGATGAACCCATGTTATTTAAAGGGTTTGAAAGACCAATACAGACATACATAGTGGAAAGGAAGATAGAGAATGTGGAAAATGAAAAGAAGCTTCAATCGAAAATTAAAGCCCCTTGAGTTTTCTTCTTGATAGCTTTAACACCGAAAAAAAGGGAAAAATTTTTTATGCGATTGTGTTGAAACTTGGGTTTTTCTTTTTTATAATTCTGGATGTTTTTACGAGCACCGGCTTTTCGTAAACATTTCCATGTACGAGATTTTTTTCGTGGTTTTCTTCCACATAAATGTAAAGGAGTGTCTCCGTTTTGATCACAAAGGTTTACCTTGTATCCCATTTTTATCAAGCAGTTTACAAGCTCTTCTGAATTGTCTCTAAGAGCTGCATAATGAAGAGGGCTGCGCCCATATTTGTCTACTTCACAACAAGAAGATTTTTCTTTCCAGAATAGAGTCAATAAATCGCTGTTAATTTTATATTTACTACTTAAAAGACACATTAAAGGTGTTTTGAGATCTTTATCGATGCTATTTTTATCTGCTCCTTCATTAATTAGAAGAGGAATTAAATGCGGAGCATGAGAACAGGCAAGGTGTAAAGGAGAGGAATTGTTTTTATTTTTAGAGTTTAAAAAATCGTAAGAGTTTTTTACTGATTTTTTATTTCTTCTTTTTAAAAAGAGTTTAATAAACTCAATTCCTACACATCTTTGGATGAGAATATGAAAAGCTGTATTTCCTTCTTTATTTTGGATTTCTAAATTTACTTTACGGTTCAGCAGAGCTTTTATATAATGGATATTTTTTCTCTCTGCGGCTAGATGTAGGGGCGTTTTTCCTTGTGCATTTTGAATATTGAGGGTGTCACTATGATGGGACATGAGTGTTTGTAGTTTACTAGGAGACCTCTGATTTATAATTCCGTAATGTAAAAGAGTATTTCCTTCGTTATCTTGAAGATCTAAACAAGCTTTTTTAACTTTAAGTAGCTTTCTTTCTGAACTTATGAAATTTGCTTTCACAAGTTCATGTAAAGCCGTATTGCCATTATTACTTTGAGAGCTTGGATTAGCTCCCATCAGTAATAGAATATCAATGATATCGCTAATATCTTTATGTGTAGGTTGATTGCTTTTTTTGGAATGTAAATAATCTCTTGTTGCTATGTATAAAGCTGTTTCACCTTTTGCATTGCTTTGATCAACGTCGGCACCAGCTTGGAGCAGTGTAGAAACGAGGTAGATATTTTGTTTTTTTACAGCAAGATGAAGAGCTGTATTACCTTCTCTGCTAGGAAGGTTAATGTTTAAACCAAGTTGTAAGAGGTCTTGAACACTAGGTTTACTTACAGAAGGAAGAAGCACTGTTTGGTGTAAGCGATTATATCCTTGAGTATTTTGTCGTTCACAATGACGTAATAAGCAATGACAATAAAGAATGGGAGGAAGGGTGTTTGGAGTGTAATTAGGCGAAAAATGAGGCAAGTAAAGAGATGCGCGATTCGCTTGTGTAATGATAGAGCATGCGTATTGATTGAGTTTATCTTTTGTCTCTTGAGCAGATAAGGAAGCGATGTTTATATGATATTTATCTGCGAAATCGAGAAGTTTTTCATGCTTATGGTCTATTTTTTTCCATAATTCTTGAATTCTCTCAATCGTAAGATCGTTTTTAGCTCCAAAGTAACTACGAATATCACTCAGTATTCCTTCTTGACCCTCTATGTATGCGATGCTTGTATTTTGTGCTGGATTGATATTTAAATCAGCTTTCCTCATTGCACTCTCCTTATTGACGAACCACACGCTTGCATTTTAACCATCAGTAAATGTAAGCGTGTGGTTTTCTGTAAGTTAATTTTTGAACATGTTTTTTAAACCACCCAGAACAGCGTGCTTATATTTCGCTTTTTCTTTCTTTTTATTAAGAATATCTTTGTCAGCATTTTTATTGATTAAGGCATGCCAAGAGTGACTTTTTCCTCTGGTTTTTCTTCCAGCAAGATGAAGAGCAGTATCCCCATTCTTATCTTGTGCATTGATAGGGCAGCCATAATTCACTAAGATAGAAATTAAGGATTGATTGTTGTTGTATTTTACAGCTTCGTGTAGAGCCGTGGATCCTGAATGGTCTTTTGCGTGAAAATCAGCACCAAATTTTTTCATAGCTTCAAAATACGATCCAAAAATAAATTCGTTATAATAAGCCACATGCTTACTTACAATATAATGCAGAGCTGTTTTTCCTTCTTTGTCTCCTAAATTTAAATTTGTTCCATATTCGATCAAAGTCGCGATAGTTTTTGAAGAGTTAGATTTTACAATAGATTCATGCAGAGCTGTTCTGCCTAAGGAGTTTTTAAGGTTTAAAACAGGGGTGTTTTTTTTGATATACTGCATCATGATCTCTTGGATTTTTGCATCATGATTTCGTACGATCAAATGTAGAGGAGTATCTCCCTGTTTATTTTGTACAGTGATATCTGCTCCTTGCAAAAGAAGGTTATCAAATAATACAGAATCGCCTTTTAAAGCAGCTAAATGTAGGGGGGTATCCCCTAAAGAATTTTTACTATCAATATTTGCTCCAGCATGAATAAGTAATGTAACTAAAGAGTCTTTTCTTGCTTTTGTTGCTAGGTGCAAAGCTGTATTTCCTTCGCAATCTTTAAGGTCTATGTTTAAACCTAGCTGCAGAGTATCGTTGATCATTTCTGCAGTAGCATTAGGTAAAAGAACCAACTGATGCAATTTATTGTACCCTTGCGCATTCAATCGCTCTCCGTATTTGATCAAACAGTTCCAGTAGATAACAGGTGGGAGATCAGAAGGTGAATATTCACTACTAAAACAAGGAAGATAAAACTTCATTTTCTTAGCTCGCTCAATTTCTGAAATAGCACATTGAGTAAGCTGTTCTTTTTTACTGAGAGGGGATAAGGGATTATAATGAATATGCTGGGAGTCAACTAGTTTACATACGCTAGTATGATTGTGATCCATTTGATTCCATATTTCTTGAATTGCATTAATACTAGGATTGTCTTTAGCTCCAATAAAATCCCGAATATTTCCTACAATATCTTCTTGTACTTTTGCTGCTTCATTACTAACTCCTGAAAGAGGTGCAATTTTTCCGCCCACCTTATACTCCTTGCTTTTTTATTAAAATATTTAAGCTTAGGATCCTAGAATTTTACTTAGTAGGTGTCAATAGAAAAATTCATTACAAATCAAAAACTATGATAAGCTAAAGCTAAGGTGAGAACTGTATTCTGGTATCTAAAGAGAAGGCAAGTAATGAGTGATGATCATCACGAAGACAAGGAAGCAAAGGGAAACCCAGATAGTATTATTGAACAAATGCGTCAATATATAGGGGATCCAGAAGGACTTTCATCTTACGTTAAAGGTGTGATGGGGAAATTTCAGGGGGAGCGAGGTCCTTTAGATCACAATATTAGTGATATATTTGGTATATCGCAAGGTGCTACAGATCAGCTTTACACTCATGCTCAAGCTCTTTTTCAACAAGGGCAATATGGAGAAGCAAACAAGCTATTTAGTGTGCTTATTTTGGCTACTCCTGACGATGGGCGTTATCAATTCGCTTACGGAGCCTCTGCTCAAAAAGCTGAAATGTGGTTGCAAGCGATTTACGGCTTTAAAAATGCAGCTGAATTGGAGCCTGGAGACCCTCTTCCTTTGTACCATCTATCTCACTGCTATTTAGTTTCAGAAGAACATGAAAATGCTCGTCAAGCTTTGATAGGGTGTATAGAACGTTGTGGGGATCTAAAAGAATACGAAAAAGTAAAAGAGCGGGCTACATTAACGCTTAAATCAATCAAAGAAACAAAAAAGAAAGCAAAGCCCAATCAAGAAGAGTCACCCGAACATTGATACTTCTGAGGTGTTTGTAAAAATATGCAGCAAGTACAAATAGTTCGATAATGTGAGTGAATTATATCCCTCTCATATTTCTCTGTGATCTCAGTGGTTTTATGGTTGTTTTTAAGCTACACTCTCTACTTTTAAACCTGTAGCTTTATCGTGGCGAATAAGTTGATCTGCAATTTGCCTGAGCATATCTTTATAAGTATCACCCGAAAACCAATGGTTTTTATCCAAGCGTTTATGCATGGCTTTGCAGTGAACTGTGTGTGCTTCGTTATGTTGGCGTTTGCGCAGTCCTATACGATCCATTTGTGAAACAGGGTCTAAGGTACAAACAAGATTCAAAGAATCTGGGCACATATCTGTTGTGAATTGTCGAGGACCGCCCACCGTAACTACTCGGAACATATTACGATAGTCTTTAAAGTCTTCATCCATAAAAGCCCAATATGCTTCTTCTGCAGCTCGGCTGTGAAAAAGGACTGTGCGGGGTTCAAGATTTCCACTATTTTTTCTTTCGATGGCATCTTTTTTTAGTAGAGCTTGTAATGCACGAGAATTTTCTGTTCGTAATTCTCCATTGCCTAATTTTAGAGCACAAACGCTATAAATATCTTGTTCTAGACCACGAGAAGGCATGTATACAGCACCCACTTGTCGTCCATTTACCAAATAATGGAAGAAGCTTGCGTTTCTCAAGCATACCTCTTCACTCGCCCCAACTCCATTAAAAACCCAAGGGCAGGGGGTGGTATGCCACTTATTTTCGCTGCCTTTATACTGGACTTCTAGCTCAGGAATATTCCGTTCACTACCATCAAACATAACTTCTTCATAAAGCTTGCCAAATTTTTTGATGATACGATCTCCCAGTCCTTGAAGAAAACGATCAGCTCGAGTAAGGTGTTTCTCAGCTTTGAAATGCTTATCTGATGGAGTAACAGGTAATTGCAATCCCATGATCGCTTGTTTTTTCTCGATTGTATCCAGAATAAAAGTATGCAATTGTTGTAGCTGATCTTCGGGGCACATTTGTTTTGCTTTATGCCTAGCATGGCTAATCACATTCAAACTGTATCTGCATACCTTAGCAAGTTCAGGATCATATCCAGCTAATTGAGGGATGAGTACGTGACGAATCCAATTGCTTTTTACACTACGATTTTTCAAATAAATCGGAAGCAAATTGTTGTTAGTTAGCTCATCTTTAGGGGTTTGATTCTTTGGGATAAGTGGAAAAGCTCCCTCTTTCCAAGCTTGTGCAAAAGCCTTGTATTGAGCTTCAAGTAAAAAGCGATGCTTAGGGTTGATTCTGTTTTTTAGTATTTCTTGCGTTAATTCTTCTTCTAAACTCTTATAAGCTGTTTCAAGCCAAGAGGGCCCTTTATAACTTACGTTATCTATACATTTTGCTTTTTCAATAAGTTCACGTTGTTTTTCAATTTCTATAGGGGCTTGTAAAGCTGTGAATAGTTCTTTTAAAGACTGAGTAAGTAGGCCAATAGCAAGTGCTTTTTGCTCTTCATCACTCATAGTAGAAGCACAAGATTTAATCGAAAATTTAGATAGAGAGTGGTATTTATTCCAGATATCTTGCGCTATTGCAGTTTGGCTTTCTAAGTCTTCACGTAGGTTATGATCCAGTAAATAGGGGATTTTTGTTTCTGAAGAAAGAGAAGAGTTCGGAGATTTAGATTCTTTTGTTGTTTTTTTTCTTGAACAAGAAAATAACTGCTCAATACGCTTTTTTAGGGTATCTAATATAGAACTAGGTTTAGAAGGCAAGCCGTTTGGGTGCAAATAGACTTCCAACATTTTGCTGATTCGGCGATCCAGATTTTTGAAATCAATTTTCTTATTCTCAGGATTTAACCCTAGTTTTGTCACAATTTTTTTTGAGTGTCGAGTATCCACTGTCTGACTAAATGTGATATGCATGGGTTTAGTTCCAAAGGATAAAAGATAATTAAAATATTGGTTAAAAAAGTTTTAATTTCAAAATTGTATTGTTTTTTTAATCTTTGAGTCAAGAGTTAATTTGTATTTTTGACAAAAGAAAACTTGGCTAAATGTACTAATAACTAGTAAGCTAGAAGATTCCAAACCTCAGGTTCGATTCTATGGGACAGACAACGCTAATTAAAAGAGTCGAGTTCTGTGCGAGTCATCGTTACTGGAACTCAAGTTGGACAGAAGACGAGAATTTTAAGGTTTTCGGCAAGTGTGCGAATGCTCATGGGCATGGGCATAATTACGTTCTCGAAGTTTATATTCGAGGAGATGTGTGTCCTAAAACCGGGATGGTCATTAATCTATCTGACTTGAAGAAAATTCTTCATGAGGTTTTAGAGTATTACGACCATAAATACCTGAATATGGATCACCCTAAGTTTGCGAGTTTGATCCCGACGACAGAGAATATTGTACGGGTTTTATGGGAAGAAATAGCACTTCATCTCCGTGAATTTGCCCATTTGTCTCTTGCTAAGCTACGTCTTTATGAGAGCGACGACTTATTTTCGGAATATTGGGAAGAAGATGAAGAAAAAATTTAGTACATTAGGGCGTGTTTACCGTTTTTCTTCAGCTCATCGTTTGCATTCCAATCAGCTGAGTGACGAAGAAAATCAAGCTATTTATGGAAAGTGTAACAATCTTCACGGTCATGGGCACAACTATATCGTGGAAGTTACTGTTTTGGGACCTATTGACCCTTTAAAAGGAACAATTTGTCAGAGACAAGAAATAGACAAAACAGTAGAAGGGGTTCTTGAGCCTTTGCATATGAGCCATCTAGACCACCAAATACCTTATTTTCACCAAACACCTTCTACAGGTGAAAATATTTTAGAATATTTATGGGAGTCGCTAGATACAGCGTTTAAGGGAGTGCGTTTATGGAACTTGCGCTTGTGGGAGACTAGAAATAATTATTTTGAACGGACCAGAGACTAAAGAATGACATATCAGACTACGGAATTTAGTGATTTTAGCTCAGAGTTAACAAGCAGCAAAGAGATGACAGATGCTGTACTGACTCTTCTACGTGGAATGGGAGAAGATCCCAATCGCGAGGGCTTACTAGATACTCCCAAGCGAGTAGTAAAAATGTACAAAGAGCTTACAGCTGGTTACTCAAAATCAGAGGTAGAAGTCATCAATGGTGCTATTTTCACGGTAGAGCATCACGATATTGTTGTCGTAGAAGATATTCCTTTTTATAGTCTATGCGAACACCACATGTTACCATTTTTTGGTACTTGCACCATTGCTTATTTGCCAAATGGTCGGGTGCTTGGTTTAAGTAAGTTCGCCCGAGTTGTTGAATTGTTTGCTCGTGGATTACAGGTTCAAGAACGAATGACTGAAGAAATTGCAGATTGTATTCAGCGCCACCTAGAAGCTGAGGGAGTTGCTGTATTTGTAGAAGCACAGCACCTTTGTATGGCCATGCGTGGAGTGCAAAAACCCCATGCTAAGATGCGCACTCGCACCTACCGCGGTTGCTTCGTAAACGACCAATTGAAGAAAAATGATCTCATTCAAGCGATGAGGAGCTAAATTTCGATGCAAGCACAGGGTAAAAAAGCACTCATTACTGGCGCAAGTAGTGGTATTGGACGAACCTTAAGCATTGAACTTGCACGTGCTGGGTATAACATCTGTGCTGTGGCTCGAAATAAAGAGCGGCTAGAAAGCTTAAAAAAAGACTTAGAGGAATTTTCAGTTCAAGTTGAACTGATCGAATTAGACCTATCCAACGAAAGGGATTTTGCTCAGTTTGAAACAATGAGTGTTGATGTACTTATTCATTGTGCGGGGATTGGAGGACTCTCTACTATTAAAGAAATGGATATAGAAGAGTGGGAAAAAGTACAGCGTGTAAATGTAACAGCTCCTGTTTTTCTTACGAAAACCTTGCTTCCTTCAATGCAATCGGGATCTCATATTATCTTTTTGGGATCTATTGCAGCTAAACAAGCTTTTCCCTCCTGGGGAGCTTACTGCTCTTCTAAAGCCTCTTTAGCTTCCATTGCTGCTGTACTGCGAGAAGAGCTGCGGGAGCAAGGAGTGAAAGTTACTTTACTTCAGCCTGGGGCAACGGCGACTCCTTTTTGGGAGCAGGTTGAGGGAGACTGGGATCAAAACCGTATGGTGCAGACACAATCTATTGCACGCCTCATTGTTAGTATACTGTCTTGTGACTCCCAGTCTTCTGTCGATGAACTCAATATTCTTCCTGCCGCAGGAATCTTGTAGAATTAGTCATAGCTCTTCAAGACAATAGCGTTTGCAACTTCTTTGATACGTTCAAGAATCATACGTGAACGCTCTGCTGCAGCTTCTCCAGATAATTCTTCCTCACTTAGATAAATTTCACTTACCCATAAACCAAAGCTCTGGTTGGCATCTACAAAAGGGCGTAGTTCGTCTTCGTAGTGTTTAAAAGCGCTGTAATCTCCCTGGGTCTGCTTCAATTCTCCAGCTAAAATATAGGCACCTACAAGAGCCAAACTAGTCCCTTGTCCTGATAGAGGGGAAGCACAATACCCAGCGTCACCTACTAAGGTTATTCTTCCTTTAGACCATGATGGAGCAATAACTTGGGCAATAGAGTCAAAATAAAACCCATCACTAGCATCCATGAGTTGAAGTAACTTATTTGATTCCCAGCCAATATCCCAGAAAAGCTTTTTAAGAAATGCCTTTTGTTCAGCAGGGTCTCGTGAATCACAGGTGCCCAGCTTAGAAGAAAACATCAACCCAACAAGCGATTGATTGGAGTCTTTCGGACTATAAACGCTAAGAGATCTCTCTTCGCTTTCATAAATGAGCTCATTTTGATCGAGATTCAAGTAGTTTGGTACATTAAAAACACTTATGTAGTGATTAAGATCTCGGATTTTATAAGAGTCTTTAGGGAATACAGCTCTTCTTACAGAAGAATGCATACCATCAGCTCCTACTAAAAGGTCGTAGCTTTCTTTTGTTCCGTCTTTAAATGTGACAAGAACTTCATCACCATCATCAATGATGGAATCGATAGACATATCCAAACGACAAGGAACATCGGGGATAGCTTCCATAAGAATATGAACTAAGTCACCCCGTATAATTTCTACATCGTCATCCTGACGAAAACCAAACTCCTCTCCATCCACTTCAAGAATCGTCTTGCCTTCAGAATCGACATGCAAACCTTGTTTCGTGATTTTACGATTGGCTACGACCTTGTCATAAATCCCCATTTTTCTTGCAAGATCCACAGCCACACCACGAATATCGATCGCGTATCCTCCTGATCGAATGCTTTTGTGTTTTTCGACTAAACTAGGAGAAAATCCATACTTTTTTAACCAGTAACAAAGCGCAGGGCCAGCTATACCAGAACCTACAACAAGAATCTTTTTCATTTTCAGGAACACTCTTTATCTAAAAGATAAATAAAAAGAACACATTATATTTGTGTTCTTTTTATTTAAATAGCTAATTATTTATTTTGATATTATATTTTGTGAAAATGGTTTACTGATAAGAAGCCCAGTATAGATTTTTTCTTTGAAGACTAGGTTCTAACTCTATCTCGATCCTAGCTCTCTCAGGAAAATGTCGCTTTGCCCAATCACTTCGATCTTCATCGTTATAACATTGGCGGTATTCTTGAATCGAATTCAAGAAACTTTCTGCTGTTGGTCGATACTGAGGATCTACAGATAAACAAGATAGCACTAGTAGCATTAGAGGGTGTTGCTCGGCGATTTCTAACCAATCCTTTTTAGATAAAGAAGCTTTGCTTCCATCCCTAAGAAATCGTCCGCCAATGACAATGTCGATCGTACTTTGTTCGTAGGCAAATGGATAATTTGCTTCATTATAAAAGGACTGATGGACTGTCTCTAGAAAGTCTTTGTATAGAGAATTTTTATGGTTACCATAAGTTTCAAAAAGAGTAAGACCTAAGCTCCAAATATCAGACTGGTGAATATTCATTGTATCTATTTTTCCATCGATTAGGTTTCTTGCTTCTGGAGAAGTAAATAATGGGGTATCTGCAAAAGTAAGTTGTTCCTGTGAGCAAGTTGAACCAAAATCTGTCAAAGCGCCTCTTAGCCCCTCTAATCTTTGGTAAAGCAAGATGTTTTCTGGTTTGATGTCTAAATGAGCTAGATTAAGGTAATGAAGTTCTGCTAATGCTTTTGCGATATCTTCGAAAACTTGGATAAGATCTTTTTCTTCAGAAAATTTGTAATCAAGTAGATCAGAAGACGCAGGGTCAACACAAATGCCAAGTTTAGTTTCACCTAATTTATTGACGTATACGTCAGTGCCTAATATTTTAGCGACGGGAATAAAATCGTTTGGGTATCTTTCTTTAAGACGATTGTACAGATTGTTTTGATGATCTATCTCCTTTCCCAATACTCTAAAATTATCCTGATGTCTATCCTTGCAGGATAAACGGCCAATGAATCCTTTATCCATGGAATAAGTAGAGTAATACGTTTTGAATGTGTTTTTGTTTTTGTTATCACTCGAACAGTATATTTGAAATAAAGAGCAGACTTTTGAAGGGATAATAGAACCAAGCTTTTCACTTGTGTTTGCGTTAAAGACAGGGATAGGTCTACCTGAGATGATTTTTGATGGTTTGGCTTTTGAAATATTCTCGAAATATATGATCAACTCATCAGCGGTATCTGTTTTAAGTTCACTAGCAGAAACGGAAGATCCCTCTACAAGTAAGCGAGTAAGTATCCCATCGTTTTGTTCATTTTTTATTTTTATCATACTTTTTAAAACCTTCAAGTTTTGAAATAGATAAAAATACTAAGGAACTTCTTGTTTTAATCAAACCTCCAAAGGCTATTTAATCTCACCTAATTTGAAGAGTTTTTCTATGTGTTTTGCAAATGTCTCGAAGGTTGAACGTGGCGAGATTATTTCACCATCCAAAAGTCGTCCAAAAAGCCGCTCATTGACCATTGGAGGTCATAGGAAAGTATTCATCATAAATATCTAGATGTAGTTTCAGATTCTTCATACCCACACATACTTAACTTTTTTCCTTTTTTTACCGATACTGTTTTAGTAAAATTTTTCCTTACAAAAATCATGCAATCCTATTAGACTGGGGGCCTCTTATTATCTTGGAGGTTTCTTATGCTGACTTATGAAGATGCAGGTGTAAATATCTCTTCTGGAAACGAACTCGTCGAACGAATCAAAAAGCGCTGTCCAAGTATAGGAGGCTTTAGTGGTCTCTTTCCGTTTGGAGATCAGTTTCTTGTGGGAAGTACAGATGGGGTAGGAACGAAACTAAAAATTGCGTTTGCTCTAAATAAGCATGACACTGTAGGCATTGATTTAGTTGCAATGTGTGTGAATGATTTGCTTACAGTAGGAGCACGTCCTCTATTCTTTCTTGATTATTTTGCATCATCAAAATTGAATGTAGACCAAGCTGAGGAAGTGATTTCTGGGATCATAGAAGGGTGCCGGCAAGCTTCATGTCAATTACTTGGAGGAGAGACAGCAGAGCTTCCAGGATTTTATCATGATGAAGAGTACGACTTATGTGGTTTTGTTACAGGTGTCGTTTCTAAAGAAGAACGCATTGACGGAAGCTCAATTGTCGCAGGTGACCTTTTACTTGGTCTACCATCTTCAGGCCTTCACAGTAATGGATACTCCTTAGCACGAAAAGTTGTTGAATTCAGTGGTACAAATTTACATAGTACTCCAGATCTCTTATCTCGCTCTCTAGGTGAAGAGCTTTTAGAACCTACCAAGATTTATGTCGATGAGATCGCTCGCATACGATCTTTAGTCCCTGTAAAAGGTATTGCTCATATCACTGGGGGCGGTCTTATAGAAAATACCCCTAGAATGCTTCCGAAAGGACTGGGTATTAAATTTCATCGTGGGTCTTGGAGCATTCCTCCTATTTTTCGTTGGTTGCAGTGTAAAGGCGATATTGTAGAGGAAGAGATGTTCCGTACATTTAATATGGGAATTGGGATGGTTCTTGCTCTTGATGCTGATTCAGCGAAAAAACTAGCAAGAGAAGAAGGTTTAAAGATTTTGGGTGAAGTGACTAAAGAAGCAGGGGTAACTTGGCTGTGAAAACAACACATTGCATCGAAATAGCAAGACAAGCAGGTAGTCCATCTACAGAAGCCAAACGATTATTAAAGGAATTAAAAGAGCATTTTGATTACGACATCCATGCTTTACAATTAGTATACGTATATCGAAGCAATCACAGCGTAGAAATAGAAGAGCTTCGAAACGCTGCTCAGCAAGCGCTGCTTGATCCTATTTTAGAAGAAGTTCTTAGCGATGAACGCCTGCGAAGGGAATATGATTGGTGTGTGGAGTTTGGTCCTAAAAGCGGAGTAACAGACAATTTAGGACAAACGGCACAATGTGCGTTGGAAGATCGTTTAGGAAAACCTCTTTCCTCATCTCAAGTCATTCGCTCAGGAAAGCGTCTTTACTTAAAAGGAAACCTAAACGAAACACAAATTTATGAAATGGCTGCTAACTGTCTTGCCAATCCATTAGTTGATGATATTTTTATTACACAGTGCTCCACAGAAGCTAAACTTTATGAGACAATCTCTTTAGATCTATCTAATGATGAACTCATTGCACTCAGTCGTAGACGTCAATTAGCCTTGAATCTAGAAGAAATGCAAGCGATTGCTGCTTACTATCGAAGAGAAGGGGTACAAGAGTTACGTGAGGAGAAAGGGCTTCCCAAGTGGCCTACTGATGGAGAATTAGAAGCTTTAGCACAAACATGGAGTGAGCACTGCAAGCATAAAATCTTCAATGCCTGTATTCGTTATCAGACAGAAGAAAAAGAAGAAGTGATTGATCGACCTTTTTCTTTGTATATTCGTGGAGCGACAAAAAAAATTGCGGAAAAAGTCAATTTCTTGCTTTCAGTATTTCATGATAATGCTGGAGTTGTGAAGTTCACCAAAGATTATTGTCTTTGTTTTAAAGTAGAGACCCATAATAGTCCTTCAGCTTTAGATCCTTATGGTGGTGCTCTTACCGGGATTCTAGGTGTTAATCGTGATATTATGGGAACAGGCAGAGGAGCACGTCTTCTTGCTAATACAGATGTGTTCTGTTTTGCGGAGCCCAACTATGAGCATCCTTTACCCACCCGTATTCTTCACCCAAAACGTATTTTGCAAGGGGTACGTCGTGGAGTAGAACATGGGGGTAATAAGAGTGGTGTGCCCACATTGAATGGAAGCTTGGTATTTGATGAGCGCTACTTAGGAAAACCTCTTGTCTATTGTGGTAGTGTAGGAATCATGCCAAATACCCTTATGGGAAAAGCGAGCCACGAAAAAGAATTATATGCTGGTGATTTAATTGTTGTAGCTGGGGGCAGAACGGGAAAAGACGGTATTCATGGAGCAACGTTTTCTTCTGAAGCATTCCATGAAGATAGTCCCGTTTCAGCTGTCCAAATTGGAGATCCATTCACACAGAAAAAACTGCATGATTTCTTACTACAAGCACGAGATCGTGGATTGCTAAGAACTCTTACAGATAATGGTGCAGGAGGCTTCTCTTCATCTATTGGTGAACTGGCACAACTCACAGGAGGTTGTACTCTTCATCTTGATCGCGCGCCGTTAAAATACTCAGGTCTTTCCCCATGGGAAATTTTAGTCAGTGAATCACAAGAGCGAATGACACTTGGTGTTGAAGCAAGTTGTTTAGATCAACTACGTGAACTTGCTGATTTACACGAGGTTGAGATTGCGCATTTGGGAGTGTTTGATGATGAGGGATTCTTTCATGTGCTTTATGAAGGAAAGACTGTGGTCTATTTGGATATGGATTTTCTTCATGATGGTGTACCGCAATTGCAACTAGAGGCTGTTTGGAAAGGCTTTTCTAGTCAGAGAGAAATAGAAAAAGAGAATGATCCTAGGTTTTGTTTGGATTATGGACCTCAACTCAAGCAACTTTTGGCTCAGCCCAATATTTGTAGTAAAGAATCCATTGTTCGTCAGTACGATCACGAAGTACAGGGTGGAACCTTTGTGAAACCTTTTTGTGGTGTAGAGGAAAAAGGGCCATCGGATGCTGCTGTAATGCGTCCTATTGAAATTGAATCTAACGAAGCTTTTGTTTTATCACATGGTATTTGTCCGCGTTATAGCGATTACGACTGCTATCACATGACGGCTCTGGCTATTGATGAAGCGGTACGAAATGCTCTTGCAGTAGGAGCGGATCCAGAGCGTTTGGCTCTGCTAGATAATTATTGTTGGCCAGATCCTGTATATGATCCAGAGCATACTCCTGATGGAAAAGAAAAGTTAGGGCAGCTCATTCGCTCTCTACAAGCACTATATGATGTTTGTGTTGCCTGGTCCACACCTCTCATATCAGGAAAAGACAGCATGAAAAACGACTATAAAATAGGAAAAACAAAAATTTCTGTTCCTCCTACAGTTCTGATTTCTTGCATGGGAATGATGGATGATAGTCGAAAGGCATTGACGATGGATTTCAAGCAAGAAGGGCACCTTATTTACCTCTTGGGAGAAACAAAAGGGGAATTACTCGGTTCCGAATATCATCATTGTTTAGGAATAAAAGATGTAGGGATTCTTCCTGAAGTACAAATAGAATCTGCACTTCTTACATTTAAAGCGTTGTATCAAGCAATTCAAAATGAGTACGTTGCTTCTTGTCACGATTGCTCTGATGGAGGGCTTGCAGTAGCTCTTGCTGAGTCTGCTTTTGCAGGTGGATTAGGCGCAACTGTGCAATTAGATAAAGTCTCTCGTTCCAATTGTAGTGAAAATTTCGAGCTTCTTTTCTCTGAATCACCTAGTCGTTTTATTGTGACCGTTCCTAAAAACAAACAAGAAGCATTTGAGCGTCTTTTTCAAAGCCTGTCTTTTGCTTGTATTGGACAGGTTGAAGCAGATTCTCGTTTGAGAATAAAAGGACTAGAACAAACGATCATTTTGGATGAGTCCATTCAAGACCTACAAGAAGCCTGGCAAAGTAACCCCATTTCTGCAGTTTAGGAGTTGATGAGTGACAGAAAAAATAAAAGCTTTAGTGCTTACAGGATATGGCATCAATACAGAACGTGAAATGGCTCTGGCTTGTAATTTAGCAGGGGCAGAGGCAAAGATCATTCATATACGGCAGTTAATGCGAGGAGAGATTCATTTAGATGAACAGCATCTTCTTGTTTTTCCAGGTGGTTTCTCTTTTGGTGATGAGTTAGGAGCAGCTAAAGCCTTCGCAAATCGTTTGGAGTTTGCTTCTACAGATGAAAAAGGAAGTTTTAAGGAAAAACTTCTTGATTTTGTTGGAGCAGGGAAGTGTATTTTGGCCGTTTGTAATGGATTTCAACTCTTGGTCAAACTTGGAGTTCTACCAGACGGTAGTCAACAAAAAATGACCTTAACACATAACGAAAATGGTCGTTTTGAAAATCGTTGGGTTCAGCATCGCATTCACTCAAAAAAATGCGTGTTCACGAAAGGGCTTGATCACTTGTATCTACCAGTAAGGCATGGAGAAGGAAACTTCTTTTGTCCTGATAAAAACCTTCTCCAAACCCTCTTTAATGAGCAACAAATAGCCTTGCAGTATGCAAATAAAGATGGAGAGCTTAGCAATACGTATCCGAATAATCCAAATGGCTCAATGAATTCAGTAGCAGGTATTTGTGATGCAACAGGTAGGATATTGGGAATGATGGCGCACCCAGAAGGTGCTCTTTTCCCACAAAATCACCCGCATTGGTCACGACAGAAATGGTCCGACAAAAAAATGCCGGAAGATGGAGAAGGAATGGCTTTATTTAAAAATGCCATCCATTACTTAAGAGAAAGGTTTGCAGCATGAGCGATGAAAAAATAGTACACATTCAAACAGTCTTGATGTCTGTTAGCGACAAACGAGGACTCGTTGACTTTGCAAAAAGACTTCTGCAAATCAACCCAAAGCTGCAAATTATCGCCACAGGTAACACGGCGAAAACTCTTCAAGCAGCCGGATGCTCCATTACTCTTATCGAAGACTACACAAAATTTCCTGAGTGTTTCAATGGAAGAGTAAAAACTCTACATCCCAAAATTGAAGGGGGGATTCTCTTTCGTAGAGGAGTGCATGATGCTGAAGCTGAAACCCTTGATATCCAAGCTATCGATATGGTTTTGTGCAATTTATACGATTTTGCATCTGCTGCACAAGATAAAGAGATGGCAGTGGATGATTTGATTGAGCAGATGGATATTGGTGGTTCAACTTTGATTCGTTCATCGGCAAAAAATCATCGCTCTGTATCGATTGTGGTGAGTCCAGAAGACTACCAAGGAATCCTCAATGAACTGGGTGAAAAAGGAGGTATTACTCAGAAAACCCGAGAGCGTTTAGCTGTAAAAGCTGTCAATTTAAGTGCTGATTATGAAGCTCTGATTGCGCAAGAGTTTTCTCGACGTTTAGGTGGAGAAGAAACACGTAGAATTTGTCTTCATAACGGAAAGGCACTTCGTTATGGAGAAAACCCTGATCAAGACGCTTGGGTTTTTTCTGTAAAAGGACAGAAAGGAGTCGTAGAAGCTGATGTTCTTAATGGTAAGCCGCTTTCTTATAACAATTTAGAAGATGCATCTATTGCTTTTCGAGCCGCTCAAGAGTTGTATTTGATGGGTTTTGCATATAGTGTAGCTGTCGTCAAACACGGAGGAATTTGTGGTTATGCGAGCGGACAAAACGAAGAATCTTGTTTTGAAAGCGCTTGGGCAGGAGACCCTAAATCGGCTTTTGGAAGCGTCATTGCCTGTGGCCACGAACTTACCGATAAGATGATCCCTTGTTTGAGTAAACGTTTTGTAGAGCTTTTGATTGCGCCTTCTTTTTCAGAAACTTTACTAAAGTGGATTGCTGAGAAAAAGCCTAACTTAAGAGTTCTCCGTGTTGATTTTGATGAAAAGGCAGAAGAAAGCAGCAAAAGTATTAGTGGTGGGGTTCTTGTACAAACAACCAAGAAAGCATCTTTAGAAGAAAAGCTGCAGAAACTGATGGAGCAAGGGAAAGAGACTGATTCAGGAGTGATGACACGAAGGATTCCGACAGAAATAGACTCTAAACTTCTTGGTTTTTCTCTAGCCGCAGTGAAATACGTAAAATCGAATGCCTTGGCTTTAACAAGAAAAGACCGTGAAGGGAATTGTCAAGTTTTGTCAGTAGGTGGCGGACAACCCAATAGGATCGATAGTTTAGAGCGTTTGGCCATACCAAAAGCAATAGAAAATTTAGAAGCAGAGTATGGTGAGTCAATCAATCTTCAAGAAGAACTTGGACGTTGCCTTTTGGCTTCGGATGGATTTTTTCCCTTTGCTGATAGTATTGAGTATGCAGCAAGTGTGGGGATTCGACATATAGTACAACCAGGTGGCTCTGTGAGAGACGCAGAGGTGCTTGAAGCAGCAAATCGCTATGATATGAGCATGATTTTTACAAGAGAACGTTATTTTACACATTGAGGATAGAGATGATAAAGACACTGAATAGAACGTTTATTCCTGAATTGGGAACTCTCCGCCGTGGTAAAGTGCGGGATATATACGAGCAAAATGATCGATTAATTTTAGTCGCTAGTGATCGCGTTTCTGTATTCGATTATATTTTAGAGGAACAGATCCCGAATAAAGGAGCGATTCTCACAGGAATTTCTAATTATTGGTTCGAACAGACGAAAGATATTATTGAAAATCATCTAATCGCTCATCCAGATCCTAGCATTGTTGTAGCAAAAAAGTGCCAGCCATTGCCGATTGAGGTCATTGTTCGCGGGTATATAACAGGGTCTATGTGGCGAGATTATGCTGAAGGAAAACGCGAAAAATCTGGCGTAGCTTTGCCTGAAGGTTTAGAGAAAAACCAAAAATTAGAAGCTGCTATTTTGACTCCTAGCACAAAAGCTGAGCAAGGAGAACATGATGAAGATATTAGTCGTGAAGAAATTCTGAAACGTGGCCTTGTTTCTGAAGAATTGTGGTTAGAAATTGAACGTGTTGCTTTGGCTTTGTATGCACGTGGACAAGAATTGTGTGCGAAAAATAATCTCATTTTGGTTGATACCAAGTATGAGTTTGGTTTGGATCAAGATGGTAAGCTAATCCTTATTGATGAAATTCATACACCTGACTCCTCTCGTTTTTGGTTAGCAGGTGATCGTGGACAAGAAGAGCTGAAGAGTCCAGATAAAGAATATTTACGTCAGTGGTTCTTGAAACAGAATTACAGTGGTTCTGGTGACTTGCCACGGCTTCCACAAGAAGTCATAGATGAAGCAGCTCGACGTTATCTAGATGTGTATTCTCAGATTACAGGGAAGGATTTCTCAGCTTTAGAAGCAAGTCCTTTAGAAAGAATGTTAGACAACCTCAAGCATAGTAAAATGATCCGCGGAGGAGTAGCGGTGATTTTAGCAGGTAGTGAGTCTGATGCTCCATTTGTGCAGAAAATTCAAGCTAAACTTGAAGAGTTATCTGTTGCGAATCAAGTAATCTACGGTTCAGCACATAAAAATACACAGCAAGTGATGAGAACATTAGATTTGTTTAATCAATCTGATGAAGCAATCGTTTACATCACAGTAGCAGGGCGTAGTAATGCTCTATCTGGAGTTGTTGCAGCAAACACTCATTGGCCAGTGATTGCTTGCCCTCCATTTAAAGACTATAGCGACTATGCGGTAAATATTCATTCTACTTTGCAAATGCCAAGTAAAGTGCCAACACTTACAGTAATTGACCCAGCAAACGCAGCACTAGCAACAGAAAGAATTTTAAGAATCGCAAATCGTAAGTAGGCATCTACTTAGATTTATCCTCCAGTGGCTAGTTTAGTTAGCCACTGGAATTTAGAAAATAGATCGCTAGACTATCACACAAGTTATTTACGATCAGTGTCTTTGTTTTTTTACTATAGAAATTTTTTATTCTAGTAAGCCAAATTGATGTAAAAGAGCTTTGCTTCCTTTTTCTGTGAGTTCCATATAAACGAAATCCTCATCAAAATCGATTAGCTCCTCTAAAGTATCACTCAATAAGAGATTTTTCTGACTAACCATTTTGTCATCGATATTAGCTTGCATTTTTTTAAGGATTTTTAATGAAGCATTTAACGCATAAAGATCTAAACTACTTGGTATAGCATTCATTAAACTTTTCGATTTAGCAGCAAGTGCTTTTTCTAAGGTTTTAGCTGAATCGTGGAGCGTTTTTTCATAACTTTTTTCTAGTTCTTTTTTACGTTTTTTATCTAAACGTGGATGGTTGATCACAATTGAGTACAAAGCATCAGCTTCTGCATTAGGAAAGTATTTTTCTATAGAAGCGTTCTTTAATGTTCGTTCATTTGCTTTTAGCCCAAGTTCTTTTACATATACCTTAGCGTTTTTGTAATTATTTAAGATTTCACGTAGCTGTGTTTTTTGTTGATTCGTTAAGAGAGGATTTTTGATAGTGGCTAGAAGAATTGTTTCACAGTTCTCCCTACGAGTTTCTCTCTCCTCTTTACGATTCCACCACTTTGAAAGGCGATCTCCCATTTCTTTGAGTAGAGGAAGAGGTTTATGGTTGTTTTGATTAGCTTCGTAAAGTTTGTTGATTTCATGATAATGTTTAAATGATCGTTTTACACGATAGTTTTCACTCGCAATCAAACGATTCAGCTCGTTTTGAATAGGGGTTAAACACTTCTGTGCGCTACGTCTTTGCTCTTGTAGCTTTTGGATTTCCTTGTTTTGTTCTGTACTGCAGAGATGGTTTTCGATGTAATTTAGCAAGCATTCTCTGAGAGGAATTACAAAAGCGGGGTCGTTTTTAAGTTGGGCATTGACACGCTCAATTATACTAGTAATCAGGCTACTAGAGTACATAGGAAAGAAAAGATCAAAGACTTCCTTGGCGGTTTCATAGCGTTGTTTCCCGTATCGTTCATAGCGGTCTTCATAATTTCCTCCTGCAATTTCAGGAAAATTCACGCCGTATTGTTTTAAAGCTTTTAATATCCACTGATATTCATGTGTAGGTTCTGATATAGGATTTACTTGAGTGATTTTTCTTGCAATATCAATTTTATGTAGGTCGGCCCAGAGTAAGACTTGTGTTTCTAATCCACCGGTGGCCATGACGTCATTAAACTGTTCGGTTGTTAATAAATATACCTGGTTAATAGCGTCACGGTAACGTCCTCCACAGTGCACTCCCGCAACAGCAAGCTCTAGTATGTGGCTAGCTTTTACTTGAGGGTTTTTTTCTTCATAAAGAGCTTTTAAAATATGTAGCGCCTGCTTTCGCATAAGCTCGTATGTTTGCTCTACTGTCATAGTTCCATCATCTTTAACAGTCTTTTGGTCGATACCAGCAGCTCCAGAACCAAAATTGAGATTATTCACAAAATACTGCATGCCTTTACGAACGTACTCTCTTGAAACTTTTTTCCCATCGTCAGAAAAATCATTTGGATCGCGGTAGGCCCCACTACTTTTGGAGTAAAAAATTTGATCAAAAAGTTCTAAAAACCCTTCCATTTGATAGCCATGGGGGGGAGGAGGGACATTCACGCTGGATTCTGGCGCTGTTTTACTTAATCCTGCCCTGGCAAGAGAAAGGTGTTGAAAACGTTTTGTTTCGTTTATAGCTTGTTTAAAAAGGGTTTTAAATTCTTCCTGAGAAGAACTCGTATAGTGCTCCAATTTATTATAATTTTTACCTCTAAACCATAAGTGGGTGCTTTCGTCTTCTTTACCTAATTGTATTACAATATGCTTGCTTGAAAAAAACTGCATTTTTTTAGCGATAGCTTTTTGATCGAGATTTGGATTAGGCTCAATGCTCCAAGGGTGTTCTTGAATTTCAGGGGACATTTTAGCGATGGATTCTAAAGGTTTGGTGATACGAAGAATTTGCTTAGGGTCCATTCCTTTCGTTCTGAAACCACGAAGACCGATTTTAGAATGTTGATGCCAAATAGTATAGCATTTTAGAGATGCTTGATATTGAATTTTGAATGTTCCTGGTGCTGTTTGTATGAGAGAGGAGTTAGGATCCCATAAATCTTGAAAAAAAAGACACGCTACCTCGTTGTCTAATTCATCAAATTCTTGTGCTAACCATTGACTCACAAGACTGCATGCATGATTCACTTTGTCGGCATTTGCGGTGGATAATTGCAGAGAAGAAAGTTTTCCTCTACGTAAATCTCGAAAGTAAATCTGATAGAGCAAATTTTCAGAGGAAGCTTGTACTAATACATGATTATAATGATAAGCTTCGTTCTGTTTTAGGTCCGAAAGACGAAGGTTTTTTCCTGCTTTAACAAAGTGCTCAGGCATGATTTTCCTTACCTGATTTACAGATTGGATAAAATCCTCTTTGTTTACGACAGGGTCGTTGTACAGATGAAGAGAAATAGGAGGAATGGCACTTTTAGAGGATGAAATAGAATACATAGGAATACTCGTTCGTGCTTGTTTATTGATAAAACCACGAAATATGCTGACCAAAGGGTTTTACGACAACGAAAAAAAGATAATATAAAGCTTCCAATGCTTACCTAATCTCGTCTCTTCAGAGATTTAGTCTGGGACAATGATCGAAATAGTAATTTGCATAACAACTCTTGTTTTAAATGATTTTTTGTTAGAAATTAATCTATAGGTAATTCAGGTGGGTATTTAGAGGAAATGAAAAAAATACTAATTTCTACAGCAATTGTTTTTGTTTTTTTATTTGTATTTGATTGGTTATTACATGGTTTCTTGATGATGGAAATGTATCAAGAAACAGCCCATATTTGGCGTAGTAAAGAGGCAATCGTTGATCTTGTATGGTTTACTTGGGTATTTCAACTCGCTTTAGCTTTTTTTTTCTCTTATTTATTTGATAAAGGTTATGAATCAAAAGGACTTGGAGAAGGGGTTCGTTTTGGTTTTTATATGGGAATTCTCATAGGGATTTTAGATCTTAGAATGTATCCATACTTCCCCATTACAGAAGAAATTGCAATCTATTGGTTTTTCGGGGGAATTTTCAAAGGATTAGGCACTGGTCTAACACTTGCTTTTGCGTTCGATAAGTTAGAAACGTAATGAGGTAAAGAGGCGAGGCTTTTTACCTACAATGGCTACCTAATCTCGCATCAGATAGCCATTGAAGTTTTTATTTTCTAGCGCTCTTTGGTGTGGGAAGTTGTGACTGAAGAGTTTTGAAATTGTGAACAGTCTGTCGATCTAGGTCACATAGGTCTAAAGAAAAATAATTTAATAACTCATATACCTGATTTATAGACTGTTGTTGAATAGCGAAGTGTATAAAAGCTGGAGCAAGGTTTTTTATGATCGAATAAACAGGGGTTTCTTTCTGGGGAGGGATTCGACTTAGAAAAAAGTGTATTTTTCTTAGATTAATCGCTATCTCACCTAAGAATTGAAGTTCTTCTATGTTAAAACCTAGTTGTTGTTTTTCTATAAGACTAGAATCTTCCGTAAGCAGAAATTCCACAAAATCAAATAGAATTTTTTCTTTCTCTGATAGATTAAGAGCAATGTTTTTCAGCTCATAAAACTCTTCTATATTGAATAGATTGCATAAAAGGATTAGAGGAATTGTTTTGTGGCTGTTGTACGTGTTCAAATATTCTGTAAAAGAAGAAATTCCTTTATGTTTAATGAGAAGTTGTATGATTTGATTGTTGGTTTTTTCTTTAAGGGCGATTTGAAAAAGGTTTCCGTTATTTCCGTAAGATACGTGAGGGTCAAAACGATGATCTTGTAAAGCGCAATCTAAAGCTTTAAAAAGAGAATTTCTAGCAAAAAAACGTAGATAATAGGATGGGTTATGGGAGGAGGTAAGGCCTGTGTAATATGGATCAATACAACCAAAATCTAATTTATTTGAACGGAACATCATTTCTGTGGCTTGATCTGACGCATGTTCAAAAAGAGTCATCGCTAATTCTTGATCTAATGAGTTCTTTCTATGGTCAAGTAAAGCTTGAAAAAGAACGGGATTATCATCTTTTGAAGCTGCTAAAAGAAGTGAGTTCTCTTGATCAAAATCAACATTCATCAGCTCACAAAAATGAAGAGTTTTTTCAATATGATCCAGCCTTCCTGTGTAGAGAATCTGAGAAAAGAGTGGTGTTTTGAGTTGATTGAGTAAATCAATCGACACGGTTTCTTTTTTACAACGATGAGGAAAAGCATTACTTTGTAAAAGAGCATACTTCATTCTTGACGATTCTCCACAGAGAATACGCAAACAAAAATCTTGAGGTAGTTCGATATAGGGACTTTTCAATAATTGACTGAAGTACCTTGTGTCCTCGTTATTTACCGCTGTGTAAAGATTCTCTATCTCTTTACTTCTATTCCCCTCATCTAACAGAGGGTAAATATCTACATATGAATTAATAGAACTCATCTATTTATCTCTTATTATTTGTTAATGTTTTCTTAATAATCGATAATTGTTGATTGTTTATTAATTATACATATTTATGTTTATTTAAGAGTTTATAATGGAAGATTATTCCAATGATAATTCAATAGATTGGAAGACGATTTATGAGACTTATTGTTCTCTCAAATCAAATGAAAGTGACCTCGCTTCTGATTTATTTCATTGTTTGCCTTATGAGAAAGCGCAAAAAATGTCCTTTAGTTCTTTTGCGTCTTCTTGGATAGGGATATCTTGGAAAAAAAAGGACTCATCCGAAAAGCTGGAATCTTTGCTTCAGGCTTGTATTCTTCGTCTCCAAACACTGGATACTTCAAGTCGTTCTCCCTATGATATTTTTCAATTCCGAACAACGATGCGGATTTGTCGTCTTGTTCTCGATTTTTCCAAAGAAAATAGTTCAAATCATGTTGTTTATTCTATAGAGAACTTAAGATCTCTCGTCATCAATCGAGAAAAAACTTCCTTAGTATTTCTTTCTTCTAAATCCTATAAGCAAACTCTTTTAGATCGTTTGTATCTTGAGATAGCAAGAGATCCCGCGCTCAATTTGGCTGAGCTTTTAGATTTTAACGTATCGGACTATGTTGAAATTGCTTCATTAGATGATCCTAAGATTGCGTTCGGTTTTCTCGCTGATTGGTGGGGAGATGGAGTTATAGATTCTATAAGAGGAAAGGCTTTATCAGGTTTAAAAAGTGAAAATGTTGCCGTTTTTTTTCGAGATCTTTTGAATGCACTGAACTTTTCTGGTGAGAAGCTTTTTTCAGCATTCGACGATATAGAAGAGTTTGGTGAGATCTTCTCTTTTCTAAAAAAACAAGATCATGTTGAGTTTTCTTTTTTTATAGAAAAAGTTCAGAAGCGTATTTCTTCTCTTCAATTAGACGAAGCTTGCACCATTCCTATAGGCTATAATCGAGAAGATGAAGGGCATACCTTAATCTTACAGGTAATGAGGCTCTCTAAAAATAAGTATCGTTTACGGCTTTATAATAGAGGAGATGGAGTTCATTATCATTGGCAAATGCATAATGGAAAAAAAGAGAAAGTACTTCCTTTTCTTGATTTTGAAAGCAACTTACAATCTATTAGCAGTGAAAATTTCTGGGTTTCAATTATAGAACAGCGAGTAAAAAGTAAACTTGTACAAGCTGATTGCTCGATGATTTACGGTTTAATGGAGCAGTTTTTTGGGAAGCCCCTTCCCTGGAATTCTCAAAATAAAGCGAGTGATTTTTTTCACCCACATAGAACAGGTGTTTGTGTTGTAGGGGTAATGGAAGCAATGCTTCGTGATTATTGTGCGACCCCTTTTGATTACAAAATGCTGTGTGCTCAGATGAAAGCATATGCTTTAGTTTCTTTATCTCGAAACCTTTTGAGGCCTCAAATTTACAAAGAAGCTTTTCCTATAATGACCGTGATCTTTGAAAACGGGGTCACAGCATTATGTGACCGTTTATCGAAAGATAACGGGCTTCATTCAATGAATATTGAATTAAAGAAGAAAGTACTTTCTAGCTGTATTTATCTTTTAAGATTTCTACAAGAGCAAGATTTTTACTCGGAAGAAAAGCTAAATAAAGCCATTCAAGCACCAGTAAAAACCCAGGTACTTGAAAACGATTTAAAAGTTGAGAGAAAGGTTCATTTTAATCAAAACTCTGCAAAATTCACTAAGCACACACTAGCAGTGGTTGATTTCGATGATGTAGCTAAAGTTCCTGTTGGTCAGGGCTCTTTTCATCCGTTGACTTATTCTATCGATTTCAGTTCTAGTAGAGCATTTTTTCAGACTGCTTCATCTCTCAAAAATCTTCAATATTCTTCTCCAGAAATCAATCAGGCAATTTTTAGTCATTATAAAAAAACTCTCTTCCAAGCACTTTTTATTCCCGATACAAAAAATAACTTGGGGGTTTTAGAAACCGTTTTAGGTTTTGAAGATGGTATTTCTCCAAAACAGCTTATACAGAATTTGGAAGACTTTTTGAATCTTTGTCTTAAGCTACTAGGGGCTGTTTATGAAGACTGTTTTTCAGATCCTGAATACAAACTTTGTTTAGCGAAACTATTTGTTTGGGTGCATGCAGCATCTTGTCGTATTGATGAAAAAATGGGGATCGAGACTTTAGGTCTATCTTATTACCCTATTTATGAAACTTTTCTCAAAGACTATTTAAATTCGAATATCGGTCAGCAAAAAAGTGCATATTTATCAGCAAGAATATGTAACGAGTGGCAATCGATTCTCGATTACTTCTGTCTGCATAATGAAGAAGCTAAAGTCGATAGCCATAGCGAATCATGGCCCCTTTTTTCTGAAGGGATGGGGGGCTATGGTGTTGACTCCCTCTTTGAATGGCAAGATAAGTCTAGCACACTAGCAATGTATCGAAGTGCAGGTTTGGATTTAGAAGATTTTACTGTTCCTCGATGGGAAAAGAGTTTTATTGACTCAGCTAAAGTAGAAAAAAAATATGCCTATCTCCATATGCTTCACTCTCTCGTTTTTACAAGCGCTAAATGCATCTTATCTCATGAAAAGAATGAAGAAGTGAAAGGGCATTTAAAGAATTTTTGTCTTAATGTGAATACTCATGGGCTCTTGTACAACTCTCTCAAAGAAATCTGTAAAATAGGTTTTTTTGATAAGACCTTGAATTGGAGAGGACAAACAGAAAAAGATTGGGATCAATCACTGCGAAAAAATCTTAGTAAATGGGATTCTAGTACAAGAACTCCCATTGAACGTTTCCGTAAAGTTGATGAAGAGCTTACAGAAGGAGAGGCAATCAAATCTGTTTTTTTTGAATCTGTTAAAGGTATTTCAAATAAACAACTTTATTCCCAAGTAAAAACTCTTTTCTCTTATCGTTCGTGTTTACGATATCAAGAAATACTTTTTACTTGTTTGAAGTCAGATAACTATCTGAAGCAAAATGAAATAAGAGAAACTCTTTATTATCACCTTGAGCATGTAAATTTCCCATTACAAATGTCTAAAGACACTGTTTTACAGTCTCTTTGGCTAGAGTTTTTGAATAAAGAGTTAAAGGCGAGTATTGAATCTGAAGAACGTATAGCGTCATTTCACCGACTTGCCCGTGTTGTCTGTAGAATTTGTCAAGAACTTGAGCTAGCACAAGAGTTCCTAAAGAGCTTAAGAGAAATTGAAGAAAAACGGGTACACGTTCTCTCTCAACAAATCAAAACATTTTATCTAGAATGCTTTGCTGCTTTTGAGAATATTTCTATGGATACTCTTATGGAAAAAGAAGCGTTATTAAAAGCATTCAGCACTTCTTTTTTCTGGCTTTCAAAAGACACGTCTCTTATTGATATGCAAGCCATTTTGAGACAAATTAACTTAGAATTTTATCATACAATTTGTTCTCATAAAAATTTTCACTCAAAAGCACTAAAAGCTTTTCAACATGCTCTTCAAGAGGTATGGACTTTCCCATATGATGCAAACTCTTTAGAAGTAAAAGATGGAAAATTCGTCCTTTATAATGAGAAAAAAAGGCAATACCTTACCATCAATGCATTTTCTGGAATCATATCAACGAATGGGCATAGCTTTTCATCAACAAAAAGGTCTATTTCAACTTTAACAAGGTTATTAAAAGCCCCTTTATTGAACCTGAAATTTCTTGGAAAAGATTTAGTAAAAATTAATATGGAAGGATTTAGAGAATTTTATATAGAGTGTGGGGAATTATACTTTGAGTATGGAGGAGAAAGTTATCGTTATGCCCATTCAGGATACCAACGGATCGATCCTCTAGGGAAGAAACTTTATAAGGAAAACCTTTTAATCCTATCAGGTCTTCCTAACTTTTTATCGGATAAAGCATATAGCTTTTGGTTTAATGAGAAAGAGGTGATCGCATGTTACGCCCAGGAATTCGAAGGAAGAAAAAAGCTGTGTCCACTTTTCAAAATCACATCCGATAATAAGGTTCTACTCATTGACGAAAAACGCACTTTGTATGCTGTCGATCTGGCTCAATCTTCCTTGTCTTGTGAGTTCCCTTTTTCACAGTTAGGAAATGCTTTACTTTTACAAGATGAAAAAGGAAAAGCAAAAGAATTATGGCTGCCAGCATATGACTGTTCAAATACAGGGCAGTTTATTCGCTTGCAGTATGATGGGAAGTATTGGACAGATTTATCTCACCCTCACCTTTGCTTGGAAAGAACCTTTGATGCAGGACTCGATGCTAACTGTTATGGAGGTATTGTTTTCTGTAATAAACAGAATATAAGTGAGCGTTATCTTTATCTGCCTTTTGGAGAATCTCAATCTATAGAACGATACAAGCAAAAAGGATTTTCTTCGAACAATTGGGGAAAAGCTTTAGAGATAAACAAAACAAAAGAAAAAGATTGGCTCATATTCTCTATGATTCCTCTTAAAAGAGGAGGAATTCATTGGGAACTTTCTCCAAATACTATCGAACAGCAGTTATTAGCTTTGTTTCATTACATGATTCGTCCTATTCGCAATTACGAGCAAACTTTAGCCTTGCTTTCTTGTATAAGGCCTGGACGAGTTTTTACAGATTTAGAGCAAAAATATCTTGTAGAACTAGTGAAAAAGACAGAGGAAAAAGGAATTCAGCGAGATGCTCACCCAAAAGCATCCTCATTAAATATCCTGATCTGTGCTTTATTAGCGCAAAACTGTGAAACTTATGGTGTCAGGCAACCTAAATTAAATAGCTTAGTAAAAGAAATCTATGAAAATTTTTATTCATTTCAAAATGAGGATCAAAAATTCTGTCCAAAGTCATTGTTAGCTCGTTTTGGAATTTCTTCTTCATCGTTTTCTTTACCAAAGAAAAAAGAAAGTAAAAAGTATATCTGGAGAAAAAACTGCTATCCAAGCGGATTCTTTGGGAATTTACAGTTAAAAAAAGGTGCTCTTCTTTTTAAAATGACGGAGACTCGAGTATGTGAAAAAAGTGCTCAGGATATTTTAAAAGAAATTAAAAATACGCCTCCTCTAAAATCTACTTTTCATACAAAACCTTTACCATATGGGCGTAAAGAATACTATGGGGCACTGTCTTTACTTCTTTATCATGAGAATTCTGAAGAAAAAAATAGATTGAGAACACGTATTCTAGCAACTTTACAGAAGCGGGAAGTAGGCAATAAGAAAACGAGTAATCATGTTTTATCCCGTCTGGTTTTTCTTCATATGCTTTTGAATGAACAAAGCTTACTTAATAAAGTAAGAACACTTGTGGCGAAAGAAGATGGTGATATTGAAGAGAAATTAAATGATATTCTCTTATCTTATCTTTCTGAAAAAAAGAGTGAACTGTTTTCGATTTTACATGATGTTTTTAAGCTAGAGAATGATACTCATCAAGAAATTCAAAAAGAACGAGTTTTAGATAGTCTTCCTGAAAGTCTATTTTTACACAGAATAGAGCTTGGTTTGACTCATTTGACTAGGAAAACTCTTGAATGTAGTGATTCGAATGAGTCGAAATCTTTTCTCAAAGACTTGTGTTCTTTTCCTGGTAATAAAGGAAAGCTTTCTAAAGAGGAACAACAAGAAATCAATTCCTTTGAAAAAGAGCTTTCAGATGCTCTACCAATACTTCAAACGAAACAATATAAACTGTCTTCCCAAGAAGCATTACTTAATTTGCGAGAGAACTTAGAAATTACAAAGAAAGGAGATCAAAATAAAGTATCCTCTCTTAGCGAACAGATCTTAGATTTAGCAAATCAAAAAAGGAACTCTTCTGCATCTGATGTTCTTCGATCGTTTGGACACTTCAATGATTTGATTACGATTGAAGATTTAATAGGGCAGTGGTTTTTGTTGGAAAGAGAAGATCGTTTTGATGATCTTCCTTGGGATAAATTGAAACCTCTTATTCGCTCTTGGCTCATTCGTAAAATACGTATGCAGCAGTGTAATCGAGTGCAAAAATATATCAAGCAGCTTTTGGATATGAAAGGTAAGGAAGATAGTGCCGCCTTTCAAAACCAATTAAGGGTTTTAGCTGAAGAGATAGAAGTTAGTCGAAAATCATGGAAAGGGTTTACTTTTCTTGAAATCGATAAATTACTGATTTTTGAGTATTTATCAAATATGCGTATTCGAGGAGAACAAGCTTTAGCTATTGAACAGTTATCTAAGAATAAGAATGAACGGTTTGAAGATATTCTTCAGAGGGTCATGTCTTTTGGCAAATCATCTGTATTGAATATTTGTTTGGCGGCTCTTTTGGCCGATGGTACAAAAACAGTATTTCTTTGCCTTACCCCAGCTTTATATGCATCTCGTTATCGTTTTCATAAGAAACTTATGCAGGCAACGGGAAAAAATACGATAAGTTTTAGGGTGAGCCGTTCCGATTGTTGCCGGGTGGCAACGTTAGAGCGAATCATTTTGCAGTTGATCAATGCAAAGAAGTCGGGTTCGATTCTTGTATCTTGTCCCAATGACCTAAAGATACTCCGAAAGATGATCATTGTACACCAAACAGAGAGAACCATTGATCAGGAGTGTTTGGATTTACTTATCGAAATCAATGTGCATTTAGCAAAAAATGGGATTGTGCTGTATGACGAAGAAGACAGCATCATGCACTATACTGATGAATTGAATCTTCCTTTAAATCAGTCAAATCGTCTACCTGTTTTAGGATTTCAAGTTGTTTATCGTCTTTTAGAGAATCTTCTGCGACCTGATGGCTTTTTACGTGATTTGATTTTGCAGAATAAACAAGATATGCTTTCTCGCGATCGATATCGTAGCGAAATCATCCCTTCTCTTTTGAAAAGTTTAAAGACATGTTTTTTAGAAAAGATTCAAGGAACTTCTCAATTTCATGAGTCTTTGGATGCATATTTATCAGGAAGTACAGATAAAAAACAGATTACTCTCGCTTTTCAAGAACTGTTATCTTACCACAATTCAAAAGATACAGAGTTGTATCAAATGGCTGAGGTTGCGGGTTTTATACGAGGACTTCTCGCTCCTGATAATGGCATTCTTTATAGCTGTTTGAATGTATCGGGTGGAGATCATTATGATCTCGGACCTGAAGGTATTAGCATGCCACACTTAGGTAGTGATGTTCCCAAAATAGGCTCGCAAGATAAAGAATCATGGGAAACAGTGTTGAAAACTGTTTTCAGTTATATGTGGCAACAATCTACAGATAAATTCCCGGCAAATGAATTTCGAAGTTTTTTGATTCAAGAAGGAAAAAAGAACTATTTTCTTAGAGAACTGATTCAGAAAGTAAGTAGTATCGATGCTTCTCTTGATTATTGGTCTGAATTTACAAAAGTATTTGAAAAAAATGATTTGTGGATTGAAGCTTTTCATAGCTCTTTACATGAAGAGAATCAAGAAATACAGAATGCTGCCCTTTATTTACTTTTGCGCTTCCTTTGCATACATTTACTTCCTACAAAGCTTGAAGAATTTCCAAGCCAAGTCAACGCTAATATGTTTGATTTGTTGGATATGGCAGATTCCATTGGCTATTCAGCGACAACTAGGGGAATCCAGCACCTTGGAAAAAGACTTGATAGATCACCAATGAGTACATTGCAAATTACAGAAGTAATTTGCTCGCCTAAGAACACAGTAAGTGTTGTGCAAAGCGAGTCGATGAATGAATTATTTCATGAAATTGAAAAGCTGGGAGTATGGACGAGTGAGGCACGATTTTGGATCGATGCAGGAGGTGAGTTCCGTAATTACTCTAACCGTATTGTTGCAGAAGCATTGTGTGAGTTCTTTGCTAAACGCGAAGATTTAGAAATGAAGTATGTCCTTTTCTACCAGAAACAAGAAGGAGATTCAATGCAGTTAATGGCCTTAAAAGTGGAAGATCAAACGATATGTTGCAAGGTCATGGATGAAACGGTTGATTCGATAGCACAAGCATGCGAGTTATCACCGGAAGAAGCACAAAGTAAGGTTTTTATCTATGCTGATCGCTTGCATACTGTGGGTACCGATATCCAAGTAGTACCAGGTTCTAAAGCTTTTGTTACATTCCGATATGTAGAAAGAGAGCCTTTTTTTCAGGCTTGTACCCGGATGCGTCTTCTTCTTAAAAAACAGCATCACTTACAGTTTTTCATTCATCAAGATATGCATGAAATTATTTGTCGTGATCTCAATATAGAAACGACTCAACTTACCCCAAAACACCTTGTTTACTGGTCAGAACTCTACAAAATTCGCCAAGGCTTTGATGCAAATTTTGCCATACTAAAAATGCGTTTGAAATCAACGTTATCTAAGCATGTTTTCAATAAATGTTTGGAGTTGGAAGGCTGGAAACAAAAAAAGCTTTTTCAAATTGGGTACAGGCTTTTTGTAGATGAAGAAAATATGAGTTTATTTGCTCGTTACGGAAAACATATTCCAACTCTAACAAGTCCTCAGAAAGCTATTGCAGAAGAATATTCTGCTTTAATGGAAATTTGGAAGTCTTGCCGCAGTTATTTCAATAGAAATGAGATAGAAAGTATTGAAGAAGAAATCTCTTCTATCGCGTCTCCTAATCATTTTCCACCTCTTAAATCTCTAGTTTTATGTGGAGATAAAACAAAGACGGGAAATAAAACGGTTGAGCAAACGCGCTTGCAGTTAAGGCAGCTTGACCAACAGCAATCTAAACAACGCTTTTCTGAAGTGGAGCAAAGTAGCATAGCTGAAAATTATCTCGTTGAAGAAGAGGTTGATCTAAGCGAAGAAGATTGCGTAGATTTAATTTTAAAAAATCGTTTGCCGATTTGGAAACTTAAAGATGAAAGCTCTGAATCGGAATCTACTTATCGATCTCTCGTATCTTATCTTTTTACAGGAAAAGACAAGTGGTTTTGTCCCGTTAACCAAGTCTTAAATCAAGAAGTAGAATTTCAACTCTCCAAAAGTTTGTATATAAGTAGGAACCTCTTAAAGACATTTAAAGAAGATCTACCGATTGATAATCTTTGTCACAAAAGTACCTGTAAAAGACTACATTTTGCTCTTGTTTTTTCAGGGAAGACACTTCTTCTTTCAAGGGAAGAAGCCCAGCGAGTGAAAGAATTTTTGATGAGTAATCAAAAAACAGCATGTGCTGTGCTGATGAGTATAGATGGAGAGGTGCTAGGAGGAGACGAGCAAGCTATAACTCAAGTAGAAAGAATACGTAGAGATTTACAGGATGCGTGTTTACTTACAGGGGATGTTTTAGCACTAGAAAAATGGTTGAAACGTCATCCTAAATCATGCATTTGGACGGAGAATACTGAAATCTTGCGCTTTTTGGCACAAAGAGTTTCATATAATTCTCAAGACTTAGAAGACCTGAGAAATCACTGTCCAAGACTTTATCCTCATATCCCAGATTAAGTTTGTATAGGGAGGGGAATACCCTTCACTATAAAGTATCGAAAATAAATCCTAGAGTAACCCCTAGCATTACAGTACAGAAATTATTTACAGCATGTGTAGTAATAGACTGATCTATGCCGCCAATTTCATTTGAGATAGATATTGCTGGCTGTAGCAGGAGGTTTGTTGTTTGTCCAATTGCAAATTCTAGTCCGATTGCGCTAGCATTGTTTAGGTGAGCAAGAGCAAAAGGAATATGCGCTCCAAGAATTCTTGCTTCAGGAGAGGTAATCTTCTTGAAAGCTTCTGTTTCAGATATGCATTTTGGAGCTATTTTTTCTGCAAGTATTTGCCCGCCATGAATACCATTTTGTAAAATTCCACGGAACATAATCTCTTCTACAATTGGAGCTATAACAACAGCAGGAATGAACGCCCTTGCTATTTCTTGGATGGCACGCTCAGTTCGTGTCATAAAAGTATGGGATGGGCCTTTTGAATTAAGATAAGTATAGATGGTGAAACCAAGAACTAATGGAGATGCTCTCAAAGTCATTTTACAGCCCAAGGATACACTGTGCTTAAAACGAGAGGACCAAGAACTATTTTGGTACTTTTTTTTCTCCTGTTCAACTCTTCCCTTTTCAAAAAGATGGAAAATAGTACCTTCTTTCAAATCGATATATTTTGAAAACAAAGAAGAACTTTTAGAAAGAGTTGTATCTTCATTTTCTGATTCATTTATGGTATTTTGACTTTCTAGATCAAAAAAAACCGCACCATTTCCGTTTAAAGTAATAAAGCTCATAAAAACCTTCGATTTCTTGATTTAAAGGAGGTTATTTTATGTTTATATAAATAAAAAAGAAATATTTTCGTTATATTATCTTTATATTTGCCTGCTACATTTTGATTTGTTTGATATAATGCATGAACTAAATAAGAAGGTAAATGATGACAGGTATGATACCAGAGCTAAGGCATAGAAGGTCTAATAGTGCAGACCTTAGCATAGGAAATCCATTATTGGGAGAAGATTCAAAAGGAAAAATTAGGTCTAAACCAGTGAAAATTCTTTCTGATGCCAAAACTAACGATCTTACAAATGAAATAGCCCCAGAAGAAGTCTATATTTTACCTGATGATAACGACCCTAGTCGATTTGCCATTATTGTAGACAAGGTTAAATACGTATATCACGTGAATTTAGAAGGAACGACAGCAGATGCTTATCTGAGCTCGTTAAAAGATTCCCTTGTCTATATGGCGAAATTTGAGCCTTATCAAAATGCAGCATTAGGTACAGCTCGCTTGCTATATGCGGGATATGAGACTGGCAAAAGTATGGTGAATACCTTCACAACATCGAAAAATATTGAGGAAATGAGACAAAGAGGGGTACAAAATCTCCCTTCGCAGGCTGAATTTATTGAAAACGGTTCCTTCCAAAATATGAGGTTACCTCACCAAATCAATGAAGGATTTAGAAGCCTCGGTTACACAAATATGCTTGATGGTACTTGGCAGTGGATAAAAGCTGGTGGTACTTGCATTACATCCGCAATTAGTAGCCTTTGGCCGTTTTAACTTTTAAATGCAGCGAAGCAAATGCTTCGCTGCATTTTTTTATTTATAGAGAAATTTTTTCGGGATAACAGGCCCTGTTCGGTACCGCGCTTTCCCTTCTTGAATGACACACTCTAAAGTAGATTTAGAGAGTACACAGAAGAAATATTGTCTAGAGTCACGTAATTCATGACCCATAATAGGCATCTTTTCTCGTACCCAGCGAATTCCATCCATTACAGGAAGACCCAAAATCCCAATTGTCTGACGCAAGCCTTCGCCAATTTTTGGACTAATCAAAATACGATAACCCCAACGTTTACGCATTTCACTGTTCAAAAACCAGGCAGTATCAAAACGATGTAGATCTTTTGCACTTACATGATCTAATTCATAGTCGATGTGTTCTCTCGCAGCTCCTATGCGACGGCCATGTATAGGGGCCCCCCATATTTCGGGAGCTTCAGCACCATCTAAAGGTTTAAATAACTCGGTCTTTACATCCAACCATTTGGAGTAAGAGGGGGAGTCTTCTGCTGTGGATCCCATATGTAAACTGCCTGATTGATTGACAGGGTCTCCCGTTTCAAGACGATGTCGTACTTGCCAAATAGGGCCTAAACGCTTTAATAGATCCGCATGCTTATTCCCATAAGCAATAAAGCGCTGATTATCCTTTGGAGACAAGCCAGGGTCGCCAGCAGCAAAACAGATGAATTTTCGATCAGCTAGTGGGACTCGGTGACACTGATAAGCAAAGCGATAGAGCCCGTTTTGGCAAAGAGCACCACCTAAACTATGCCCCAAAAATGCCACATTTTGTGCAATTTTATATTTAGGCAACTCGCCAATAGCATCTGCCCAAACATGCAAAAGGCGGAAATACACCTGTGAAATACGCTTGGCCTCTTCAATGTAATTTGCATAAGCCTTTGTTCCGCATTGAGGAACTTTTTCTAAATGAAAATCCTCTTTCTTGAGTTTTTCTAGCGCTGTTTGCCAGCTGATTTTTTCCCTTTTACGATTTTCTAAAATATGTTCGCTAATATGTACAAGCTCCTCAGGCACTTCGTAAGGAGATTCTAGGAGATGCAAGAAGGATTCAGCCATACGGATTACGCCGTTGTAGCAAAGGTTCATCACTTCTTTATACTTTTCTCCGCTACCCTTCGTCACAGGCGTCTTCAAAAGCGCATCAAATGCTTCTCTGGCTTCAGTGTAGTAAGCCACCCAAATAGGAATTGTACGTTCGAAAATGTAAGGGTGTTGATAGTGCATACCAGCCCATGGTTTTTCTCCTCCAGGAGCAGAAAAAGGGTAAAGGTCACTCAATACCGAAGCAATGCCATTCATGGCGTAAGGGGAGCTTGCTGTACTGCGGTAAAGCTGAATAAAAGGCATGCTTGGATCATTCGTTGCAGGCTCTAGTGTATAAGAGAATACACCCAAGCTATTGTCCATACACGACGTTACCGTATACCAGCGGCGGTGTCCTTGTTCATCAGCAGGAGCAGGAATCATAGCGCCAACGCGCCAGTGTTCTGTGGGATGCGGACGTACAAGGTGCTTTTTGACAACAACATGAGAAAGAAGTTCGTAGTAATTTTCCCAAGACTGTTTCCGTTCTAAATCAGGAAAAACCTGTAAAAGTTCTTGCTGATCCACCCAAGGTTTGTAGCTTTTGTGTCCAGAATTTGTATAAAAACCAAGAATAGATTTGTGTAGAATTTTGCGCCCTGTAAACATGCGATCTCTAAGCATTCCACTGGGGGCAAGGATTTCCATGAGAAGATTGAAGGCTTCGTTTTCAAGGCCTGTGCAAGTTCCTTTTGCACAAGGACTATGAATAGAGTCTAGAACGGAAATAGCGTGAGAAACTCGAGGAATTTGTGAACCTGAAATTTTCTCTGCTGCGTGGTAAATCCCCCGCATTTCCCTTCCGCTTAACTCGTCTTGCATACGAGTACTTTCGTTATAGCTAGGTAAAACGTCTAGTAACTTAGTGTTATCTGTGTTCTCAATTTTTAATAATTCTTCTTTTAAGGGGATAAGCTTACGGAAAGTGCGTTGTACTTCATGAAGTTCAATATTCCCCATTCCAATATTAATGCGGTAGACATGCTCTGGGGTTAAAGCCTCACCATTCATCCACATTTCTTGTAAATTAAACTGATACGCATATTGAATGTAACGGATATTATGCCAGCCATACTCCTGTTTCAAAAAGTCCATGAACATAGTAAGAGTATGACGGTTTTCACGCTTTTCTTCTAAAGTAAGAGGAGCGTCGTTTTGGAAACGTAGTTCGTAGTCATGATCTTTTGCTACGATACGGGTGACGCAGTCGATTTTACTTTGACCAGAAAAAGACTTTTCATAGGTTTGAAAAGCGCTAATAGCAAGGCTTGTGAAAGGGTCTGAATAAGGGGCCATTACACAACGGGCAGCGTAGCTTTTGGGGTAGGCCTCAGCTTGATCTAGAGAAATACTTTCCTTTGGGTGCTGGCAAGCTATATGGATATGGGGTTTGTTTTTAGATGTTTTGAGGCTTTTGTTTTCGATGGAAATTTCGGTTTTGAGAGGACCTCGAACTTTGCGAGTAAGAGGAAAAAAGTTACGGATTTTCCCTAAGAGACCAGGGGAAGCACTTTTTAAGCGAATTTCCCAGCAATGCTCTTTGCCACTCTGACACTTTTCTAAGGCGTAAACAGGGTGTTTTTCATCTAGTTTTTTGCCAAGGAGCTTAAATGTTTGGAGCGCGATTTTAGCTTCTGGGTAAGAAGGTGCTTCGATCCAAGTGGGAGGGACTGTGCCTGGTTTTTCTTCGTGACACCAAATCGTGTTTTTATATCGTGTAAGAGAGTCCATAAACCTTATTCTTAAAAAGATGTCAAAATAACCCTTTTATGTTTACAGAGACTTTGTAGCAAGAAATTTATGATTGAAAGTTCTCTATCTAAGATTCGAGTAAATGGTGCTTGTATGTATAGAAGAATGATTAAACGCGGCGAAACCAAGAAGCAAGGGCGCGGTGATAGATGCATAGGCATGCTCAGTCCGGAGGCGCTTGCAAAAGTAGTGAAGAGGTGTAGGCAGTTCAGTTGGATAATTACTATTACTTGAAGAGTCTTTTTATGTGTTTTTGGCAGAGTCTAGGGGCTTTAACAGTTTCCCTTGAATTTATTTAAAGTTATTTATAATATATTAGTGTGAGTAAGTATTTGACGATTGGACAAGCAGCAGAATAGTTGGGAGTTTCGACTCAAACTCTGCGAAGATGGGAACGAGAAGGTAAAATACCCTCTCCAGAGCGTACTGCGGGCGGTCAACGGCGTTATCACGTCAGTGCGCTCGGTCCTAAAAAGCATACATCTTTAGCTCAGGAGCGTCAAACAATTGCATACGCAAGAGTATCAAGCCATGATCAAAAAGATGATCTAGAGCGCCAAAAGCAAATTCTGGAAATGTTTTGCGCTGCTCAAGGCTGGACATACGAAATTCTATCCGATCTTGGCTCGGGTATGAACTACCGAAAAAAAGCTCTAAAAAGACTTCTAGACGATATTATTGAGGGGCGGGTAGGACGTCTTGTCCTTACACACAAAGACCGGCTTCTGCGCTTTGGGGCAGAACTAGTATTCTCTATTTGTGAAAGTAGAGGGGTAGAAATTGTATTGATTAATCAAGGAAATGAGCCCTCATTTGAAGAAGAACTAGCTCAAGATGTTTTGGAAATCATCACAGTATTCTCTGCACGTCTATATGGTAGTCGAAGTAGAAAAAATAAAGCTTTGATTGGCAAGCTTCAAGGAGCTATGGAGGATGTCTAGGACAGCTCAGTCTATGGTAGTTCGCTTACCTATTTACTTTTTAGAGCTGGATGGACAAAGGCTAGACCAACAATCGCGTATTTGTAACTGGCTATATAATCATCTTCTTGAAAAGTCTCTTGAGCTCAAAAATAAATATATCGAAATGCAAGATCCGGAAATAGCACGGGTGCTTTACACTGAGCGAGGACTGCGAAATCTTGTGCCTGGCTTGAAAAAAGATCATCTATTTCTTAAGACGGTTCATTCTTCACCGCTTAAAAACAGCGCTTTGCGTTTAAGTGCTGCTATTAAGGCACATCAACAAAGCCGAAAAAAACTGCGCAAAGGGAAGAAAGCTGGATGGCCTCGGTTTCGCTCTTGGAAACGCTCATGGTTTTCTTTGCTTTTTGATGAGCCTGGTAAAGGTTTTCGTCTAGAAGGACAAAATTTGACGATCTCATTAGGCTCTGGTCTTGATAGAAAAGAGCGTAAAGTCACAGGAGTCTTGCAAAGTAGTAGTCCTTTAAAAGGAAAAGAAATTCGCAATTTTCGACTCGTGAAGCAGCTCGAGCAATTTTTTGCTGTGTTTACCGTGCATGTAATCTTACCTGAACAGAAAGAAATCAAGCGATTGATCGCTTTAGATCCAAACCATAAAAACCTAGCTTATGGTGTCGATACTGAAAACGAGTCAGTAGAAATCGCAGCTCCTTCATGGTTAAAGAAACTAGACCAAAGAATCGATGAAATTGCAAGCAAGAGAGATCGTTGCAAAAGACAGTCGCAAAAAGTACACCTAGAATCAAATAAGGGAGATACAGTAGATAAATATTATTGGAAGCCATCTAGACGATGGGCGAAATTAGATGAGTTACTGGAAAAATTACGTAGAAAACGTCGAGAACAGACAAAGACCTTTCTATACACCGTATCCCAGAAACTCTTCAAAAGGTACGATCTCGTTGCTATAGGAGATTACACTCCAGATGGCAGTGGTTTGAGCACCAAGATGCGGCGAGCCATGAATAATCAATCTCTCATTGCTCGTTTTAAACATACGTTGTCTTGGGTTGCCCAAAAGTCAGGAAAAACATTTTGTGAGTTTGATGAGAAAGGAACTACTCGGACTTGCCATCAATGTGCATTTACCTGGCCAGACGGTCTATGCCCGTCGATTCGTACATGGACCTGTCCAAGTTGCCAGACAGAGCATATACGAGATGAGAATTCAGCCCAAAATGGGCTTCAACGAGTCTTGCGAGACTTGAAATTAGAAAATTTAGTGCCTGGCTCGGGCCCCGTTTCAGTAATGAAACGGTGGGCTTGGTGTGCCTTGCCTAGAGGAGTACAAGTACTCCCTCAGGGGCAAAGCAGTGACTCTTTCACAGCACCAAGAAATTTAAACGAAGACATGATAGTCTTCGACCAAAACCGATTAAGTAACTTTGCTTAAAATCAAGCAAGTTTAGATAGGCTTTGGAGAGCGGTATAAGGTTTTCTTAGCGTCTTATTTTCTTTGCTTCGCCGCGTTTATTATTTGAGGGGCTAAGGCAAAGCTAAAATCACTTCATCGCCCTGACGTTCGATGCCAAGGGTACTTTCATCAGGGTGTCGTTGAAGAACTTTTTTGTAGCACTCCATGAAGGCAAAAAGTTTTTTCTTAGGCACGTACGCGCTATGTTTTTCCAAAATAGAAGCCATTGTCGTAATACCAGATTTTTTGCCTGTTTTTTGGTAGCGTTTTTTTTCTTTTTTATTGAGAGAGCTTGCGCTTCCAATGGCAAGATTAAACGCTTTACAAAGCTCTTCAGGAGGGCTTTCATCGAAAACATGTTCTGGCCGCACAGCTTTTGGTCGAGATTTTTTAATCCAGTGTGCAGCATGTATAAGAGTTCTAAAAGAGGCTTGAATGCTGCTTTTTATTTTGTCTTTTGTATGTATGACAATTGGCCAAGGAACTCCTGCTCGCTCTAGCTTTACAAAAGTTTCGCCATCTTTGAGTTTTCCAAATAAGACACTTCCCATTTTTACAGGCAAATAGCATTCGTAGTCTTCAAGCCCATAATGTCTCTGGTGGCCTAAAATACAACCGATAACTCCCGTTATCCCACTTTTAATGTTGGAGCGAGGGCCAGCACTTCTTTCTCGATAATGGGTGGAGATACGGCGATAAGAACCTTTATGTGATTTTAAAAAACTATAAATCCGGTGCTCGGGGTCTTTAAAGCGAATACTTCCTCTAAGTAGAACTTGCTTTTGTTGTAAGGCTCTGGAAAAGAGATACCATGTTAACGCTCTGATATCTTCGATACTAGCTCTGGGGAGTTTTTGTCCTGCATAAAGACTGTTTACACTTTTTTCTCCATTTCCCACATAATCAACGACTTGCTTTAGTGAAGTTTTATCAAAAGAGATTTCATTGCGACACATATTTAAATTTGCAATGAGTTTCATATCTTTTAAAATTTTGGATTCAGTCCAGTTTTTTTCAATATGTTCGAATACAAAAGGGCGTATTCCAGCTCTTTGAGGAAGAGTGGGAGGCTGATGAGTGCAAGCGCAAGAGTATGAAGCAGATTTTTCCGTAATCATGCTCGATGTTTTATTGCACGGAAGAGGATTTTAGGCAATAAAAATGGTTACTCTAATGAGCAAGTTAACTATATTCTGCTTCGAGGGTTTTTAGGTGGTTTGGTTTGGCTATGGAAAATAGATTGTAAAGCCTCTTTTGTGTGTCCTATATTGCTCTTTGCAGAGGCTCCCATAGTTTGTTCCATTTTATTATCTATATTTGTGAGTTTATCGGTGATAGCTTTTTCTGGGTCCTCAGCTAATAAAAATTGTACTATTCTCGATAGCTGTATAGCTGGGAACCTTTGAGTATTAGCTATGGCAGGGGCTTCTGTTACTATGGCTGGACCGATTGCGCGCAAGTAAAACCAATTCATAGCTCTTGCTTCTCCTTGCCCTTCCAGACCGGGTGTCTGATTTATATCAGAAGCGATTTGTTTAAGTAAATTATGAAACTGAGGGGATAAATTTGATTTACACTCATCGAACACAATATCTATAGTTTCTTTTACAGATGAAGAGATAAGGTTTTCTTTCTCAGCTGAGATTTCTTCTGCTTTTGATTGAGGCATGTTCTTTATAGGGGTGATCATTTTTTGATTGATGTTTTTTATATTTTTCTGACCCCAATTTTTTGCTAAAGCGCTTAAAAATTTGTCATCAAAGTTATTAAGACGCAAAGGAGGGTTTCCACTGCTAGCTTTTTGCATTTGCTTATTTATAAAAAACAAAGCCAAATCACCTGCTTCTTTAGGGCGTTTAGAAAGCCTTTGAAATGCTTTTTCACCTAAAGTGTCGGGAATAGAGTTTCCATGCTTATCATGTGTTTCTTTAATATATTTGACTAATTTTTTTCCTGATAATTTTTTCATCCTAGCTTCTATTTTAGCGCTTTCTTTTTTTGAAAGCGAGGGAGTAGGGGGTAAAGTTGTAGCTGGGGATTTCTCATTTTTTTCTGTTTTTGGAGATTCTCTTTCATTACTAACATTCCACCCTTTTTTGGGGTTTACTTGTCCTAGACGAGCTCCAGGTCTTAATCCACGGGTTGGTTCGGGGCTATATTCCCAGCCTTTTTTAGGATTAGATTCTCCTCTACGTGCACCAGGATTAAGTCCACGTAGATATAAATCTCCAACAAAAGAGCTTTTTTTATTCTCTGTTGGAGTGTGTTGATCTGTCTCAGTGGTTGATGGTTTTAGTTTATTGTCGCTTAGTTTTTTAGGTTCTGCAGGTGAACTTGCATTTTCTTGCGTGTTAGTTCCATTTTTTAATATGAGTTTGCTAACAGTTGTCGTATTAGAGTCTTCTGGAGAAAGTTTTGTTAAATTTGAAGTTTTAGGATTTCTAAAATCTGCACCAACATCATAACCGTCAATTCTTGTATGAGCGTTATCACCTGCTCCACTAGGACCATTAACCATATTTACCACTCTTCTTTTTTTATTATCATAGTTTTAAAAACAATCACTAATATAATTATCTTTTTGTTTAGTCTTTTGGTCAAATTTTTATTTATTTATTTTGTTCAGCTGTTTATTAAATGAGTTAATTTATGTTCGCATTAACCAGATGTTTATTTTCCGAGATTTATCAGCGTTTTCCCTCTTCCATATTAAACCCATTTTCGGTACATCTATCAGTGAGCTTTCTTTCTAAGGATGAAAAAAGCCAAATGTCCTTACGCTGGATCGGATTGAGGAGAATGGATGCATGGGTATGAACGCTGAGAACTTAGCGATCCTGGAAGAGTTATACGAACAATATACACAAAACCCAACGAGCGTTGCTCCAGAATGGCAAACGTTTTTCGCTGAGGTAGAACAAGATGGAAATGGTACACACGCTCCATCAAACAATACAATGCCTAAAATGGTATTCACAGCAGCAAGTGCAGATATCAGAGTATTCAATCTTATACAAGCCTATCGCACTTATGGTCATTTGCTTGCGAAGTTTAATCCCATAGATACACATCCTAAAACCGATGTAGAACAACTGAACCCCAGTAACTTCGGTTTTTCTCCTCGTGAAATGGAAGAAAGCTTTCCCTCCTGCGGAATCCTAGCGCAAGCAGAGGCACCACTCAAAGAAATCATCGATGGGCTCCAACAAATCTATAGCGGACGAATCGGAGTGGAATACATGGGGTTACAACGTCCCGAAATGGAACAGTGGCTCCAACAACGTATAGAACCCACTCGATTCCAACCCAATCTCACCATCGAAGAAAAACGCTCCATCTTAAAACACTTAAACAAATCTGAACTCTTTGAAGTCTTCCTCCACACAAAGTATGTAGGACAAAAACGCTTCTCTTTAGAAGGGGGCGAAACACTGATTCCTATTCTTTCCGCTTGTATCGCTTCTGGAAGTAACTTAGGCTTAGAAGAATTCTATATTGGCTTTGCGCACAGAGGGCGCTTAAACGTCTTAGCAAACATCCTCAATAAAGCATATAGTGACATCTTCCACGAATTTGAAGATGCAGGCCTCCCAGGTTCATTTGAAGGCAGCGGAGACGTAAAATACCACAAAGGCTACCTTTCTGAGTTAACAAGTGACAGCGGGAAAAAAGTTCGAGTTAGTGTAACAGCTAACCCTAGCCACCTAGAAGCAGTGAACGCTGTGGTAGAAGGACAGGTTCGAGCACGCCAAGTCATGCGAGATGACGCTTATCACAAAGTCGTTCCCATTCTGATTCATGGAGATGCGGCGGTTGCAGGACAGGGAGTTGTCTATGAAACCATGCAGCTCTTCGATCTTCCTGGATACCGCACAGGGGGAACCATCCACTTTGTGATCAATAACCAAATCGGTTTCACAACCCTACCAAAAGATGCTCGCTCTACTCGCTATTGCACAGATATTGCTCGTTCATTCGGAGCGCCGGTTTTTCACGTAAATGCGGAAGATCCAGAGGGCTGTGTATACGCAACACAACTAGCCATCGAGATTCGCCAACGCTTCCACTGTGACGTCTTTATTGAACTCAATTGTTTCCGTAAGTACGGCCATAATGAAGGTGATGAGCCAGCTTTCACTCAACCTCTTGAATACCAGCTGATTCGCAAGAAAAAATCGAGTCGAGAGCTTTATCGTGATGAACTGATTCAACAGGGCGTTCTCGAACGGGAGATAGCAGAACAGTTAGAGCAAGAATTCCGTTCAGATCTGCAAAAAGCACAAGAGGGAACTCTAGAGCGTGTGCAGCAGGCTGAGGTGAGTAAGGAGATTCCAGACAAAAAGCCACAGGAGCTTTCTAAGCATGTGATTTTTAGTCCTGTAGACACAAAAGTCTCTGTAGATGATTTACAAATGATTGCGGAGAAATTCTGTACCATACCGGAAAGTTTCAATATCCACCGTAAGTTGAAACGCTTGATCGAAGATCGCTGCAAAATGGTGAAAGGCGATATCGATGCACAAGTAATTGACTGGGGAATGGGCGAGCACCTGGCTTTTGCTACTTTGCTTTGGGAAGGGCGCCATGTTCGTTTATCAGGACAAGATTCTCGACGAGGAACCTTCAGTCACCGTCACGCGATGTGGATGGATCAAAAAGCAGAGCGTAAGTATTTTCCTTTGAATCATCTCAAAGAAAAACAAGGGCGTTTTGATGTATTCAATAGTCCTTTATCTGAATACGCCGTACTTGGTTTTGAGTTTGGATACAGTCTTTGTGATGATGATGCCTTAGTGATGTGGGAAGCGCAGTTTGGTGATTTCAGTAACGGTGCGCAAATCATTATCGATCAGTTTATTGCCACAGCAGAAATGAAGTGGGGATCTCAGCATCGTACAACAATGCTTTTACCACATGGTTATGAGGGACAAGGACCAGAACACTCTTCTGCGCGTATAGAGAGATTCCTACAGCTATCAGGTGATTTCAATATGCAGGTAGTTAATCCAAGTAGCCCTGCTCAGCTTTTCCATTTACTTCGTCGTCAAGTACACGCTCCTTGGTTTAAGCCATTGATCGTGTTTACTCCGAAAGGCCTCTTGCGTTTACCTGCTTGTACAAGTTCTTTGCGCGAGTTTAGTGAAGGTAGTTTCCAGGAAATCATTGATGATGTAATAGCGAATAAGAAGAAAGTAAAGCGTTTAGCTTTCTGTAGCGGGAAAGTGTATTATGACCTTCTTGAAGGGCGTAAAGAAAGTGCTAGAGATGACGTAGCTATTGTACGTATAGAGCAGATGTACCCCTTGTATACGCAAAAGTTAGAAGAAATCATTTCCCAGTACCCTGCTGCAAAAGAAATTGTTTGGGTGCAAGAAGAGCCAAGTAATATGGCTGGATGGGATTATATCGCTCCTACATTGCAGAAACTTTGCCCCAAAGGCTCTTCTGTGCATTATATAGGGCGTACGCGAAGTGCCTCTCCGGCGGTGGGCTCTTTCCGTAAACACAAATTACAGCAAGCTCAAATAGTGAGCGAGTTGTTCCAGCTTGAACCTTTAAGTCAGGGTAAGTGAGATAATGAGTGCAGAAATCACAGTTCCTCAAATGGGGGAATCCATTACAGAAGCGACTATTGGTACCATTCTTAAAGAGAATGGATCTCAAGTGAAAATGGATGAGGAAATTCTTGAGCTAGAAACGGATAAAGTAAATCAAGCGATTTATGCTCCATGTGATGGTGTCCTTAACTTAAGCATTCAAGTAGATGATGTGGTGAAAATCGGTCAGAAGCTTGGTGAAATTTCTAGTAATGGCGCTGCTTCAGCATCTCCAGCCCCAGCTCCGGAAGCAAAAAAAGAAAAAGAGGCTCCTACTCCTACTGCGAGTACAGAGCTAAAAGTAGCCCCAGTAGCTACTAGTAACAATGGTTCTACAGTACGTAAGAGCAGGGATGAAGGTCTTAAAGACTTACTTAGTGAGACAAAAACTCCTGCAGCTCCTGCGCCAGCCCCTGTTGCAGCGGCAGCACCGGCTCCACAATCAGTAGGAGAGCGCTCAGAGTCTCGTCGTAGAATGAGTCGTATTCGCCAGGTTATCGCCAAGCGCTTAGTGGAAACACAGCAAAACACTGCCATGCTCACAACTTTTAACGAGGTTGATATGAGCGCTGTAATGGCATTGCGTAGTAAGTATAAAGACTCTTTCGAAAAGCAGCATGATGCACGCTTAGGATTTCTTTCATTTTTCATCAAAGCATCTGTATCAGCAATGCAAGCGTTTCCTGATATCAATGCATACATAGATGAAACAGAAATCGTACAGCGTAATTACTTTGATATTGGTGTGGCTGTAGGTACTGATCGTGGCTTATTGGTTCCCGTTTTACGTGATTGCGACCAAAAAACTTTTGCACAGATTGAGCAGGGAATTATTGATTTTGCGAAACGTGCTCGTACCGGTGGCTTAGGAGTTGATGAGCTACAAGGTGGCGGTTTTACCATTACAAATGGTGGAATTTATGGCTCTATGCTCTCTACACCTATTCTCAACCAAGGCCAAAGCGGTATTTTGGGCATGCATAACATTGTGAAGCGTGCAGTAGTTGTGAATGACGAAATTGTGATTCGTCCAATGATGTACCTAGCTCTTAGTTATGATCATCGCATTGTGGATGGAAAGGAAGCTGTATCCTTTTTAGTACATGTGAAGAACTGTTTAGAAGATCCAACACGTTTGATACTGAATGTCTGATGACTAGGGAGTAAGACAATGACGAAAGAATATGATCTAGTAGTGATTGGTAGCGGGCCAGGTGGTTATGTAGCAGCTATCCGTGCTGGGCAATTAGGGCTAAAGACAGCGGTCATCGACAAAAGAAAGCGCATGGGCGGAACTTGCTTGAATGTAGGTTGCGTACCTTCTAAAACATTGCTTCACGCTACAGAGCTGTATCACAAGATGCAAACTGAAGCTCAGCGCCTTGGTGTAGAATGCTCTAAGCTAAAATTCAATCTTCCCCAAGCGTTGAAAAACCAGCAGGATGTGATTGAAGGGCTTGGTAATGGAATTCAAGGCCTGATGAAAAAGAATAAGGTAGATGCGATTGAAGGCAAAGCTACTTTGACAGGTCCAAATACTATTGATGTGAATGGTCAATCTATTCAAGCCAAAAACATCCTTCTTGCTACGGGATCTCAGCCTATTGCTGGTCCTTTTGGAGAGTTTGATGAAAAGGTTGTTCTTTCTTCAACAGGAGCTCTTAGCCTTCCAAAGATTCCAAAGCGTATGGTTGTTGTGGGAGCTGGAGTGATCGGCTTAGAGATGGCTTCTGTATATAGCCGCATTGGTACAGATGTGGTCATTGTAGAACTAATGAACGAGGTTCTTCCTGGTCAAGATAAAGATGTATGCAAAACGGTACAGCAACTCTTGAAAAAACAAGGGATGACTGTGCAGCTGGGAACGAAGGTACAGCTTAAGAGCAAATCTGCGAAAGGGGTAAAGATAGCTCTTGAGAAAAATGGTAAGGTGACGGATTTAGATGCCGATGTGATCCTCGTTTCTATTGGTCGAAGCCCATACACTGAAGGTCTTGGTTTAGAAACTGTTGGTGTGAAAATGACAGAACGCGGACAAGTTCTTGTGGATGATCATTACCGCAGTTCTGTGTCAAATATCTATGCTATTGGTGACATTGTAGATGGGCCTATGCTCGCTCACCGTGCTTCTGAAGAAGGGGTTGCGGTAGTAGAAGCTTTAGCTGGAAAATCCCCACACGTGAATCATTTGGCTATTCCTGGGGTTGTGTACACATGGCCTGAGGTTGCTTCTGTTGGTTTAACAGAGCAAGAGTGTAAAGAGCGTGGTTTAGACTGTAAAATAGGTAAATTCTTTTTCAAAGGGAATAGCCGTGCTCGTTGTACAGGTGATGACTCTGGTTTTGTAAAAGTGATTGGCGAAAGCAAAACAGATCGCATTGTAGGCATGCATATTGTTGGAGCAAATGCAGGGGATTTAATTCACGAGGGTGTTTTAGCTATCGAGAAAAAAATGACTCTAGCAGAGTTAGGTGCAGCATGTCATGCTCACCCAACCTATGCAGAAGCTGTAAAGGAAGCTGCTTTAGCTGCTCATGGAGAAGCGATTCATGCATAATAAAAGAGCCGCTTAAGATTTATCTTAAGCGGCTCTTTTATCGTCTAACGATAGCTGTGGTTGGATCCGCAACCGCAGCTAGATACTACGTTGGGGTTGCTGACTTTGAAGCCAGATCCCATGAGCCCTCCATCGATATAGTCAATACTACTACCTAATAGGCGTTCTCTTTGGCTACGTTTTACGTAGATAGGGATCCCTTGAGGAGTATTGAAAATGTCGTCGTTTTCGTCAGCTTGCTTAGCAAAATCTAGGACGTATTCGAAGTCACCACAGTTGCCTGGTTTTTCTTCAAGACGTAGTCCGTAACCTTGCTTTCCATCAACTTTACAAGCTTCTAAAAACTTTGTTGCAGCCTGATCGCTTATGGTGATGGTTGTCATATCGACTTTTTGAGAAACAATTGCATTGAGTCGATCCACAAGAGCATCCACATCAGCCATGGTTTTTCCGTGGCCTAGCATACCTGCTAGTAAGGTCTCAAAAGTTGCAGCTCCGCAACCAACACAGTGAAGTCCAGTATTTGTAAGTTCCTGACCAAGAAGTTCGCCTTTTCCAGGGAACAAACGCAAAATCTCTTGGATCACCATGTGCTTGTGAATTGGTTTTTCAGGTCGCTGATCTTGCATGACTTAAGTACCTCAAACTTAAAAACGGAGTGTGATTGTGCCTTTTTGCTTGATGCGGCACTGGCAAGCTAAACGCTCTTCACCAGTTTCTTCAACTTCTTCGCCTAAAAAGTCTACTTCTTCCTGTGTAGGAGTTGAAAGGCATTCATGTCCATCAACAATTTCAATTACACAAGTCCCGCAAACACCTTCGGTACAAGCAAAAGGAACACCAGCTTCTTCACAAATTTCTTGAATTTCAGATCCAATAGGTAAATCGATTTCTTCACCGCTGTGTTCAAAAATAATTTTTGCTTTTTCATCATCCTTGATGTCGGACATTACTTTCTCCTAGGTTCTCATCTTCATAACGAAAAAATTGTATGATGATCATGCTATTTAAGCAACAATTTCATGCTTTCAGTTCTGAGAAGATGATTAAATGTTAAGTGAAGATAAAATGCGGCGAAGCAAAGAATCTACTAAGACGCAGCGAAAAAAAAATATTATTACAGTTCTTTCGTTGCTTCGCCGTGTTTAATTAAAAAAAATCATCAGGTCTGTAGTGCTTTTCTTAGGTTTTTCCATATGAGCACACAAGCAGTCACAATAAAAGGAATGCTCAACCATTGTCCCATGAGAAGGAAAGAACCTTCATGAATAAATTCGCTTTGAGGAACTTTCAGATACTCGAGAAAAAAACGAGAACCAAAAATTAAAAGAAAAAATACCCCTATAAGAAAACCATTAAACTTAAAAGAAAACTTTTTCCATAAACCTAGAAGAATGAAAAAAGAGCAGAAATAAGCAATCGCCTCGTAAAGTTGCACAGGGTGCCTAGGAACTGCTACAAGACCTTCTCGAGGATGCCCAAATAAAACAGCCCATGGGGCGTCGCTAGGAATACCAACAATTTCTTGATTAATGAAGTTTCCTAAACGAATCATAGCACCAACAAGTGCTGTGGGAATAGCAAGGGTGTCAAGGACAAATAAAGTACGAATGTAAGGAAACTCTTTGACCGTCTTTCGTTCGTACAAAATCAAACTGATGATGATTCCAGCTGCTGCACCATGACTTGCTAAACCTCCTTCCCAAGTGCGAAAAAAAACAAGAGGGTCGGCTAGTAAAAGATCTAAATCGTAAAACAACATGTGGCCTAAGCGAGCACCGAGAATGGTGGCAACAACAACATACCAGGTAAGACGGTCAACAAGATGAAATGCACTTTCTTTTGATGTATGGACTGCACCTGAAAATAGAGCCTCAAGCTTTTCACGAGTGGTATCAGGGTGCGCAGCTATGTATTGTTGCATCCCTTTGTGTAAGGTGCTTTGTAGTGATGGATCAATGTGTTTTTTCTTTAAGCTATTTTTTAATTCTTTTTGTGATTTGCTAGATAGTTGTGTGTTTAGAGAAGGTGTTTTTTCAAAAATTTCTGCGTATAAAAGCCAATTATGTATTTCGAATTCTGTAATTTCAGGACGACTGCGAATATACGAGTTATAGAGATAGCGAAGGAGGTAGTGTCCTAATAAGAAACCAAAGGCAAATAAAACGCCGTACCAAACGACAGGGTGTTGAATAAAGGGGATCTTAAAAGCGACTGGATCTGGATCCCAATAAATAGCAGCAAGCAACATAAAGTATTCCTCCATATTTACTACTACTATAGGAAAAGACCTAGAAAGAGAAAAGGCCTTCAGTGAATCACTGAAGGCCTTTGTGGTTCGGAGTAGAGGGATTCGAACCCCCGACCTACTGCTCCCAAAGCAGTCGCGCTAACCAAACTGCGCTATACTCCGTAATAACTTGCGGTTTATGTGCTTAATGTACCATGGGCGTGAATTTTGTGGCAAGCGTAACTTGAATTAAAATCATAAGTTATGCTTTTGCGCCAATAAAACGTAACCAAATCGTAATACTTAAACCCCAAATCATATGAAAGCAAAGAACGAAAATAGGAGTATAAGTTCCTAAATGCATTCCTAAAATTCCTTGGTTTTTAACAATAGGCAAAGAAACAAAAAGCTCAAAGGCAGCAGGAATAAGCGCAATGACAATCCCTCTTAAAAACCAGGGACGAGGCATGATAGGCAACAAAAAGAGTGTAGCCCAAAGCCCACCTTGAATCGTTTTCACATAAAGAAACTGAGTCGTTAAAGCTGGAGCAATTTTTACAGAAAAACTGCCAGACAAGCCAATAGCTCCAGAAAACCACATACTTAAAGCACAAACAAGCCCTCCAACACAACCCGCTGCAAAAAATAGAGACCAATCATAGAGAAGTTTTGCTGTATTGTTCATTTTCAAGAAACTCCTAATTGTTACGGTTACCGCGATACTACAAGGTTAAAATTTAAAGGTAAAGTTTTGATTTAATAATAGTAGATAAAAGTTTATTTGTTCCTGTTATTGACTCGAAAGAAACTGTTAGATTAAAATTACTCTCTTAATTAATTAATCTATAGGATAAACATTATTCTATTTTTGTTTAGATTGTTTTTTCTACTAGGTTTTCAAAACCGCTCAAAAGGGAGCTTAGGCATGGATGTAAATGTAAATGGTGGTCTTCCAGGTGCAGGAAGACCGCAATTAGGGGGAAGGCAAAATGCAGTTGATGATAACCTTCCTGGAAACCCGAATCAAGTACAAGATGTAGCAGCCCCTCGTATTAATCCAATGCAAAATCCTCGCATAAGATTGAATCAGCTTAATCGAGATAATGGGCCTCCACAACACCCTGGAGAAAACCTTGATGATTTTATTGTGAATTTTAACGGGATGGACCTAAACGATCCTCCTCCTCAAGCACCTAATTTATTCGGTCAGCAACTTAATGAGAATCCGGGTCAAATTGATTTACCAGAAATAAACCATCCATGGTTATTTCAGCCTGCACCAGAACCAGAAGTCCCGGGTGTTAATCCTCCCCCTCAAGCACCAGTACCAAGAGGGCCGGGTGTTAATCCTCCCCCTCAAGCACAATTACCAGGAGGACCGGGTGTTAATCCTCCTCCTCAAGCACAATTACCAGGAGGACCGGGTGTTAATCCTCCCCCTCAAGCACAATTACCAGGAGGACCGGGTATTAATCCTCCCCCTCAA
>PAQS01000025.1 GCA_002709385.1 Waddliaceae bacterium
AGTCGAATGCCTAGATCCCTCCGAGTAAAAACGGAAAAAGGATTTTGTTTAAAAGTTCTATTTTTTGTGCTTGCATATATGGCACAGAAAGCTTGTCCGTTAGCGTAGTCACCGCCCTAGGCAATTTCAAGCATCCATCTACGTACTTACACATCTCACGAAGCTCATACGAGCTGCGCTTCGCTGTGTAAATACGTATCTGAATACTTGAAATTACCTAGTTCGGCGAGATTAGGTCACCATCGGGGGTTAGAGAAGATCAAATGGGTTATGTGCGAATTTTTCTTTTTTTTCTCTGTTTGACTTCACAAGACGATTTCTTTCTGTTTTAGCTTTACTTGGAGATTGGCTTGGATTTGAACGTACCTCTCCTCCCATACGGGCTGATAAAGCAATACGTTTACGATCTAAGTCTACTTCTAAAACACGTACTCGAATTTTTTGTCCCGCTTTCACAACCTGGCTTGGATCTTTCACAAACTTATCCGATAACTCAGAAACGTGAATCAAGCCGTCCTGATGTACACCAAGATCAACAAAAGCCCCAAAAGCTGTCACATTAGTAACAATTCCTTCTAGCACCATATCAAGACGAAGATCGCTCATTTCTCTAATATCTTCACGAAAACAAGGCATTTCAAAAGCGTCTCGAGGGTCTCTACCTGGCTTTTGCAATTCTTCTACGATATCTTGTAGAGTAAGCAGTCCTAGATCATCCGACATATAGCGTTCGCAATCAATTTTTTTTACTAAATCACGACTTCCAATCAAATCTCCTAAAGCAACACCAAGCTCTCCTGCCATTTTCATGACAATATCGTAACGTTCAGGGTGTACAGCAGATGCATCAAGAGGATTATCAGATTGATGAAGACGCAAAAACCCTGCAGATTGCTCAAAAGTCTTTGCTCCTAAGCCCGGAACTTTCAATAGCTCTTTTCTATTATGAAAAGCACCATTTGACTCTCTATACGCTACAATTTTTTTAGCTAAAGAATCTCCAATACCGGCAACATAAGAAAGTAGTGGAGCACTCGCTGTATTGAGCTCTACACCAACTTGGTTTACACAACTTTCAACAACTTCATGAAGTTTACCATCTAGTAAAGGCTGATATACATCGTGCTGATACTGTCCGACTCCCAAACTTTTTGGCTCTACCTTCACTAATTCAGATAGTGGATCTTGCAAACGTCTTGCTATAGAAATAGCACCACGAATGGTCAAATCCAAATCAGGAAACTCTTCTCTCGCAATATCAGAAGCGCTATAAACACTTGCACCAGATTCACTGACTTGTACAACAACAATATCTGTTTTTTCTAAAAGTTTGAGTTGATCACGGACAAACGTCTCTGTTTCTCGTCCTCCAGTACCGTTTCCTACAGCAATGGCAAAAGGACGATGAGTTTTTACTAATTTAGCAAAATCAGCTGCAGCTTTTGCTTCTCCTGCAGCACCTCGGCTAAGATACAGAGTTTCTGTAGCCAAGAATTTCCCTGTTTCTAAAACAACTGCACATTTACACCCAGTACGCAGTCCAGGGTCGATTCCAATTACTGTTTTCCCACCAAGAGGAGCACCCATCATTACTGTGCGTAAATTTTCAGCAAAAATATCTACAGCGGCTCGATCAGATTCCATTTTCAAATCAACACATACATCACTTTCTACACTAGGCTGTACTAAACGAGAGTATCCATCTTCTAAAGCTTGCTTAAACTGCTGTGCAAAGGGAGATTCTGAATGATAGTCTGATCTTCTTAAAAGTTCTGCTACAACAGATTCATCATCAACCTCAACATGCATACGTAAGACTTTTTCTCGTTCTCCTCTACGTATAGCCAAATAACGGTGAGAAGGAATTTTGTTCACAGCTTCATCAAAATCGTAGTACTGTTCGAATTTTGTTTTTTCTTCAATTCCCTTACGTACTTTAGAAACTACTCTTCCTTCATTTTGAAAGCATTCACGCACATACGCACGTAAATCTACTTGCTCTGAGATATGTTCTGCTACGATATCTCTAGCACCTTTTAGTACTGCCGCTATATCGCTTAATTCTTTTTCTTCAGAGATATAAGCTTGAGCTTCAAGCTCAGGATCCCCTTCTAAAGGCTGTGCTAAGATTATTTGTGCAAGTGGTTCTAGGCCTTTTTCTTTTGCTATTTGTGCTCGAGTACGGCGTTTTGGTTTATAAGGAAGGTATAAATCTTCTAGTGTGTTTTTACTTTCACACTCTAAAATTTTCTTTTTCAAAGCGTCTGTTAGTTTCCCTTGAGATTCAATGGATTCGATAATAGTTTCCTTACGATCCTGTAACTCACGTAAATATTTGAGACGTTCTTCAATTAATCGAATTTGCACCTCATCTAAGTTTCCTGTTGCTTCCTTTCTATATCTCGCTACAAAGGGGATGGTATTTCCATCATCTAACAGAAGGACAACGGCCTTAACCTGTTCGTTTGATAAGTGAAGCTCTTGAGCTATTTGTGCAATTGGATCAAATGACATATATTTTTAAAACCTATGATTGACGTTCAAATTGACCTTCGAAATTATCTGTTTTATGCATTTTTCTTCCATAAGAAATCCTTACTATCCACGAGATACTTACAAAAATAGTAAAGTAAGTACAGCTTGTTCCACTTAGACAATTTCCATCATTTGAAGAACTTTTTTATGTATTTTTGCAAACGTCTCGAGGGTTCTGCGTTGTATGATGAAAGAATTTTTCTTGAGCTTTATGTTTTTTATCCGCACGATGAGTCTCTCATGACCGAAGGGATTTGCAAATGGATTTGTATGGTGAACTCTACACTTACTCTTCTGGAGGAAATGGGCATAAAGAAATTGCTACTGTATTAAGAAACAGGACAATTAACAGCCATGAACAAAGTCTTTCTCAAGAAAAAATCGATCAATACTACCCCATGATTGATACAATGTATGCTCTCGGGAAAACACTAGGCGACTCTTCAAAAAATCTTTGGAACTATACTCTAAAAAAAGATGCTACTGATGAACAAGAAAGGTTATTTGCTTATCAAGGCCTTGCCGATAGAGTCACTTTTCTACCTCTTTTCCGCCAGGTTTACCAGCAACTCTTTAACATGCCACTAAAACCTCGAGCTATTATTAACACTCAAGTTATAGGAACAAAAGCAATTGTTCTGGCAGCACGGTTTTATAATCATTTTAGAGACAAAAAATTTCCTGCTGTTAAAGTAGAAATTTGGCTTACTGATTTTCCCGAGCGCGCTACACACTATCTTGATCCCATTCGTAAACTCAGTACAAAAGACAAGAATGTTCTCGAAATTTATACCCCAAAGCCAGCACTCAAAAACGAAATGACAGACGTCGCAAAATACTGCGGACTTCCTAAAAAACAGGTTCACTACTTAGACGCTAATGAATTACCAGTTAATCCTCTGTATCATGACCCTCATCTAAGACAGTATAGTAAAGGTTCAGAGTGTACTTTGAATATAAAAGTACCTCATGAACAAATGAAATACCTAAAAACGATTCCTTACCTAAAATTTTCTCCTACAGATGAAAAAGAGATCTATTCTTATCCAGTAAAAAAAGACGAAATTGTTTATCAGTGTTCCTTAGGAAGTTACCCCAAGCAGAGTACTGTTCTTTGTTTTGTCAAAGCTTTAGTAGCTCTAAGTCGAATAGCTCCAGAAGGAAAAACTATTCATGCTTTTATTTTATGTGGAAAAGATAGTGAGGAATCGAATAGTCTCTTCCATCAAGTGTGTCAAACACTAAATACTCAAAAATATTCTCCTCGTCTGCGCATTGTCCCTCTCCCTTTCCAACGAGTATCAGACATCGCAATTACAAGCGCTCGCGCAGACAAGGACTTTACAGGCAATGGTGGGGCAAGCACATTTCAACAAAAAGCCTTATCAGCAAATCTTACTTCCTCTAGAGGAAAACCTATTTTACTAAGTCACACAACAGACTTAAACCTAAAAGAACTTGATAAGAAAAGCTTAGAAAGAACTCTCATCGAACAAATTAAACTTTGGGAAGCTGGAAATGTTGAACATCTTATTCGATCTATAGATGCAGAAATTACAGCTCCTTCTCTATTCCTAGAACTTTTCTCTAAAGATTTTGATTTAGATTCGCCTGCTTTACCTGTTCCTGAAATAAAAAAAAATAAACGATCTATAAATACAAAATGTTGCTCAGTATCGCTTCCATCCCTTTTTTCACTTTAATCCTTAACCGTAGTAGCTCTTATGGGTATCTATCACATCAAACCTAAATTCCAACAACTACTTAAACCATTTGCAAATTTTCTTATTCGCAAAAAAGTTCATCCTACAACAATCAATATCCTTGCTTTCATCTTATCTGTTTTGATGGGACTTTCTTTTCTTCTTGCTAAATGGAGTTCTATTTTCTTCCTTTTATTGCCTATTGGTGCGTTTGCAAGAACCGCATTCAATGCCTTAGATGGCATGGTTGCTCGCTCATTGGGCTTAGCTTCTGCAATAGGAGAAGTCTATAATGAATTTTTCGACAGAGCAAGTGATGCTGTTATTTTTATTTGTCTTGGAATAAGTAATTTAGCTTCTGCTGAATATAGTCTCGTAGCTATATCTTTCGTACTGATTAATTCCTACCTTGGTATTGTAGGAAAAGCTGCCGGCGGTTCTCGTGTTTATATTGGCGCTATTGGAAAAGCGGATCGAATGATCTTAATTGGTACTACAGGCTTAATTGCTTATTTTTATTCTGCTATGTGGATATGGGATGCCATGCTTTTTATCATTATTGCAGGAACGGCTTACTCTTCATTTCAACGACTTCAGGTCATTAAAGCTGAATTGGAATAGTTATGTTTTTTCACTCTCCCTTCGATCATCCTCAACTTGTTCCTATTCTCATACGTCTTGCTTTTTTCTTAGGTCTCGGCCTTCTGATTGTAATTGCTTTTAATAAAGGTAATCGTCAGAACTTTTTCCAATCAGAGACTTGGCTACGTTATGTCGGTTGGCTTTTAATGACTCCTCCCTTCCTTTTTTCTGTTTTTTGTGGAGGTATCATTTCTATCTTATTTATCGGTTTTGTGATGTATCGTGGGATTATTGAATATTCCCGTATTCTTCTTTTACCTCGCTTTTTTTATCTCTTGTTACTGTTTAACGCGCTTATTACTATTTTATTTATTACTCTGAATCCTAAATGGGTTCCTGTTCTTCCTATTATTTATTTTCTTATTACTGTACTGGCTACTGTCCTTCGCAATCAGTTAGAAAATATCTTGGTGTATGTTTCCCTGACTCTTTTTGGATCTATTTGGCTTCCTTATTGTTTAGGGCACTTTCTTCTTACTGGTCGTTTGGAAAATGGTGTGAATATTCTTATTACAATAGGATTTAGTGTGGCATTTTCCGATATTTTTGCTTTTGTTTTTGGAAAAATCTTTGCGAAATTTGGTTTTGGAACAAGCCATAAAATTGCTCACTTGATTAGTCCAAATAAGACTTATGCAGGTATTTTGGGAAATATTTTTGGAGCTAGCTTAGCTTTATTCGCTTATAGCTTTTTACACCCTCAATTGACTTCTTATAATTTGTGGTCTCTGGGTATATTAATCGGTATTTCTGCTGTTTTGGGAGATTTATCTGAGTCAATGATCAAACGCTTTGCCTCTGTAAAAGATAGTGGACACTCTATTCCTGGTCATGGTGGTATTTTAGATCGTATTGATAGTCTTTTAATTGTTTCTGTTACTACCCATTATTTTTTTCTTTTAGCAGGCTAAATCTATGTACTATACTCCACAATCTCTCGGGTACTTCATTCAGTTTTTAGCTCGTGAATTTTCTCATCATGCTGCGATTCACTATTACTCCCAGTACCGCTACCAATCGTATACCTATACAGAGCTTTATGAATGGATGAGAAAGTTTGCTTCTTGGATGCTTGAACAAGGAATTCATAAGGGAGATAAAATTGTAATCCTCTCTAAAAATTGCCCTGAATGGGTGATGCTTTTAGGTGCTTGTGGATTAAGTGGTATTATTCTTGTTCCAATTGATCATCAGTCCCCTAAACATTTAGTAAAGCGTATTGCAGAAGCGACATCTGCTAAGTACCTTTTTACAGATAGATCAATAAAGAATTTTTCATTTTGTAAACAAATTCTTATCCAAGATTTGCTTTCTTTAACTAAAGACTGTTCTAGTACGCGCTTAGATGAAGAAAGCAGCTTACTCAATGGTGAAGATATTCTTGAGATTGTTTATACATCCGGCACAACTCAAGATCCAAAAGGTGTTGTCATTCGCCATCACAACCTTATTGCAAATATTCGTGGTGTTCGCAAACGTTTACGTTACGATTCAGGCTGGACCTTCCATTCACTTCTACCTCTAAGCCATATGTTTGAACAAACGGTTGGGTGCTTTGGGGTTTTTCGTTTTGGAGGAGAAATTATTTATGCTCCGAGCAGACGATTTTCCGAACAATTGACTCTGATGCAGAAGCATAAAGTGCATACCTTAGTAACTGTTCCTGCTTTTTTAGAACAAATCAGAAAGAAAATTTTACATTCTGTAAAAAGCTCTAAAGCAAAAACTCTTCTTAATATTTTAGAGCGACCAAAAAAACTTCCTTTTTTTCTTCGAAGAATTTTAAGCTATCCCATACGAAAACGGCTTTTTCCTAGTCTTGATTCTGTCATTACAGGAGGTTCTGCTCTTTGTCTTGAAGTAGAAGACTTTTGGGAAAATTTAGGTATTCGTGTTGTGCAAGGATACGGACTAACTGAAGCGTCTCCTTTAGTTACTTGCAATTCGTTTCACCAACGAGTGCGAGGGTCTGTTGGTACGGTTGTTCCCAAGCAAGCTATCATGATCGATAAAAACCAAGAAATTTTGATTGGGGGGGAAAATGTTTCTTCGGAATACTATCAAGCCCCTGAACTGAACGAACATTACTTCAAAGATGGTTGGTATCGTACTGGAGACATTGGACGGCTTGATAGTGAAGGAAACCTTTATATTTGTGGCCGAACAAAAGAAATGATTCTTCATTCAAGTGGTATGAATATTTTTCCAAGTGATATCGAAGCAGTCATTCAAAAGAAAAAAGGAATTCGCGAAGCTGCTGTTTTTGAATACCCAGAAGGTACTTCGACTCTTTTTGCTGCTATTTTGCTTGAAAATGATCAAAAACCTTCTCAGTGGAATGAAAAAGACTTTCTCTATTCATGTAATCAAAAGCTTGCTCAACAACAAAAGTTAAGCCGAGCCTTTCTATGGCATAAAAATACTTTTCCCAAAACAGCGACTCTTAAACTGCAGCGTAAAAAACTCATCGCTGAATATGAGAAAAGCATCTCTATACAGATAGATGATAAAGAAATAGAAAATAACGACCCTCTTCTACAAATTCTTTCTGAGTATACTTCTCCATCTACAGAGATCACTGACGAAGCAAATTTAATCCATGATCTTGGTTTGGATTCTGTATCTATGGTTGATCTTGTGCTTAGTCTTGAAGCAAAGTACTCTATAGAGCTTGATGAAAACCGCTTAAGTGCAGGTTTTTCTGTAGGAGATCTCCGTAAAGAGCTTAGATCTCCTAGAACATGTAGAAAGCGTGTTATGAGCAATTTTTCTCCTTGGTCAAAACAGCAAAAATTTCTTCGTTCTCTATTACAGAAAACTGTAGAAAAGATGTGGGTAAAACCACGGTTTTCTATTCAAGTAAATCAGAAGCTTCTTTATCAAGATTCTCCTTGTATTTTCATTGCTAACCATAGTAGTCATTTAGATTCTGTTGCAATTCTATCTACTTTACCTCCTAAATACCGTTACGAATTAGCTATTGCCGCTGCTTCTGATTATTTCTTTTCACCAGAAAAGAGAATACAAAGCAAAATCTACCAATTATTTTTGCCCTTGTTTCCTTTTTACCGTTCAGAGAGTTTTCGGGATAATCTAAGGAACATCGGAGAATTACTCGATCGTGGACAATCGATTGTTCTTTTTCCTGAAGGAACAAGAAGTCGATCTGGAATCATGGGAAAGTTTCAAAAAGGTATTGGAGTCATTGCTAAAGAAATGCAAGTGCCTATTATTCCTATCCATCTCACTAATACCCATGCCTTATGGCCTCCTCAAGAAAAAAAACCTAAAAGAGGGAGTGTTCTTGTAAATTATGGCGAACCTTTGCGTTTTTCTAGTCATCATGAAATAGAAGAAATCACTCAAATCTTAGAGAATAAAGTAAAAGATTTAGGAAAAATCTAAAACCTCCAAAGCCTGCCTAATCCGCGCTTCGCCACGTAAGCGTATATCTGAGCCATGCAAGCTGCATTTGATGCGAGATATAGGTAGCTATTGGAGCTAAAAGAATTCGAGGTCTTTTTTTCTGAATCGATCTATGCTACCATCCACATATAAGACCTTTAAATAAAGAAAACGTTTCTATAAATGGAGAATTTTTATGGCCTTTAAACAACCTGATTTACCTTATGATTTAAAAGATCTAGCTCCTTTCGTATCTGAAGAGCAAATGGATTATCACTTTAATAAGCACCATGCTGCTTATTACAAGAATTTGAATGCGCTTCTAGATGGAAAGCCTGAATCGGAACTTTCGCTAGAAGAAGTTGTAAAAAGTTCTGAAGGTGGCGTATTTAATAACGCAGCACAAGCTTGGAACCACTGGTTTTTTTGGGACTGCATGTCTCCAAACGGTGGTGGTAAACCAAAAGACGCTTTATTAGCAGCAATTCAGAAAGACTTTGGAAGTCTTGAAAATTTTACTGAATCTTTTTCTACTGCAGCAACTAAACTATTCGGTTCAGGATGGGCTTGGTTAGCAAAAGACGAAAGTGGAAAATTAGAAATCATGCCTTTAAGCAATGCTGATACTCCCCTTCGCCACGGAAAAACTCCGATTCTTACATTAGACGTGTGGGAGCACGCATACTACATTGATTACCGTAATGAGCGTCCTCGCTTCATTAAAGAATTCTGGGATGTAGTTAACTGGGATTTTGCAGCTAAGAACTTTGCTTAAATTAAAGGGGGGATATCTCCGGATATCCCTCTTAAATACTGGTCTATACAGTAATCCATTTCTAAATCAAATTCCTGCGCTTGAAACTCTACTTCAGCAAAAGAGTTTCCTTCAATTGCCTCTAAAAATTTTCTAAAAGCACTTACACAGTTCCGACAAAAGATCATTGCTGCAAAAGGTATACTCTTCATTTTAGAACAGTATCCCGTCAGAATTCCTCTAAATACTACTGTTAGCAGGACAGGGTATGAATTTACAGATTCCATATCAGGAAGAAGAAAAGATAATCTTTCTTGGTCTACTTTAGGTTGATATCCTGAATATTCATGAACTTGATTATAGCTATTCATAATTTCAAAAATCAGAAGAAAGAAGCTTTGAGTATCCATCTCTTTGATTTGTCGTAAACATTCATCATCAGACCACTGAGCACGCTGTCTGCCATCGAGAAGATCCCAAGCACCCTCAATGCTTTTTAAACGTTCTACAGCGTCTTTTGCTTCTCCCCAAATATCATCTCTACATGGAGGAGAAGAAAAGAAATCAAAGAGGCCAGCTATCTTTGAACCAGAAATACCGCTGAAAAACATAGTAAAAACCTTTGTGATATTTTTCTGACTAGAGCGGTTTTCAAAAAAAATGACAAGCAACTTGTTAATATTTCTGAAAAGGCACCCTAGGTACAGGAGTGTAGTTTCAAAAAAATATTTACTCAACAAAAACTTATTCTTATCTAACTCTGAGGCTAATCTATAAAGTTAGAAAAATACCTATGAACAGAGATAAAAAAATAAAACGCGGAGAAGCAAAGAAGCTACAACGCGTTTCAATTAAATAACAACGTAATACAAGAGCTAACTGGCTATCTAAAATTTCCTAATCGATTACCTTGACTTGATAGAACTCAGGCTCTTCTTCGATTGAGTCAGAAACCAACTCATCATCTGCATGAAGAATCTGATGTACTTTACTGTATTCATAAAATAAAGGCATATCGTAGCTGAGGATGTGCTCGTAAAAGTCGCGATACACTTTTCGATCATCAGTCTCTTTCATCCATTGCTCAAGTTCATTTGACCATTCATCACTATTTAGTTTTTGACTCATTTGTCGACTAATAAACATTGCCTGTACCAATAAATGACGAACTTCTGGAATGGCAAGATAATTTACATCACAAGGAGTCAATGGCCTCAAAGATGAACGAATAAGAATCATCTTCCTGTTTTTAGGAAGCTGACAACTGGGATCAGATAAAACTCTTTCAAACTCTCTTGCATCATCATGAGAACAAAAAACTAAACGCCATTCTTTTTCATCTTGAATAAGAAGAAACTGAAACGTTGGCTTCTGCCAATCCGAGACAATATCTATTCTACCATCCCAAAAACTTGCAAAACGACTACTTACTAAAAGGTTTTTACTGAAATAAGGTACTTGTATGCTTTTATCCAGTGTAAATTCGCTAATTAAAGCATCGCTAAGCCTCCACAATTGAACTTTTTGTTTTTTCCCTTGATTTAGAGCTATAGGCACAATTTCTCTTGAAAAACTTGGTGATAGAAAAGTTTTTTCTCCAAAATCTTCAAAGGAAACGATCTCTCCTTTATCACGATCATCTGTAACAACTTTTGCTTGTCGGCGTTGTTGTTGCACTTGCGCAACTCTTTGCTGTTCTTGCTGACTCACTCTCTGCTGTGTACTCACAGCATTGCGATTGTGATTACTAGGTAAAGCTGAATTAGTATCAGAAAAATCAATATTTACAGGTATAAAAGCTGCTAAACCAGGAAGAGCATCTTCAATCGTTTCTTTGTGTATTTCGGTAACTTTTTGCATAATACTTTCAGGTAATGCAGCACTAAGACGTTCACACATTTTTGAACTTAAGGAAAAAAGAAACTCACTCATATGAACTTCTTTTTTCTCTTGGGCATATTGACGATATAAATCAATAACCGTATCTCGCACAAAAAAAGAACCCAGCTCATTCCATATATGACGCTTATCTTCTGTATTTTGATAAGAGACAGTAGAAATCGCTTTTTGACAGGTTTCTTCTAATTTTTGCATGCAAAGGTTGAGGTTCGACTCTTTTTGTTTTTGAATCGATTTCTGATAAACAAAAAGACTGAGGTCTTTAATAGAAATCTCTCGATTCAAGCGTTTACCAATTGAACTTTCTATGCTCGGTAGAGCTCCTTTTGCTACAGAAAAAACAAGACGTTGTCCATAATCCAATTCACGTAATCGCCTTCCTCCTTGTATTAAATCAAAGTCCATATTGTGCTCACTTATTGTGAGTACACCTATTGCATCAGAGCGAAGTTTAAAATCGGTACCTGTAATATGATCTTGATCATAGTAAATAAACAAACGATTCATTGGAAAACCTGTTTCTTCAACAATGACTTTATGGCTTGATCCAGTAAGTTTCGTTTCTTGTTTTTTTACTTTCTCCATAAAATAAAGGAGACCATTCACTTCATTAAAAAAGAGAACTCCTTCATAAGGCAGCTGATTTACTTTGATTTCATCACAAATATGAGAAGCTACATCTCTTCCTGAAATACCACAGAAATGGTTTCCAGAATCAATAATTGCTTGAATTTGTTCTTTTTTAGGGTGTTTAGAAATAAGCTGATGAAAGATCGATTTCATTTCACTTGTAATGACAAACACTTCATCATTTTCACGAATAAAAAGATCTATTGTTCTACCATTGGTACCCGCTTCTGGCAAAAAAGCTGTTCCTAAAGGTGCCATGTATGGATTATCTAAGGTTCCAGAGTATCCTACGGCAGCCTTCCCCATAGAAAAAAGATTTTGTCCATTCACAGTAACCTGCTTATCAAAAACCTCTACTCGAGCAAACTCTTTTTCGATAACATACTGAAAGAGTAAATTCAGCGACTTATCTATATTTTTACATAATTTTTGTATCTCTTGTCTGTTTTCTATATCTATAGAAAATAAATCAATTCCTGTCTCTTTATAGAAATCTTTCACAATATTCGTGTTCTGTAAGAGAAAGCTGTGATCCATCGATTCACGAATATTATATTCTTTAATAGCAGCAGCTCTTTGCCACTTTACTATATTTTTAGCTTGAGATTTTGTGACTCCTTGAACGGAATAAGAGATTAAACTATTCAAAACCATGATAATAGAGTCACTAAACTCTGAGTTAGGAGCTGCTTTGTTATTCGCTACAAAAGGAACAGAAACTCTTGGACGCTCTATATCTAAATCGTTAAGCCCATGGTGCTCAAATACCCGCTGAGCTAACCTTTCTTTAAGCCATCCTTCTGCAAATAGCAGCCGTAAGAGAATGACTAATTGAGACCGTGCGGGGTCCTTTCTATAAAGATCGTTTACGAATTCTGGAGCTAAAGCTTTTTTATCAGTAAGATAGTGCCTTAAAGCCTGTAAACGTTCGATGACAACTTTTTCTTCTGTATTTTTTTCTCTAAGTCCTAAAGGAAAATACCATTCCGGCACAAGTAAGTTTCGGATGATGTATTTGCACATCGCTTCATATTCTTCTTCACTCTGCTGAGCTTGTTTATTTTCTCTAAGCTTAAGTAACAAATTCCCTTTATTATCTTTTGCATTAATCGCTAAAATGATTACTCGAGCTAAAAGATTTGCCTGATCCTTTTCTGGAGGTGAAATCTTCCCATAAGGCATATTAAGCTCTTTTGTATCATCAAGCTTTTGGTGTATCTCATCAAAAGTAAAAAGCCCTCTCTGCTCAAATAAATCAAGTATTTGTCCTAAAACAACATTTGCCCGTTCTTGTTTTCCTTCTCTTAAATTTAAATGAATTTGCTCTGCTATCTTTTCTAAGTTTGAACACAAACTTTCAAGTAGATCTTTTTTCAAGTAACCGTTCTTTAATAAACGCAGATCTTGAGAAGCAAGAAAAGGGCGTAATATTTGTATATCATGAATACTGAGAGTAAAGTTTTTTTCTTTTGAGAGCATTTGGATGAGTTTACGATACTCTAATTCTTTTTTATATTCTTCGTTTTGAAGTAAGTTGACTTTGGCATATTTTGCCTTCATCGAACTCAATGTTTCCCCTTTCACTGTTACATAATCACGATTGATAATGGCACGTTTTAAGGTATTTAAAACCCGCGTTAAGTAGGATTCTGTAAAGAATTCAGGGTGATCATTAAATGAGATACTTCTTTCTTTTTGTCCAAATACTCCTTCTGATAGATCCTGCATATCATAAACAGCAGTTTCAAAAAGTGGAGTTGGTGGAACGTGAACAGAAAGATGATACCCATCAGCTTTCATAAGAGCGAGTAAGTGTCCATACACAAGAGTCTTACCTGACCCTTGGATTTTTTGTGTAAGAACGCTTTGTCCTTTTTGTAGGCGCTGCATGATAGCACTTAGGCCTTGAATTTGATCTTCTCTTAAATAAAGCTTTAGCTGATGTTGAAATACAATAAGAGCTTCTCCATTTAGCTCCATACTGATAGCTTGTTGTGTTGCTAAAGCAATCCCAATACGTTCTAATGCTTGCTCATTTAAACTATTTTCTTCTATTGAGTTCAGAAGATTTAGAATCTGCATACCATGCTCTAAGCGACGTTCTAGAAGCAAGCAAGTACCTGTAAGCTGGAATAACTCTTGAATTTCATTGAAGTTTCTTAAAGCTGTCAGACGCTTATACTCATTAAGATCCCCTTGAAGAAAAAGAGCGATAACTTCGGAGTACGTAATTTTTTTTCGCTGTTTCGATAAGATTTGGATTTCCCAAAGAAGTTTTTCTTTGGGATCTTCTGGTACTCTAGAAGCAATTTTCTTGATTTCTTCTTTTAAAATGCCTAAACGCTGCTCATCTTCTTTTACTAAATCTCCTAAGGAAAGTTTCAGTTTATTTAAAGTTCTCCCAGAAGAATCTTGTAATTGTGGGCGTAGCCTTTCTTGATTTTGCTGTGCACCTAAATAATAATCTTCATTTAAATGCTCTAAATCTTCTTGCGTAAATTGTGCATTTGTTGGGCATGTAAATTTCTTTGGATGAATAAAACTTTTCTTTCGCATTCCAAAATCAAAATGCTGTGAATAAAGAATCGCAAACTCTTTTAAAGTGAAGTCTTTTTCATTCGGTTTAAAAGTAAGTTCACGCTTTGGAAAAGTATTAGGAAGAATTATTTCTTCTGATTCTACTGGTATTAAAGGACGAATACTTCCTAATTCTTCAGGAACAGTTACAACCCTATCAGTAGAACGAACGTTTTTCAAATAAGTAAAAAGTGCATTACCTAGTGAGATTAATTCACTTTCTACAGAATAAATTGGAGTATATGGTCTACTCAATTCTTCTAATAAGTTTTTTTGACTTTTCCACTCTAAAAGCTCTTCTGGAAGGGCCTTACTTTTATTCCTAATTAATGTTTCTAAAAGTAAAAGTGCATAAATTTTTTCTCTAGACTCTGTCCTTTCTTTTGTACAGATAGTTAAAAGGTTTTCAAACAGTTCTCGTTGTTCTTTTTCCCCTCCTTTCATAGCAACTCTTAAATTGTAAGAAAAGTTTTCGAGCCAAGTTAATCCTTTTACGGTTAGAGGTTGAAGTTGTTTTCTTTTTAAAGAAGCTAATTGTTCTGCTTGTACTGTCCAATTCCACTTTTTACTATATCGAAGAGCTTTTTCGAGATTAATAGAAATTGACTGATTGCTATAATTTTTAATTTTTAAAATAAAATCTTCTTGGTTTAAGTCAGGCAGAGCAAGCTCTATTTGCTCCTGTTTTGTTTGTATTCCCAACTCTTCTAATTCAGAAGAGTGCAAAATTTTCTCAAGCTGTAGACTTTCTGGAAGTTTTACACGTGCTGCTAAATATTTAGGAACATTTTTACTTAAGATCTTATCAAGGACCTTTCTACTTTTATAAATCCAATTAACCCAACTCTGGGCTTCATCAGTATAGGAAATCACTCTGTATTCTCTATCAATATCTATAAAAGACGCTGGATTGTTTTTAAGGTTAAATCTTAATAAATAAACTGCATAAATTTGGATTGCGGTGTAGTGAGTAGAGAAGTCTTTTTTTTCAGAGTGCAAACGAAGGATCCAACCCAACATGCGAATAGTTTCGGGACTATATGCCTCGAACCTAAATACTTTCTTCAAATAGTGCATAGCTTGCTCATAGCCTTGAATCGAATCTGTATAAGCTAGACTAAGATAAGCGAGGTATGCATTCCCTTCTGGAGAATTTGTTGTAGGATTTCCTTGCTTGAGTTCAATTCTCATACACAAGCAATTACTTTTATAACCTCTCCATATGCTTGATTTTCTATGCTCTGAAAAAGCTAAAAAAGGAAGAAACAGCTCTTTTTTTCCATCCGAATTTTCTAAAACAAGAAAGTTTTTAAAATTTACAGAAAACCGAATCGTTTGATCTGAGGAAAGATATAAATGAGGTTGTTGCTCCCATACCCAGACAAGGCTTGTTTCTTCGTTTTTTGTCCGACGCTTTTCACAACGAAAAGTGATTATATTACCTTGTTCATCTACATATTCATAAGCTTCACAACGTATCGCTTTTTCTTGTTCAAAAGTGTCTTCTATAAGCATTTTAGTTCCTGGCATCGTTGAAATTATAGGCCAGGCAAATCGAAGCTCTCGAGGACTTGTTGCTACTTTAAAAACTTTAGTTCCTTCTTCTGCTGAAAGAGACTCTGAAGGTTTAACCCACTTACGTTTTCCATTTTTTGTCACATGAAGCTTGAACTTTTCCGGTTTATATTCACCATCATCAGGTTGAAAGGAATGGTCTTGGTACCATAATCCATTAGGTTTTTGACGCCATAATTGTTCAATTATCCCATGACCTACAACATAACGTACTAGGCCCTTATCATCAGCACCATAATAAAAATCTCGACCTACTCTTGCTACAAGAGAAAGAGAACTGTTATTAGCTTTTTGTTTTATACTATCCTGAAACTTACAGCCCTCGAAAGTAATACGCTTCTGAATTAAATCAATAAGATAAGTACCTACATTTGGCTCATAAACATAAATAAGAGGGAATTCTTTCACTGTGATTTTTACTCTATCAGAAAAGTATATTCCTTTTGTTCCTGGTTCTAGATCTAAACATACCTTACAAAAATGCAAACAAAATTTCTTAGAAAGAAACATTTTCTGAATCGCTAATCGATGTTTTTCAAATAGTTGCATACAGTGACTATTTATAATTCCAGGAAAAGGTCGAGAAACACTCGTGGAAATTCTTTGATCTTCTGGATTAGGTAAAGATGACTGAATTATTGCGGAGCAAATTTCAAGCAAATCGTTATGAGAAATTTCATTATTGACTTGATAACTTTCCGCTAAGCTCAATCCAAGAATATCATTGAGACCTAGTTTCCAAAATTCTTTATCATTAAGGAAGTATCTGAGAGCTCTTCGAACTCTCAATACCTCTTTTTCTATATCTATAAATCGATTCTCTTGCCTAATAAGCCATTGAAGTACCCTCTGCTTACATTCAAGCATATACGCTACTGTGCGGCGTTGCTCCTTTGGAGATCGCCCAGCTTTTATCTTAGACATAGAAAATGCTATTACTTGATCAAATAACTCTATTAAGTCTTTTCCTAAAAATGGAGCCTTTAAAAGAGCTTCGTTAAGTAGTCCAGGTGAAAAGAGAGAAATGCGTAAAAATACGATGTGTTTTAATTTTGTCAATAGCTCTGGGTTACTTAAATAGTAGTCACATAAGGAGCCTAAAGAAAGAATATAAGCTGGTTTTTGTAAATCATAACTACAGCGAAGTGTCTGAGAAGGCATTTGTTTTTTTAAAGAGTACAAAGGAAAATCATTCTGAGGAATTGGCTTAATGAAGTTATTTTCTTGTCCCTTTCTACTATCACTAATTTCCCAGAATAAACCTACAGGTAAATCCTTTCCTGTAACAACTTCACTAAAATTGCTATTATTTGAATAATGAGATACGTAAGAAGCGCCTCCTTTCCAAGATAAAATACATATAGTTTTCCCTTGTTCTGAAGTTAATCGCTCAAAAAATAATCCTGTTTTTTGTTTTTTCGTTAAATCTAAAGCCAGTAATCTAACTCCATCTCGAGTGAGAGGTAAAGCTGCTGCTATCATTTGTAAAGGAAAAAAGAAAATCGGCATATCCTTTGTTCCTAGAAATCTAGCATGACGCCATAAGTCTATCGTTTTTTGACCAGGGTAGTACTGTTTAATCTCATTTAGCTCTTGTTTATTTCCTTTTTCAAGCGTCTGCCAATTATATCTATCTGGTACACAAATTTTTGCAAATTGTATTTCTGCACTATTCATACCCAGTTTCCACCTTTCACCTCCCATAGTAGCATTAGAAGAGAAGGTAGAAAAAAACATCTTGCTCGGATCTTTTCCTTTACTTTGTTCGTAGAGAAAAAGAGTAATACGTTGAAAATCTTCATCGAGTTCATAGGAAAGAGTTCCTAATCTTCTTTCTATATCTCTTTTATCTCTCTGAGCTATCTGAGGATTAATGCAATAATCATTCAATCGCTCATCCACTTTCTTTGCAATCTGCCATATCATGCATAACACAGAGCCTAAGGATATACTTTGCAGTTCACTTGTATTTTTTTGTGAATAAACATCATGTGTTAATAAAAAACGGGCTAAAAACTCCATTTCTTGAATAATTAAATTGGCAGTTTTTTCATCTAAACGATCTAAAAAAATACGCGCTTTTTCTGTAGGGGCACTTACCCAATTTCCTTCAATAAGATTACAGTCTAAAAACTCACGACTTAGTTCTAAACAAACTTGAGATGCGCGATACATACAAGAAACCCACGAGCTTTCCTTTAAACTTGCTTTTGTTCTTAACAAATATGCGAGCATCTCTCTTGGAGAGGTAAATGCTAGATCAAACTCTGATATCTCTTCTTTTGGCTTATTGCTCTCTTCAACGACCACTTCTTGACCTACTAACAATCTTACAACTCCATCAAGAGCTGCTATTGCATAAGGTTCCATAGGAGCAATTAGGCGCACAGAGGAGTGAAGCAAACCCATAGAAGATTCTGCCATTCTTTTTGCTCTTTCTCCCGGAGTAAACCAATTAGGGTTTGCTTCTATATTTACCCCTTCAGTCATACCTAAGACTCTACGGCTAAGACTTTCTATATCAAGTCGTGAAAAAAGCAAATCTCCAGCTCCATGTACTGCAGCATGTAATTGCTCATTTCCTAAACTATTTCTAGCTACAGCTAAAGAAGCTTCTCCTGTTCTATTCACAGCTTGCTTTGCAAGTACATTTAAACGCCTCAGTAAACGCTCTCTATCTTCAGGGAGTAAATGCTGACAAAACCTCTGTAAAATTCCTCCACAATAAATAGAAAGCTCTTTTGTCCCTGATAAAACACGTAAAATCTCAATTTCTAAAAGTCCGAGCATGACATCTCTATCAGAAGCATTTGGCCTAAAATTTTGCATGAAACGAAGCCGCAGCATGGCTTTTTTTTCAGCTAAAGAATGATTAATGAAATGCCAAGCATGTAAAAGATAACTTTCTAAACTATCACGAACTGCTACAGCCGGATTTGCCCTTTTTTCTACTAAGGATATATGCTCTCGAGGAACCATAGCTGAAATGCGTTTTTCAAGGTCTATCAGAGTTTTTATAGACCTTTCAATCTTTTCTATAATTTCAATAGGAACATCAGACTTTGTATTCAATAACTGCTTCTCAATACTTCTATAGAGGCTTGGTAATACTCTCTTGAGAACAGGAAGTACATGAGAATCAATAGGAATACCTCTTGATGCTGCATCAGCTAAAAAAGAAATTACTTGTACCTTAAAATCAAAAATCGCTTGTTTGTATTGCTCCTCTCCTAAATTAAAACGAATATAAGCTAAAACATTTCGAAATAAAGTGTTGTTAGAAAAAGCACTTCTTGTCCAAGCTTCAAGCTGAAACTCTTCATCAAGGCGATAAGGAATCAAAGGAGCATAACAATCATCCGCTGTATATACATATTTTTCATCCGCACTGCTTAAAACTTTGATTTCTATCATCTTTTCTAAAATTAGCTGATGTTCTAAATCTTTTATGCTAAGTTCAAAGATTTCTACAGGCTTTAGAAAAGTTTTTTCTAATTTCCATGCTTCTTGATAAGCAGAGTCTACTCCTGTGTTATATATCTTTATAAAAAGATGATCGCCTTCTTTCTTCTCAAACTCGATAAGAAAGGCTGTTTCAGTACTTGTACTCCAACTTATAGGTAATAAAAATGTATCCCCTACTTCTATGGATTCTATTTTACGCAAAATTTTTGTAGATATAGATCTCGCTTCCTTAATCAAAGCTAGCTCTTTTACCGTGCTTGACACCTTACTACTTAAGACTTTAGACAACTCTTCAGCTTCTTTTAATTTTTCTAAAAGCCTTGTTTCTTTTTCTCCAAATTCTTTACCAAAAGCTAATTGAAATCCCTCATATAAAAATCTAAATGTCTTTGATGAATCACCAGCTCCTTCTCTTGTAAACAACCCTCCTTCAGAAAGCTCTTCTAATAAAAGTAAAATCATACGAGGAGAGAGCTCAAAAAGAAGAGAAGGTAACTGACCTACTAACTCAGGTTTTTTAGAAAGTAACTCCTGAACAAACCAATCATTTCCTGCTAATAAGCCTTCATACAAGTCATTTACGCCAAGATCATGAGTATTCATGTAAAGCTGCATTACTTTCTGAGCAAGCTTATAACCTCTACCATTATTCACAAGTAAGCGAAACAAACGCTTAAATCCTTCTTCATGATTATTCGCAATCCAAACCCCACTCTTTACAAGAGCTTTCATGCAGAGCTGAATATTAGGATTTTCTTGTGGGTTAATGCTAAATAACAATCGATCACTTAAATAATTGCCACCTAACTTAGAAAGAATCTCTTCTGGATTCGATGAAATGAGGAAATGAAAAGTCATAAATTGCCTCCTGAAAGATTTTAACAAAAAATCTTTACAGAAAGCAATTAAAACAAAAAAACTTTTTACTACTTAATTAACTAAATATAAAGAAGCTTCTATTGCTTTTTATTTAAGCAAATTTAAAGCTCTTATTGCTTGGTTACTTCCTTGCGAGGCCGCTTTTTCGTACCAAAAAATTGCCTGCTTAATATCGATACTCATTCCATTTCCGTAATGATAGAATCTAGCAAGGTTGTATTGTCCATATACATCGCCTCGTTCAGCTGCTTGTTGATACCACTTCCGGGCTTCAGCATAACTTTGTTCTACTCCCTTACCTAGTTCATACATATAGCCCATGTTATTAAAAGCTCTGGCTTCTCCCATTTTGGCTGCTTTCTCAAACAACTCAAGAGCTTTCGCATAGTCCTTGTTGACTCCCCAACCATTTTGGTACAACCAGCCTAAGTTGTTCATAGCCAAAGGAAAGCCTTGCTCTGCTGCTACTTGATACCACTGGGCTGCTTTTTTATAATCTTGTCTTACGCCTCTCCCATTTTCGTACATCCATCCGAGGTTGATTTGTGCGGGAATATTACCATGCTCGGCCGCTTGTCCGTACCAATATACAGCCTTATTTTCATCTTTTTCTACACCTAAGCCGTGGTGATAAAGAACACCTAAGTTATTTTCTGCTGGAGCAAACTGTTGTTCTGCTGCTTTACGATACCAGTACAAGGCTTGACCAAAGTTTTTTTCTACTCCCCAGCCATTTTGGTACATCCATCCTAAGTTTGTTTGTCCATGGGCATTTCCAACTTCAGCAGCTTTGCGGTACCATTCGATAGCTAAAGAAACATCTTGATCAACTCCCCAGCCTCGAAAATACATCCAGCCTAAGTTATTCATTGCAACGGGAAGAGATTGCTCTGCGGCCTTACGATACAGTTCTGCTGCTTTATCTAGGTCTTGCGGAACCCCAAGTCCTCTCTGGTAAATTTGTCCTAAATTATTTTGAGCTTCTGCGACACCTTTCTCAGCTGCTAATCCATACCAGTAACGCGCTTTTTCGTAGTCAACTTGTTCTCCATAACCAAAGAAAAAGCGATCTCCGATCATAGCTAGTTCGTACGGCTCCATATGCTCAGGGTTTTGCTCTCGTATGCTTGGGCGAGTGATCTCAACAATATAGCCTGGGCTTGGTAAATCAGGATTTGTACCTTCTACAGGCTCTACAAGGAGAAGTCCATTTTCCATCACTTCAATCACAGTCCATTCCCCCTCCATTGGAACAAAACCTTCCTCTGGAAGCATGAAACCGATTTTTACCTCGTCTCCTACTTGAACATCTTCTTCCTCAGAAACCTCTACAATCACTTGCTTTTCGGAAGCAACATCTTGTACTTCACCTCGAACTTCCTTGGCCCCTACAAGATTTGTTATAAAAAGCATTAATACTAATACATATTTAATCATTGCTTATGGTTCCTTCTTCTCGATCTTCCAACCAAGGAACAAGAAAAAATGCGGTGATGTCCATGAGAGCGACAACCCCTTTCACATGTTTTTCATTATCCCATTCTAACTTGTTGATTCCATCAACGAATTGTCCTAAAACCCCTTTCACTATTTCACTTGCCCAAGGTCTAGTATCTATCCATTTAGCCCATTGAGGGCCTAATCGATAGTAATGATAAGCTAAAAGAGTTCCTGCGTCATTCGTGTACATTCCACGGTCACGAAATGTGCGTAATGCTCCCAATTCCTTCCCTTGCCAGGTGTCAAACACTGCTGTTGCAATGAAGCAATCTAAGAACATGATTGTATTTTGAAAAAGTTTGAGGTTTCCTTCTTTCATATGTCGAGGCCAACCTTCTGTGATGGGGCCTGCGTGATAAGAGATATAGGTATCTCCTTCTTTTCCTTCTTCTGAAAAAGTGCCGGTATCATCCATGATTCTTAGAAGAGAAAAAGGCGAAGAGTCAAAATTTGTACTGTCTTTCGGATAATCTTTTCTGAATAATTTATAGTCGCTATAAGTGCGCACAACCTCATAAAGAAGCGATCCATTCAATTGAAGTTCTTTTCCTGATTTACGATCTCTCATCTCTAAATCTAGTGGTAAAGAAAAGCGCCGTCCTTCACGGAAAGATTCAATGGGAAAACTACTATTTGCTGCATCTGATACAAAAATAAAAACAAGTTGTTCTCCTGCTACCCAAACCGTATTCATAACGGACATTTTGGAGACCAAATCTTTATATTTTTGTCCTTTTACTAAATTACGTGGTAAACGGGGAAAGTAGTTCCGACAGACCACAAAAAAGCCATCCAACTCTCCATTAATCACAGCCCCTTTTTCTTCTTTATTTTCTCTACGAACAGATCTTTTTCCTTCTTCGTTTCCTTGATAAACCCAAATAGTAACTTCAGGGCTCATCTGTGTAAGCTCTACACCCGGAAGTGGATCCTGTTCATAAACGACAAACTGATCTTCTTCCTTCTCCGGTTTTTTTCCTATTCGAATAGAAACCTTAAAACCAGCTTCTTTCAATCGATCAAAAGCATCTGTACTAGAAAGACCACGTACTTTAGGTACTTTGAGGCGGTAACGATGACTTTGATAAACAAAAAGCGAAACATCTGCTCCACGATCTAAACGTGTATTTGCAGGAGGACTTACTCTCTGCACTCTCCCCTCTTGCGAAGGTTTAGGAGCTGGGTCCCCTGGTTTAACATGAACTCGATAACCTTGATCTTCTAAAGTTTGTTTAGCCTGAGCTGCTGTTAATTCTGCAAGATCAGGAACTCGAAGAATTTCAAAATAAGGACCATATAAACGCACTTTTACAGAAGTTTCACTACGATACGGTGTTCCCGCCTCAGGCTCTTGACGTTCTATTTTATGAGCTAGTTCACGACTCGGAGCTCTTTGTCCCGCTATCACAATCAACTGTATTCTTTCTCGATGTGCTTTAGCTCGTGCTTCATTAAGACTCAACCCCTTAAAATTAGGCATTTTGTTTACGTTTTCATAAGCACCGTAAACGTATAACTGAACTGTAGCTCCACGAAAGATGTAAGTTCCTGGCATCGGACTTTGTCTCACAACCAAGTGAGCTTCTTGTTTAGAAGGAGCTAAACCTTCATCTCGCTCTTCTAGAATAAGCCCTAAACGATCCAAGCGAGCCTGTGCTTTCTCAATAGTCAAACCATATAACTTAGGTACTTCAACACGCATAGGGCGAGCATACTCTTCTCTTGCAAGAGCCAAACACTTATCCATACGCTCTTTAGATAAAGAAAAAGCCTGCATATACCCTTGCATAAACTCTAATGTAGAGTTAAGAGAACGTGATTGCTCTAAAAGCTGCTGAATTTCAGGATTTTCAATAGACTCTACCCAGAAATTACTATAGATAGAAAGGCGAGTATGCCCTCTTTCTTCAAGAGGTTTTAAGTCTTTTCGAGCATGACGTAAATCACTTTCATGCTCTAAGAGAGCTGAACGAGAGGTTTTATGATAACCTTCAATACGCTGCATTAATGCATGATGTTGAGCAAGCATATCTGCAGATTCCGCATGCTCTTCGCGCATACCTTCTAAACGTTTTCGCAGAGTCTTTCCAAGTTGCTCAGCTCTCTCTTGTAACTGATCTGCAGCCTCTTGCTTAGGCTGAGCAGCAGCGAGTTCTACTAAAGCAGCCGCCTGTGCAAATCTAAGCTCTTCCAGATTCTTTTTTAGACCAGCTTGTGCTTGATGGAACTCTTCCAAGTCACCATACCAAGTCTCAATCTTCTGAAAAAGGTCTTTTACTTTTTCACTTCGCTCGTTAACACTAGAGAAAATTTTTCGTGCTTGGTTATTAGTTGCCAAGCCCTCTTGTTCAATATCCTCCAGCACCTCCATGAGTTCATCTCGTTCTCTAACTGTTTGAGATCGAGACATCTCATCCTTGCGAGCACAAGAACTTTTAGCAAGCCCCGCATTTTTCTCTGCTAGAGACGCAATTTTTACCCCAGATTCAGATACAAAATTTGTATAGTTATTTGCTGTCTCTACCCTTCGAATCAAATCATCTCGATCTAAATTCAAACGCTCCAACTGATTATTTAAATTACTAAGTGCAAACTGTGTTCCCTTTTCTAAATTAACTAATTTAGTTAAGTAAACATTGATTTGCTTGCAGCGACTTTGTACTTCTTCGGATAGCTTACCCATGTCGCTAGCCATAACACGCATTCGCTCAATTTGTTCTTGCTCAAGAGTAGCTTTGTTATCAACTAATACAATTTCTTCAGAAAACGTATTATTGAAAAACAATACAAAAGTAAATGATAGACTGACAACCCATTGAAGCAATATTCGAGGCATAGCTTCGCAAGTTCCCTAATAAATTCTTCTTAGTTCCCCTATAAACGAATACTTTTCCAGATACAAGAACTACAAAAATAAGCATTAGTAAATACATCGCAAGAAACTAATAATCAATTTCACCAGTATTTATTAATTAAATCGATAAATTAATTTCTTGAATTTACATCTCTAACCTTTTATGGATAAGAACAGATTCAGGAAGAGCAGATTGCCCAGCTAGGAGAAAGCAAAAGATGAGTAATTCACGATGCCGCCGTTGTGGTTTGGAAGTGGAAGCAAGTAAGAAAAAGTGTTCACGTTGTGGAGCTCGTTACTCACGTATCACCTTTCCTCGCATTCTTATTCTCTTGATTATAGGTATGACAGCTTACAATACTTGGTCATTTTATGAAGCACACAACGCAATTGTACAAGAGCCCCATACAACGAAAGCTTTAAGTCAAAATGATAAAAGCGAGTACCTGATTATCGAGAGAAATGATCGAAGTTTAGAAGATCATACGAGGATGGTATACAAGATTTTAATCAATGAAAACACTCCACCTAGTCGTGAAGAGCTTGAAAGAAACCTTCGTTCTATCTGGGCTCAAGAAAACATGAATTGGGATGAAGCTGTAATGTTTGCCTACTTACCAGGTATGGATTTGAATGGCCACGCTTACTTGTTCGCTCGGTTTGAAGGAGAAGAGCTTGCTGCATGGAAAATACAAAGTAAAGCTGACGAGTACATTACCCGTGCAAATACGGTAACGACGAATAGTTTTAGTGGAAAAAGACTTCCTCGAGACTATCTTTTACTTGTCCGCAGCAGTGAAATGGGTGCTGGAGAATTACGTGTAGACATCAAAACAAACTTCCCTGATCAAACACGTCTACTTGTTTACGGCCGCCGACCTTACACACAAGAAAACAGTGATGAAGAAAGAAATGGATTACTTTTTCAAGACACAGTCGTTGTAGACAGCGGCAGCGCTAGTTTATATGTTGATATTGACGACTCTGTTTGGTTTCAAGAGCATGAAGCAAATGTTGCAGCTTTCAATGATCCAGGTATTTTCTCGTCAGTTGCTGAAATTTCTTCTGAAATTATTGTAGGAGCTTTTTTCTCTCCTATTCGCGATCAACCGCAAGAGGTTTTAGAGCAAGTGGGTGCTCGTGGAGAATATATTCGTGGAGACGGAGCGAAGCAGTCGGGTGACCTTACAACTTATAGAACTGACACTCACATAGAAATGCCAACGAATCAATTTATCTAAATCGAAAATTAAAGTTTTTTCAATGACTCAGTGTTTGTATATTTTCAACCACTGAGTCACAAGAGAACACTGAGAAGCCCTCTCTGTCATATCTACGCCTCTGTGGTAAACCCTAATCTAAGCTATTTCAATCACTTCTTATACATTTTAACCACTGAGTCACAAGAGGACACTGAAAAGCCCTCTCTGCGATCTCTACGCCTCTGTGGTAAACCCTGATCTAAGCTATTTCAATCACTTCTTATACATTTTAACCACTGAGTCACAAGAGAACACTGAGAAGCCCTCTCTGTCATATCTACGCCTCTGTGGTAAACCCTGATCTAAGCTATTTCAATCACTTCTTATACATTTTAACTACTGAGTCACAAGAGGACACCGAGTGTGCAATCACAAACATAGGTAACACTTAGTTCATAGACATGGGTAACACAATTCATAAAACTTTTTTCTTCCAAAACCCAATTTTAT
>PAQS01000026.1 GCA_002709385.1 Waddliaceae bacterium
CTATAAAATTGGGTTTTGGAAGAAAAAAGTTTTATGAATTGTGTTACCCATGTCTATGAACTAAGTGTTACCTATGTTTGTGATTGCACAAGTTCTCAGTGAACTCAGTGACTCAGTGGTGAGTTATTCAGAGACTATCTCTCGATTATTCTATCGTTTAGAGTAAACGGAGCACAGATCCACTAAGATCACAGGGAAAAATGAAGGGATAGTTCTCAGTGAACTCAGTGGTGAATTATTCCTATTATCCTAATGGTCTCAGACTTTCGATGTTGAGTTCTTGCTCTGGGTTATTTCTTAGATATGTCATAACATCGCCATTACGTCGAAAATAGTCGTCTAAAGCTCGCTTAAAATCTTTGAATGCTGCTTCATTAGGGGTTTTGAGGGTGAAGTCTTTAGAACTATAATACCCTACAGGATTATCAGAAAATAAAGCCTCAACATCTTGTCCATCAGCATCAACAACTGAGTCTATGGCAGCTTGCATAGGGACAACTTCTGCAGAATATTCTCGATCAGTAAGTATACCGATATAGAATTTACCTTTAAGTTCAGGGTGCTGTGCGAGTTGTGTTGCCATGGTGCGATCCAAATCTCGAACAAGTTGTGTTTGTAGAAATTGTTTTGTATAGCGTACGCGATCGGATCTTTGTTTAACTGCGACATTAATCAAAGGGTCATTTTGAGAAGCATTTTGTGTTTTTCTAGAGCCAAGAGTATTCAGTAGCTGATTTTTTCCACTTTCAGATGGTCTCTTGTAAGCCGAAGATAAATTTAATGATTGGCCATCCATAATATATTTCTCCCTTTATTCACCTAAATAGATGAAGTAGGGTAGATTTGCAAGAGCCATTGGAGGTAAAAGATTGGAAAGAAAGAAATATTCTAGATTTGAAATAAAAAAAGAGTGCGAGCGCTTGTTGGGAGACGAGCAAAATTTTTGAGCATTTGCTCTCTAGCAATATCATCAATAGGTTTACTTTGAGGAGGAAGCTCAGGGTTTTGTTCCACAAGTGTGTAATTAGGAAAGCGATGCATTTTTGAGTAGATTACTTTGTTTTTATCTGCAGTAAAAGGCTCTACAATGGTTTTTCTAATACGAATAGCGTCAACTAGGTGGCAGACTGCTTTTGCAAACTTATCAGTATCAGGGTGCCCAGTAAAATTCAGGTTGGCCCCAAAAGCTTCGATCATATGGTTGTAATGCACTTCAACTTGATTAGCTAAAGAGATAACTTTTCTATCTTTATCTAGTAGTTCAATTTCCCCTAGCATAGCAAAAGCGCTGCTATGTAGATGAAGCATTTGTTGCAGTTGTGCTTTAATTTCAGGGTCGGAACTAATTTGTTGATCTAATTGAAAAAGTTCGCCGTGAGAGCTTTCTGTGGAGGGACGGTAAAGTACCAGGATGTCAGCTCGAATGATATAAGGTGGTTTACCTTCTTTGATAGGTTCCAGCCCAGCGCCGACAATCAGTATTTTAGGTATCTCCATATGGGGTTTACCAAGCAGATAAGGTGTTGCGAATAACAGTATCCTACGAAATCATGATCACCGGCGCAATCTTTTTTTTCTATCCATTAGAGGGACTTTCTTCGGAAGCAAAAACAGACTGAATCATTTGGGTGGTCATATCGCAAAGCAGAGTATCATGCATGGAGCTGCGATACATGTCCACAATTTTTTCAGCTTCTTTTCGTGCTTTTTTGAGACGACTTTTTTTGCTTTTTGCTCCGATAAGGCCTTGGACAGATTTCCATGTCTTTGAAATTTTCTTAGACGAATTTTCTCCTAATCTGGGAATTCGAGCGAAATTTTTTGCTACTAAATCTTCTACAAGTACGGAGGGAGTTTTGCGAATAATATACCATATAAGACCTTTGCTCATTCCAGCAAAGGAGTCGTGACGACCCAAGAAATCAAGTTTGTAAACGATGTCAGTGAGTGCTTGAGTGAGCTCTTCATCGGGATTTCCCGATGGAGTATCATCTTTTTTCTCGATGGTTTGACGGAAAAAATCTAGAAAGTCATCTGCTGTTGCGTCTTTATCATCTTCTGCAAGAAAACTATTGATGCTCTTTTCAGCAGAAAATTCCATTGTATTAGACATAGAGTCTTCAATGAGATCTTTAAATTTAGGGTGCTTATCAAGGAACTTAGCCACGCCTGGTCGGCGGACACGGATCAAAGTAGGGCCTAGTTTACGCGTTTTCTTTTTGAATCGAGAAGGAGATTCATTTTCATTTGGAGAAGCCTTTTTAAAGATACCTTTGATCGTATCTTTAACTGGAGTAAAAACAATATTTTTTACCCAATTGTCGTTTTTAAATTCTTGAGTTTGTACCCATGAATTGAGTGCATCAGAAAGAACCTGTAAGCGTGCATGATCTGTTGGAATAGAAGATTCATTCCCATTCTCTACAGGCATTCCTGTAGAATATTTTTTCTGAATATTTTCTAGAGCATGAACAAAGAAAGGCATTTTTCCTTCTTTATCTGCTTCTTTGAAAATACCATTTTTTGCTCCACGTAATACAGCCATCACCATTCCATCGGCATCTTTAGGAACAAGTACATCGTCTAAAATTAAATCACCGATAAAATCTCTTGTAATTTGTGGAAGATGGAGTTCATTGGCATGAGTACCAAAGAGAGCGTCAAACATTTGTTTTGCTAAAACTCTTCCTTGAATAGCTCTCGATGGGAAATGCTTTAAACGGAATCCTTCACGTTGATCTACAGGTAATGCATAGTAGTCTGCTAGAAGACTCATATGATCAGTTAAGCGGTCAACTCCATCAGCTAAGATATCCAATGATTGTTTTGCAAATGTATCTCCTTTGCGCTTTTCAAAACGAGCTTTTGTATTACGAACAGCATTTAAAGTAGCTATCGTAATATGTTTGATCATCAGTTCTTCGGATAAAAAGATTTCCTGATCTAGGTAGGTTTCTAAGATAATAATAGGACGGTTCTCAGGTGAATTAAGTGATTCTGTAAACTCACGAGGGCTCATCACTAAAAAACGATCTAAACAAATAGGTTTTTTTATTTGTTTTCTAATTATAGGTCGATGATCTTTATAAGAATCATGCCAAGCACCTTCTAAAACTTCCTTAATATAAAAATCTACTAATGCTTTTTCTGCTTTAGTGATATCTTTGATGGCATCTTCGTAGACTTTTTTTAATGTAGACCATGTACTAGCATCTCCTACAGTACTAGAGCCAAATTTACTTCGGTTATAGTCATCGATAACATGTTGAAAAATATCTTCTTCCATACCATGTAAACTATTGTGATTGATGGCAACTGGAGCGTAGCGATCGCCTAAATCTTTCAATCCTAAATTTTCTATTTTGGGATTTAGATGTGGGTCGACAAACATAGAAGCGAGAGATTTTGCTCCATTATTTTTGAAATCTTGTAGCGATTTACTATCATTTAATAAAGGAAGAAGAACTCCTTTGATGAGATCTTCTTTTGGAAGATCTAGTTTTTCTTGAATAGCAAGCTCTCTTAGGCTTTTATCAAGAGGGTCTGCCACATTAGCAATAAGATAGCGTGAGTTTAATAGAGCATCTTCAACAGTTGTACTTACAATAATATGACGAAGCCCGTCACCGTAAAAATTTCTTGTAGGGTTGTATTTTTGAGGAATAATACGTGAAAGGTATGAGTCAATAAAAGCAGTAAAGTCGTGATCACGTAACAAACTCTGTATTCTATTTAACGCTTCTTTTGGAGTACTGGCATGTAAAATTGGTAATATAAAATTTTTATATAAATTTTTAGGATAAGCAGGAAGCAAGCTAAGTTTTTTATCAATACAATTTGCTAAAGCTGTAGCTAGTAAGCGTATGTTAGCGACTAGTGTTTGTAAATCTGAGCTAAGAAGAGGAATAAGATTTTGTTCAATAAAATTTTCTTGCAGCATATTTTCTTCATATAAGCCTGTTTGCTTGAGGGCGAGATCAATTGTAGGAGCAATAGAAAAAGCAGCATTTCTTAGTTGGCTTAGTTTATTTTCTTTTCTTAGAATAGGAAATAGCAGATGAGAGCATAGCCTCTTTGGAATAGAAAACTCTTCAAAATAAATGTTTTCAGAAAGTGTATGATCTATGAGTTCTGCAACAGCAATAGCTAGGTTGTGTCTACGGTTATGACGCTGAAGTAAAGTATGACTCTCTAACAAAGGCTGGATAAATGCTTGGTACATTAGCCTTATTAAAGTATAGCTAGGAATTTCATCTTCTGCAGAACTATCCCAAGTTCTTTCTAAATCATTCTGAAAAGGTAGAAGAGTTTGTTTTATTTCTTTTATCTGCTCTTCTGTGGGAGCTGCATCATTGGCTATAAGAGGAAATAAAGTATTTTGAAAAAAATGACGAGGAAAACGCAGTCCTTTCTCAGTATCTAAACTTTGGTACTCTCCCTCTGAGAGCTCATCAATAAGCCCACATAATTTTTCTACCGTATGATGTACAAGTTTACGGGCATCTGTGTATGAAGAGTTATTCCCTATAGATAAGAGCTCTTGATGGATGGCAAGTAAATGTAAGTAAGCAGCATCTTGATTTTGTCTATCAATAAGATACTCAAGGCTTTCATTGTTCTCAGCAAATGCTTTTAAGGAACTCATAGCAGCATCTTCTGTAGAACCATTGATTAAAGGGCGTATAAAATTTTGTAGAAATGATTTAGGTAGGCGTTTTTGATCATATAGATCTTCAAGAGTTTCATCAATTAGAGGGGAAGATCGATCTACAAGATCTTTAAAAGTTTCCCATGCTTCAGTAGGAGCTCCAGGTTTTACAACAGGTTCCTCTGCATTTTTTCCGTAAGTTTTCCCTATTTCAGCAAGGATCTGTAACAAATCAGCTAAAATATCTGTTCCAGGTTGTTTACCCTGTATAAGCTCAGTTGCAATTTTACTTACATTAGAAGCCAATCGATGAGCAATCTCGTCATCAACCTTTTTTTTAGCATAGCTATTGATACCGTAGGCTGCCAGGTGAGGGGCTGCTTTTTTTATTCCCCAAGTAATTGGCGATACTGCATAAGAAACAGCAGTTCCCATAGCGCTTGTAAAGCTAGACCAGTAACTTTTTACCTCTTTTTCTTCATCTGATTCTGCACTCGAACTGTATCCATCACTTGCAGTTTGGAATTCATCACTATTTATTGAATCATCACTACTCCAGTTATCATAAGAGTCAAGAATGCATCCATCGCTTAAAGAAGAAAAAAAAGGGTTTGAGACAGAGTTTAGCATCATTTTATTTCCGTTTTATAAGAAATCCCACACAATACGTAGACTTCTTCATTTCTACAAGAATATTTCTTCTATCTCCAATGGCTAACTTTATTTCATGGGAGATTAAGTAGTTATTGGGGCTTTTAGCAAACTTTGTGAATCTATTATTCACTAGTTTTTTAAGTTTCCAATTGTTATTGTGGCTCACAAGTTCAGCAATTTTTCCAGCTTTAGAGTGCCACATATGGGGATGTACTGCGTAAATGATCTTTATCAGCAGCATGGAGAGAAGCTGGGTTTAGATTTGGTTCTAGGGGAAGAGGGAATCCGTCGCCGTATACAAGTGCCGGAGGCCCATAGGCCAGGTTTAAGTCTGGCCGGCTTCTTGAAAGATCACTCTGATAAAAGAATTTTAATTTTCGGACGAGTAGAGATTTCATATATTCGTAATCTCGAACCTGAAGAACGTATTGAGCGTTTACAAGCAATTTTAAATGATCGAACTCCTGCTGTAATTGTAGCTCGTCGTTGTCGTCTTCCTAAAGAGTTGCGTGCGGAATGCGCACGCTTGGGTATTCCACTTTTCCGCTCAAGCATTACAACCATGAGTCTTTTGAGTAAGTTAATTCTTTTGCTTACAGAAGAATTTGCTCCTGTCATTAATTGTCATGGCACTCTCGTGGAAGTATTTGGTGTAGGGATTCTCATTCAAGGAGAGTCTTCAGTAGGTAAAAGTGAAGCGGCTCTTGGTTTAATTGAAAGAGGACATCGTTTGATTTCTGATGATGTTGTGAAAATTCGTCGTAGAGAAGCAAATTATTTGGAAGGCTTTGGAGCAGATCTCACTCGACATCATATGGAAATACGAGGGATTGGCATCATCAATGTTGCTCACTTGTATGGTGCAGTATGTGTGCGTGACCATAAGTGTGTTGACTTGGTTGTTAAGCTTGAAGAGTGGGATGAGGATCACTATTACGATCGTATTGGAACAGAAGACAAGACCTGTGAAATTTTAGGTATCCGTGTGCCTTTTCACGTTTTACCTGTTAAGCCAGGGCGTGATGTTGTGCTTCTTCTTGAAACTATTGCTTTAAATCATCGATTGAAACAAATGGGCTATCACTCTGCCAGAGAGTTTACTTCAAAACTCATGGATGTATTGGTCCCACATAACCGAAAAAAAAGGGGGGCAAGTGGGAACGACGCTAGACTCTAATAAAGTCACAGCAAAAGTCCGGGTAAAAAACGATCTTGGCCTTCACACTAGACCAGCAACAGTAATTGTTAAGCTTCTTCGTAATGTAAAGTGTGAAGTGACATTTACCCACAAACGTGAGACGATCAATGCTAAGAGTATTTTGAGTATTCTTATGCTTGCTGCGAAAAAAAATTCGCACATTAATATAGTAGCACAAGGAGAAGGAGCTCAGGAGGCTATAGACGAGCTTGTAAAAGCTTTCGATAATAAGTTTGGGGAGTAAAGCTGAATGGAACAAGAGGGGGAATCGCAGGAGTTACACTTACGTGGAGTAGCTGTATCATCTGGGATTGGGATAGGAAGAGTTTTCTTTTTTTCTTTTATAGAAGGGGCTATTCCTCAATTTATTATTGCGCCCAAAGATATCCAATCAGAAATTCGTCGTTATCGAAAAGCCTTAGCCCGTTGTCGTGCAGATATTACCCTTATCCAAAGTCGCATGCAGAAAGAGGGAGCTGATGAAGGAATTACGATTCTAGATTCACACCTTCAGATTCTAGAAGACCCACTTATTACAACAGGTATTGAAGAGCAAATAGAAGAAACTCGAATCAATGCAGAGGCTGTATTTTACGGACAGATTAAAGAGTACGAAGAGTGCTTTAATCGCATGCCTGATGAGTTTTTTCGGGAACGTTTTAAAGACATTCAAGATATTTCTCGGCGTATTTTAGGCCATCTTGCACAGTCTCTACAAATTTCATTAGCTGATATACCTGAAAATTCGATGGTTTTTGCCAATGATATTGGACCTTCCGAGGTAGCAGAAGCAAATAGAAATTCTATTGGCGGAATGGTGACAGAAACAGGTGGTGAAACAAGCCACGCAGCTATTGTTGCAAAAGCTAAGGGGATTCCTTACGTTAGCCATGTAGATTTTCAGAAAATGGAAGGTCAGCGCGGAGCAATAGCCGTTATAGATGGTTGCCAAGGCCTAGTCATTCTAAACCCAAGTCAAAAAACACTTGCAGAGTATACAGCAAAGCGCAATGAACTTGACTTAGCTTATAAACAACTTAAAGCGAATAGTGGTCTTATTGCAGAAACCATTGACGGCTGTAAAATTACTCTATCGGCAAATGTAGACATGGTACACGAGCTCGAAGAACTACATGAGTGTGGTGGTGCGGGTGTAGGTTTGTTTCGCTCCGAATATCTCTACCTTGTAAAAGAACAATTTCCATCTGAAGAAGAGCAATTTGAAAGCTATAAAAGCTTAGTTGAAAATTTACATGGTATGCCTGCCGTCATCCGAACATTTGATATTGGAGACGATAAGCATAATCCTCGAGACGACAAAGAAGGACACAAAGCCCCCTTTTTAGGAAAGCGTGCCATTCGTTTTTTACTTGATGAACGGGAACTTTTTAAAACACAGTTAAGAGCGATTCTGCGAGCATCTCACTATGGAAACATTAGCGTTATGTTTCCAATGGTATCTGGCTTGCAAGAACTTTTAGACGCTAAAGCACTCTTTAGAGAAGCTGAGAAAGACTTACATGGCGAAGGTATTCCATTCTCTCCTAACGTTCGCATTGGATGTATGATAGAGCTTCCATCGGCAGCTTTAGTCTGTGATGTTTTGGCAAAAGAATGTGATTTCTTCTCTTTAGGCACAAACGACCTATTGCAGTATACTCTGGCTGTCGATCGCACTTCACAGGAAAATACAGGCCTTTATCAACATAGCCACCCTAGCGTGATTCGCTTAATTCGAATGGTTGTCCAGGAAAGCAGTAGAGTAGGAATTCCTGTTACAGTATGTGGTGAAATGGCAGCTGATCCAAGAATGGTAGCCCTTTTGTTAGGTTTGGGTGTTCAAGGTTTGTCAGTAGGGATCCGTCACATTCCCGTAATCAAAAACGCCATTCGAAGCTGTAGTATTGTATCAGCAACAAATTTAGCAGATAAAGTACTCCAATTAGAATCAGCAGAAGAGATCGAACAGTTGGTGAGCTCTGTATACCAGAAAAGTATGAAAGATGATTTTCTTTCACATCTACGCCGTCGGCAATTTCATCACTGACAACGTAGAAAACGATTAAATATCATTTTTTTCAGTTTTTTGAGCCCATTTTTTTGCGTTTTCTCAACGCAAAATTTCACTAGGATGGCTTAAGTAGAAGCTTCTATTATTTCCTTTAGGGCTAAATAAAACACGACAAGCAAGACTTTGTAAAATACGACCTTTCTTTAGTTTACGTTGCTGTTTACTGAATTCAGTAAGAAATGTAAATAGGTGGATAGCACCTCTAGAGTTTGTTTTCATAGCAAACTCATCAGCTTCTGTTTCATGTTTTTTAGACTGTTTGATTTCTTCAATTTTTTTAAGTAAGCCTAAGCTTATATTGTTTAAGTACTTTGAGGAGCCGTTTTCATATTTTTGATTCAGTTTTGCATGATTTTTACTATGATGATGAAAAACATGTCCCAATTCATGAAGCAATGTGAATTCAAGACCACGTGCTGCATTCTCTGTATCTTTTGCATACTCAATACACATTCTAATTAATAGAGCTTGTAGAAACTTAGGAAAAGAAGATTTTTTTGTCTTCTTATAGAAAGGAATCTCTTTGATTTTATCTAAAAACTGCTGAATTAAGGTCTCGTCATCTGCATTTGGATCAAGCCCTTCTGTATCGATATAGCTTACAGCAGGAACAAATACAGAGTAGTCTGATGCGGCAGGAACCATGTTAAAGGGGTCAGAAAGACACGTTACATAGAGTTCCTTGTTCAAGTGTTTTTTTGCCATATTGTTGACGAGATTATGAATGGCCAAAGGGGTCTTATAATAGTGTGTATCAGGATGAGGGTAATTTGAGCATAGTTGGTGAATGGCATTCAGCATAATCAGTAGCAATAAGTTGTGGTTTAAAAAGATGAAACACTAAGGCTAGTTTAATTAGATATCAAGAAGATATTTAATGTTTGACTAAGATATTGAAAATAAAGGAAAAGACTGGGAAATGGTTCAATTATTTTCTGTGTGTTTTTTTTTGGGGGGGGGGAAGTTAGAAGGCGCCTGAAGTATCATTTAGATAGGCCCAAACAAACCTCCGCATTTAGGTTTGTTCGGACTTTTCGATTCAATTCTGAGTAGATTATAAACCGAACTGGCTTAAGTCAGGCATTCCAGGAATTCCACCCATTCCCATTGCGTCCATTGGTCCTGCGCTTTCTTTTGCCTTTTTAGTCGCATCTTCAAATGCAGCCTTGATCAAATCTTCTAAGCCTTCTACATCATCAGGATCTACGCATTCTGGCTTAATTTTAATAGATTTCAGTTCTTGGTCACCATTAATTACTAGCTCGACTAAGCCATTACCAGCAGAACCCGTGAACTCAGCATTTTTCATTTCTTCTTGCATTTTCAAGAATTGCTCTTGAAGCTGCTTCGCTTGTTTCTTTCGCTTTGCAAATCCAGTACCCATAAAATCCTCTTTTATCTTTTTACTGTTCCTTCTAGCTCGACAGCTGTGAATTGAAGGAGAGTTTCATAACGGTTTTTATTATTTTGTATTTCTTCTGGTGCATCTGCCAAAGTAGGTTTTGTTTTTTCTGCTTTTTTGGCTTCTGGCACTTTAGCTTTTTTCTCTGGTGTAGGGGGAGGAATTAGTTTTTTTTTTTCTGGAGGTTTTACTACCTTCTTTTCTTCAGAAATGACAACTTCTTTAGGAGGAATAGGTAGCGCTTCCGATTTTTTCTCTACAGGTTTAGTAGGAACTGTAGCTTGAGTTTTTACTGGCCTATTTTCTTGAATAGTTGGAACAGCATAGCCTTCTCCAGTATCAGATAAACGTGATTCCAAATCATGTAGGCGTTTAATTAAAAACTCAATAGGAACACGCTGATGGCTACGAATCACATGTAGCAGAATCATTTCTAAAGAGATTTTCTGAGAAATTGAGAATTTTAGCTTACTTTGCGCTTCAATCAAATAATCTAAAAGATACAAACACTGTTCTGATGAATAAAGTTGAGCTGAATCTCGATAACGCTCACGGTCGAGCGAACTAAGAGCAAGAAAAGAAGCGTCAGGGCCAGAAAGATGGATCCCTAATAAAGTGCGAAAATGCTCGGTAAGACTATCGATAAAATGTGTAACGCTCTTCCCTTGAGAAAAAACTTCTTCAGCCAAAGTAAAAGCGTAACTTAAATTTCCCTTCTTTGCTTCTTGGTCCAATTGAAAAAAGAGCTCACGAGACGTCATACCTAAGATACGAGCAACAGATTCCTCTTCAATACGACCTTCATGAAAAGAGATGATCTGATCAAAAATAGACTCAGCATCTCGCATCCCGCCATCCGCTGCATGTGCAATCAGATGAAGTGCCCCTTCTTCAACATCAAGATTCAAATCTTCTGCAATATGACGCAGCTTATTTAAGATCGTTTCTAGAGAAAAGCGCCGAAGATGAAATTGCTGGCAACGACTTAAAATTGTCGGAAGAACTTTATGAGGCTCTGTTGTAGCAAAGAGAAACTTCACATTAGGAGGAGGCTCTTCAAGAGTCTTTAATAATGCATTAAAAGCCTCTTTCGTGAGCATATGTACTTCATCTATGATATAGATTTTAAACTTACCAGAAGCAGTACTATAAGCAACCGTCTCATTGATTTGTCGCACATCATCGATACCACGATTTGATGCACCATCAATTTCTAAGACATCTAAAGAATGGCCTGCTGTGATCTCTTTACAAGAACTACAAGTATTACAAGGCTCTAAATCTTCACTGCGCTTGAGGCAATTCAAAGCTTTTGCGAAAATACGAGCAATAGAAGTTTTTCCCGTACCACGAGAACCACAAAACAAATAAGCTTGTGCAATACGCGTATTTTTTACGGCATTTTTCAGGGTCTGAACCACCGCATCTTGTCCTAAAACATCAGAAAATGCTTGAGGACGGTACTTTCTGGCTAAAACTTGGTATTCAGACATAGCACAAATAAAATGATTAAGCCATCTACCTTAAGATAGGTTGAATGACAGTTTAAAACAAATTAGTTTAGCCTAAATTACTGTTCTAGTAAATAGCTCAATTTAGTGATTAAAAAACTATTTTAGGATAAAGCAACCCAAGCATCACGAATCATTTTTTGTAAATCAGGATACTCTGCTTTCCAATTCAGCTCTTTTTGTGCTTTTTGGCTATCAGCCACCAAAATTGGAGGGTCTCCAGGACGGCGATCTCCCTTGTGTACTTGCAGTGAAAGATCAAGTTCACGCTCCACAGCATCAAGAACCTCTAAAATACTAAAACCTTGGCCATTCCCCAAGTTATATTGAGCAGAATCCCCACCATCTAAAAGCTGAAGAAGTCCACTTAAATGAGCCTGGGCAATATCCCACACATGCACATAATCACGAATACAAGTGCCATCTTTATTGGGATAATCAAATCCATATACAGTGATCCCTTTAGGGTTAGGAGATTTCAGATCACGTAAAATGATAGGAATTAAGTTACTATCCCGTACTTTTCTATTCTTAATCTCTCCTTCAGGATCACCGCCCGCAGCATTGAAATAGCGGAAGCAGCAAGATTTTAAGCCGTGTACTCGGTCTAAATCGCGTAGAATCTCCTCAATCATTAACTTTGAACGACCATAGGGCGTAAAAGGGAGATGAGGTGCTTCTTCTGTTACGGGTAGTTTTTCTGGAACACCATAAATTGCAGCTGTCGATGAAAAAACAAAATTTCCCACACCGTGATCTATCATCGCATGAAGTAGATTGATCGTATTTGCCGTGTTGTTTGCATAATACAATTCCGGTTTACGCATGCTTTCTCCCACATCAATAGAAGCAGCAAAGTGCATAACCGCATCGATAGAGTAGGTTTCAAACAAAAGATCGAGCTGTTGACGACAACCTACATCTCCTTGAATAAAGGTACCATGTTTCACAGCAATCGGATTTCCGATGGAGAGGTTATCTAGAATTATAGTATCAAAACCCTTCATTTGAAGGAGTTTATTGACGTGGGAGCCTACAAATCCAGCTCCTCCAGTCAATAAAATAGTACATTTTTTCTTTGTCATAGAGAAATAATACGTAAAGTGTTTATTTTATAAATTTTACTCTAGCATGACTCTTATAATTTTCTGAAAACTAAAGATGATTTTGTTGAAATTTGTTAGGATATGTGGGTAGGTTTGTGATGCTCTATTTGAGCAAAATCTTGCTTTTTGTAATGGGATAATAGTGAGAATACCGGGCATAATGCTTGGTATTTCGGTTTTGATTGAACGTAGAGAGAGCGTATGACGGAGCAAAATGGCTCCACAGGCAAGCTGTTGGCATGGGAATCGGTTCGCGAACAAGGATTTTTTGATAAAAATCATGCTGTTCGTGTGTGTATTACAATTCTGTTCGCTATAGGACTTTTTTGTTTCTTACATTATCGCGAAGTGCGAGTGGAAGTTTTAGAGTTAGGGACGGATGCAGATCGCTATGTGGTTGCGCAAATTGATTTTGAATTTTTAGATGAAAACGCTAAAGCAATTCGAAGTCAAGAAGCTGTGCGCTACATTGGGAAAATATATAAGCTGAACGAGCAAGAAACTCGTCAGAAACGCATCGAGTTTGAAAATTATATTCGGCGAGATCAAGATTGGCGAAAATCTGTTGAACAAGTCAGTTTTGAAGAGATTTATCAAGCCTTAGATCTTCTGGAAGATGTTCTTCTTCAAGCGCGTTTTTCTGATACTCGAACTATCCAACAACTTCAACACAATCATTTTTACACCACATATTACCAAGCTTTTGGCCCAACAGATATCGCAAGTCCCGTTCAACTACCGGAAGATATTTGGGATAGTTTTCTGCAAATTGCGTTTGTAAATGAGATTTTCCAAGAGGGTACCGTAAACCTCATCGATCGCTTTTTTTCCCAAGAGGGATGGCGCTTAGAAGAAGATATCCTTGCGCAGCAAAAACTACATGCTCAAATCCAGGGAAGGGTACCAGACCAATATACACGAATTCGAGCTGGAAGTCGCATTATTGATCAGGGTGAAAGAGTAGAAATGCGGCATATTATGATGCTGCAGGCAATGAAGAAAGAGCTTGGAGATCGCAGAAACCTTTGGCACCCATTAACAATTTTTGGCAGTACTCTTCTTGTTGGTATAGCCTTGTTTATGGGGAAATCTCTGCTCAAGCTTTATTTCCCTGAAATGTTGAAGTCGAATCGTAAGCTATTTTTGCTTGTAACGATTTTATTAATGACTCTTGCTTTATCAAAATTGTGCGAATATTTTCTGGTAGAAGTGAACAGTAAGTTTGTTGATACTGTTCGTTTTCCTTTACTTTTACCCTTTGCAGCGATTCTCTTGACCAGTTTGATGGGTCCGGGGCTAGCAATGCTAGCAAGTGTCTTTTTAGCCGTGGGATTGACTTTGACTTTGGCGATTGATCGACAGGGCTTCATGTTGATTAACTTGATTGCAGCAATGACCGCTGTTGTACATACCCATTCGATCACCCGACGCAATGAAATTTTCATTCTTTGTTTCCGTATATGGTGCATTTGTGGGTCTGTGATTATCGCTATGCATTGTTATGAAAATACAGCATTGACGTGGGTTTTATGGGGTGACCTATTAAGTTCTATGGTCTTTATGCTCGTTACAGGAATCCTTGTTGTCGGAATACTTCCGCTTTTAGAGTCTGGTTTTGAAGTATTGACTGATGTCAATTTGATGGAGTACATGGACCCAAATAATGAGATGTTGCGCAGACTCTCTATAGAAGCCCCAGGTACTTACCAGCATTCCGTTGTAGTAGGGAATCTCGCGGAAGCAGCAGCTTCTGCAATTGGAGCAAACGGTTTGTTTTGTAGAGCAGCGGCCTTATATCATGATATTGGAAAGTTAGCGACTCCGCACTATTTTACAGAGAATCAACAAACTTCCATGAATATGCACCAGTTACTTACTCCTACTGAGTCAGCACGAGTGATCATAGCACACGTTTCAGAAGGGGTTTCAATGGCCCGTAAAATCGGTTTGCCTGAGAAGTTTATTGATATCATTAAGGAACATCATGGAACAACACTTGTCTATTATTTCTATAAAAAGCAGTTAGATAAGATGGGTGGAGACCCAAATTTGGTTGATGAGAAAGAGTTTCGCTATACAGGTCCTAAACCGCGTAGTAAGGAATCAGCAATTTTGATGATTGCAGACTCTTTGGAAGCTGCTTCTCGCAGTTTAGATGAAATCAATGAAGAGACATTAAGCGAGTTGATCCAAGGTTTGATAGCAAGAAAAGCTAGTGAAGGCCAGTTTAATCAATGCTTACTGACTTTCGAAGAATTGGGAATCGTCAAACAGGCTATGATCAAAACCTTACTTGCTGCGAGTCACTCACGAATTAAATACCCTAAAGTTTTGAGAGATAATGCAGAGGAAAACGGATGAGGAAAACGTTTCGCCTTGCACTTGTTACAGGGGCGAGTTCAGGAATTGGTTGGGCTCTTGCAGAGTTGCTGGCAAGTAAAGGAATTCCTCTTATTCTTAGTGGTAGAAACCAGCAAGCTCTTGAAGATCTCCGCGTTCGCTTAGCGCAAGAAGTGCCTGTTATGGTTTGTGTGGCGGATCTTTCTCAAGCCTCAGAGAGAGCAAGGCTTTTACGCATTATTCAAGAACAAGCACCAGATCTTCTTGTGAATAATGCTGGGGTAGGGCTGTATGGTCCTATTGAACAATACCCACCTGAGAAACAAGCTGAAATTGTTCAAATCAACTGCACAGCGTTGGTTGCTTTGACTACAGAAGCTGTATCTGTTTTAAAGGCTAGAAAAGATAGAGGAACGATTCTTAATGTCTCATCCGTAGCAGCATTTGAATCTTTTCCTTCAATGGCGACATATGCGGCATCTAAAGCTTTTGTAAATTCTTTTTCGCAAGCTGTAGATGATGAATGTTGCTCTCGTGGGATCCGTGTACTAGCATCTTGCCCAGGAAAAGTAGAGAGTCATTTTTCCATACGTGCTTCAGGAAATCCAAATTATAAAAAAGGTTTTTTTGTAATGAGCCCTGATTTTGCAGCACGAGAAATATGGAAACAAATTGAAAATGAAAAACGAATACATGTTTTCGATTGGCGATATCGTTTATGGAGTTCTTTTTTGCGACGTATCATTCCTAGAAGCCTGACACGTTTTATCGCCAAGAGAAATATAAAATAATTAATCGAGAAAATATGGCTGAATTTAAAGATTTTAATCTTAGTGAACCTGTGCTGGAATCACTAGAAAAAATGGGGTTTAAGGCCCCTTCTCCTATTCAAGAGCAAGCAATTCCTCTGATTCAAAAAGGTGACGATCTTATTGCTCTTGCAAAAACAGGATCAGGAAAAACCGCTACTTGTGCGATTCCAATTTGTGATCGAGTAGATGTTAATAACAAAGCTATACAAGCTCTTATTCTAGTTCCGACTCGTGAGCTTGCCATGCAATACGCTACCGAGACACAAAAAATAGGAAAGAAAAAGAAAGTTGCGACGTTTGTAATCTGTGGGGGAGAAGACATGGATTTACAGAGAGCGAAACTCCGAGATGGAGTGCAAGTTCTCGTTGCAACACCAGGACGTTTAATTGACTTCATTTTTTGTCGGGAAATAGAACTGTCAGGGGTAGAAACTCTGATTTTAGATGAAGCTGATGAGATGCTAAGTATGGGGTTTTATGATGATTTGGAGTTCATTATTAATTGCCTCGTACACAAACATCAAACCTTGCTTTTTTCAGCAACAATGCCTAAGCAAATCAAGATGATTGCTGAAAAACATATGAATAATCCACAAGAAATTGCTCTCAATTTAAAAATCGTTGCTCCAGAAAATATTGAACATATTTTTGTTCATTGTCCTCCAAAAGACAAACTGAAGCATTTAACACAGATTATGAAGGACGAAGCGCCTACACAGAGCATTATTTTCTGTGGCTCTCGCCGTGAAGTAGAATCGATCACACGTAGTTTAAGGGAAAGTGGACTACAAGTAGACTTTCTACATGCAGGTCTTAGTCAATCAGTACGCAATGTTGTTACAAATAAGTTTCGTAGTAAACGTTTGCCTCATTTAGTTGCAACAGACGTTGTAGCTAGGGGCCTCGATTTTTCAGGTGTTTCCCACGTATTTATTTATCATCTGTCATCTGATCCAGAAACTCATGTTCATCGTTCAGGTAGAACAGGGCGCCAAGATAGACAAGGCAAAGTATTCACTTTTGTAAGCAGAGCTGATTTAGGAAAGCTTAAGCGTATTGCTCAACTTCTGAAAATTACACCTAAATGGTTGGGAGAGGCGCCACCTAAGCGAAATACAGCTTCTCCAGGGAAAGGGCGTCCTAAAAAAGCTCCATTTAAGAAAAAACCAATAAGGCAAAGACCGCGGAAAGAGCCAGGTAATGAGCCTAAAGGCGAAAAATAATTGAGATTTAGATAAAAACTGAGACGTGTTGCTAAATAAAACACGCCTCAGTGTGATGCTTTCTAACCTTAAGAATCTAACTGAAAATGTATAGCTTGCGGTCTTGGACGCAAATCGTATGGATCCCGTTTAGGAGGGGTACTTATAGGAGTAAAAGGAGAATCTGGGCGATAATGACCTTTTCTATTTCCAGGCATCCATCCTTCGCCACCAATCGAACCATTTAAACCACCGCCATCATTTGTCTGATACTGAGCAATTAAAAGTTGTTCTAGTTCTCCGAGAATATCTGTATTGACGAACGAAATTAAAGGGTACCAGCGCCACATAAGTGAAGGTGTTACATCGTTTAGAGGACTTGCTGTTGCACTCACAGCAACGTGAACTCTAGAAAAACCTTTCTCGTATTTATTTACTCGATTGACACTTTGGCCATGACTTTTTAATCGATTAAAACCATCTTGAGCAATACCAACATATGCAGGCCAAAAAGGAGTGTCTTTACTGTATTCGTCAGGATAGTGTTCGCAAAGAGTGTCATGAATTGCATGATTTATATACGGATTTTGTTCTTTCAATCGTTCCCAGCATGCTTTGATTGTATTGATAGAACTTGTTAAATCTTTAGCAATTTCATCCGCTCTTGAATATAAACGACCATCTAATATTTCATGTTCTTTATCTGGCCATTCGTACATGTGAATGACAGGTTCTGGAACAATAATATAGAGGGTGTGTAAATCTTCTATAAGAGATCTAGTGGGAGTCGCACACAAATTTTGATATTGAGATACTCTAACAGGAGAACAGTAATTATAATTTCCTTCATTAGAAATATGGTAATCAGCGCTCATATAAAACCTTATTTTAAAAAGTAACTATCTCCATTTTAGTTCTTTTTTATTAAGGTTTCATTAAGTTTTTGTGTTTATTTATTTTATTCTTCTATTAAATAAGGGTTTATTTCTTCTTTCCCTTCGGGAATCGATAGAGGGGGAGTAGATGAAGGAAGGGGCGAAGGTTTCGTTTTCTTTTCAGTTTGTTCCATCCATTTATCTACATTTCCATATGGTGAATTAAATGGACAATCATTGTGTTTAAGAAGAAGGCATAGTTGTCCTCTTAAGTGAACTTGTCGAAAAACCATTGCTTCCAAGAGTTCACGTCGAGTCCAGATTTTTCCAAAAATTTCTTCTCGTAGAGTTAGGACATCATCCATCCATTTACAATGGATTTGGAGAATGAGTGAATCGACCATTGCATCGTAAGCTTTGAGCAAGCTTTCACTTGAGTGGGGATTAAGTAATTCTGGATCGGGTTTATCTAGTATGAGCTCAGTATGAGCTAGCATGTCCGCGGGAAAACAGATGATTTCCCACGCACATGGAGAGAGCAATTTTGCTGATGCTTTTGGGTCATTTAGCATTTGATCGGTCAAATTCTGGAGAACAGCCTCTGTTACATCAGCTTCTTTTTTCCAAATTTCGATAAAATCAATTAAAGATCCGATCATTATAGCCCTTTTTGTTACTCTCACGCTAAAGCTTAGCTAACTAGGCTACTCATCTCCTGGAGTAATCCTTGTACGCGAGCTGTACACGTTGAGATACCGCCTTCTAAATTGTCAAACTCTGTCAAACAGACCCCACTATATATTTTTATTTTGGGCTCTGTGCCAGATGGACGAATGACTAATTTACTGTCATCACCTAACCAATAACGAAGGATGTTAGATTTTGGCAAGGTTAGTTGCTCTACGGCACCAGTACGTAAATCTTTGCGAGTTCCACTCTCGAAGTCTTCAATTACCACTACAGGAACACCTAAAAATTGTTTAGGTGGTTGAGCTCGAAGAGATTTCATCGCTTCTTGCATGTGTTTGCGGCCTTCTTGAGTTTCAGGGTAATTTACAGATAGTAGACCTTCTTTGTAGATACCGTGCTCATCATAAATTTGATGTAAAATATCAACTAAAGTCTTGCCCATTTGCTTCGCCCATAAAGCAACTTCACTAATCAAACAAGCTGAAATAATACCATCTTTATCGCGAGTATTTGTCCCTAACAAATAACCGAAGGACTCTTCACCGCCAAAAAGAAAGCTATGTCCATTTTTAGCAAGTTCCCATTGACGAATTTGCTCTGCAATATACTTAAAACCAGGTAGTACATCGATGCAAGCACCACCGTAAGTTCTAGCAATAGCAGGGAAAAGCTCTGTTGTTACAATGGTTTTCACAAAAGCAGCATTGTCAGGAAGAATGTCTTGACGCGAGAGTGCTTCACAAATGTGATACAAGCAAATACAAGAAGTCTCATTACCGCTTAAAAGAATAGCTTGATCGTTGTGACGAACTGCCACACCCACACGGTCAGCATCAGGGTCACATGCAATAGCAATATCAGCCTGATTTGTTAACATTTGATCTACAGCGAGTTGCATAGCCTCAGGATCTTCCGGGTTAGCATATTTTACTGTAGGAAAATGACCGTCGGGTTCTTTTTGCTCTTCTACATAAGAAACATGGTTAAAACCCCAAAGTTTTAAAGCTTCTGGCATTAATTTAATCGATGTTCCATGTAAATTACTGTAAACAATTGAAAGAGAACCACCCTTACTTTGGTTTAAAGTTGGATAGTGTTGGCTTTCTGTAATAAGTTTTAAGTATTTTTGATCCATTTTAGCATCTAAATATTCCAATAAAGGACTATCTAGTTCAGCTACTTTTACTTGATCAAGTTGTTCAATAGCGTTGACTTCTTGAATGATTCCACTATCGTGAGGAGGTAAAACTTGACCGCCATCATTCCAATAAACTTTATATCCATTGTATTCCGGCGGGTTATGCGATGCTGTAATCATAATAGCTGCATCACAAGACAAATCTCTACACGCAAAAGAAGTAAGGGGAGTAGGGCGTAAATCATCAAACATGAATACTTTGATTTCATTTCCGATCAATACGCGAGCTGCCTCTTCTGCAAATTCTCGAGAAGTAAGACGGCAATCATAACCAATACAAACCGATAAAGGTTTAGAGGGATTAGGTACTTCTTTCTTTAAATAACTAGCCAAACCTTGAGTTGCAAATTGAATGGTGTAGCGGTTCATGCGGTTTGTTCCTACACCAACAACACCACGTAAGCCTCCAGTACCAAAGCCTAAACGAGTGTAAAAGGAATCTGTAAGCTCTTGAGGATTTTCGTTTAATAAACGACGGATTTCAGTTTTTGTTTCAGAGTCATAATTTCCCTCTAACCAAGTTTGTATAGTTTTTTTTATAGAAGGATCGATCTTAGATAAATCATCCGTTGTCATGAGTGCCTCAAAAAAAGTAAGTAAATCTTTATAGTAACACAATAAGTGCTCAGGGTTTAAAGAGGCAAGCAAAAAGAAAGTGGCCCAGAAGTAGTTCTGAGCGGGAACTTCTGTTTTTATAAAAGAATCTAAGTTTTTGTATTTCTGTGTTTTTAGTAAGTATAAAAAATATTAGAGATTCTTTTCATAAGCTATTTGCTTTGATAATTGTTTTTCTCGCTCAAGAAGAGGAATTTCATTTGCATCAGGATGATTGATGCCTTCACAGTATTTTGCTTCTTGATCCCAGCTTTGTTCTGAAGATACAACAGAAGGCCACCAAGGGTAGGTGCGACACTGAGTGGGTCTTACTGAGTAAATACTACATTTTTTTTCTCTTAAGAAAACACAATCATAGCGTTCTCCGGAAACGCGTGTTTCTTTAAGTGACCAACGATTGCCTACTTTACGTACATAACGTTCGCAAAAAGCATCTAAATCCATATCCAAGTGTTCTGCCATTGCGGTGATTTCTTCAGGCGTAACCCAGGTGTATCCTTCCGGACCAGTACAACACTCTCCGCAACCAGTACATTGAAAACGAAAAGAATGTTCTTGAAATACTTTTAAACTTGAAGGCATATAAAAAGAATAATAGTTAGTGTAAAGGAGTAACTATTATTCCCTGTCTTTCATTATTTGTCGAATACCTGCAACTACGAAAAGCGATAAAAAAACAGCACATACGATACCGACAACTGTAGCTTCAAGTTCAATATTTGCTAGAACGGGGATAAGGTTCATTAAGGTCCTCCTCATATTGCATTTCTCTTACTTTAATACTAGTTCGAGGGATTGCAAGCAACAGATAGAAAACGGTTTGTCTGAGGAGCTTTGGATATGTTATAGTCGGAGCTTACAAATAATGGATATCCGCGAAGAAGTGCCTTATAGGCAAGAAAAAAGAAAAGAAGATCAAGAAGCAAATTCTAAAAAAGCTTTTATTAGCGTGTATTGGAAGTGCTGTCGTACGTTTTCACGAGTTTATAAGTCTAAAGACGGAAAAACATACACCGGTTCTTGTCCTAAATGTAGAAGTATCTTGTCTGTTCCCATTGGAGCAGGGGGAACAACTCAGCGAACGTTTATTGCAGAGTAATACAGGTTCTTTTCAAGTATAGTAAATAAGGAATTACTTTAAAATGATTGAGCATAGAGAGCATTGGAGCTCCCGCATTGGATTTATGATGGCAGCCTTTGGTTCGGCCATAGGACTTGGGACGTTATGGAAATTTCCCTACGTAACAGGTGAAAATGGTGGGGGTGTTTTTGTTCTTAGCTACTTATTTTGTACTCTATTCATCGGAGTTCCTGTATTCGTTGCAGAGCTTCTATTAGGGAGAGCTGCACAACGAGGAGCTGTAGGAATATTCACTACTCTTTCTCCTCAAAAACCAGGATGGAGAATCATTGGGTGGCTAGGAGTTGTCTCTTCGCTGCTCATTATCAGCTTTTATAGTGTTGTTGCGGGATGGGGACTTAACTATATACTGATGTCACTAAATGAGTACTATTTGAATCAGCCTTTAGATCAAATACCCTTGATTTTTGATCGTTTGGCTCAGGCTGGGGGAATTAGCCTTTTTTGGACTTTTCTTTTTCTTTTGATTACTCTCGGAATTGTCTATCCAGGTCTGCGCAATGGAGTAGAACGTTGGAGCCGAGTCGTAACAAGTGCATTACTTGTGATTTTACTTGGACTTTTCTTCTATTCTATGACATTAGACGGCTTTGGAAAAGCAGTAAGTTTTATTTTTACTCCAGATTTTAGCAAAGCAAGTGCATCAGGGTTTTTAGAAGCTCTAGGTTTAGCTTTTTTTACTTTGAGTCTTGGACAAGGAATTATGCTCACTTATGGAAGCTATCTGAGCAGAAATGAAGATATCCCTCAAACAGCCCTTATTGTTGGAGTTATGGATGTTGTTGTTTCTCTTTTAGCTGCACTCATGATTTTTCCTATCGTATTTACTTTTGATATGGAAGTAGGTAGTGGATCAGGGCTTGTTTTTAAAACATTACCTGTACTCTTTGCCCAGCTTCCAGCTTCTAAGTTAATTGCAACATTGTTCTTTACTCTCTTTTTCTTCACGGCATTGACATCATCAATGGCATTTATTGAAGTTTTAGTTGCAAATTTGATAGATCTTTTCGGTTGGACCAGAAGACGCTCAGTTCTTGTTACAGGACTTGTTGTATCAGTATTAGCAATACCTTGTGCTCTGAGCGCTTCCCATGGAGTATTCCCCGAATGGGAAGAACTTTACGGAGAGACTTTTTTTGAAACAGTTAACTTCTTAGTTTCGGTTTATCTCTTACCAGCAGGTGGCTTCTTTGCAAGCTTATTTGTTGGTTGGTCTTTAAAACCTGAACTTCTAGAAAAAGAGTTTAAATCAGGAACCACATTACCTTTCTTATGGACTCCGTGGATTTTCTTTATGCGCTGGGTTATACCGCCTGCAGTGTTATTGATCTTTCTTCAAGAAACTGGGGCCGTGAATTTTGATCGTTTCATATCACTGCTATCTTAAGAAAACTCTTCCGAATTGTACCTATGCTCACTCTTGTGATGAGCATAGGTACGCAAAATAATCCAGGTAGTTTCAGGTTTGTTTATTTCAATATTCAATAAAAAATAACGCTTGGAAAAAGCACCACAGAGAACACAGAGAACACAGAGAGCACCGAGAATCACTTTATTTAAATTAAAAAATAAATAGAAACTGTTTTTGTTTATTATAATAATTATTTTTGTTCTTAGTATTCGCTTTTCTTGTTAAGATATTTCCTCAAAGTTATTTAATTTGTATTTTTAAACTTTAACTCAACACATCGAGAGAAATATGTCACAAGTATTAATTTTTAATTCGTGTTTGAGAGATCCTTCAGTAGATGATCTATTTATTGATTTATCTCAAATGAATGAAGATGCTTTTGTTAACAAGCAACTAAGTGAAACAATTATTCAAAACGGGAAAAGACTTGGTGCAGCTGTAATTGCTGAACAAGGAGATCTTTCAGAGAAAGAAGCTTGCCGTTGGACTTCAGGAATTCTAGGTTCTGCTCTTTCAGCTTCTTTAATTTATAATGGTTCAATCGGACTTTACCTAGGCCTTGCAGGAGAAGATTCTTCTAAACTACAGCGTCTAAGCAAAGAAAAAGACTGTGTACAAGCTTTCGAAGCTCGAGTAAAGTCTGGAACACAAATTACTGAAGAAGCTAAAAAGAGCCTTCTTTTACAAGGTAGAATGATTCAGCGTGTTGAAGATTACACAGCAAAATCGCGTAGTCTAAAAGCTACTGGAGCTTTAGCTAATATTGCAGGCGCTATCTTAGGTGTTATTGCAGCTCCAAAAATAGTAGAAACTCTCTTATGTGTAAAAGTATTTGCTATTATGGGAGAAAACCCAGCGCCTTGTGTAAACCTTCTACCAAAAGAGCTTCTTTTAGCTATATTGGGTGTATCAGCACTTAGTACTGGAGTATTAGGTGCTTTGGCAGTAGGTCGCTACTACTCTCAGCCAAACGCCCGTATGGAAAACCGTGAAGATGCCGCGAACCTTATTGGGATCTAATATTCATTAGAAATATTGTAGTCTTTGAGAGTGAAGTTTTTTACTTCACTCTTTTTTTTTATTTTTGTTAATATATTAAATCTTTATTAAAAATACTTTCTGAGTTTGCTTATGTTAATAAATAATGATTTTCCAACAGAAATACTTTCTAATAATCTTAGTGGAAGTACTCCTCCGAAAACTTCAAATAACGTTGTGGTAATAAACAATTCTACGAATTTAGACTCTAATTCGCAGCTAAATCATGAAATCATCACAAACGGTAAGCGTCTCGCTGCAGCAGTGCTTAGTGAAAAAGGTGAGTTCTGTGAGAAAGAGGCCTATCGTTATACAGCTTCTATTGCAGGTGCTTTCCTTTTCAGTAACTTGGATGGGGTTTTTGCAGGACATGGAGTTGAAGACCAAAGAAAGCTTAGCCGCCTTCAAGAAGAAACAAATATCATAAAAGAATTTCAAAACCGCATTCAATCAGGTGAAAAAGTTACCCTTCGAGCAGAAGAAAGCCTACGCTTACAAAAGCAGATTATCGACCGAGTATCTTCTTATACTCAAACCTCTAGAAACTTGAAACTTTGTTTCACTGTTGGAAGCCTGGCTCTTAGAGCAATCAATGTAGCACAACGTTCAATGGAAGCTCCTTCTGCTATCCTTGGAGAAATCGCTCCCTTATTAATGATCTGTGGCTTTGGAGAAGTCAGCGCTTTATTTTTTCATCGTTATATAAGCCATCCAAATATGCGCGAAGAAGGTGTCAAAGATTCTTACCAACTTTTAGCTACATAATTGATAGTCATAATTTTTTTTACAAGAGTGAGGTAACAAAAAACTTCACTCTTTTTTTATGTTTTGTTACTATATTAATCTTTTTGAAGTAAGTTTTTAATAATTGGTTGTGTTGTGTTAGTAAATAATGAATGTTTTTCTTCAGGTTTAAATAGTTCTAATAATTCTTCTGGTCAATCAGAAAACAATGTTGTAGTTATAAATAATTCTACAATTATTGATTCAAATTCAAAGCTTAATCATGAAATCATTACAAACGGTAAGCGTCTTGCAGCAACCGTAATTAATGAAAAAGGTGATTTTTGTGAGAAAGGCTCTCATCGTTACAAAGCATCTATTATCGGTGGACTTATTTTTGGCTTTACGGGTTCTGTTATAGGGCATGGTATTGAAGATGATAAAAAATTATCTCGTCTTGAAGAAGAAGCAAATCTTGTAAAGTCCTTTCAAAACCGTATTGATTCAGGAGAAAAAGTAAGTCCTCAAGCAGAGCAAAGTTTATTTCTTCAAAAGAAAATTATTGAAAGAGTAGGTTCTTATACAAATCAATCTAAAGGGAAAAAAACCACGCTAGCTTTAGCTTCTGTTTCTTCAATGATATTATCTGTAGCCCAATTTGGACTAGGTAACTCTTTATCGATCTTAGACTTGATGCAAATTCCTTTAAATTTAATTGTGTTGGGCACCTCTGTTAGTCTGTTGTCTGGTCGTTATATTAGTCAACCTAACGCTCGTGAAGAGGGGCTAAAAGATTCTTGGCAGCTTCTAGCTACCTAATTCTTTTTCTTGAAGACTTGTGATTTTTTTAAAAAATCACAAGTCTTTCTAATTAGCTGTGTAAAGCTTTCAAGCCAAAATCATTTTGTACTCCATTATCTTCTGCATTTCGATGAAAAGCTTCTTCGATAAGGATATCGATAATTTCGGTATATAAAAGAGGTTCAGGGCTTTTTTCCCATAAATAATAAGAGAGAGAACCGGGCAAAGGATTGAGTTCATTAAAAACGATCTGTCCTGTTTTCATATCCATCATAAAGTCAAAACGTACAACGCCACCACACCCAAGAATCTTAAATGCATGCAGGGCTGTATTCTGTACATAAGTTTTGATATCTGCATCTAAATCTTCAGGGTCTATTACCCTTGTAAGATTGGCCATACCTTCCTCTTTTCGAGAAGATTTTGCCCCAGATTTTCCTCCATTACGTAGGTATTTATCTTCGTAAGTCAAAATCTTATCACTAGCAACAGGAACTTCTACGGAAGATGCACGTTGCATTGTTCCGCCAATAACAGACACATTGATTTCCATGAGATCTTCAATGCAAGGTTCAATGATAGCTTCTGGATCAAAACGAAATACCTTGGCTAATGCATGACCCAGTTCTGTCATATTATGTACCTTGCTTAGTCCAACACTTGATCCCAAGTGGCAAGGTTTGACAAAGAGAGGGAATTTTCCAAGGCCAGCTTCTTCACTAATCCGCTTCAACATGGAAGGAAAGTGTAGGCGACACTCCTCCCGATTCGCTACAGTCCAAGGAAGTACTGGAATACCATAATGAGTAAGTACCGCCTTACAATGTGCTTTATGCATAGCAATTGCAGAACAGGTGAGTGAAGACCCTGTGTAAGGAATGCCTGTTAATTCAAAAAGCCCTTGAATGCACCCATCTTCACCTTTTGCACCGTGAAAACATAGAAACGCAGCATCAATAGAAATTTTCTCTAGAGTTTCTACGATTCGTAAGCTTTTTTCTCCTTTACGAGCAAATAAGACAACTTCGTCTAGAGAAGAAAGAGAACCTGGTAGAGAACGATAAAAACTTTTATCTCGTAATGGTTTGCCTGTATACCAACGGCCTGCTTGTGATAAATAAACTGGGATAATTTTGTAACGAACAACATCCATTGCATCCATCGCTTGCAAAGCAGTGAGTATGGAAATTTCATGTTCGATAGAAGGGCCACCAAAAAATACTGCAATCTGTTTACGATTCGCTTCCATCATGGTTGTTTCCTAAAGTTTAAGATTGCTTTCGTACAAATCATTGAGGTCATTCTCAATCAAAAGAAGGTCACCTTTCTCCTGCAAACTACGGAAGGCAGCAAAAGCTTCTTCTCGAGTTTTACAGGTAATGATGTGCTCTTCAGGCATGCCGCCTTCAATTAAACCGTCGATAAGAGCCTGGGCATTGGTAGAGCCCACAATTAAGGCGAGGTCACAAACTTGAGCTGCTTTTTGTGCAGCTCGATGGTTTTCTTCAAATTGCCACTCCCCAAGTTCAATCATACCTGGAGTCATCAATACCCGCCGCTCTGCTGGCAAGTCTTTAAGCAAATCTAGTGCTTGGCTAAAGCCCGCAGGATTAGAGTTGTAGGCATCGTTTAAGTAACGTTGTTCTCCAGATCGACTGAGTTTGAGACGATTATCTACTGGCTCCAAAGCTGAAATGGCTGCTAAAACAAACTGAGGATCTGCTCCCAACTCAACAGCCATCAAAAATGCCGCGGCCAAATTAGATAAAGAAGCTTTACCAAGGATTTGAGTTTGTCCTTGAAAACGTCTTCCCCGCCATTCCAACTGAAACTGCATAGAAGTATCTTTGTAAGAGAAGTTCAGAATTTTACAGTCATATTCAGGAGAAGAAAAGCCATAAAGCCTAGTCCTATGTGTAGGAAAGCGTTTAGCGATTTCTCTTGCACCAGGGTCATCACCATTGCAAATCAAGAGTCCATGTTCAGGAAGCGCTCGAGCAAGCTCTGCCTTTGCTTGGAAGAGCTGATCTTTGCTACCAAATCGTTCAAGGTGACAAAACCCCACAGCTGTAATGATAGCTGCTTGAGGGGGAGTTAGCTTACAAAGTCGAGCAATGGAACCACGATAGTAGGCTCCCATTTCAATGACAGCGTATTTTTGTCCTTCTAGCATCTTTTCACGAATTTCTCGCACAATCCCCATATCGGCATTGATGCCTTTTTGAGGCCAGAAAGTAGGACCTAATGTGGTCTGTAGAACCTCAGCAAGTGCGAGTTTAGTACTTGTTTTTCCATAACTTCCTGTGATTCCAATGATATAAGGCGATACATCATATAAAATCTGCTTTGCTTCGAGAGTATATTTTGCTTGGCGCTTTTTCTCCATGGGCCAAAGAAGAAGTTTTGCTGTAATCAAATAAAGAGGGAGAAACTGAACCCAGAGAATACTGTACCAAGGTAAGTTTCGAGGCTCTTCTAGTAAAAAAAGAGTGATGGCTTCTGTGAAGCACACGGAGAAAAACGCTAAGCGGAAAATACCTCTGGCTCTAACTGTCATGTTTAGGCGTACTTTCCCAGAATATCGTGGATCTTCTTCATTGGTACGTAAGTAAATCAAAGCCAAAGCGCCTAATAAAAGACCGTAGCTTCCTAAAAGAAAGCAAGTAGCGATAGTGAATAAGCAGATCAATGTACCGCGTTTGTCATAAAGATGCTTATTCAGTAACCAATCTAAAAACCGTCCACCGTCGTAATCTTCCTGTTGAAAAAACTGCAAATAGCGAAGCAATCTTCGGTAGGAAAATAGAAGAAGACAGGAGGAAAAAAATAACTGAAGAATGATGGCTTCATACATGGCAGCACTTCTCCTCATGTGTAGAAAGAAAGTTTCTTAAGTGAAAGGCACAAAGATGAGCTGAAATTCCTAAAGGCAAATAGTGGCCTTTTTCTTCAAGAATCAGCAATTCTGCGGAAGGAATCTGTTTTGCGAAACGTTTGGCCATTTCAGGAGGAGTTTCTAGATCATCAGCACCCCATAAAATGAAGCTTGGACAGCGAATTTCAGGCAAAATAGAAGATAAATCCTCGTTTACACTGCGAACAAGTATCGAGCGCATTTCGCCAGCATTTAAATAATCAGTGGAAGCGTAACGAGGAGTAAACCATTCCTTATAAACTTGTGTGCGACAAATACGATCGCAAGTCTGCACCCCAAAACGAAGAGAGCGTAAAGCTATTTTACGAAAACTTCTGCGTAAAGTAGCTTTCGCCTGTAGACCGGCAGAAGCAATAAGAACCAGCTTTTCACATTGATTTGGATGACTATGGGCGAAACTTAAAGCAACTTTTCCACCAAAAGAATGTCCAATCAAAGTAGCTTTCGCAATGTTTTGCTCTTGCATATAGTTTTGGATGCAATTTGCATAGTCGTAACTGCTCCATATATCTGAAGGAGTTTCCGATTGGCCAAATCCAGGAAGGTCAATTAAATGAACTTGATAATGGTGAGAAAGCAATTCTCCAAGAGGCATGAGAGATTGTGAACTTTGTCCCCAACCATGCAAGAGAAGGAGTTTTTTCTCACTAGTTCCAAGAATTTCGCTGTGTACTTTTGGTGATTTTATAGACATAGACTGAGTATTTGGGATTTTTTTCTATTCTAAAAAGCCAGCTTCTATCTCTGCAAGGCAAACTGTGTATTGTTTGCTAATAGTTGAGACATGTTATGTTTTTGAAAAAAACATTAGGAGAGATTCATGAAAGCTTTAGTGATTGAGAAGTTTGGCGGAACAGAGGTGATGGAGTGGAAAGAAATAAGCAAGCCCATGCCTCAAGCTGGTGAGATCCAAATTCAAGTGGAGTATGCGGGAGTCAACCCTGTGGATTGGAAAATTCGTGAAGGGTTAGTGAAACACATGTTCCCTTGTCATTTTCCCTTGATTCTTGGCTGGGATGCAGCCGGTACTGTTTCAGCAATTGGAGAAGGTGTAGAAGGGGTTACTGTTGGCGACCGCATGATGGCCTATTGCAAAAAGAAAGTAGTGCAGTGGGGGAGCTTTGCTGAATATGTATGCATGGAAGCACAGCATTGTTGTTTGATCCCTTCTAAATTAAATACAGCTCAAGCTGCTGCTATTCCTTTGGTGGCACTGACTGCGTGGCAGGCTTTGTTTGATTTTGCCAAAGTAAAAGCTGGTGACCAGGTACTGATCCATGCAGGTGCTGGGGGAGTTGGAGTTTTTGCTGTGCAATTGGCCAAATGGGCAGGGGCAACAGTGTATTCTACTGCCAGTTCACAGAATCATGCATTTGTTGAAAATCTCGGTGCAGATGAGGTAATTGACTACAACTTTGTAGATGTTGGAGAAAAAATAAAAGAACGTGCGCCCGGAGGGTTGGATTTTGTATTTGACTGTGCGGGTGGCACAGCTCATGCGCAAGCCTATGATATTCTAAAACCTGGAGGAGCTTTAGTTTCGATTGTTGAACCCATTAAAAAAGAGCTGGCTTTAGAGAAAGAACTAAGAGCCTGTTGTTTAGTTGTTCGTCCTAATGGAGAACAATTACAAAAAGTTCTCGATTTAATAGAGAGCGGAAAAATTCAAGCAGCACCAATAGAAGAAATACCTATTGATCAAATAGTTAAAGCATTTGATCAAAGTAAGAAAGGGCATACTAAAGGGAAAATTGTATTAAAGATTACTTGATGAGCTTGTCTAAGTGAACCCTTATCAGTTATAGAGTGTAGAAGAGAACCACAAGGATGGACCCTTTGTTGGTCTAAGCTTATTAAAGTATACTTGTATGTATTTGGTTTGTAGAACTCTCTTAATTGGCATGGGATTTGCAAACCAATAAACACAGAATGGATGATGAGAACTATGCGAGTCATAAATCAGGTAAAAAGCGGTTTATTTTTGGGATTATCTTGTTTGCTAGCGCTGAGTTTTGCTGCATGTACAAGATATTCGAAGGAAATTACGACAGGGCAGACTCTGCAAATGGATAATGTCTATGCGAATCCTGCTTATGCCCATGGTGAAGTGTTAAACGTTCTTGTACTTCCTTTTGATAATCCGTTAGATAGTTCAGATGTAGAGCGTTATGACGATGAACTCGTCTTATCTCTTCTACGTAACTTGGGCAAGTTTCATTACTTTAATGTACAATATGATTCTGACTACGAAGATCGAGCAGGACCTGTAATTAATGTAGATACAGGTGAAGTGAATCGTGTGCGTTTAGGTGCTGTGGGTGAATTATACCAAGCACAAGCTGTGTTGAAAGTGGCCATCAGTGACTATCAAATTTACCCTCCTATGAGGATGAGAATCAAAGGGATTATGGTAGATACATCTACTGGCGATCGGATATGGCAGTTTGATCAAACCTTTGATGCAGATGACACAAACGTTGTGAATTCCATGCGCAAATGGTGGAATACCCACCGGGCTGGATCTGACCAGGAAAATCGCTTTGAAGTGAGTAAAGTACGAAGAAGCTTTTTTTCTAACTATGCATTTTATTCCTTGTCAGAGACATATGGACGAGAAAGAGTACGTAGTGTTGCTTCGATAGAGGAGCAAAAAAACATCGACGAACAGACAGATGCAAGCATACGCAAAATACAGAAGCAGGCCCGAGGATACGGGATCTAAAGATAAGGATCAGTTATGGCTGAAATAGGAGATAGTTCTTCTCTCAATCCACATTTTAAGACGAGACAAGGACAAAAGACGCAGCAAAAGCAGAAGACTTCGTCAGAAGATGGAAGCGCAGGGCAAAAACAGAGCTTAAGTGATGTTCAAGATATTTTAGATATCAAAATAGACGCCCTGAAGAACAATAAAGCTGATGTTGAGATTTCCCCTGTAGATCTCAAACGTTATGTGAATATGCTCCATGAAATGGATGAGGTTACAGCGCAAGATCTCGACCTTGATCCAGCAACAGTGGATAACATTTTAGAAGACCTCATTGATCTAGAAAAAGATATGTAGGCAATCGCTGTTCATCTTTGTTCGCTTAATGGACGAAGATGGACCTTATGAACTCGATACAAGTAAGAGTGGTATCGATTTCATAAGGTCCATTTTTGTTCATTGAATGAATACTTTCTTGCTTTTTCATCTTTCAATTTTGAAGTTTCTACAAAGCAAAAACTTATATTTTCAATATGACAAACCCCCAAAAACAGCTTGAACAAATAGCGGGGGTTTCAGATAGAATGAAAGCGTTCAGACCATATGAATCATAAGAAAGTGCTTACTGTTTTGGCAGTGAGATAATAGGGAAATGGGTGAGAATCCCATGCGGTAGCGCCGCTGTATCGAGGGACGAGTACCTCATGACGCCACTAGGATTACCTGGGAAGGCGAGGTAAATCGGATGATCTCGGAGTCAGAAGACCTGCTTTTTTATGCTCATCAGTTTGTTTTTTATGAACTCTGTCTCGCTAAAAGACAGGATGAGGGCCCTTCCAGTAGCTTTGCGCCTGCAAGTCCTCCCTCTACAACAATAATTTTTTATTAGGAGCATAGCACCATGTCTCTACGCGCCCCCGCGTCTTCACGCGTGAATACTCACGCGCGCTCAGTCGTACCCAAAAAAGAAGAACCTCTTTTAATCGATAACCCCAATCGATTTGTTCTTTTTCCCATCGAGCACCAGGATATTTGGGAGCATTATAAAAAAGCTGAAGCCAGTTTTTGGACTGCTGAAGAAATTGACTTAAGCCAAGATCTCAATGACTGGAAGTATAAACTCAATGATAACGAACGTTACTTCATCAAACATATTTTAGCTTTCTTTGCCGCAAGCGATGGTATTGTGAATGAAAACCTAGCGATCAACTTTCTACAAGAAGTTCAGTACACAGAAGCAAAATTTTACTATGGTTTTCAAATCGCCATTGAAAATATCCACTCTGAAACCTACTCCCTTCTCATCGATACTTATGTACAAGACGCGGAAGAAAAAAACTTTCTTCTCTCTGCTTTAGAAACAATTCCTTGTGTGCAGAAGAAAGCTGAATGGGCTTTAAAATGGATCGAAAAAGGATCTTTTGCAGAACGGCTTGTAGCCTTCGCTGCTGTGGAAGGAATCTTTTTTTCAGGGGCTTTTTGTAGTCTATTTTGGCTAAAAAAACGAGGGCTCATGCCAGGGCTTACATTCAGCAATGAGCTTATCTCTCGTGATGAAGGTTCTCATACAGACTTTGCTTGCTTACTCTATCAAAAACACTTAATCCACAAGCTTCCCAAGGAGAAAGTGCAAGAAATCATTAGCAAAGCAGTGGAAATTGAGAAAGAGTTTATTTGTGAAGCTCTTCCTGTTCGCCTTATTGGTATGAACGCTGATTTGATGAGTCGTTACATTGAATTTGTGGCAGATCGACTTTTAGTAGAACTTGGAAACGAGAAAATATACCGAGTAAACAACCCCTTCGATTTTATGGAAATGATTTCCTTACAAGGGAAGACCAATTTCTTTGAAAAGAGAGTAGGTGAGTACCAGAAAGCTGGGGTACAAAACGGTGCCAACGAGCGTTCATTTGAACTCAATGCAGAATTTTAAGGGGGAGAAGGATGCAAGTACGTAAACGAAGTGGAGAATTAGAACGGGTGCAATTCGACAAAATTACCGCGCGAATTGATGCTCTTTGTTATGGACTGAGTCCACTTATCGACCCCTCTAAATTGGCGGTGCGTGTCATTGAAGGGATTTATGATGGGATCTCTACTCAAGAATTAGACGAACTGACTGCAGAAATTGCAGCAAGTATGGCGCTTATTCATCCAGATTATACACACCTTGCTTCACGCATTGCGGTATCAAATCTACATAAAAGTACGAAAGAATGCTTCTCTGATGTCATGAGAGATCTCTACGAATATGTAGACCCACATACAGGGAAGCAAGCTCCTCTTTTGGCTAAAGATGTTTATCAGATCATTCAAGAGCATAAAGACATATTAGATACGAGTCTCCATATGGAACGAGACTTTGCTTATGACTACTTTGGCTTTAAAACTCTTGAGCGTTCTTACCTTCTCAGAATGCATGGGAAAATTGCAGAGCGTCCTCAGCACATGCTTATGAGAGTATCTATTGGTATTCATAAAAATGATCTTGATGCCGCTTTGAAAACCTATCGCTATATGAGTGAAGGGTGGTTTACCCATGCCACACCTACATTGTTCAATGCAGGGACTCCAAAGCCACAGATGAGCTCTTGTTTTTTGCTTTGCATGCAAGAAGATAGTATCGAAGGGATTTATTCCACATTGAGACAATGCGCTCTTATCTCACAAAGCGCAGGAGGGATTGGCCTAAGTGTGCATAAAATACGTGCAACCAATTCCTATATTCGCGGTACAAATGGCAAATCCAATGGAATCATTCCCATGTTACGGGTGTTTAATGATACCGCTCGTTATGTCGATCAAGGGGGAGGAAAGAGAAAGGGGTCTTTTGCTATTTATTTAGAACCTTGGCATGCCGATATTTTTGATTTTCTTGAATTGCGAAAGAATCATGGAAAAGAAGAATACCGAGCGCGGGATTTGTTTTACGGACTTTGGGTGCCTGATCTTTTTATGCAGAGAGTGAAAGCGGATGGCCAATGGACTCTAATGTGTCCCGATGAATGCCCAGGCTTAGCAGACTGTTGGGGAAGAGAGTTTGAAGAACTCTATCTCCGCTATGAAAAAGAGGGAAAAGGAAAAAAAACCATTAAAGCCCAGGAGCTTTGGTTTAAAATTTTAGAGTCCCAAATTGAAACAGGCAATCCCTATATGGTGTATAAGGATGCTGCCAATGCAAAAAGTAATCAGCAGAATTTAGGAACCATCCGTTCTTCAAATCTTTGTACGGAGATTATTCAATATACATCACCTGATGAAGTTGCCGTATGTAATTTAGCTTCCGTAGCTCTTCCTAAATTTGTGAAGAATGGAAGCTTTGATCATGAAAAGCTCTTTGAAGTGGTCTATCAGATGACGGTGAATTTGAACCGAGTGATTGATGAAAATTATTATCCTGTTCCTGAAGCAAAGAATTCTAATTTCAAACATCGCCCCATAGGTTTAGGTGTTCAAGGCTTAGCTGATGCCTTTATCTTGATGCGTTATCCTTATGATAGTTTGGAAGCACGGGAGCTGAATAGAGAAATTTTTGAGACCATGTATTTTGCAGCCATGACGGCCTCAAAGGATTTAGCGAAAACAGATGGTCCTTATGAGAGCTATGAAGGCTCACCTAGTTCTAAAGGCTTTTTTCAATATGATTTATGGGGGAAAAGTCCTGGTAGCAGGTGGGATTGGTCTACTTTGAAGAATGAAGTGAAGCAATATGGACTTCGTAACTCCTTGCTTTTGGCTCCTATGCCTACAGCGAGTACTTCACAAATCTTGGGAAATAATGAGTGTATTGAGCCTTACACCAGCAACGTTTACACCCGTAGAGTATTGTCAGGTGAGTTTATTGTCATCAATCGTTTTCTTCTTCAGGACTTATTGCGTTTAGGTTTGTGGAATGATGATTTGAAAGACAAGCTTCTTTTAGCCAATGGCTCTGTACAGGAAATAGAGGAAATTCCTGTTTACTTGAAAAAGCTTTACAAAACAGCTTGGGAATTGAGTCAGAAAACCTTGATTGATATGGCTGCTGATCGCGCTCCTTACGTTTGTCAGAGTCAGTCTTTAAATATTTTCATGGAGCAGACGAGCTATGCCAAATTGAGTTCCATGCATTTTTATGGGTGGGAGAAAGGTTTGAAAACGGGGATGTATTATTTGCGTACTAAGTCAGCAAATGATGCCATTAAGTTTACGGTAAGTTCCTCTCAGAAAGAAAAAGAAATAGTGTCTTGTTCTCTTGATCAAGGAGCTGATTGTCTTATGTGTGGTGCTTAAGTAAGTTTGAGCATAAAAAACGCCAAGTATTTTTCTTGGCGTTTTTGAGTGTCTTTACTTTGGAGGTACAACAGCTTTAGAAAGTGTGAACCCGCAGTCGTCGGGTTTTCCTGGCGGGGGAATAGGTATTTGAAAACTATGAGGTAGAGGATTTAAAGCTTGTACATTTTTAAGTTCACTAAGAAAAGTTTCTGCACTATCTTTTACTTTACTTTTAGAGTTAAGACCATCTAAATGATTAGTTAAAAATTTTTTTAAAATATCTAATTGATTTGTTCCCATCTCTTTTAAGGTTTTTCTGATAGTTTCATCCTTAGGAAAAGAGCTTTCAGATATGGAATGTCCCCCTAATCCACTTATAGCACCAACAACATTGATTTGAAAATCATTAATTTTGTCAGGAGTTTTGTCTAATAAATCATTATTATTTTTCATAAAAGAAACAATTCTACCATATGATTCTCTTATATCAGTAATTATTTGATAAACTTCTCTATCTCCAATAGTTTGAGTTAAGTTTGATTCAAATTGATCAGATACAACCTCTATACTTCCTGGTTTATTAGACCATTTTTCTATAGTTAGTTCTTGTACTGATTTTGTAATAATATTTAATACATCTGACTCTTCTTTGTTTTCCGATTTATTCCAAGAACTATTAAATTGTTGTCTCCTGCTCACAGAAGAAGCATCTTTATTTTCGACTAATTTACAACGACTTTCAATTTTTTTACCTTTATTTGAGTTCATAAATGCATTGATAGCTTCTTCTATAGAATGTTCTGATGATTGTTCTGGAAGACGCTTATTTTCAGCTAAAAACTTTATTGCATCGTTAAGATCCATGTTTTGACGCATAGGGTGCGCATTATCATTTGGACCATCAGATACGATAAGTACTAATTCATCTTCTTCAACTTCCTTACAAAATACTTGAAAGCCTACTTTAGCATCTGTTTCTAATGTTTCCGCTTTTCCTAATTGTAAGTTAGCAGCACTTGTTGTTAAATCATCGTATTCGATTGTACTAAGAGCTGTAGCAGAGTAACCTTCTTCATCATTTAATTTAGGTTTTAATTTGTAAATAGCAGTATCACCAGCAGTCGCTCCAAAAGTGATATTTTTCTTTCCTTCAGAAGTATCTACAGTCATAGATAATGTGAAACCAAGAGTACAGACAGCATAATCTTTAGGGCTTTCTGCTATTATAGCATGTACTCGTGCCATGGCATTAGCTGTTATTTCTTCGAGATCTTGCGTTCCGGTAATTGTTCCTTTTGAACTCAATCCCTCTTCTATAGTTTGGGCAAAAATAGTTGCAGTTAATTTTGCGCCATCGCCAGACGCTTGAGAGTGTCCTGCTGCATCAGCAAGTACTTGAAGAGTCATATTAGTAAATTCTTTTGTTAAGGCGTAGTCGCCAGTAGATACATCTCCTGCTCTTGTACCAACATCACAAGAGGTTCGAACTACAGCAACGGAGTTTCCACTTTCAGAAACCGTTTTTGCCTTTGCCATAGGTTCACGAGCTTTTTTGGCGTTTTCTTCGCCATCGAAAGCGGTGTTTTCTTCTTTTGAAGAACTATCTAAAGTGAAACTAAATTCCTGCTTTTTACCGGGAATCTTAATATGATCGCTACAAACAGAAAGGAATTTTCGAAAATTCAATTCTTGTAAAATTTCTTGTTTTTCTTTTAGTTCGGGTGAATAGGCTCCCTTTAAAGCTTTTTTTTCCATTTCATTGATTGTCTTTTTTATGATGAGTACAAGCTCTGGAGAATGCTGCTGTGATTCAGAGTAAATGTTTATTATTTCATTTATGGTATTTGTGAAAAGATTCTCTCTTTCTTCTTTAGC
>PAQS01000027.1 GCA_002709385.1 Waddliaceae bacterium
GAAATAAAGAAATGGAGAAGACGATTAACATAATAATCTAAGATCACAATCGGCCATAATAGAACTCTCAAAGGCCAGCGGATCCACCCTGGCATTTTCTGAGGGGGAATGCCGCCTGAAGGATCAGGCGGCCGCACGTCTGCATTGATACGATTTTGTGCATCAAAATGGCGATTGGGAAGCACTTTTAAGGGATGAGGTGCTTTCTTATCTCCGTCACTCAAACATCTCTCCTTAGATTTGCCATTCTCCATTCTTGATCAGTAAGTGTTCTTCACCTGAAAAAGAATGTGCGACTACATCAACTTTTTCAGAAGAGATCATCATATCTGTATGTACTTTACTTTCGTTACATCCAATATGAATAAAATCTTCTGCACTCATCTTTTCTTGATCGCGTATACAGAATTTGTATGCCATACCTACGGCAATGTGGCAGGCTGCATTTTCATCATATAGAATCTCTTGGAAAACGTGTCCACTTTGATAAACTGGCGAATCAATACCTACAAGCGCTACCTCTCCAAGATATGAAGCGCCTTCATCACTATTGATATAAGCTGAAAAGGTTTCGCTTCCTGAGCTTGCTGTAAAATTGCTGATTTTACCTTCTTTAAATTCAAGAACAAGATCTTCTATGAGCACTCCATTGATAAAAAATGGACGTGTTGTTTTTACTTTTCCTTCAGTACGCTTGCGGTTTGGAGTTGTAAAACACTCTTCTGTGGGGATGTTTGGTTCAAATTCTACTCCAAACGGACCCTGATCACCCCCACCTTTAAATTTTGCGTGTTCTGATAGGTAGACTTTTAGATCTGTATCCGGACCTGTAAAATGCAGACACTCGATCTTTAATTTATCTAACACGGCACAGCGTTGGTGTAAATGATCGTTGTGTTCACGCCAAGCTTCAAGGTAGTCTTCACGGTCAACTCGGCAGATATGAAAAATTTCATCCCATAAACGAGCGCATGCTTCGTCTTCATCAAGTAAAGGAAAGAGTTTTTTCGCCCATGCTGGAGTTGCTGCTGCTCCTAAAGTCCAATGCACTTTAGAACGTCCAATCCCCACTTCATAAAAATATTTGATCGCCCCCCGCTGCGCCATTCGCATGTTATTGACAGCTTGTGGATCAAGGTCTGATAAAATATCAGGAAATTCACTTCCTAATATGCGCATATTTGCTGCTTTGTCATCAACGAGCTCGTTGTATTTAGCGCTAATCCATTGAGGGACAAATTGGAGATTTTCTTCTGAGGACTTTTGGATTCGGAGTCGTTCTAAACGAGGATCGATAAAATCTACCTGAACAAATTTTGCCCCTCTTTCATAAGCAGCTTCCGCAACGAGGTACGCAAGTTCTTGGTGACAAATCTCTGCTGTGAGATTTAGCATTTGTCCTTCTTGAATATTTAATCCATGAGTGACTAGTAAATCTGCGTAATTTCGTAGTTTTGTTTGAAAGTCCATATTCACTCTCTCCTTTTTCCCTTCCTTTTTTTCTATCATAAGAAATCGAGACTTCCTTGATAAGCTTAATCAATTTTTATCACTTTATTTATCAATTCTTAACTTTTTTAAAGGAGAATATCCCTCAGATTTATCATTAAAAATAGATAAGGAAGATTTATGTCTGGAGTCCCTTTAGATCAAATTATCGACTACAGCTTGATCTGTAAGTCGAGTTTTATTTTAAATACAGTGCGTATAGATCTATCTAAAGATCCAGCACATATTGATTGGAAAGCGAAGTCTAATCTCATTTTAAATCAAACACTAGCAAGTTACGAGCTGCGTTCATTTACAAACTATTTTCTTTCTAAAAATTCAGGAACTATCGAACACGATGATTGGAAATGTTTTGATCGATCTTTGCCAAAACTTGTTGACCTTTCCCAAATTTCTTTACCTAAGGCTGATGGAAGAGATTTACATTTAAAAATCAGAGATTATCTCAATTCTACCCATTTCAAGAGATCTTATATGGAAGTGGCAAATTCCTTTTATAGCCTCTATGAAAACGGTATGGAAGTTGACGATTCCGATGATATTAGTCTTTGTGCAGTTACAGCTGCAACTACAATGTATTTTGCTATGCAAAATCTACAAAGTTCAATGGATCGTGATCTTAGAATTTCCGATAAATGGACGGTTCGCCCCCTTTTCATGGGTTCTCCTGATGACTTAGAAAATAAAATGTGGCATTCTCTTTGTTCAGGTCTATTTTGGTTATGGATTTCTCCTGGTGACTTTCAACATCCTGAGAAAGAAGCTTTGAGATACGGGGGGCATACCCTGGTTTTATTAAAAGTAGTGACTTCAGAAAACACTCTTCTTTGCTACAAAATCCAATCTTACCTCAACGAGTATCTAGCTGATAAAGATCCTACTTATACTGAATCTTCTATGAGCCCTGAAGCCATTGAAAACGTTATAAAATTCACTCAACGTTCAAGTAAACTCTCTATTTGGGATCAAAAAACCTGTGAACTTTATCAACTTATGACAGGTGTTAGTGTTAGCATTCTCGAAGGATATCAACCCGCTCCATACAGTAACGCTGGAAATATTCTTGGATACTTTTTACCTTTTCAGCACTCTCAAGGAGAAGAATAAGATGCGAATTTCTTTAATCACGCAAAGCCAGTCTATTTACGGAAGAAGTCCTAACGATATATTTACTTATGGCTCTAAAACATACCACAAACATTTCATTCAAAAGACATCAAGAAATGAAGAAATCATACTAATATCTAGCTCTACTTTTGATGCTTTAATTAATACTCTTACAGAAAGACAAGAATACATTAACCCTCAAGTTACCTTTCGTTCTGAACAATGCTTAGAGGAATATCCTGGTAATTATAGCATTTGGGTATCGTTTGTTCGCACCTGTATAGAAACAAGAATTCCTAAAAAAGACATCGAGAATCTCACTCATCATTAAGAAGGAAATATTATGCATTTTCAAGTCACTATTGAGAATATATCTATATGGGGATATGACAAGCGAACCCCTGAGGAAACATATGGGGAAAAAACATATGGAAATATTTATATTAGCTACAATTCTGGGGAAAAACAACTTATCACTCCAGAACAACACAATTTGCTTATTGCACAAATTAACTCTAATAATATCCCTTTGAATTGTGCACTGGGCTCTGTACAAACCCGTCCTTTTCAAGCAATCTCTGAACAAAACTCATTCTGGGAATCAAAAAGTACTCTCCTTCAATCTGGAGAAATTAGTGAAGAGATCTTACAAATTGTATTTAGAAACAATCCTCAAGTATAGTTTTTAAGCGGAGATGTAAGAAAAACTTCTCCGCATTTTCTTAGTTACCAGCGTTGAAAAGTTCCTTTTTTCAAACTTCGCAAGGCAAGTAAATGTGTCATTAATAGCGCAAAGAGAGAAACAATTGCGGCCTTTCCAGGTCCTACATCAGAAACACCTAGCATGCCGTAGCGAACACCATTAATGAAATATAGCATAGGATTGTAAGAAGCGAGGTTTTGCCAAAAAGGGTGTAAATTCTGTAGGGAAAAAAATACTCCGCCTAAATACAGAAGAGGGGTCAAAATAAACGCTCCTACAGCACTAAGCTGATCAAATCCCTTGGCCCAAAAAGCCACTGAAATTCCTAACTTAGCAAAACAAAGAGCCCCTACTGTGATAAAAAAGATCACCAATCCTGGGTGCTGTATCCCTAAATAATTCCCTTCCATAAAGTAGAAGAATAATGCTCCAACAAAGGCTGTGATACATCCCACCAAAACTCCACGGACCCAACCACCTATGGCTAAAGCCCAAATAATTTGTTGTGAGCTTAAAGGAGATACTTTCAAATCTTCTAAATCACCACTGAATTTACCACTAGCTATAGAGCTTGAGGCATTTTGAAAGGCGTTATTTAAAGAAGACATCATCATAAGCCCGGGAATCAAGAACGCTAGGTAGCTCATTTCTCCAGGTGAATCAATGCTTTGTCCTAAGGAAACCCCAAAAATTAATAAATATAAAACAGAGTTAACTAAAGGCGTAATCACTGTTTGGAAAATAACTTTCAAAAAGCGACGTACTTCTTTGTGAAGCAAACTTACAAAAGGATTAAAACGCAGTCTAGTCAACATTAGAAGCTCCTAATACGCTGTGTAAAACATCTTCTAATTTACCTTCTTGAATACTAATATCACGTACCAAGTGCAAATCAATATTCAATTGAGACATAAGATCTCCGGCTCCCATATTGGATGGAACAGAAATCACAAGCTTCTCGTCATCTTGCGACTCAATGTCTAAATGAGAAATCGTCTCTACAGGTTGTCGCAAATGAATAACAAAACGTCTCTTTGTTAGTTCCTTGATTAGGGCTTGTGTCTCTCCGCATCGGCGCATACGCCCATGCTGTAAAATTCCTACGCGATCACACAATTCTTCTGCTTCTTCAATATAGTGAGTGGTTAAAAGAACTGAAATCCCTTGTTCTTTTAATTCACGAACGAAATCCCATAGATTAGCTCTTAGTTCAATATCAACACCTGCTGTAGGTTCATCTAAAAGTAAAAGCCTCGGCCAATGGACAAGAGATTTTGCAATCATGAGACGTCGCTTCATCCCACCACTTAGCTGTTTTACTTTTTTATTTCGATGTTCCCAAAGAGCTAAACGCTTTAGTAGAAAGTGAATTCGTTCTGTATTCCGCAAATACCCGTAGTATCCTGAATGGAACTGTAAGATTTCTTCAACGGAGAAGTATCCATGATTGATAATCTCTTGAGGAACGACTCCTGTTACGGCTGAGCAAGCTCGCGGGTTTTTGCTTACTTCCTCTCCGAAAACAGAAATTTCCCCCGAACTTGCTTGTTCGAGTCCTGTAATACAAGAAATGATACTTGTTTTTCCTGCACCATTTGGGCCTAATAACCCAAAAACCTCGCCTTCACGTACTTCAAAAGAAGCTTTGTTTACAGCGCAAAGATTACCGTATTTTTTACATAGCTGATCGATTTTTAAAGGAGTGGTCATCATTCACCTACCGTTCTTCTTGAGCAGTGCCGAAGTAACGATCACCAAAATCTCCTAAACCAGGCACAATAAAGTTTTGTGCATTCAACTCTAAATCTTGTTGTGCAACGAGAATGCGAACATCTGGGTATTCACGACGCACTCTCTCTTCTCCTTCCATAGCAGAAATAAAGCTACATAAACTAATCTTTTCTGGCTTTGCCCCTAATTCACAGAGTTTATTTAATGTCGCTAAAGCGCTACCGCCTGTCGCAATCATAGGATCTAAAATAACAATATGTTCTTTTCCTGTAATTGCAGGAAGGTTTAGATAGTACTGAGAAGCTACTGAAGTTTCTTCGTTTCTTTGTAAGCCAATAAAACCTACTCGTGCGTTAGGAAAAACTTTCAAGAAGGTATGTAGCATGGCAACTCCAGAGCGCAGAATAGGAACAAGAACCACATCATCGACCCATTTAGAACCGTTGGCGGGTCCACAAGGGGTTTCTACTGGAATCTCTTCTGTACGAAGATGCTTTGTTATTTCTTGCGCCATGAGAAATGCGAGCTGATCTGTTGTTTCACGATAAACATTGCGATCGCTATTTTTGTCTCTCAATTGTGTAATCAATACTTCTTTCATGACGTCCTCTGCTTTTCTTCTAGTTCAGTCCATCTCTCATACAAAAGCTCTAAGTCCTTTTCAGCGCTATGCATTTTACTGCAAATCTTTTGTAGTTCTTGAGCTTCTACTTTGCTGGCTTTTTCTTCGACCTCCTGTCGTAAGTTCTCCAGTTCCTCTTCTTTATTCTGTATCTTTAACTCCATTCCTTCCCACTCTACTTTCTCTTTGTAGGTGAGTTTACCGCTACGTTTAGGGGCAGTACTCTTTGGCTTTGGAGTATTTTTTATAGGTTTATTTTCTTTTGCTTTTTCTATTTCCCGAGAATACCACTGATCAAAATCTGCGTATACATCAGTTCCACCATTTCCGTCTAAAGCAAGCATTTGGTTACATACTCGATCCATTAGATAACGATCGTGACTCACCAATACAATGGCCCCAGGAAAATCCATTAAAGATTCCTCTAATGTCTCTAGCGTAGGAATATCTAAATCGTTACTAGGCTCATCAAGCAACAAAATATCAGCTTCTTCAAGCATTAGGCGGGCGATTAAAATCCGAGCTTGTTCTCCTCCTGACAAATATCCTACAGGTTGTTCTAGCCGATATCGAGGAAACAAAAATCTTTGTGCCCATCCTGCTACGTGGTATTGCCTATCTCGGAAGTATACGGTATCACCACGTGGGCAAAGAGCTTCTTTTAGAGTCATATTTGGATCTAAACTTTGTCGCTTTTGATCAAAATAGACGACTCTCAAGCCTTCAGCACGCTTAACACGCCCACTATCCGGATTCAAATCTCCTGACAAAATACGCAATAGAGTTGTTTTTCCACTACCATTCCAACCAAGAATTCCTAAACGCCTTCCTGGTCCTAAAACCAAATCCAAGGAAGAAAAAAGCTTCTTTTCTCCAAGTGTTTTTTCTACTGACTTAAGAGTCAATAACTCTCGTGTTTCTCTTTCTGTAGCAGAAAAGCCCATTTGTGAGCGGCGGTCTTGGTTGCGTTGCTTAATGTCTGATAAATCATCAATCAAACGCTCTGCTTCTTTGACTCTTGCGGTAGATTTTGTGGTGCGTGCTTTAGGGCTTCGTCTTAACCAATCCAGTTCCCGCCGTACTTTTCCTGCTAAAGCTCTTTCTGTACGCTCCTGTGCATTTAAAAATGCTTCTTTATGAAGAAGATAACTTGTGTAGTCCCCTTTACTTTCTAGGTAACCACCTTTAAATCTCGGGTTGAGTTCGATAATGCGTGTAGCCATGTTTTGTAAGAAGCTACGATCGTGTGTAATCAATACTACGGTAAGATGTGCTCTAGATAAAAACTCTTCCAACCATGTGATTCCTTCAAGATCTAAATGGTTAGTTGGTTCATCAAGAACGAGAAGCTCTGGATCTTTGACTAACTCACAGGCAATTCCTAGGCGTTTTTGCCAACCACCGGATAGATCTCCTGCTTTTTGTGTGAAATCCGTAAATCCTAAACGGCCTAGAGCAACCTGAGCTTGTGTCTCGGGGTCTACACAACGTGAGTCTTTTTTCAGGATATCCAAAAGAATTTCAAGAATTGATTGATCACTAGAAAACTGGTGTTTCTGTTCTACATAACCTGTTTGCAGGTGTTTACGACGAATCACCTCGCCTTGATCGGGAGATTCTTCCCCGCACAGAACGCGGAGGAGCGTAGATTTTCCGGACCCATTGGGACCAATGATTCCTAGACGGTCACCTTTAAAGATACTTAATGAAATATCTTCGAATAACGGATCCGCGCCATAGGCCTTGCTTAGATTCTGACAATGAAGAAGTGGACTGCTCATAGTGCCATCTAAAATACTCGAATTCGTTTTTTGAGGCTAGCTTAGTGAAATCTTCAGCTCTTCTTATCCTTATTTTTATCAAACAAAAAACAAAAAACAAAAAACAAAAAAAATATATAATTAAAATATAAATTTGCTTTTTTAACTATAGGTTATCATATGAGTTCTAATATCGGCGGTAATGATTTTCTGGAAAGCATGGGTATTGATTCTTCTCGTGTACCGGTTAATAATGAAACGAAAAATATGGATTCAGTATCTAGTGACTGGAAGGTCTTAACACAAAAAGATACTATAATCAACAGTGTTGATATACTAGAAAATTTACATGATAAATCAGTAGATAATCCAGGTAAACGTAATATAAAGCATAATATTGTTATGTGCACTTTGTATCGGGTTGAATATACAACAAAGGACGGCAAAAAACAGACTGGTCTTTTTTTAAACAGAGAACAATTTAACGACGACAACATCAAAGATAAATTAGGGGACAAAAATTGGAATTTACATTTCACTGGAGATATACAAGCAGCCGTTAATATAGCTGCAGAGAATTTTAAAGAAAAAATAATAAATGGAGATTTGGAAAACATTAATGAACTTACAGTAGAGGAAGATACTGTATCTCCTGATAACATAGATTTAATCGCCAAATCAGATAAAAAAATTCTAACAAAAACAAGGAAAATCACAGAAAAAATTCTAACAAAAATTCTACCTAAATACGCCCCAACAAAAAATGCATTACGAACAGTTAAAAATCTTTCCATTAAAGCACTTGTAGACGAAGCCCGTAATTGCGATGATCTCGATCGTTTGTTTGAATTAAATGAACTGTTTGAAGCACGAGATGAGTATTACAGTAAAGGGGGATTAGGAAGTATCAGCAAAGCAGTTTCAGCAATCAAAAATAAATTTCGATCAAATGACAACGTTAAAGGAGAATTTACTAATTCAGCCAAATTAGGAAAAAACATCGTTTCAGAAAAAATACACCAACACTACAATGAAAATAACATAACCAATGATGATGATTCAAACTTTAAAAAACGCCTAAATAATAAAGATATCCCTCTAACTTTTCCTGAAATCCGTTTTTTAAACTTAATTAAAAAACTAAATGTTAAAGATTCAGAAAATCTAAACAATATTATAAATATTGCTTGGGAAGGAAATGGGAAACCAAATTTTCAAAACATGTATCCTACAGTTATACGATTTATACATGAATACGTTATTGAGAATAAAAGCATAGAGTCGATTTCAACAGGCTTATTAACAAAAGATGATCTTGTAAATTTTTCTATTCTTATAAGGGAATTATTAAATATCGAATTGGAAGAAGAAATTTACAGTAAATTAGTAGAACTAGATAAGTATATGTCTCTTAATTATTTTTCCAATATCAATTTTGAAGATTTATAATAATAAATAGAGGTAGAAGATATAAATCTACTACCTCTCTCATATATTATATTTTGTCGATAATTACTTTTAAATCACTCGTCTCATAAGCCTTCCGGAATTTTTTCTCTTTTAGTTTAAAATCTAAAAATGCTTTCCACTCACTCAACAAGCCACTTTCCTTCATTGTCTGTAAATATTTTAGAAGAAGTTCTTGATCTGCTTTACTGTACTGTAAATGATAGTCAAGAAACTCCTCTGTTAAACGGAAAATAAGATGTAAAACACTCCCTAAATAGTATTTTTTCTTTTCTTGGTTTATGGGAAGCAAGCGCTGTTCAAAAAATGCGCGGAATCCTATTTCTCCTTTAAATAAACCTTTTCTATCCAAAGCCCAAAACCACTGAAAGAGCCTTTCTTGTTGCTTTTGGTCATAAGCCAGATCTAGATTTAGCAGACGATAAGAGAGTTCTGCTTTCTCTAGTTCACGTGGTGGTCCTTCCAAAGGCAAATCTCTAGAAGAAACACTACTCACTACAACCTTACGTAACGATAAATCGTAGATATAGGCTGAGCAATCTCCTACTCTTTCTCCACTATACTCACGGTCTTGCACAAAAACTTTTCTCACGGCTTCGTTGTCTAATGGATCAAGACCGCAGATCATATACTCTGTTTTATTGTCTTCAGCAGGTTTCTTCATCACTAAAATCTGCTTCATAGGCTTTCGCAAAGAAACCATACGATAGCGAGAGTCACTCTCAATATCACATAGATAGGAATGACCTAAATCCCTCGATACGTTTTCTGTGCATCCTAGGTATCTTGGGAAAGCCTGGTGACAACGAGATAAGCTGTTTAATTTAAGATTTCCTTTCTTAAGAAAATCAGCTAAAGCAGACATGGGTTCCATATTTGAATTGAGACCCCAAGGAACCCAATCGTGATCTACTGTGTCACGGTAGATGAGGTTAATATCATAGACCTGTTCCGTTTCTTGTTCTGTTTCCTGCTCAGTTTCTACCTCACGCTCAGTTTGCGTTTCTATTTCAGTATCATCCTCATCACCGCCGCGCACAGGAATCGTTTTAGGCATTTCATCGCGATATGATCTCCACGCAATATTTTCTAAATCATTTTTTTCAGTCCCTATCCGATTTTTTTGATATTCTCCAAGTTTCGCTTCTTCCCAAATGCGGTGATAGACGGAGCGCACTGTTTCTAAAGCTTGATCCAAATCTTCCCAGTGATCCAAATGCTTGTGTAAAGAAAAGTGTTCTCCAGGAGAGCGTGTGAAATCAGGCGGAGTGTCTAAAATACTATGGTGTTTAAAGAGATGAAAAGCTTTTTGAAGGCTTCCCCAATGAGTAGATTCTGCAGCCTCTAAGAGCACTCTCATCATTTCCTCATGAACTACATTCCGCATTCTTTGCTTGATACGTCGTACACGATTATCAGCTGTGAGTTCCGTTGTTTTTGATAAGCCACTTTCCAATACATCTGTTTTATTTTTAAGTTGAGATTCTTCTGGGACTAAAACAGCTGTGCCTTGTCCATAATACAAGAGCCTCATTCTTCCATTTTCATGGAGCATTTCTTCAAAGCTTTGCTTTGTATCGCAAGTAATCTGCGCTTGTGCTTTTAGAGCAAGTGCTTGATCTGCTCCTCTTGAACGAGCATAATCACAAACGAGAGCGAGTGACTCTGGTCTTAAGGTAGACGCTTCAGGAGCAATTTCTTTGCCATCTCTTAGAAGGATCCTTTTCACTCCTCCTCTCCAAAATACAACTCCGTGAATTTCTTCTTTAGGCAAACATTCCAAAAACTTTTCAGCCATTACACGATTATCTGTATCGCATGAAACTCCAGCACCATCTACATAAGCAATACGATTTTTTTGAGCTGCTTTTTCAAGAAGTTTTACTGTAAGATCTTGATCAAAAGGGTTATAAGTTTCTGTTTCATACTGCCCTTGGTCCATAAACAAAGCAGCCATTTTCCCTACAGCTTTTTTGTCTATGGCTTGATCTAGTTTCAACTCTTCTTCCAAACCTGCTAGTGCAGCTAAGGTTGCTGAGGCCCCTGAATTGTAATGATGCATACTTAAAAAGTTACACGCATCATCACGGGTGCTTAATGGAGTCACACATAAGCTGGGCAAGACATGGTCATAAAGGTATTCTAGAAGGCAGCTATCTGTGTTATTGAAAATTTCATACAGTTGTGGCCAGCTTTGTTCCTGAATCCAAAACGATAGATTTTTGTGAGTATCAAAATCATGACTTGCCATGTAACGTTTGAAGTTTTTACCTGCCTCTGTTTCCGAAATCAAAATGCCTTGTAGGTCGGATTGCTGTCTTGCTTGCTCAATTTGTAGAGATAACCAATCTTTAAACTGATCCAAGGAGACACCTTTTTGTAGATAGTCCTGACATGTATAATTCAGAACTTCATAATCATTTCCATGCCGAGCGTTTTCTCTTGGAATTGCTAAGTTATAAGGTTTCACTTTTACTGCTTCTTTTGGATCCTGTTCAAAAGAAATTTGTGAGCGTCCATAACTTAAGCCACCTTTCTTACTTAGAGTAAGGGGTAATACTTTAGAGAGTTGTCGTTGATAAACAATCAACTGATCCAGTTGGTCTCTATTCCACTTATTAAGGTTTTCCAAACAAGGAGCATCAAGAAAGGTTTCATCTTTAGATAAGAGATAATTCAAGCAATTTCTCGCATCGCTTTCTTTTTCTTGTTCATCATTGGCAAAACGTCCTTCATCAGCCCATGTGAGTACTAGCTCTTCTGCTAATTTTTGCAATACGTTTTCTCTATTTTCTCCTTCAAAATCAGCCTGACCATTTTCTCTTAATTTTAATTCTGGATGTTGGGTGATAAGACGACGGAAAAGGTCGTGTGTAGCAGAAATTTTAAAGGTTTCAATGGGTTCGTTGATGGCTACAGAACGCAAAAACTGATCTCTTACTTCCAGTACTTTATCCACCTCGTCTGTTAGTTGCGCACCATGACGCCTTAACAAGAGCAGAGTTTTCGCGAGAATATGAATGGATCTTTTATCTATAGTCTCAGGATCTTCACAAAACGCTCTTACCAATGTTTTAAAACGACTTTGTAAAGATTGAACATCTTCCCTCGTTGCTGTTACAACTCCTTTATTCACCATGGTTCTAATGAGAGAATCGTAAATACTGAGGTATTTTTCTGTATCTGTCGCTTCCTCATTCATTCCTTCTGGAGGGAATTTCAAAGCAAATACACTTTTCTCATAGAAGCCTTCTAATTTTTTGGCTAAAGCACGGCTGTTATCCTCAAACAAAGGTTTAGGGAAATAAAGCATGCTAAGCGTTCCAGGCTTAGATTTTAATAGCGCTACGAGAACAAGAATGACGGATGTTTTTCCAATTCCTGTTACTGCTTGCCTTACAGAACAAGGATCTTTTACTAAGTCTTCTATAACAGGAATTTGGTTTTTTCGAATGACAATCTCTCCAAAATACTCGAAAATAAGGAGTTCTGGATGAAGATAAGGATCGTATGCTCTTTCTTGTGTTAAATTTTCAATCACAGTCAGCTCAGCGAGACGTCTTCTACCATTTTTATCTTGAGCGGGACCTAAACTCAGAGTTTCTAAAGCTTTTAGTGCTCGCTCAGCCCTTTGCTCCATAGTCCGATAAATCAAATACTCTGTAAGTAGAGTTCGTAACGCTGCAAAATCTACATTAGGATCCAAGCGAGCTGCCAAAGATTCTAAATCCCCTTGAAAAAACGCACGGAGTATTTCTTCCATGGTGATTTCTTCTTTCAGGCCAGCTTTAATCTGAAAAGAGTATAGATCTGGCTGTTTCGTCTTTTCTATACAGCACTTGAGCATCAATTCCTTTTGAATACTGTCTGCTCGTTTTTTATCGACCTCTTTTAGTTCTTCTACTCTCTTTTTAAGCGCTATAATCTCTTTATGGTTTTTTACCTTCCAAGTTTCTTCTGTTTTTTCTTCGGTGAAAAATGCTTCTAAACATTCCTTAAGCTTTTTTGCTTCATTCTTTATGTGAGAGTGGTCTTTTGACAGTTCTTCGAGACGAGGAATGAGAAAATGACGAGTATTCGCATATGCCGCATGATTTTGTGATTTTGAAAAATATTGAGAAAGTTCTTCTTTACTCAGATGATAAGACTTTTCAGTCCCTTTCTGTGGAGATAACCTACCCAAAGAAAACGTGTCCATATCTTTAGCATTCCGAGCATCTAAGAGTGTTTGTTTTTCAGCCTCTCGCAAACTAGGGTAATGTTGAATGCTATAAGAATTAGCTGATAAGAAATCGAATTCCTCTACAAAGTTTTTTGAGAATTTCGATTCAATCCGTCTTCTTTTCAGATCGGTGCTTAAAGAAGAAAAGCTTGGCCCTACTGCTTTCCAATTAAAGTTACGAATGACTTGATCTACTTGAGTTAAACGCTCTTCTACTTCTTCTAAAGTGGGATTGGTATCTATAGGGTTATTTTCTTTAGATGAAAGGCCAAATTCTAAGGCATACTTCAAGTAATTTTGTAGTGCATCAAGAAAAAGCTCATCATCACCACTATTTCCAGGAATTGGTTTTAAAGCTTTTAAAATCTTTTGAGCTTCTTCTTCTCTTTTAATCGGGTCGGAAGATGCGGCATGGCTTAGATTCTCAAAGAAGTTCTGAGCGAAGCTTTTTATTTGGTTTTCATCAGAATTTTTTAATCTACGAATGAATCCTTCAGCTAAAAATTTTGGTGATTGCAAATCGCATTTTTCTTTTGCGATAAAGTGTTTAATTTCTTCTCCATGTTCTGAGTACCAATGGGGGTCGTAAAGCGCAGCATGCCCCAAACACATTTCATGATGTGCTGCTTTTAACCTTAAATGAACATGTACCTTACTTTGTATTTGTAAGTAGTCTTTATAAGATTCAATCAGCTTTTGCGAATCAGCTTCTGAAAGATAGGTGGCAATACGTGGAAATTGACTTAAGAATATTTGCAAACAAGCCGCCTTATCATTAGCTCCTAAAACAAGATCTATTTCTGGCCATGCAAGTAAGGTCATGAAACGTTTTACTGCTTCAGCACTTAAACTCCCTTTGACTTGTCGAGCAAATACAAGAGCTTGTGCTGGCTTATGTTGAGCTAGAGCATAAATGGCCAATTGCATATAAGCTTCATTACTATCACGGTGGAAATAGGCTAAGCCCATCTCATCAATCTGCTCTGTTGTCCCCCCTAAATGCTGCCACACCCGCGTGCTAGAGTTGATATCAAAAACCTCAAATTGCTGTTTTTCTTTTTGAGGGGCTGTGAGCCTTGGAGTAGCTAATGCCATCCAATCGCTCAATTCCTTCATTCCTATACTGTGATCTTTTTTACTGATATATCTTCCAATTAATTGCTTAAAAAGAGCAAAGATTGTTCTTAATTGCTCTTTTGGATGCTCTTGGAAATAGTAAGCAAGAGATGAGATTTGGTTTTGTATTTCAACTCTAGGAGTTAAAACTCGTTCTTTTCTTTTTTGATTCGACAAAATCAAGACTGATTTTAAGCCAAGAGTATCTTTGATAGAAATCGACTCTTTCAAGTAGAACGGCCCTTCTTCTTTAACAATAGAGGGTCCGTGAACCAACCACCCTTTTTGAGTGTTTTCAAAACGCAAATCAAAACGAGGAAGCTCTATTTCAAGAAGTTCTTTTTTATTTCCCCATACCAAAATTTCTGTAGGCTCTTCAAACTTGGCGATTTGGCGTAATACAGGATGTTTTGCTTTATCGAGAGCAAGCAGCTCACGCTTTTCTGCGTTTTCTACCGTCAAGTCTTTCACATAGCGAAGACGGTGTGCTTTGTTGAATTGTGATTGAAAAAATAGCTGACGATATAAATTTCCTTTTTCATCTAACATAATGACATCATGAGTACTAGAAGGATTCTTCCAAAAGCTTGCACCTGGCAATTTTAAAAATGCTGGAATAGCACTAGTCTTTTGTACACTCATTGCATCAAGCAATTGATTGATCCCTTCTAAAAAATCATGAGATTTTTGAACGCTAAGTGCTTGAAATAGACTTTGTATACATTTGAAGTGTGTTTTTTCTGTTTTAGGTTTCTCTATAAGCGAATTCCATTCAATAAATTGATAATCCGCATCTTTACCATCTAAATGAAACGTCTGATAAACTCGAGCTTTATTATTCTTGCTGACAGCGGTAACTGTTCGTCCCCCTTGACCTGTAAATTGAATCGCAGTTTCTTCTGGGGATTTTGTTTCGAGTTTAAAGACAGGGCTTGTGAAATCAAAAGTTTCTCCCATGGCGCTTAGAACACCTGAATCCCATCTAAATGTATCGTCAATCAAAATTGGAGTTCCACCTTGATGGTTGTATACTCTACATGTTGAGAGATCCACACCTATTTCATCATTGTGGTAGTGAGGAAACTGCCCTTTCCATACTGTCTTGACTTTTTTGTTCAAGATCAAAGGTTTTGCTATTTCAGTAAGTGCTTGATAAAGAAAAACCTTATTTTTACATGCTTGTTTGAATAAAGGATAGGTTTTCTCTTCTAATTGCTGCACCCTATCTTCCATTAAAGGAAAATTTCCGTCTGAATCTATTCCTGATCTTTTTAGTGCTGATATACCTTGATAAATCTCTATCAGATCTGCCCCTGTATAAGCATTTTGCTCACAGAATCTTGTCAGTCTTAATTCCCAAAGACCTTTTTTGAATTCTTGGTGAGCGATATTTGTAGACTCTGATAAGTCTCTTAATTTTTTTTCGTATTTTCCAAATTCAGAAATATTTTCTTTGTATTTTTGATAAAGAACGGGATCATGTTTTTCGAGTTCTTGATAGAGGCGGCCTATCATGACAGCGAGTTTTACTAAAGCTACTTGTCCATCATCCATCGCTTGTGATTGACAGAGATTGATATTTAACTCAAAGAAAGGCAGTAGTGTCGACTTTAGGAATTTCGGGTTCTTTTTTAAGTGGTAATAGAGAAGATCTCGGCGTAAGACATTGCATTCCATTAAATGACGAAATTGATCGTTAGAAAGTAAACGGCGGTGAGTATTGACTAAACCTAAGCAATTTTCTATCGAACTATTTTCCGCTGTCATTGTACTCAAAAGCGCAGCAAGTTCTGTTGTTTCTAAACTCGTGATTTTAGGAATTCCTCTGTATTTAAATAGTTCTGTTCGTACACAAATTTCTCTTTTTCGGTACAGATTTTCGATTACTTGATTTAGCTCTTTTCTTGCATCTTTTTCGATTCTACTGTGGTGTGGGTAGTCTTGATTGTTTGGTGAGATACGTAATGATTGAAAAGCTACTACCGGATCTACTCCTTTCACTAGCATTCGATTATTTTTATACCAAGACCACTCTTCTCCTAGTGAATTGTTTAATATGCTGTTCGTTGGATAGTAAGCAGATCGGTAGTGATGAACTTGAATATTATCGTAAGCCTTCCATTTATTGTTTAAGGGTCTAAAAACATTCAAACCTTCTAAAGGAAGCTCGGCATCTTTCAGAACTTTTTTTTGAATTTTGACTTCTGTATTATCTAGAGATAGGGTTAAACGACCAAGTCCTGCTTTTTCATCAAGAATCAATTGTAGAATTTTTAGATCATGAATTTGAGGAGGGATTTTGTTTTCATTTTCAAATGTTCTTATCCAATTTTTTACAGTGTCTTTGAGACTATCGATTTTCTCTAATACTTTGTTTTCTTCTAAGGAAAGAACATGAATTTTATTTTCATAAGTCTCTTTTTTTTGAAGTAAAGGAGAAAACTGTTTTGCATATTTCTTATAAATTTTATCTTCTTCTTTTTGCAGGTCTTTTTGTATTTTCCTTTGTTGGTCTGAGGAAGATTGACTCATAGAGTCATAATATTTTTTCCTTAGTTTTTTAATTCCTACACTTTCTTCTAGGTCTTGAATTTCTTGCTTGATTTTTTGAAGAACTGCCCAATCTTTACTTTTTTCCTTATAGAGCTGTTCTTTTTTTTCGTATAAATCATCAAGTTTCTCTTTATTATCAGGAAGAAAGCTTTCAAAAAGAGGCTGTCTTTCTGCCATGAGTTGTGAGCCAGGGTATTCACGCAAAAACTGCACCATAGGTGTTTTTTTGCTCATTTTAATTAGCTCTTGGTAAGCATTCATTTTTTCGACGATAAAAAAATCTTCAAGTTGTAGATAAAGATCTGAAGTTTTTCTTGCTTTCAACTCTAAATCTATACGTTCTTTCCACTGTAGTATTTTCCTGAGCAACTCTTCGTTATAATAATCTCCAAAGTGAGTAGCTAATGGAGATTCTTTACCAGATAAAGAACTATTTAATCGCAAAAGATAATCTTGAATGCATCCTGCTTTTACAATCATTAATTCTCGATCAGGCAAGAACTGTGTTTTAAGGTTAACGTCGGTAAGAATTTGACAAAGACGCGAGAGGTCACGGCTCATCGCTATACGCTGATTTGCTGTGAGACTACTATAAAAGGGCAAAGCTTCTTTACTTTTTTTTCCTATTTCAAAAGGAAGATCTCTCAAGGCTCTCATAGCTAATAATTGCGCTTTTAGCCACTGACCTTTTTTATAGAAATTTGATGCTTTATTGATGATTTCAGGGAGTGCTATTTGTAGATCCCCTGCTTGCATATCTTGAAAGGGATTGACCCACTTGTGCTTCTGTTGAAGAACTTGTCTTATTTGGCTTTCACTGCTTTTTGAAATAGTCTCTGCTGTACTCTGTGCAATCTTTTGAGATTTAATTCTTAGCTTCTTTGTATGTGGTGATTTAAAGCCACAGGAGAAAGGAGCTAGTTTCTGCTTATGAATGGGTTGTAAGGATTCTTTCCCCCATCTAGCTTTCTCTAGATCTTTCTCTATAAAAGAGAGTTCTGTTTCTAGTTTTTCTAAATCCTTAACTGTGATCTTTTTTTGTAAAAACAAATCATGGGCAAGAAGGCGTGAATGGGTGATTCCTGTCTCTAAAAGATACTGATCTGTTCTGTTGTTTTCTAGATCTTTGGAGGCTTTCTTATAGAACTGAAAGAGAGCTGTTAAGCGCATACGAAGTTTAGATCTTTGGTCTCCGTTTACAGCATCATAGGTACTGTGGAGCATTCTATACAGAGATTGAAAAATCGTTCCTGCTTTTTTAGATCCATACTCGACGTGTTTTTGGGGAGCTCGAGATTCGAAATAAGGGTAAAAATCTCCAAAAAGACTTTCCTGTAAGCTCCTATTGTCTTTTGCAATCGAAAAAGCTGCTTTTTCACCAGCAAATACTAATTGAGTCACTGAAAAGAGTGATTCTGGCCCCTCTTTTAACTGACTTCTCAACCTAGAGATACACCAGTCAATGTTAAATTCTTCACAAGGAATCCCACGAAACGAAAGCACTTTAGCTTGCTTTTCTTTGCCTCCAAGACTCATTCCAACTTTATAAAAGCATTTCTTTTCCTCTTCATCTATATGGCCTTGAAATAAATCTAAATCAATCTGATCACCACGTTTAGATAGACGGATTAAACTCCAATGAGCCCCTTGAGGATCATGACTAAAGGGAAGAAGCAAAAACTCTTTCTCTTGCAAAGCTTTGATATCTGCTTCCATTTTCTCTGCTTGAATAAGAATACATCGCGCTAATCGTTTCGCTATTTTCAAGTGATCGCTCAGCCACTGATTATCTAAACTATCTTCAATAAGTTGCATCATTTTAAAGGAAAGCATGCACGGTGAATATATACAGTCCTCTACTTCCATATTCTTTTTAAACAGAGTCAGTACATGTTCTATTAGAGCACAATCTACATCTTCTTCATCTAGATTTTTTACTGCATTTTGATAGTTATCCTCTTGGGAGTCTAGTTCTTGGGGAAGATAAGCATGTAAATTATTGAGAATATATAACAGTATCTTCTGCCCTTTCTCTTCATTAGTGGCTCTATTGAGGTCAATTTCTTTTCTAAAAGAAGAAAAAACTTCTGAAAAGGTAGTTGAAGCTAAGGAGTTTTCATATAAAAAGCTTACAATCTCTCGAGAAGAGATTAAAAGCTTTTCTCTTGCCAGTCTATAGGAAGAACTTTCTCTTATGTTAAAGGACTGTTTTAGTTTGAGAAAGGCTTCTTCTTCTTTTTTCAGTAGAGAGTCAAGGCCATGTCCTACGTTAGATCGCTCCAAGTCCTCTCGAATATTGATCCAAGTGTGTATGTGTTTTTTTGCTAGATCAGTGTTCATATCTGCTGCGTAACTTAGATTGATCATCTCTTGAAATTGTTCATGAAATGAATCAGACGCTTTTTGGATCATACTCTCGTACTTTTCTCGAAGCTCTTCATAAATATTGATGATGTCTTTAGAAAGATATGTTTCTAATTGCTCTTTTTTATTTTCTTTCTGAATAAGTTTTTTTTCAGCATGATTTAACTTGGATTGATTGGCTTTTTTTCTTAAAAAAACAAAAGGAGAAAATGAGTTTTTTTGTGAAGGACTTTTGTACGAAAGTCTTTCTAATCTATCTTGTCTTCGTCTAATCCGTGCTTCTTCTCGAAAAATTTTATCTCTTAATTCTTCTATTTTTTTCTCTAATGATTCTTTTTTCTTTCGTGAAGACAAAGGTTCACGCAATTGGAGAGAATGCTGCAATCTTTCGATACTTTTCGCTCGATTTCTACACTGATGTATCGCTCGATGCAAATCATCGGGCAAATCACCTTCAAATGCCAAGAGTAGCTTTAAGTAATCATCAAGAGCTTTGGATGCTAATAAATTACCTGCTATTCCTGAGCTAGGAAGAGGCTTTCCTGTTTCTGCAACATTTTCATACAATTCAGGAAAATAAAGCGCTGTAAGGGTTTTTCTGTGAATTCTTTTTCTTGTCTTATTTGGAGAGATAAAATGTAAAAACTCTTTAAAGAAAGAAAGCGCTGATTGCTTCTCTGAGGGAAGTTTTACCGGCATATCTGCAAGCAAGCTTTTCACTTGTAGATTTTTGCTTTTCTTATCCTTCTCTACTCGTTGTATTTTAAATCCAACCGGATGCTTATGTACTTGAAAAACAGGCTCTAACAAGAATTCTGTCGCTGTAATTATCTGAGACATTCTCCTCTCTCCATTATCATTCTCTAAAATCGCAAGACTCTAATAGAGAGAGACGTTTTTATAAAGTTAAAATAAACCCCAACTAAACAAAAGAATTTTTAAAATAAATTAACAACAACATTAATATAATTTAATTTAAAATAATAAAAAGATAATATTTATTTGGTTTATTTATGTCTGCTATTAATCCTGAGTCAGCTAATCAACTCTCTTCGTTTTCTCTTCAAGAAGAAGAAACAGAGAGTCTTATAAATGCGATATCTTCAGATTCTAAAATTAAGAAAATCTTTTGTGAATTTGAAAATAATGTTCTTAATTCCTCAGATGAGATTACTTGCACTGTAACAGTTGGTTATGAGGGAGATACGACTAAAAAAATCGAGCTTCACCTCCGATACGACTACCTTTTTCAAGACTTGCTTCCAGATAATGAGAAAAACCAAGAGAGCAGATCTATATTAAACAAAGCGGTTCTTGACGCTCGTATCAAGTTATTTCAAGAAGAACTAAACCTCATTTTAAAAGAGTCGTCTAAGGAAAAAACAGAAGAAGCTAAAAAAGAATACATTAGTCAAAAACTCCTAAAAAGTACCGCTCTTACCAGCAAAGAAATCACAATTATTCCCTTATCATCAGATAAAAAAAATATTCGTTCTCTTGAAATCGGCATCTCTTCTATCGGCAATACAAGTAAAGAAAGGAAAATAGATTTCATTTACCATCTGCCTGAGAATGAGACTATTAAGCTAGAACAGCCAGCTAGACCAAGTGTTGACTTGCGTTTTTATGCAACAAAAAGATCTGAGAAACGTGGCGAGAAGATAGGACGAGAAATCACGGTCAAAATGAGTAGTGGGCAACGTCTTGTAGACCGGGTTTATTCCAAAGTGATTGAGCAAGCTATTAGCCAAGCTATAGAAGAAAATGACGAAATCACTACTTTAGAAATTTCTTCTGTTTCTCAGCATTCTGTAAGCCTTAAAGTTGGAGATAAGATAAAGAGTTTTGAGATTGGCCCTCAGAAAAAAACTAACATTTGGTCTGTAAAATATGTTGATTTTGCCTTACCGAAGATCAATGTTCATATTAATAAACCTGGTTTTAGGTTTCTTTGGAAAAAGCGTTCTAAGCAGTGGGACAAATCAGTACCAAAATTTTTAGTCATCGTCAAGTATCTCTGTGTTCCTCTTTTTGTTTTTGCAGATAAGATTCGTGGTAAGCATAGCCCCGACCAACAGGCAGCTAAACGAGTTGATAAAATGCTTATCGGCATTAAACCAACTAATGATAAAGAGCTTAGAGGATTCTTACATATTCAAGTGAAATTATTAGAAAATATGGAGCCTCGTCCAGAAGGTGATATTGCCCGTTTAAAACAAGCCATTAGTATCAATAAGGATCTAGAAAAAGCACGAGATAATAAAAATATCGAAACATTTATACAAAAATACGCCACATTGATTTGTGGAGATGGAAAAAGTGAAAAAGGGTTGCCTATTGGGGCTGAGTTGACTATTCCAGCAAGCTCTATTGATGAAGAAGGGCATTTTAAAGGTGTCTTTTATAGTTTTAAAAGAAACGAAAATGGAAAAATTGACCTTTATACCATTCCTATAAACGGATCTGAAGATTTGAAGAAATGGGAGATTACATCCGGCAGACCACTAGAGATAGTGACTAAAATACTTGAACCGATTGCTCGTGACTTTAGTGGAAATGCGGTAATGGATACTAAAGAAAAAGATCGATTAGAAGTATTTAAACAAGCCGCTGCAGGACAAAATAGAAAAATTGCAGAATTGAGTTTAGCGGAAGGAATTGAAAAACTCTTTTCTTCTACTTTAAGTTTAGACAATGAGGCGCTGAAACATTTCAAAGTAAATTCTCCTAATAATGATGACACTGTCGATCCTAAGTTTGAATGTTCTGAAAGGCTTTTAAAATTTCAGAAACTAGGAAAATCACGCTTCAATGCAAAAAGAAAACAGAAAGCTTATTGTCGTAAGATTGCTCAAGAAATCAACGATCAAGAACTGAACACACTCTCTCTCCTTCCAAATTTACAATTTGGAATAGATGGCCAGGTAGAGTATGGCTATATCGAAATTAAAAAACTTCCATCTGGAGAATTGTCATTTGGCGGTGTTAACGATGTTAACAGTCAATCTGAAAGTCCTAAATTTATAAAACAAGCAATACAAGTACAGCGTTTACACCAACATGCTATGAAACTAAGAAAATTAGAAGGTCTAAATGAAGACGTTATCACTAGCTTACTTATAGATAGTAGTGACTGGTCCATCAATAATATATTAAACAAAATACCTGAAGAGGATATCAAGAATACACTTAGAGAACATCACAATGAAACAATGCAACAATGCATTAATGAATGTATTTTCGAACATATCCGAAATGATATCAAACAAAATAAAGAAAGCAAGCAAAGTCTGGATTATTTGGACTTAGCAACTCCTTCCTCTCCTCAACATAAAGAAGAAGATGTTCCAGCAGACGATATCACCAAAAGACTAGACTTAGCAAGTCCCCTCCCTCGTCAATACGAAGAAAAAGATGTTAAAATAAAAGATATTATAAAAAAGCTAGATCCAGAAATTAAGAGGGATCTTGTTTTTAAACTTCATAAAAGACCAACAATAGATGAACTGGGAGCCAGCCAATACTTAAGAAAAATACAACGATCAGAATATTTTGAAACGCATAAAGGACAGCTAGGCGATATTATAAAGCAATTAGAAATCATGATTAAAATGGAGTCTGATTTATCAAACTCTATAGATCCTCTCGATAATGCTTCTCTTGCTTTTAAACTAAACTCTCCCACATACGGAGACTCTGAAACAGAGTTAAGTAACAGAGAAAATCTTGAAGATTTTAGCAGCGCAAAGCAACAGATAAATGAGTTCTGGACCCTTTCTAAAATTGGTCATAAAGAAATTGATAAATCACCTTTTTACTTAGATCCAGAAGCAGGATTATGGCTTTGTCAAGATGAAAATACAATGGTTCATTATGAAGCGGCAGAGAATGATGGTCCGATTAATACAAAGACTTACCAATTTAATGAAGAAACAAAGCAATTTGAAGAAAAAAAATCTTCTCTTCTTCGTTATTCTAATAACTATAAAAAAATAGATGAAGCTGATTTTAATACATTTCTCCATCAACAAAAAATCGTTGATAAAATGCAACGATCATTAAAAAAACCCCACTCATCTCTTACGATAGAAAAAAAGGATACAGAAACCCTCAAAAAAATTCAGGTATCTCCTGGTAAACATGTAGAGCACGTTCTTAACTCAAACCCAAATGTGATTAAAGAACATACATTAACAAAAAAAGTTAGAGATAATCTCGATGCTTCTACACAGCTTCGTATTCTTTCTAATATAGGAGATGGTGGACACTCCGGGTTTAAAGTTGAAGAACGATACGCATTTGTTTTGGGGCAGCTTTCTTTAATCGAAAAATATAATAAAAACCTAAAACCTGAACAAAAAGAACGAGTTGCAAAAGAAGTTCTCTATCGACTAGAAAAACTCTATAATGGTCCCCAAAAACTAGACCAGTTGATTTACTCCCTAGAAGAGCTATATTAGAGGTTTTTCTGGAGGTCTAAATGACAGCAAAGTTTAAGAGAAGAGACGCTGACTTTAA
>PAQS01000028.1 GCA_002709385.1 Waddliaceae bacterium
ACATGCTCTTGCAGCTTCTGAACGCTCCGCCGGAAAAGCATATGGCGAGGCTGTTCATTGGGGGATGACAAGCCCTCTTCCTACTGAAATTGCTTCAATGAAAGTAGAACTTTGTAAGCCAATACAAGATTGTCGCTTGGTATTTTCTGGTTTAGATTCTTCTGTAGCAGGCGAAATTGAAGAATCTTATGCCCGAGCAGGTTATATCGTCATTTCTAATGCTCGTAATCATCGCATGGATCCAAACGTTCCTTTATTGGTACCAGAAGTCAATGCGGATCATCTAGCTCTGGTAAAAGAGCAAGGTTATGAAAATGGTGGTATGATCATTACAAATCCTAACTGCTCTACCATAGGTCTTGTTTTAGGGCTTAAACCACTGCATGACTTATTTGAAATTCAAGAAGTTCAAGTTACAACTTTACAAGCTCTTTCTGGCGCTGGCTATCCAGGAGTACCTAGTCTTGATCTTATTGATAACATTGTTCCTTTTATTTCCGGTGAAGAAGAGAAGGTGGAAACTGAACCGAAAAAGATTATGGGTATGCTTGGAGAATCAGGAGTTCAATTAGCCTCTTTCTCCATTAGTGCACAGTGTACCCGTGTTCCTGTTATAGACGGACATAGTGCTTGTGTTTCTGTACGTTTAAAGAATAAAGCAAGAAAAGAAGAAATGATTGAAGCTTGGAATCATTTTCAAGGAGAGGCGCAAAGGCTTAAACTTTATTCCGCTCCCAAATATCCTTTACAATACTTATCTCACGAAGCATACCCTCAACCTCGTTTGCACCGTAATGCAGGTGCAGGAATGACGGTTAGTGTAGGGCGTTTACGGCCATGCCCTGTACTCGATTGGAAATTTATTCTTCTCTCACATAATACCATTCGAGGAGCAGCTGGTACTGCTATTTTAAATGCAGAGCTCTTGATAGAAAAGAAAATGCATATAAAAAATAGCTATCATTCAGCATTTGCTTTGCTTTAGTTTATGAGATTCTAGAAAGAAGAAGTAAGACACAGTTTTTTTTGTGACAATAAAAATATTTATTGTGTATACGAGTTCTGTGATCTAACTTTTTTCTTGAGACTTTCAAAATGACGATAAATTTTATAAGCAATCCTTTTTCTGAAGACGCTGAATATTATCATAAAATGGTGGTGGAATCTGTTGATGATATTGATCCAGGAGAACCAGAAGAACCAGAAGTGGCTGTTGAAGACAGTATACAAGCTGTAGATGCTTACCTCGCACTTTTACAAGGTGAACTAGCAGACTTACAAAAAAATACGAACAGTCCTTCTTTAGATTCTTTGTATCAACTTCCTCCATTAAGAACATTAGAGCCGTTAGATAAAGACGCTTCTATAGAGCAGCGTTTATCTCATGCTTTCAGTCAGTTAGTACAAACTTATGGTTCTGAATGGCTTTTTGGAGGGAAATCAGAAGACGGTTCTTACCATCAAAACGTAATCATTGATATCGGAATTCAGTTCCTTTTGAATGAAGGAGAAGAATTTTTATATCTTTTAGGTGAGTGGCTACTTGGTCTTTTACCTATTGAAGCAAACGATGTTTTAGCTAGAGATGAACACGGCACCATTGCCTTAGCTTCGAATGAGCTTCAGGCTTTATTTGAAGAATTGATCTTAGATTATTTGTTACATATAGGAAAAGCAGGTGATTCTTTACTTGTCAATCGAGCTCGTGAGTTTGTATCCGTTCTTATAGAGTTCATGATGGAGCGTATAGGTTTACCTATACTAGATAAGAAGCCCAAGGGTTTTAGTCCGTTTTTACAAGAGTTACTTCTTGAGGGGCTAGATTCAGTAGCAGACTATCTTGAAGATTACCAATGGGCAATGGAAAAATTAGAGAAACAATTTAGTAATTTCTCTCAGTTTCCTTTGGATGTACGAGAGGTACTCCTTCTCTCTCAAATGAACATTCGTGTTTGGGAACGTTTCAATACAGTACTGATTCCTAACGTGCATATAGATGCTGCTATTCGTCGCCGCGAAGAAGCCGTTTTCCAACCAGCAATTGATTTTGGTATTGATCTCTTAAGAGAAAAAACAGTGCCTCGTTTCATGGCAGCTGTAAGTATGCTAGAAGCTGGTTTACCTAAGCGTCTACGAGCTATAACAAATAGTTTGCTTTCGCCAGAGTTTCTTGGTCTTATTATGGAGCTTGTTTTTAGTGAAATAGGAAAAGATAACGGAGGAAAAACAGCTCTTATACCTCCTTATGATATGCGATATGTAGCAAATCCGGGTTTTGAAAAAGACTTAGGTAAGATCGTTCATCGAGTTTTAGAAAGTTTGATGGACCTTGCTGCTCTTGAGGGAGTTGCAGGAGGGATGCTTTCTTTAGGAAAACCTGTTTTAGGTATGCTAGAAGGTGCAATCGGCGGAGCAGTATTTGAAACAGTAGATAGCTTGCTAGCGAAAGATAATCTTCATGAAATTGTCCAAAAAATCCATGAGGTTTTGCAGAGATCAGAAAAAACAGACGGTTCTTTAGGACTTTTGGGTGCTTATGACTCTGATCCAAAAGCTATAGAAAAGCTCTATGGAAGAGTAAAAAAAATGAGCAAAGGAAAAGTTCATGAAATGCTTGTCACTCTCGTAAAAGAACGTATGCCTTTTGGAACAAATTGGATCTTAGGTACAGATGCTTGTAAAGAGTTTAATCAAGCTATCAGTGACCGTTTTTTAGATTTTCTACAGTACAACTCTATGGTACGTACTTTAGCATATCAGTACCTCTTACCAGGTATTAGTGCAAAAGTAATCGAAAAATTAAAAACAGTTTCTTAATCTCTATTTAGCCTTCTAGGCATGTCTAGAAGGCTATTTCTTTATTTTATTTAGATATAATGACTATGACGATTCCAGCACACGAACCAAAATTTTATTGGCGTATAGCAGATGCAGCATATGCAAAAGACCCAGCTCACTATGTTGAGGAGCACTTGAATGATATCGATTATGTTGAAGGAAGCAGAATAGGAGATTGGCGTATTCGTTTATTCAGAGACAATAGCAATCAATCGCTTATAGCAAGTTTTCGCGGAACTCAGTGGAGTAATGCGCGGAACTGGTTTGATAACATAGGACATATTCTTATCGATCCTAAAAAGCTCCATCGTAGAATGAAAAAAAAGCTAGCGGCTTGGAGTGAAAAATATCAGTTACCCATCTGCGCCTATGTAGGGCATTCCGCAGGAGGTTTTCATGCGGTACGTGTAAACAGAAAAGTAAAAGAGATTTTCCGTATTACCTTTAATGCTCACAAAGCAAAAAGTGGAGAGCATAATTGGAATTTTCGTACGAAAGATGATTCTGTTTCCAAACATTGGCTTTCAGGCAGTAAGCCTTATAGGTATATTACAGTAGGAAATGGAGGGCATCCATTAAATGACTTTAAGCCTCTTATGAGAAATGTACTTTGGGATAAAGATACAAAATACGTTTAGTAAGTTATTTAGACCTCCAATGGCTAGCAAATCTGATGCGAGATTAGGTAGCCATTGGAGCTTAGAGCAATATCTATGCGATTGCGAATTACAGATTAACATGTTACAGTGTCTAAGCTTAAAAGACGGTTTTTCATAGAAATCAAACGTTTCATCATCCGCAATAAAGGAGTATTGAGAATGAGGGGTGCTGTAATTAGCAAGGTGGTTTTAGGAGCTGCATTAGCGGTAGGCCTAGGTGTAAGTGAAGAGATGGAAGCTGTTCATGCACCGGCTGTAAAATTGGACGTGCCTAAAGCGCGCCCGATGTCAGCTGAAATGACTAAAGCTTTAAATGCCCAGCTAAAAGCTGAGCTAGAGTCGGCTTATATCTACCTAGGTATGGCAAAGTGGTTTGATGAACAAAATCTTAGCGGTTTTGCTCATTGGTTTCGTATCCAAAGTGAAGAAGAAATGACGCACTTTAAGAAAGTATATGACTTTATGCAAGATCGTGGAGTTCAGGTAGTACTTCCTTCTTTGGAAGCTCCGAATTCAGACTTTGATTCTATCGTTGATGTATTTTTAGATGGATTGAAGCGTGAGCAAGAGCTAACCGTTCAAATTCATGAAATCTATAGTCTGGCTCAAGACCTAAGAGAGTACGATGCAGGTTCGTTTGTACTTTGGTTCTTGCAAGAGCAGGTAGAAGAAGAAAACCTTTTCTTAAGCTATATTGATCATCTTATTCGCATCGGCGGACATGATGCAGATCCAGCAGCAATTTTGTGGATGGATAGAGAGCTTGGAAATAGAGCTCCTGAGCAAGGTTAGAAATAAAAAAGGCGCTCTTAAAGAGCGCCTTTTTTATTTGATCTCTAGGTTAACTATCGAAACCACAAGTTCTTCGATCAAAACCTGCACCATGATTCCAGTATTCTCTTCCTAAACAAAGACTATCTCTAGAAAACATAAGTAGTTCACTTGTAAATACAACTGAAGATACAGTAAAAATCATACTACCAGCTACTTTACTTCGTACTTTTGGTATACGCATTGTTTGGAAACCAATAGCCATACCTAAAGCAGAACCTCCTAAAACAACACCTGTTCCGACTAATTCCGATACATTACGGCTCCATATTGGAAGAGATCCTAAAACAAGAGCTCCGCAATTTGCAGGTAAATGCTTAGAAAAATGCCCAGCATTAGACAAACCATTAACGATAATTTCATTGAATAATGTGTGAACTGTATCGCTAACAGGAGGTGTAGCTTTTTTAATAGCGGGACCTATTGTATTATTCAAAGCCTCCCCAACAGTTTCACATGCAGTGAAAAACATCTCGCTGGCCTTGTTTCCTAAATCTGTTCCTAAAGAAGGCATAGGATTCTCCGTTTTTTGAGGTTGTTCCCGTATTTCCTATTATGGAAAACTATAATGATAAGGAATTTGATTCTACTACTCAATATAGAATTAATAATTTAAGTCTAGTTTGTGAATAATGTTTGTTTCATGAATAAATTAGTTTAGTTTCTTTTGTTGTTTGTTTTTTATTTTATTTGGTGTTTTTTTCTAAAGAATCGTATTGAGCCTTCCGATAGAGAGAGGGAGTGGTGAGGTACAGGTATGACTGAGAAGAAAGTTAAGGAAAAAACGACTGCGCGTAAGTCAACTCCTGTGGAGAAAGCTAGGATTCTTACAGCTGAAGGCTGGAAGCGTCAAATGAAGCAGACAGTGCAGGAAAAAAAGGAAACAAAGAAAAAAAAGTAGTTGTTTCCGAGAGTTAACAGTCTTTCCCCCCCCCTCCGGCTGTTACGAGTGCAGAAGGATTCTCTATCCTTTTGCACTCGGGTTTTCTCATTCTTTGAGAGAAATAGGGAAGGGTGGTAGAAAGAATTTTGAAGGAGCGAGAAGGTAGAGAGCCATGAAGGTTGTGATTATTGTACAGGCAAGGATGAATTCGCAAAGGTTGCCTGGTAAAGTGCTTAAACCTGTCATGGGTAAACCTTTATTGGCTTATCTTATTGAGCGTTTGCAACGTGTAAAAAAGGCTGAGCAAGTGCTTGTTGCTACAACAATAAATCAGCAAGATGATGAAATTGTTGATTTTTGTGAGACAAATAAAATCTCTGTTTTCCGAGGTAGTGAAAGTGATGTATTAGAGCGTTACTATGAAGTAGCGAAAGAGGTGCATGCGGATGTTGTTGTGAGAGTTACAGCTGATTGTCCTTTAATTGACCCTGATCTTATCGATGAAGCTATCAAAACTTTTTTAGATAAAAGTCCTGAATATAAGTATTTATCTAATACACAAGTAAGAACTTATCCAAGAGGTATGGATATTGAGGTTTTTAGTTTCGAAAAGTTGGAAGAAGCTTACAAGAGAGCAGTACAAAAAGTAGAACGAGAGCATGTAACAATTTATATTTATAAAAATCTTTCTCGTTCTGAATTAGGACAAGTACAAAAAGAGGATAATCAGTCGCATCATCGTTGGACAGTTGATACACAAGAAGATTTTGAATTAGTGAAATCAATATTAGAACATATTGTTCCAGAAAATCCTCATTTTACTCTGGATGATCTTCTACTTGCTTTCAAAAACAACCCTCAGTGGTTTCATATTAACAGCAGCATTCATCAAAAGGTTATTTGTTAAATAATTATTTAATTCCGTAAGCTACTCTCATAGTATCTGGGGGGAGATTATGGGATTCGAGTCGGGCTTTTATTTTGAAGAGGCGCGTCCGTGCGAAGAAGATGCACGGCAAGTTATGGAGTGGCGCAATGATGCAGATACTCTTCGCTCATCTTTTCATCAAGAAGAAAAAGTATGGGAGAAATTTTGGCCCGAATATCAAAACACATATTTTACTCTTTTAGACACAGCTCCTATTTTTGCCTGTGTTAAAGGCGAGCGAGTAGGATTTCTTCGTTTTCGTAGAGCAGATCTTCCTCAAGAAGAAAATAAACGTAGTTGTGATCTTTCTATTAACCTTTCTCCTGAGTGGAGGGGAAGAGGTATAGGAGCCATTCTTTTACAAAAAGCGCATGATTATCTGGCAAATAAAGGGTATGAAATTGTTCTTGCTGAAGTCATAAAGGATAATACTCCATCTCATCGAGTCTTTGTGAAAGCAGGTTACCGCTTGCTTGAATCTTGCCAAAAAACAATTGAAGATACTGGGAAGACTTACGACGTTGTTCGTTATGTATACGAACTATCATGTATCAATCGCTCTCGTGGTGTCTTTATTATTGCTGAAGCTGGATCAAATTTCAGAATGGGTACTCCAGAGCGTGATTGGGAAATGGCGATGAAGTTGATTGACCATGCTGCTGCGGCTGGAGCGGATGCTGTTAAATTTCAGTTTTTTCGTCCTGAAACCTTGTATGTTAGCAATGCAGGGAAAAGCGCTTATTTGAGTCAGTCAGGGATCAATCAAGATATTACAGACCTTCTTGCTGACGCTGCATTACCTGAAAGTATGTTGGAAAAATTAGCGGATTATTGCGAGCGTCAGAATATAGAATTTATGGCATCAGCGTTCTCTAAAAAAGACTTAGAATTAGTAGATCCGTATGTTCGTCGTCATAAAATTGCTTCCTACGAAATCAGTCACTTACGTTTAATTCAGGCAGCGGCAGCTACAGGAAAGCCTTTGTGTTTATCCACTGGAGCAGCAGATTTATCTGATATTCGTTGGGCAATGGAGACTTATCATAGTCATGGCGGAAGACAGCTAACTCTTCTTCAATGTACAGCGAAATACCCAACTCCATTTACAAGCTTAAATTTGCGTACTATTCAAACATTGCAAAATATTTTCAATTTGCCTGTGGGGCTTTCAGATCACAGTCGAGATCCTTTAATTGCTCCTATTTTAGCTGTTGGTATGGGAGCGAGTGTTATTGAAAAACACTTTACTCTACACAATGAACTACCAGGAGCCGACCATTCTTTTGCGATTACATCTACAGAGCTAAAAGACATGGTTCGAGCAATACGGCATGCAGAAGCAAGTTTAGGAAGCGGAGATAAGTTCGTACAAGATGTAGAAGATGAGTTACGACATTTTGCCCGAAGAGGAGTACAAGCTTTAGAGCCTATCAAAAAGGGTGATGTTTTTGTAGAAGATAAAAACATCGCTATTCTTCGTCCGGGAGAGCAGAAAATAGGAGTTCATCCTAAGTACTTAGAAGCAATCAATGGAAGTAAAGCTATTCGAGATATTGCTTTAGGATCAGGTATAGAAGAAAATGACTGGGAACAGAAGAACTAGAGGGTAATATGAGTGCAAGTATGACAGAAGTGAAAACACAAATAGCACAAGTTAAGCTTCTTATTAATGGGCAAATGCGCGAGTCGCGTTCAGAACACGTGCTAGATCTTCTTAACCCTGCAAATCAGGAGCTTATTGCTCAAGTTCCTTTATCTACAGAAGAAGAAATGAATGAAGCAGTAGAATCTGCGAAACGTGCTTTCAAATTATGGAAAGAAGTTTCTGTTTCAGAGCGTTGTCGAGTTTTTTTACGTCTACAGCACTTATTGCGTGAACATATGGAGGAGCTAGCTCTTTGTATTACGAAGGAGCAAGGAAAGACATTAGAAGATGCCCGAGGTGATGTGTTTCGTGGGTTAGAGGTAGTAGAGCAAGCGGCAAACCTTGCACCTCTTCTCATGGGAGAAAGTTTAGAAGGTATTGCAAAAGGAATTGATTGCTTTTCTCTGCAACAGCCTTTAGGTGTTTGTGCTGGAATTACCCCTTTCAATTTTCCTGCAATGGTACCTTTGTGGATGTTTCCTATTGCGATTGCAGCAGGAAATACATTTGTTTTGAAACCTTCTGAGCAAGATCCAATGACGATCATGAAGATTGCTGATCTTCTCCATGAGGCGGGTTTACCTAGAGGAGTTTTGAATATTATTCATGGAACAAAAGATGCTGTGAATTTTATTTGTGATCATCCTGATATTCGTGCTGTGTCATTTGTTGGTTCAGAGAAGGTAGGGCACCATGTTTATGCCAGAGCAAGTGCAAATGGGAAGCGAGTGCAGGCTTTATTAGGAGCGAAAAATCACTTAGTTATCATGCCTGATGCAAATAAAGAGCAGGCTTTGAATGCTCTTGTGGGTTCTGCGTTTGGGGCTGCTGGGCAGCGCTGCATGGCTGTTTCTGTTGCGGTGTTTGTTGGTCGCAGTGAGGAATGGATCAACGATCTTCTCGAAAAGGCAAAAGCTCTTAAGGTTGGAGCTGGTCATAAAAAAGGAGTGGATTTCGGACCTCTTATTTCTCCTGAAGCTAAAGAGCGTGTAGAAGGATTGATCGGAAGAGCTGTGGATGAAGGAGCTGAAATCCTTCTAGATGGACGAAATTACCATGTTGAAGCTTATGAAACAGGGAACTTTGTTGGCCCTACAATTCTTAGCAATGTAGATACTGATTCTGAAATTTATCGTACAGAAGTATTTGGTCCAGTACTTTGCATCAAAACAGTCGCCTCCTTAGAAGGTGCCATTGAGTTGTGCAATCGAAACAGACAAGGAAACGGCACAGCAATTTTTACTTCTTCAGGATCTGTAGCGAGGAAGTTTCAACATGAAATTGATGCAGGTATGGTTGGGATAAATGTACCAATACCAGTTCCTCTCCCTTTCTTTAGCTTTACTGGTGCGAAAGACTCTATACGAGGGGATTTACATGCTTACGGTAAGCATGGGGTTCGTTTTTATACGCAGACAAAAACTGTAACAAGCCGTTGGTTTGAAGCAGATGAAAATTACCAAATGAATACGACAATCAAATTGGGAAATGACTAATGAATAAGATTTGGAATATTGTTGTTTTAGGGGCTGGTCGTATTGCTGCGGTTCATACTGCTAATATGCAGCGTCATCCTCAAATGAGAGTTTGTGGTATTTATGATGTGAATCATGAACGTGCTAGGAATTTAGCTAAAGTTTGTTCTGCAATTGTGATAGAAGATGTAGAGAAAATTTGGAATGACCCTTCTATTGACGCCATATGCATTGCAAGCTCTACTGATACTCATGCAGAGTTTTTGTGTAAGGCAGCGGAATCAGGTAAAGCTATTTTTTGTGAGAAACCTGTATCTTTAGATCTTGCAGAATGTGATCGATGTGCTGCAATTGTAGAGCAGAATGCAGCTTTTTGTTTTATTGGTTTCAATCGTCGTTTTGATCCTCATTTTGCTTCATTGAAAACGCGTTTAATGAATGGTGAAGTGGGTAATATTGAGTTATTACAAATTTGCAGCAGAGACCCAGGTGCTCCACCAGCTGAATACATTCGTTCTTCCGGTGGTCTATTCAAGGATATGATGATTCATGATTTGGATATGGCTCGTCACTTACTTCCAGAAGAGCCTATTTCTATTTATGCTTCTGCTTCTTGCTTAACAGATCCTGCTATTAAAGAGCTTGGAGATGTAGATACAGCAGTTGTTACATTGAGAACAGCATCGGGCATTCAGTGCCAAATTAGCAATAGTCGACGCGCTGTATATGGTTATGATCAGCGTATTGAAGTATTGGGTAGTACTGGTATGCTCAGAGTAGAGAATCCTCGCCCGCTTACTGTGGAGTCATGGACAGAGCAGGGGGTTAGTACAGAAAAACCTCATTGGTTCTTTTTAGAGCGTTATGAAGAAGCGTATCGCCATGAACTAGCGTTTTTTGTTGATTGCTTAAATAATGGTACAGTTCCTTATCCTAGTATACAGGATGGTCGGCAAGCACTTGTTTTGGCAGAAGCGGCAGCGGAAAGTTTGGCAAGTGGTCGTGAAGTGAGTGTTTGTAGAAGCTTAGTCGAAGCCTGATTCTAATCATAAAGACGCAAAGATTTTAGTGAGATACCTCTGCGTCTTTATCAGTTTCTCTTTCTCAATTAGCTCTGTGATTCTATGGTGATATAGATCACTATAGAGAAAACCCACTGGATAGACAATGCTTATACTCCTATGTAAGCTTCTGGGCCTACCCTCAGTTTAAAGTTTCCATAACAAAAAGCGGATTCACAAGCATAAAAAAATGTTGAGGCTAGAGCATTGCCGGAACAGTTTTCCAGTTTATTCATATCAGTTTTGTCTAAAAGATAAACAACAAGGTTTAAATCTAAACAGTCCTCTGAAATCCATTCAACATGATTTATTAATAATAGAATTTCTTTTTCTATAAGAGAATCTGATAAGTAAAGATTTGAGATTTCTTGAATTTTAGAGGTATGATTGTTTTGAATAGTATATCTTCTTCCGAAAATATGGCTATGATACTCGTCAGATCGATAATATTTACTGCCTTCATTAATTAAGTTTTCTAATTCCTGTGGGCTTTTTTTCATGTTTTCACAAAATAGCTGTGCTTCATCATAAGCGCCTTGATCGATGTTATCTGTACAGCTAATCTTGATAGGTAAATCATTCCATGAAGTCATTGTTCGCCTCCTTTTTTTTAAGAAAGCGAACACTAGCAGAAGAAAGTAAATAAATTAAAGGTTTTAGGTGAAAATGTTTAAATTTATAAATCCCCTATAACTTGTAGCGTTTGTGTCTTTTTTTCTGCGCGGAAAATCCACAAGGTATAGAGGAAAACGGTAAAGGTTGCTAATGCTGGTAAAAGAAATGACCATTGCAGAGAGGTTTGGTCTGCAAGTGTTCCTTGTATCCATGGCAAAATAGCTCCTCCAAAGTTCCCCATGTAGAGAATCCCTGCAGCTTCTTGTCTGCGATACTTTACTTGTCTACATCCAATAGCAAAAATAGTTGGAAATAGAATAGAAAGACAAAGCCCTGTAGCAATCAAACACCCTCCAGAAACAGGACCTGGAATGACGATAGCTAAAATGATTAATATTGTTGCTGTTAGAGAAAGAAGAGGTAAAAATGTTTCTTCGGAAATATGTTTTAAGCTCCATGATCCAAGCATGCGTCCAAGCATCATGCCTCCCCAATAAAGCCCCATTAAAGTTCCTGCTGTTTCTAAAGAATAAGCACCGGCTTGTTCTTCCGTTAAAAAAGGAATCCCCAAAGTTCCTAAACAGACCTCTACACCTACATAAGTAATGAGAATGAGGGCACTGATCATTAAGCGGAAATTCGTCCATAAAGGTTCTTTAATTCGTAGACGATCTTTTTTATTTTCTGTTTTAAAATGAGGTAGAGAAATTTTGTAGCTTAGTCCTGCAAGTAAAAGCCAAGATAAAGCAAGAATAGTATAGGGGGTTTGTAAAATGCTGGGATTGTAAATTGTTGCGAGAGCTTCATTTGAACCTAGGAAAACAGCAGCTCCCAACATAGGGCCTATTGCAGTTCCCATGGCATAAAAACTCATCACTAAAACAATACGGCTTGATGAGTATTTTGGATCTCCAATATCTAAAGTCAGGCTACTTGTACTTACTTGAAGAAGGGAAATATTTGCTCCTAATACAAAGACAGCAAAAAGAAAAAGAGAGAAATTAGCAAAGCCAGCAGCAGGATACACGATAAGGCAACCAACACTAGTGCCGATTAAAGCAATGAATAAAGATTTGCGGTACTGGAGAGCTTTTAAAAGCTTTCCTGCGAAAGGAGCTGCAGAGTAACCTAGGTAAAATGCAATTTGTATCTGAAGAGCTTTGGCTAATGAAATTTGTAGTAATTCCTTTAAGCAAGGAATTAAAGCTGTGTTAAGAGTAGTAGCTAAGCCACACATAAGTTGGCAAAACATAATGAAGGCAAGAGTACTCTTACCGCTATTGTCACGCGACATAAACACTCCGGATGGAGATTATATTCCCTAGTGCGCTACGGCAGCTAGCTGCTGGTTCACTGTTATCCAATGACCTGTTTGGGCGCTTCGAATGATCGACTCAAGAATCGATAACTGTTTCGTGGCATCGTTAAATGTTGGGTATCCTTCTCCTACATAAGCTACGTCACGGTTGCGCTGTACTGCATGATAAAAATCTTGGAAAAGATTAAACATAGCATCATGATAGCCCATTACATGACCAGAGGGCAGAACTGCGTAACGCCGGCTCTCTTCCGATTGAAGAAGAGGTGATTCAATGAGAGTTTGATTGGCTTGGTCACGGTGACCAATCCATAGTTCAGCAGAACGTTCGTGGTTCCAAGCAATCGATTGCTCAGATCCGTAAATTTGTAAATCAATGGTGCAACGCTTTCCTACGGCCATTTGGCTAGTAATAAAGCTACCTCGAGCACCGTTATCTAAGCGAAGCAATAAAGTCGCAATATCTTCTAAAGGACATGAAACGCTTTGCGTCCCTTGCTTGCGTACAGGAAAAGCTGTATGAAAATCAGCAAAAACTTCTACGATTCGATGGTTTCCCACAAATTCAACAAGGTCTAGCCAATGACTACCAAGATCAGCCATCATGGCTGATGGTCCGGATAAATCCGGGTTCAAACGCCAGTTGTAATCGTCTTCACGGCTAAGATGATCTTGGAAATACGACCCCGTTAACATTCTTACTTCACCCAAATCACCTCTGCGAGATTTTGCAGCAGCTTCTTGCACAACAGGGTAATAACGATAACAAAAGTTTACACCAGCTTCTAAACCGAGCTCTTTAGCTAGAGCTGTAAGCTCAGATGCCTCTTCCCAAGTGGTTGCTAAAGGCTTTTCAGAAAGAAGGTGCTTACCTGCCTGAAGAGCTTCTTTGTTGATGGAGTAGTGAAGATGATTAGGGGTACAGTTATGAATGACATCTACATTAGGGTTTTCAATAACTTCACGATAAGAATCTGTAACTTGTTCTATTCCGAAAGCATGACCGAGTTCTTTTGCACGTAAACTATCGGTATCACATAGAGCGATGAGTTTGGCTTGTGGGTAAAGACGTAGAATTTGCCTTAGGTGTACTTCAGAAATATATCCCGCACCAATGACTCCTATACCCAGTATTGCCTTCGTCACGCTAGTCTCCTGCATTTTTCTAGTACCTCCAACCTATAGAAAGTTCTGTCTTTTTATCAAATAAAAAATTCAATAGAAAATCAGAAAGTTTTCTCTTGAATCATATGCTTAAAGGAGAATAGGATCGGGATTTTCGTAAACTTTTTTTCACCATGGAAGAGATGATATGGACAATAGTGGAAAGGTAACAGGAGAGTCGTTTACAGCTCTCGATTTTGCTCATCGTTTAGATGTTCTTTGTCATAGTTCAGGAAGTGTTCGCTGGTACCAGTGGGATGTTACAAAGTTAGAAGATAGCTATGTTGGACAATTACTATGGAATGTGACTCAGTCACTGAGCGTATTCAGAAGATCATTTTTTAGTTTTGATGCAAATCATGCTGAAGAATTACTTAGTCAGCTTCGTGTTTGTAAAGATGTAGATCCAAGTATTCAAGAGCTATTTTCAGAAGCATTGGGAAATATAGAGCAACTTGCTTTACCTAAAGAGATACAAACTATCGTAGGGGAATCTTCGATTAAGTTTTTGAAAGGTGATGCACCTTTAGGACCTACAGAAACGTTCCTAAGTGATTACAAAGCACCAGCTTATTTGATTCCAGATACAAAGCTCGTTTTAGATATCCATGAAGGTTATACAGACGTTACATCAACCATTACGCTGAAAAAAAATACAAGTGAATGGGAACCTCTTGTTTTAACAGGAGAAGATTTAGAGCTTCTCAGCGTTGAATTAAATGGGAAACAGCTTGGTAAATGCGAGTATATAATTGAAAATAATGATCTAAAAATATTTACGATTCCTGAAGAAGGTGAGGCAATTGTTTCAATCAAGACTCGTATCTACCCAGAAAATAATAAAGCTCTGAGCGGTTTATACCAATCTCGTGGGATCTATTGTACACAGTGTGAATCTGAAGGGTTTCGCCGAATCACATACTTTTTAGATCGCCCAGATGTATTGAGTCGTTACGAGTGCACTGTTATTGCAGATCAAGAAACATGTCCTGTTGTTCTTTCAAATGGTAACGAAATAGCACGCGAATTATTGCCAGAAGGGCGTCACAAAGTTACCTTTGAAGATCCATTTCCAAAACCTAGTTATTTATTTGCTGCTGTAGCAGGAAATTTGGCAGTGAAAGAAGATCATTTCACAACAAAAAGCGGACGAGAAGTTTTATTGCGAGCATTTGTTGAGCAAGGAAATGAGACACAGGTTGATTTCGCTTTAGATGCACTTAAAAGATCTATGAAGTGGGATGAGGAGAAATTTGGACGTGAATACGATCTAGATATTTTAAATATGGTTGCCGTAAATGATTTCAACGCAGGTGCCATGGAAAATAAAGGACTTCTTGTTTTTAACAGTAGCTGCTTTTTAGTTGATCCAAACCTAACAAGCGATCGAAGTATTGAATTTGTAGAGGCATGTGTAGGGCATGAGTACTTTCATAATTGGACAGGAAACAGAGTGACTTGTAGAGACTGGTTTCAGTTATGTTTGAAAGAAGGTCTTACCAATTTTAGAGAGCAAGAGTTTTGCGCAGATGAAAATTCTCGCGATGTGAAGCGAATTAAAGATGTACGTGGTTTACGAAATTCACAGTTTGTTGAAGATGCTGGACCAAATGCCCATCCAATTCAACCTTCTTCTTATGTAAACATCAGCAACTTTTATACTGCTACAGTTTACAACAAAGGAGCTGAAATTTACAGAATGCTGCAAAACCTATTAGGGATAGATGGATTCAGAAAAGGAATGGATCGCTACTTTGATGACTTTGATGGTACAGCGGCTACTTTACAAGATTTGATTGCTTCAATGGAAAAAGCCAACGAAGTTGATTTAGAAGGTTTTCGTAATTGGACAAGCCAAGCAGGAACTCCTCAGCTTGATGTGAGAATGGACTATGATGCAGATAAAGAAGAGGTAACTTTACATCTAAAGCAAAGTTGCCGAGCAACAAAAGAGTCTCAACATAAAAAACCATTTACTTTTCCTGTCGACCTTGCCTTTTTTACAGAATCAGGTGAGGAAATGGCTGTTATCGATGCAAATGGTAATGAAGTAAAATCTACGATGCTTAAGGTATCTGAAGAAGAGCATAGCTTTGTATTCAAGGGAGTAAAAAGTAAACCTATACCTTCTTTACTACGCTCATTCTCAGCACCAGTAAAGTTGAACTACGATTACACAATCCCAGAGCTATGTACACTTTTTGCGTCTGATACAGACGGGTTTAACCGTTATGAAGCGGGCCAGCGTATCGCTCATCAAGTATTAGGGGACTGGATGCAAAATCCATCATCCGATCAATCAATATCATTTTATGTGGATATCTTATTATCATTTAATAAAATTTTAGAAGATCCCAGTTTAGAAGCAGCTTTTCGTTCACTCGCTCTTCAGTTACCTACTGTGACAGAAATTGTTGAACGTAATGAAAACTATGACTTTTCTAGAGCTCACGAACAACGTTTACGTTTCATGAGAGTATTAGCTCAATGTTATGAAAACGTGTTTTTACAGCTTTATCAAGAGCAGCATACCATTTCTAAAGGAAGTGAAATTTCCTCTGATATACGAGGAGCTCGATCATTAAAGAACACAGCTTTGTCTTATCTCGCCTGTATTGAAGATGGACGTTATACCAAGTTAGTACAAAGCCAGTATTACAAAGCAGAGAACATGACAGATCGTTATCATGCTCTATCGCTTTTATGTAATATTGGAGGCGAAGTCAAAGAAGCAGCTTTAAAAGACTTTTATGAAAATTTTCAGGATAGTCCAGAGGCCATGGAGCTTTGGTTTTCAGCACAAGCAGCTTCTTCTCAAGAAAATCTAGTTGAAGATATGGAAAAACTGGAAAAACACCCAGCTTTTGATTTACATAATCCAAACAAAGTACGTGCTCTCTATCGCATGTTTACAGCAAACCTTTATCAGTTTCACGAGCCATCAGGAAAAGGATATCGTTTGCTAGCGGATAAAATTATTGAAATTGATCGCTTTAATTCTAGTGTTGCAGCAGGGCTTGCTACAGGTTTCAAAAAGTATCCACAATTAGATACTGAGAGAAAACTCATTATGAAGAAACATTTAGAGCGCATTCTTCATAGCAAAGGAATCAGTGAAAATGTACACGAAATCATAGCAAATACGCTAAAAGCAGGGGAATAAACCTTAAGCTTCTGTTTGTATTTTTGTGTATAGCTCGCCATAATCCCCTCTTTTGTAAAAAAAGGGGGGATTATGTTTCTAGCAAAAAAAACTTTATCTGTTCTTGGAGTAAATACTCATGAATATGATAAGCAATTGAATAAATACCTGGGCTCAGATCGGGTTTATGAGAAAGACAAAAAAGTTGTTCAGTATATCTTAAGCAACTGGGATTCCTTACAAAGCGATGTTGCTGTGGGGATCGACTCTCAGCTAGACTCTAATCTTAGAGATCGTTTCTATGTTTACAATAAAAGAATTGTGAAACGTATTAAAAATAAAAAAGCAATTCAAAGAGAACAAAAACTATTTATTCCAGTAAGAGATATTATTAGTAATCATGAGGAGTTTTATATAGAAAAATCTCTCTCTAGTAACACAAAAGAAGTGAATTGGTCTGACTTGGCAAGTCAATTTAATGCTCTATCTGCAATGTTAGAAGATGCTACCTGTAAAAATAAGCCACTCATCAAAAATATCATAAAGAATTGGGAAGGTATCGTTCTTCGGGGAGAAGGAAAAGGTACAAACGTAGGTCTTAAAGATATTTATGTGCAACGTGCTTTTTTTGATCCTGTACTTGGTAGAGTATTAGTTGATACATCAGATGATCCTCATTATGGAACATTTAAGGTCTGTAGAAAAGTCGTAGACCTTGTAAATGGTCAAGAATATGCAAGGTTGACAACACTAGCTTGTGAGAAAAATAAGTATAAGCACTTTTCTAAGTATATGCCAGGAAGACAAGAAATCGCACCTCTGTCCATTTGTAAAAAAGAAACGGCGATTTCCAGAATACTTTTTCAAGCATATTCCTTTCTTTATCCAAATACACATATTCCTTTTATTACAACTTATGGAAGCTCTTCTTATAAGGGTAGAGTGAATTATACCGAGCACTTAAAGTATTACTGGCATATTCCTTATTGTAGTTATGGAGATTTATATGAGGTAGTTGAGGCAAGTCAGACAAAAAAAGAAGAAGATAAGATTCCTAAAGAAAAGTCTCTAAAGTTGATACAACAGTTAGTATATGCAGTTTATTTTATGGAATACCATGGATTTACACATAATGATATTAAGCTTGAAAACGTCTTTTTGATAAATCAGGATTACGATTGTGTCTTAGGAGACTATGGTCTATCTGAAAAAATTAAAAATAATAAAAAAACAGAAGGTGGTACATTAAACTACATTGGTCCTTCTTGGTTTTGTGACAATGATAAAAAGCATCCTTGGGCTTCTTCTGGTGATCGTTGGGCTCTGGGATGTATCGCCTATATCTTAATTCATGGTTATGGTGATTGTGTTCCTCCTTGGTTTAATATGGATTATTCTCAATTTCAGTATTATATGGAAAATTTAACAGTGAGTGATGCTCTTGATTTGATAGAGGAGATGCATTCGACACTCAGCGACGACCCTGTCTATAAGAATCCTATAGCTATATGCGCTGCAATGTTGTGGATATCAAAAGGGCATGAAACCTTGGCTAGTATTTTGGGTGAGTGGGAAAAGTACATGAATATATCCGATGATGAGGAAAAAGTGCAGTGGCTTAAATGTAAGTGGGATTCTTATAAAGAAATATCCTAAAAATTACTCTTATCTACTGTGATGGAAACGCGTTCGTTTATACCTCTTAAGATTGTTTAGGAGGTTTTTCTATCTTAGATCAAACAATCGCAATTTATTGCGCTGCGACGAGGTATTAAAAGCACAGAATATTCTAAAAGATCTTTCTAAATAAATTAATAACTACTTTTTTTGTTTTTTTATTTTTTGTTTTTTGTTTTTTGTTTTGGTTTATGTTGTTTTTTTAAGATTTTGAGATAAGATCTTCTCTTAAATACCTGAGGAGGGAATATGTATACAGGAAATGAGTGTTATGCTCAAAATTCATTAAACGAAAAAAGTTATTATGAAAAGTTAAAAAATTACTTGGAATCAGATTTTAAATCTGATAGAAATAAAAAAGTTTGTGATTATATTTTATGTAATTGGAACTCTTTAAAAGATGAAGATCCTATAGGGGTTGATTCTAAATTAGGTCTAGGTTTTAAAGATAAATTCTATATTTATGATCGAAGAGTTTTTAAGGTTGTTGAAAAAAAGTGTGGATTACAGGTTGATAATAAAATATACCTTCGACTTAGAGATGTTATTAATGAAAATGATGAAATTTGTTTGGAAAAAGAATTAACTGTTTGTGGGGAAGTTAACTGGGGTGTTTTATCAGATCAGTTTAATTCCTTATATAAAGGAATAAAACAGGATAAGTTTGAAGATAAAAAATTAGTTAAAAATATTATAGAAAACTGGGAAGAAATTATTTTTTTAGGGGGTGGAAAAGGTATTAATGTTGCTCCTGAAGGGGAATCTAAACAACGGGCTTTTTTTGATCCTGTTCTTAGTAAGGTCTTAGTAGAAACGTTAAATAAAGTTTATTATGGTTCATACAAAGTTTGTCGTAGGGTCAAAGATCTTGTAGATGGAAGAGAATATGCTCGACTTACTTCTTTATCTTCTTTAGAAAAAAAATTCATAAGATATACAAGTAGAAAAAGAGCTCGTAAATACGCTGTACCACTTGATTACTGTGAAAAAGAAACTAAATTTTCTCAAATACTTTACGAAAGTTATTTGAAGAATAATAAGACAACACCTCCGCCTTTTGTTGAAACTTATGGAAGTGGTTATTATAAGGGTAGGTGCTTTGATTCTTCTCATATGAAATATTATTGGCATACTCCTTACTATAAATCAGGAGAATTGTATCATTTTATTGAAGGAAAAAAACATCTATTTACTAATCAAGACGAAAGTTTGCGTTTAAAAGTATTGGGTAAATTAATCAATGCTATTTCTTTTATAGAGTCTTCTGGAATACGACATAATGATATCAAGGTTGATAATATTTTTATTGAGAGACAGAATCATAATTGTTTTATTGGGGATTTCGGATTATCCCAAAGTGTAGAAGAAAGCTCTAGTTATAAGCCGGGAACGTTAAGGTATAGAAGTCCTGCAAATTATGCGAATGGTGATAGTTGTTGGGCTCATCCTGGTGATCGTTGGTCTTTAGCTTGTATTGCCTATATGTTAATTAATGGGGGTGATGACTGTTTTCCTCCGTGGGTTTGTCATTCAGAAACCTATAAGATTGAAGAAGAAATCCAAATGCTTACTCCCAAATCAGTGCTTAGAATGATATGTGAAGAACATTCAGAATGTTCAAGAAAAGATGTTAGAGTAAACCCTATAGCAGTTTTTACAGCTATCTTATTTATAAGAATACAAGATGAGACCTTAGAAGATACTTTAAGATTATTCAATACTTATATGAATTTAGATTCTTATAATGAGCAAAAAGAGTGGCTTAAAAATACTTGGAAGAAATACGACGACTTTGCAAACGCTTGGGAAAAAAAACATTTGCAAGCGAATCACTAGATTTTATGTAGGTTTAGGGTTTTGAAAACATCTCCTAATCCGCACTGGAATTGCGGATTAGGTAGGCATTGAAAGTATTAAGAGTTTTAGGGCTGCGTAGAGATATAAAATATTCAATTCTGTAATTTGTAAAGATCAACCCATTTCCTCTTTGTAGATTCAAATAGTTGAGAAAGATCATCTTCTAAGTTTGCTTCTAATAGTCCTTGTCTAAGAGTTCCTGGTTTTTCACTCGTGCCCCATAGTTCATATAGCTTGTCTTGTTTGAAGTAAGTGGAAAGCATAGAGCGAATTCTACTTAATTCCTGATTACAAAGCTCTTTGAGTGTTTTTCCTGATAACTTTTCTTTTCTCTCAAGTAGATCAAGAAAATGCGTAAATACTTGGCTACAATTTGATAGAAGAGCTTTATCTCTACTTTTAATAATCTTAAATTCTTCTAACCAAACAAGACGCTCAGTTAAAAGTTGTATGATTTCTTCTTTTTCAAGTTCATTAAGTTCTAGGTTAGCTTCTAAATTTGCTGGGTAAAGAGACTTTAAAGTATCAACGAGCAAAAATTCGAGATGTAGGGCTTTCAAATCAGCTCCAGAGCTTAAACCTAAATCATAGCAGTCTTCATAAGGAATATTCATTGTGCAACGTGGAAACCCTGGATAAAGGTTTTGCAAACATTGCATGATATCAAGTTCAATTTCTTCGGGATCTTTTACTTTTGGTAAAATTAATTCTAGTTGAGAAAGCAATGTTTTTTGTACAGAAAGAACGTCTAAGGCGCTCTCTACTTTTTCTCTCAGAGAGCTAGAAACTTTTCCTGATAATTTCAAAAGTTGACGGATAGATTGTCCACGCAATAATAGGGTTCTTTGCAGTGCAGCCCAATCCTGTCTGTTTGGGTTGGTTTTTAACGCTTCTAATTTTTTTTCTATTTCTGTTGCTTTCTCTTCTTCACAATATGTACTCATCGATTTTTGCATTGTTTGCATGCATACTTTGCGACTAGTTTCACTCATGTGAGTGAGGATATGCCGACTGACTTCAATTGTTTGAGTGGCAATGAACTGGCTAATTTTTTCAAGATCCCAAGCTTTTTCCATGAGATCGGCTAACCAAGGAAAATGCCTGTCTTCAGCCATTTGATGAATCGGGACATCAACTAACTTACTTAAGTTATTGATAATTGTATGGTGGTGTTTCTCATGAAAAAAAGCTGCTGCGATGACAAGTTCTGCAAAAAAGCCTAAATCTTCTATTGCAGCATCAGACATTGTTTCAAGTGGAGTACACAATATATCTAGTACTTCTTGAGGAGCTTTGCTTAATGCATCTACCCAATCTTTACGTTGAGAAGAGCTTGCTTTGAGATAAGATAAAGAGTTATATCCTTCATGGTCTTTATGAAAAGGATCTGCTCCGTATTCTATAAGCGTTAATACTTCTTTAGGTTGATTACGATGTATCATATGATGTAGAGCAGTCGTTCCCTGTGTAGGTTCTACAGTATTGGCTTCTAGACCTAGTTCTAGAACAAATCGGAGTGTCTCGAGGTTTTGTCGATAAGCCACTGTATGAATAACAGTTCGCCCATCATAAGCTATAAGGTTAGAATCAGCGCCATTTTCCAATAAGAACTCAATATTTCGAGGACTATGTTCAGCAGCATAATGAAGAGGAGTTCTTCCTTGTCTATCTAAAGCATTGACTTTAGCTCCTTTTTCTAAAAGAAAAGAGACTAATTGGGAACAGGAATTTGCAGAAGCAATATGTAGCGGAGTACAGCCTTCAAAGTCTTTTTTGTTTACAAGATTATGATCAGCCATATGTAGAGTAAGTGCTGCGTTGGTATCAGCATTGACACAAGCCCAGTGTAGAGGCGTCCAACCTTGATTGTCTTCTATATTCGTTTTCACTTTTCTTTTTAAAAGAGAAATAAGATAGGAAAAATTACTGTTTTTTGCAGCATAGTGCAATGGAGTCATTCCTTTATGATCTTTTTGCTCTAAGATCTCTTGAGGTAATGGACGAGAAATCAAAAGGTAATGAATCTGTTTTTTTTTACTCTTATAAGCTAAATGAAAAGGAGTTTGTCCATTTTTATCACTGATTTCTAAGGGACTATTCCATTGAAGCAATTCATCTACTAAAATATAATTATCACTCATAACAGCCCAATGGAGAGGGGTTCTTCCCATGGAATCCTGCATATGTACTAAGCTTGCACAACGGTCTGTTACCCAAGAAAAAGCACCAAACATACGATGTTCTTCATGCTCTTTCAAAATACGTTTGGCAAGGGAGTGATTTCCATATCTCGCAGCTAAGTGGAGAGCTGTTTGGCCTTGTGCGTTTTTAGCATGACAACTCAAGCCCATTGTGAGTAGTTCCCAAGCAAGATCTTCGTTATTGGATAGGCATGCTTCTTCAAAAAGTTTTAAAGAAAATTTTGTTTTCTGAGAAACGATACCTGAACGATAAATACAACGAACGAGCTTCACTTGTTCTGATTGCTTGATTTTATTCCAAGGAAGTATAGAAAGGCCTTTTAAAGCTGCTTTAGGGTGTTCTTTTATCCAAGTACTATCTTGAAGGCTTTGTACAAGAGCTTTAAGTGCAGGGTACTGCTCACGAGAAAGGCTCTGTAGAAAATTGCGATATTTAGCAAGATTGGCATTTTCAAGCTGCTCGTGGCAGTAAAGGTTGAGGTCCGAAGGATTATACATAAGATTTTATCTTTCAAGCAGGGTTAAAATCCCATAAAATACTTAGCATTAGGCTTTTTTTAAAGCTATATCTTACTTAGCTTCTTAGATAAAGTAACAGCTGTACTTTCTCTTTGTAAAGAAGCCTGGCTAATGAGTTGCTTGAGTGTGTAGTAGCCTAGTCTTGCATAGAGCAAAGGATTTGCTACTCTAGGGTCTTGTTCAGCTTCAACAACAAACCATCCATCATATGCAGCTTCTACAAGCATTTGTACTAATGGACGAAAATCCAGACCTTCATCACCGTTAATGCCATCATCACCGGGAACAGTAAATACTCCCTTTTTGATTGCAGGAACAAAAGGAGAATCACTTGCTAAAACTAATTCTAAAATAGGTTTTCGTACGTTTTTAAAATGAACATGTTGAATGCGATGAAGGTGGCGTTGAGCTAAAGCTAAAATATCAGCTTGAGCATAAGCAAGGTGTCCAGGGTCAATAAGCAAACCTAAGTTTTTGCAAGATTCCATGAGACGGTCTATATCACTCTCACTTTGTACTACAGTTCCCATGTGTGGATGATAAGCTGTTTTAAATCCTTCTGAGTGAGCAAAATCTACAAGTTCATTGATACCAGAACAAAGTTGTTCCCATTGGCTTTCGTTGAGTATAGGACGCTCTGATAAACCTTTATTAGGGTCACGATGCACTGCACCTGTACAATCAGCCAAAATCAATAAATAGCTTCCTTGCTTTTTTAATGTATCTAAATGTTTTTTTAAATTAGCTTTTTCTTCTTCAATAGAATGTTCAAGTAGAAAAGAAGAGTGCCAGCCCCCAATAAGGCATAAACCTCTGCTACGAAGTAGAGTTGGGAGTTCCTCGATGCGTTTACGGAAAGGGTCTTCCAACTCAATACCTTCATAGCCAATGAAAGCTGCTTCTGACAAACAGTGTTCTACTGAAACTAAGGCAGCAAATTCAGGGATATCGCTGTTGACCCAAGAAAGTGGACTAACCCCAAGGCGTATTGTCATGGTGAGACCTCATTGACGTTTTTTAATTTGTGTTTCGTAGTTATGGCGAGCATCGAGTACTTTTACTTCTTGGCTTACTTCAGGAACAGCAACATCCCACCAAGCATAAGAAGGGGAAGATTTTTCAGGGTCAGAGCGAATTACAGTTACGCAAACTTCATCGCGCTCTTTATTTTCAATTAAAGTTCGTTCTAAATCTTCTAAATTTTGCACAAGCCTTGCATGGCAACCATAGCTTCGAGCGTTACTTACAAAATCAATAGGAACTTCCTGACCTTTTTGATCACGAAGCAAATTACCAAAAGGTTCGCAGCCACAGCTTTTTTGTAGACGATTGATGCAGCCAAAGCCTCTGTTATCCACAACAATGATTTGTAGTTTCAAACCAAGTTGTCTAGCAGTGAGTAATTCAGTATGTAACATGAGGTAACTACCATCACCAACCATTACATAGATATCTCTATCTGCTTGAGCTAGTTTTACACCTAAACCACCGGCGATTTCATAACCCATACAAGAGTAACCATACTCAAGGTGATAAGAATCATGGGAAAAACAATTCCATAACTTATGTAGTTCTCCTGGTAAGCCACCAGCGGCGCATACAACAGTTGTCTTCTCATCTGCAACATGATTTACCACACCCAAAATAGCGGCATCATTTGCTAGGTCACTTGTTGGAGAACATGCCTCTTCTCTCAAATTTTTCCACTCTTGAATTTCACGAGAAAAATTGATTTGATGGGATCTAGGACTTTCCCATTCACCTAAAGCATTTTCAAGAGCTTCTATTCCACTTAAGGCATCACAAACAAGTGGAGAAGCATGAAGCTTTTCTGCATCTACACTTTGAATATTAAGCCCAATAAAATGTGCTGACGGGTTTGAAAAGAGTGTTTTTGATGCTGTAGTGAAGTCAGAGAGGCGAGTACCTATACAAAGAATACAGTCAGCTTCTGCAGCAATACGATTTGCTGCTCGTGTTCCTGTTACACCAATACCACCAAGTAAACAAGGATGATTCCATAAAAGAGAAGCTTTTCCTGCCTGAGTTTCGGCAAGGGGAATGGCGTGTTTTTTTGCGAAAATAGCTAAAGCTTCATTTGCTCCAGAGTAATGAACCCCTCCACCGGAAATGATTAAAGGACGCTTACTTTGACGAAGTAAAGTAAGAGCTTCATGTAGCTCTCTAGGGTCTGGAGCTTGGCGGCGTATGCGATGGATCTTCTTTTCAAAAAAGGATTCAGGAAAATCATAAGCTTCTGTTTGAACATCTTGAGGAAGACAGAGAGTGACAGGTCCGCAACGCAGAGGATCAGTTAGCGTTCGCACAGCCTGAGGTAGAGAAGCTAGAATTTGTTCCGGACGATTGATGCGATCAAAAAAGCGACTAAGAGGACGAAAACTATCGTTGACAGAGTCTAGGGGAGCTGTTTCGTCTTCTAATTGTTGAAGTACTGGGTCGGGTAAGCGAGAAGCAAAAGAATCTCCAGGTAAAAAAAGCACAGGCAAACGATTCACATGGGCAAGGGCAGCAGCAGTAAGAAGATTTGTTGCACCAGGGCCAATGGAAGTGGTCACTCCCATAACTCTTCTTCTTTTATGGGCTTTTGCATAAGCGATCGCGGTATGCGCCATACCTTGTTCATTTTGTCCACGTAAATAAGGCATAGATTCGCGGCACTCAATCAACGCCTCCCCAATTCCAGCTACATTGCCGTGACCAAAAATACCAAAAATACCGCCGAATAATGGTTCTATTTTTCCATCAAGACACTCACTATACTGTGAAGATAAATAACGTACGATGGCTTGTGCCATGGTTAAACGAACTGTACTTTTTACAGAAATAAGAGATGGACTTGTTTCTACTTTTGTACTCATTGCACTTTACTTGTCGTTTGATTTTGTGAGCTATGTCGGTTTTTTTGAGCATTCCATATATTAATCGTCTCTTGAAAACGATTGCGAATGTTAATCAGTGCATGTTCATCGCTGATTTGCCCGGAAAACCAAAGCTCTGCTGTAGAAGCCCAGATAGACCGTCCAATCGCAAATCCTTTACAAAGAGAACTTTTTTGTGTTTGAGCAAACACAGTTTCCATTTCCTCTAAGGTACGACACTGCCCAAGAATCAATACACCACGGCAGTAAGGGTCTGTACTTTGAATCAGTTTTTCTATTTTTCCTTCTTTATCTAGATGGGGTAATTTCCACCAATCGGGATAAATACCAGACGAATAAAGAGTTTGGATTGCCTCATAAATAGAACGACGTTCATTTTCATTGCCTTGTGGGATCAGTTCGAGAATAAGTTCTTGTCCCCAATCCAAACATGCTTCATAAGCACAGCGAATTTTTTCTATCTGTCGATTAAAAGCTGTTTCATCTCCAACTTTAGCTATTTGACAAAGAAGTTTTACACGTTGTTTTTGTGGCCAGTGCCTTAAAATTGAACTTGCTTCACGATTATCTAAAAATGCTAAAGAAGGGTAGCCGCTTCTTTCCAAGGGCTTTGCGCACCAAACATTGTCTTTCAATTCACAAAGGATATCAGAGGCAAACTCATCATCAATGATGACTCCAAGTTCAACACTATCTTCCTCATCAAAAACAGCTCTCCAAGAGCTATAGATCATTTTTTTGAATTTTCGAATTTCTTCTTCGCTATGTCCAAAACGATCGGCAATTTGAGAGAAGTAATCTCGATGATCCCACGCTAATATACAAAGATCCCGGCGAGAACTTAAGCGGCCCCTACGACGGTTCATTCGTAAATGTAAATGATTGATTTTATGCAAATCACTATTAGGGTAAGAAGACAAATAGTTTTGAAGCTCTTGCCAATAAGGCATCGCAGGAGCGCATCCATGTCTTGAAACAACAAGAGCACCGTTGGCATTAGCTAAAGTACAGCATTCCTCTAAAGGCATTTCTCGTAACCAAGCACGCAGAAATCCACTAAGGAATGCATCTCCAGCACCAAGTACGTTGAGTATATTTACTGAAAAAGAAGGGCCAATAATGGGATTTATATTGCCAGGTTCATGGACAATACACCCTTCTTCACCCTTTTTTTGTACAATGGTTGCTTGGGTTCGCAAACGTAGCTTTTGGATAGCTTGGTTGATGTCATTTTCACCCACAGCAATACGTAGTTCTTCCTCTGTTCCGACAATTAAATCACATTGAGAAAGTAGAGGAGCTAGTTTTTCGGCAACTTTTTGAGAAGGAGAGTAACGAGCTTCTCCATCTGCATGGCCTGTTTCTCCCCAAAGAACAGGGCGATAATCAATATCTAAAACAACTTTACAAGCATAGTTTTTTGCTAAATTCACAGCATGACAAGTCGCCTCATAAGTACTTTCAGTACTGCAATGAGTGCCTGTAATAAGAAGAGCTTTAGATTGAGCGAATGTTGTAGCACAACAATCGCTCGCTTTTAATGCCATGTCAGCACAATGTTCTCTATAGAAAATAAGCGGGAAATTTTTTGGAGGTTGTACCCCTAGTAAAACCAAACCACTTAAACGCTCCGGCACAATGCGAAGCATCGATACATCTACACCTTCTTCAATAAATGTTTGTCGAAGGTATTCTCCCATCTGTTCAGATCCTACACAGGATAAAATTGCAGTTTTCAAACCTAAACGAGAAGAGCCGATTGCTATATTAGCCGGGCAGCCTCCCACATATTTTGAAAAAGAACTAGCCGAACGAATAGGAGCTCCTAATTGATCTGAATAAAGGTCTACAGCTGCACGACCCATGCAGATGATATCGATGGAGCGAGACATTAGTTTAGGGCTCCTGTATTTGGTTTCCACACAGGAGCTTCTGGGTCAAGGGTCCACTTGTGCTCATCTGTGAAAATAGGAATACTATAACGATTAGCAGGGAGATGCCGAATCATCCAAATATAGTACATGCCATATCCAGGTGCTGCACACTGAGGATGATCAACAGAATCAAGAATCTTTACTGTGTCATAATGACGAACTTTGATCACTTCTTCACCCAACTCACAGTGACCATAACCACGAGGATCAGTAAAACGATAGTGGTAGACTTCAGGCTGAGGGTGATGATGAGGAGGGTAACTAGACCAAGTTCCAGGAAAATTAACCACTTCACCTAATACAAGTTCACAATTTAAAGGTGTGTTGTTTCCGTCGAAAATAGTGCGGACATGTCGATAACAAGTATTATTTAACAAGTCTTGCCCTCTATGTTCTGTAGCTACGTTTTTAGGTAAATATACAGTGTTAGAAAAAGCTTTATTGTTTGGTACACTAATTACAGCAACTTCTGCGTTAGAATGAGCGCGGATTTCTACTCGATTATAAGCGGAAATATGAGCACAAAATGGACCTGAATCGAAAACAGAATCACGCTGATATTGATGAACTTCTTTGGCAAAACGAACTTCAATATGTCCGTTCAAAAGTAAGTAAGCAGTCTCCTTATCGACAGTTTGCGACCAACGCTCTTCGCTTTGTAGCTTTAAAATTCCAAAGTTGATTTGAGCATCATCAACTTCACCAACTGATGTGATCTCCGTAAATCGATTGGTGAACCCATCGCGAAATGACGTGATGTGTACGGCCATTTTTTCATCCTTTTTTTCTATGGAAAAAGTACTAATAAAATTTGTTTGTATAGTGTAAGTTTTGAATTTGCAGGGGTATTTAGTCTAGAGAAAAATAAGGAAGCTTACTATGGAATTAGCTGAGAGGGCTCTTAGGGCGGTTTTTATAGATCTAGATGGGACAGTACTACACACAATCCCAACACTATATGATTGTTATCTGAAATTTTTGCAGGGATATGGGGAAATAGGTTCTCCTGAAGAGTTTGATCGATTAAATGGTCCGACTCTTCCAGAAGTTATCCTTTATTTGAAAGAAAGATATGGGATTCGCGAAAATTCCGAATCTCTCTTAGCTCTTTACCAAGAAAACGTCTTAGATAAAATTAATGAATTTTCAGTTCTTCCTGGTTGTGAAGAGTGTCTTTGGCATCTACGAGAACAAGGAGTGAACTTATTTATCGTAACTTCAAGTCCAAAAAACTTCGCTCAAAAAGCTCTTGAGGCACATGGTTTGTATGCCCTTTTTACTTCTGTGATTTGTGGTGATGAAATTGAAAAAGGAAAACCGGATCCAATGATTTATCAAGAAGCACTGTATCGTGCTCAAGTAGCTCCACAACAAGCATTAGCGATAGAAGATTCTTTTCGAGGGGTACAATCAGCGAGAGCAGCTGGAGTACCTACTTTATTTTTGTCTTCAGAAAATCAGAATTTAGGTTTGGACCCTGTTCTTAATGTAAAGTCATGGAAAGAAGTTCAATTGTTTCTTTTTGGATCTTGATTGATGAAGATCTATGATTTAAATGCTAATTTTCAACTATTTTTAAATGATGAAATAAGCAAACCTTTACCTCTTGAACAAGAAGAAAAAGTTGAAGCTATTTGGCAAGCCGCTTTATCTCGTTCAGATGGGCATTTATTTAATGCTCCTTGCCTTATCTATAAAGAATGGAATGGAACGAGTCTTATAGGTTCTTGGTTAGATTATAAATACTATTTTTCTTCGCAAATAGACAAAAGCCTAGCGAAAGATCTCAATCTACAAGCAATTTCAGTATCTGGCATTACAGTAAACGATGGCAAATATTTGATAGGAAAACGTTCGAAATCTGTTACTCAGCATCCAGGAGCTTGGGAATTTGTTCCTTCAGGAGGAATCGATGCAAGTGCCTCTAAAGAAACAACAATTGATTATCAAGGGCAAATTATAAAAGAGCTATATGAAGAAACGGGGATAAATTCCACTTTCATTGAAAAAATAGAACCTGTGTTTTTGCAACATGTTGAAGAAGATGCCATTTGGGAAATCTGTGTCCTTATTCATCTTTGTGAAGAAGTGGTGATAAAATCTTGCGAGCATGAAGATTTGAAATGGTGCAGTGAGAAAGAAGTGAAAAAAAGTTTTGGTTCTGGTGCTTATTGGGTGAATGGAGGAAAAGAAACTTTTTTTAGAATGCTGAGCAGATTTACTCAGCATTCTAAATAAATATTAAGCTGCTTGAGCTTCTAGCATCAATTTAGGGCTTAATAATTCTTGTTCTTTAGCTGCTTTCCATTGAGCTTGTGCTGCGTGAAAAGCTCTTCCAGCTGTTTTATAGCTAGCTACAAAAGCAGCAGTTAGAGCTAATCCTTGTGCAACATATAGGAATGCTAAAGGAACAGTTGCTAAAGTGGCAATGTTTGCAGTCGCTGCAATAAAAGTAGCAAAAGTAGAAAGAAGAATGAAACCTGCAACAGCTGTCGTTGCTGCAGCTAATGCGAATAATCCGACTGAAGCTGCTTTACGACGTGTAGGAGTTGCTTCAATCCAATTGACAGCTCGGCCAAATAGGTTACCGACACGTTTTTTGACTTCGCTTAGTTTGTTTTGAGGTGATGCAATTGCTTCGTTATTTATTGGCTCTATTCCGTCTAAGCTCATCCTTGTGCTCCAAATAAATAGGGTTTCTATTAGAAAGCGTATATTTTAGAGAGTTTTGTTTGTGTTGTCAATTAGATAACTAAGTAGATGAACAGGGAAAAGAATAGTACTTTTAGGTAGTTTTTTTTTGATTTTTGGGTTTTTACAAGATATCATCAGAGATCTAGTGTATACTACTTTCAATGCTACGCATAAATGATACCGTAAACGGTTTTTCTGGAGAATTTATGAATTTATTTCGCTACATTATCTGTTGTTCTTTACTCTCTATTTCATCGCCTTTTGTATCTGAAGCGAGTCATCTAGATTCTAATGAAGTTTTATCTCTAAAGAAAGCAGAAGAGTTAGCTTTAGATTATAATAAATCTTTACAGGCTTTAAGGCAGTCAGCTGAACAAGGAGGCTTGCGTTACAAACAAGCTAGAGCTCGCTATTTTCCAACGATCAGTTTTTCGGCATTTGCTAAAGAAACGGATAAAGGAGGAGCTATTGGTTATGAGGGTTCTCTTGGTAGTAGTGTTCGCTTGGACCAGGTTCTTTTTTCTTCATCGGTTTATCATGGGGCAAAATTGAGTGAACTAGATGCTCAACTTCTTTTTTGGGATCTTGTAGCTTTAGAAAACACCGTTTTGTTTGATGTGCGTACCACATATTTTTCTGTGTTATTAGCTCAAGGTCAAGTAGAGGTACAGCAACAAAATATTGATTTATTGGTTGAAGCATCTGATCAGGAATTACGCAAGCAGGAGTTAGGTGAGGCAACTCTTTTTGATGTACGTCGTAGTCAAGTAGCTGTTGCAAATGCTTTATTTGAATTCTACCGAGCAAATAGAGAATTAAACGAAGCAAAAAACCGTTTATTGAATCTTCTTGGTGAAGATGCAGAGATGTTTGAGCATTTACGTCTTGTTGAATCAGATATTTCTTTAATTACGGTACCTTTTTTGACAGAGAAATTAGAGACTTTAGGGGTTCGTCGCTTTCGAGAAGAGCAGGAAGATGGTGTTGAAAAGATTGTAAGTGGTGAGGATGCGGTGCTAATTGCTCAGCAGAGAACTCTATTTAGCGCTGATGAAATGGATTATTGGGAAGATTTTGCCCGTAAGCACCAACCTTTTATTCAATCAAGTCTTGTACAAGTAAGCCGAGCTGAACGAGCACTAAAACAAAAGTATGGAGCGTATACTCCTGATGTGGGGGTTTATGGAGCTTGGACAAATAATGACCAAGGAGCTCCTAAGTCCTTTGGAGAAGCGGGAGTTTCCCTTTCTTGGACCTTGTTTGATAGTTGGGAGAGAGAATACGGAGTTTGCGAGCTGAAGTCGGCTGTAGAAGAATCAAAAATTAATTTAAAGAAAAGCCAGCAAGCGACTGAAGCAGATGTTTATGATCGTTTTTTCCAGTTAGAAGAAGCTTTATTACGGTATTTTTCAGCAGATCAGAGCGTATATCTTGCAGAAGAAGCTATTGAACAGGCAAGAAACCGTCGTAGTATAGGAGTAATCACACCCCTTGAGTACCGTGATGCTCTTCAATCTCTTACAGAAGCGCGGCAAACTCTCAACCAAGCAAGCTTTGATCTTTTGAGAAGCTACTACGCTTTATGGAATGCGGTTGGTTTTTCAGGAGATACCGAGTGAGACTAGAAAATATTGTAGCTTTAGAAGGGCAGTTAAAAAAAGAAGGCTTATCTCCTGGAGTATTTTGGATTTTTGCTAAAGAAGAATTTGACCAAAAACAAGCTGCTCAAAAGATTCTGCAAAAGGTGGAAGGGGATATTACGACATTTTCTGCTGATAAGCTGCGAGCAGACGAGTTACAGGCGGAACTGGATACGATACCTTTTTTCTATCCAAATTTTGCCGTGCACATCACTCAAGCAGAGAATTTGAAAAGTTCTGTACGTAAATGTCTTGAGCTTTACTTCAAATCACCAAATCAACAATTGATTTTACTCTTGTCAGGAACTCAAGCAGCAGCAAAATTCGCCCTTGCAAAGGCAGCAGAGTCAATTGGAACGATACTGTATTTAGCAGAGCCAAAGCCTTGGGAAAAAGAGCGTATGCTCAATCAGTGGTTGCAGGAGCAGTGTAAAAAAGAAGGAAAGCGTATTTCTGTTGCTTCAGCACAACGCTTACAACAGCAGTGTGGGCGAGCTAAAGAGCATTTACAGCAAGAGTTAGAAAAGCTTTTTTGTTATGTCGGAGATGCAGTAGAAATTTATGATAGTGACATTGATGCAGTTTGTGCTCAAGTGCATGAAGAAACAATATGGGAGTTAGGAGATGCAATTTTAAGAGGGCAAGGAGGAAAGGCTTTGTCGGTTGCTTCATCAATGCTTACAGATGGTGTAGCTTTACCTGCATTAATTGCTCAGATTCGTTCTCAATTACAAACAAACTTCCGCATATGTTCCATTCTGAATCAAGGAGGAAGTGGTTTGGATGTGATGAAAGAATTCCCTTATTTAAAAGGTAAATTGCTCGATATGCGTTGTAATCTGGCACAGGCGTATGGCTTGAAGCGTTTCCATCGAGCATTGATTACCAGTATGGAAGTTGAATTAAAATTTAAAAACAGTGTAGGGACAGCGGATACCTTGTTGCCCCTTCTTATCGCGAAGGTTTCGCGTTAAATCTTATAGATCAAAGGAATAGATCATGGATGATAAACTAGGAGAGTTGCTTCTTCTGCCTAATTTGCTGAGTCAGGACCTTGACCCACAAGTTCATTTACCTCTCGCTTTAAATGATGCAATGGAGCGTATTGATGGTTTGATTGCTGAAAGTGAGGGAGGCGCGCGGCGTTTTCTTAAACGTTTCAAACTAAAAAAAGCTCCTCACCTAATTCCAGTAGCTCTATTGAATGAGCACAGTCAAGCAAAGGATGTAGATTGGTTACTAGAGCCTGTGGAAGCTGGTGAATGCTGGGGGCTTGTAAGTGATGCAGGAGTACCTTGCTTAGCTGATCCAGGTTCTAATCTTGTTTACCGAGCACGTTTGAAAGGTCTCCGAGTAAAAGCAATTCCAGGTCCTTCTTCTTTAGTGATGGCTTTGGTTTTATCAGGTTTACCAGCTCAAGCTTTTGCTAGTCACGGATACATGCCACGAGATGCGGGAAAGAGAACAGAGTTTCTGCGTAATATGGAACAAAGGGCAATACGTGATCGTGGAACCCAAGTGTTTTTTGAGGCGCCTTATCGCAATATGCATGCTTTTGATGCATGTCTAGAAACGCTCAATCCTAAGACTCTTTTGGCGATCGCTTGTGATTTAACAGGGGAAAGTGAGTGGGTGCAATGTTTACCTGTGGAAATGTGGCGTAAAGCCCCACGTCCTCAACTTGAAAAACGGCCTGCTGTTTTCCTTGTGTATGCAAAGAACTGATTTTTGAATTGAAGTTTGAAGGTTTTTTTCAGCCTTCTCTGTGATCTCAGTGTCTCTGTGGTTTATTTAAATTTAACCACAGAGGCAGTAGCATATTATTTAAACGCGGCGAGGCAAAGAAGCTACGGCGCCAAGAAAATTTTATACCATTGAAACGTTTACAGAAACCTGTAAAAAATTAGGTTTTTTGGGTTGGAATTTGAAATTTTTTTTTATCTTTCTCTGTGATCTCAGTGTCTCTGTGGTTAAGTTTCAATCAAACACAGAGGCAGTGAGGTCACCGAGAGGAAACAAGTTGAAGATCCCTCTCTCCCTCTCGGTGGTGAATTTGTACGTATTTTTTAAATATTATCAATTTCGCAGCTTTCCCATTCGAAAGTAAGCGGTGATCCGATAGCGTGTTCTAGATCGGTAATGGAATCTAGGCAATCTTTCGTTGTACTCAGCGCTTGGTTGCGAATGTGGTAGATAAGCGTCCACGCTTCAGCTAAAAAGCTACGGCCAGGGTGTAGGTTTGCTTTGCTCCGATTGGCTACGTCATTCAGTACACTTTTTTGAGCTGGTATTACTCTATCCTTGTAAGCTGTATACTGCTCTTGAAATAGCATGATATTTTCTACAGCAAGCTCTAACTCTCTTTTTAAATCATGCTCTTTATGCTCTAAAGAGAGTTCAAGTTTTTTGCTGAGTTGCTCCAAGCGTTTGATTAGCTGGTTTTTGAACTCAATGTGTTTTTGTAGATTTTCTTTTTCTGATGGATCGTTATCCGCAAGAAGAAGAAGGTCCTGCCCAAGGTGCTGCACACGCTCTTCATGCTTTGCTACTAACGCTTTTGTTTGCTCTAAACGAAGGCGTAGCAAATGGAGGTCCATTCTGTTATCCATTGCTGTGCGGAGATAAGGCTCCATATTTTCAATCAGTAAATTTGGGTGCTCTAGCTCGGATCCGATGCTGACATCTTCCCATAAATCTTCAACACCAATAAGGCGGCATAAATCACGTTTTGCTAAGCGAGCATGGGTTTCTAGGCGCTCAATTTCTAGTTCCCAAAGATCTAGATTGTGACGAGCTGCTTGTGTCACTTTGGAATTAGAAAAGCCAAAATTCGATCGACCTAAACGGTTTTGTAAGTAATCATTCACCACACGCTCGATTTCAATTCCGTTATGCAAGCGAGCTTCGCTTAGCAAGCAGTGGTTGTAAGCTTTTTGTACCTGCATCCATAAATTAGCTAAGGTATGGTAAAGGCTTGTAAATACAGCCTCTTGCTCTAAATGCTTGGGCTTCCCTGGAGTGTCTTTAAGAATACGCATAAAGCGAGCTGTCTTACTATGGTAAGTAACATCTGCTGAAGTAGAAGGGCAGAATAAGGTTTGTAATGTAGGGTGGTCGATGAAGCCAATAGCTCGAAGATCTTCCATAGATACTTTATAAGAATCTAAAAACCTTTGAAGTACAGGGTTATTTAGAAAAGCAATTTCAACGACAGATTGTCTGTTTAAAGGCTGGCTCAAACGTAGACGAATCGCTTGTTCCATAAAAGGAGCAAGGGGGCTTTCTTCTAATTGCATGAGGTCCAAGCTGCGCTGCACTGCAACCGATAAACGTTCTTCACGCTCTTTTTCTTCTGATGGTTTCAGTACAGAAGAAAGGTCTGCATTTTTTATGGCTTGAACAGGGGCTGGCGTATCTTCTGGAAAAGAAACTGTTTGTTCTTCTTGCGAAGCTGTTGCGGGGGAAGCGGTCGTTTCAACCGTTTCTGAACTATGTAAAAGAAGAGAGGTAAAAAGACTGGCTAAGACATATTTTGAACACTTCATTGTTATCCTGAGAGGCTAGGTGAATTCAGACTATCTATATCTATTATCGTCTCATTTTACCATGTAAAAATTCATGGTCTTGAGATGGCGTTGGACAACATCATAGGAAATCTCTTTTTTCTCGCGCAATTGAGAAAGGGAAAGATCACAAAAAAATTAGATGAGTTCAGAGGCGACGTGATCATAATACAAAAGACCTTGTTCGCTCAGTTGTAGTTTTTCTTCAGATTGCTTCATATAAGCTTCTTTAAGTAGACGCTCAATGTCTTGCTTTATAGTTAGGGGTAGGTTCCCCCATCTTTTTTCAAAGGCAGGCAGATCTACTCCCTCAAGAAGGCGAAGGTGGATAGCTAGTAATTCTCTTAGGCTAGCTTCTTCTTCTAATTCTTCAGAAAAGTCTATTGGACTCTCTTCGTTTTCTAAATGGCGAGCATAAGCATGTAATTTGGCGACGTTACGATAGCGTTTTTTTTCCCAGTAACTAAAAGCTGAAGGACCAAGCCCGAGGAAGGGGCGACCAGTCCAGTAGCCGCTATTATGCTGAGAAATATAGCCCTCTCGAGCAAAAGCTGAAATCTCATAGCGATGGAGTTCTGCTTCACCCAACTTCTCTACTGCGTACTCCAACATTTGCAAACTATCTTGGTCAGAAGGACGCTTAGCTTGCAGCTCTACACGCTTTTTATAAAAAGCCGTATGAGGTTCAATCGTTAAATTATAGAGTGAAAGATGCTTGATAGGGAGTAAACAGGCTTGATCAATGCTGTGTTTCCATGATTGAAGGCTTTGCCCTGGTAGGTCATACATTAAATCGATGGAAATATTTTCAAAACCTTCTTCTCTAGCGAGGTATACGGCATCAATAGCTTTTTTTGAATCGTGCTGCCTTCCTAAGGTCTCTAGTAAAGCATCGTCTAGGCATTGGACCCCCATACTCAAACGATTGATACCAAGGTTTTGGTACGCTTCCAATTTCTCTTTTGTAAGATCTTCAGGGTTGGCTTCTAAAGTAATTTCAAAAGTTTTTTCTGGCCATGCAGTAGAAGCCTTGCACCAACTGAGAATTTGTTCAAGCTGGTTTAAAGGTAAGAGGCTAGGTGTCCCACCCCCAAAGTAGATAGAAGAGATTTTATGGCCATTTAAACGTTCTTCTATTCTTTCCCACTCAAGCTTTAGCGAGTGAAAGTAGAGATCGTGATGTGAAGAATTTTGTGGAATAACGTAAAAGTGACAATAATGGCATTTTTTTGAGCAGAAAGGGACGTGAATGTATAGGCTCACGTCCATCTTTCTCTTACAATTCTCACCACTCGTCATCATCACCAAAATTGTCGCGGAGTCTACGACGCCATCTGTTACGATCGCTGAACGGATCGTCGTCATCTTCTTCTACAGCTGTTTCTTCATCTGGACGGTCACTTGACCCCATTGTATCGAAGTCTACAGCTTCAGTATCCATTACCACGCTAAGATCAGTGAGACCACCTGCATCTGTGGGAGCTCCGTTTGCACTGCTTCCACCGCCCATATCCATATCGTGGCCGACAGTTGGTAGATCATATGCTGTGCGAGTTTGTCCGCGTTTAGGAGCTACATACTCTTCAGCTTCGCCGTTTTCCTTCAAAAAGCGTAGACGTTCAACTTCTTCTTCAACTTTTTCTTTGACTTGTCGAATTTCGTCTTTATGCTTTTCTATGTCTTTTTTCGGCACTAATCCCAACTTCAACCACTGCTCGAGGTCCTGCAGTTCTGTCTCTAATTTCCTCAAACGATCACTTTTAAGTCGGTCTCTTCTTGCCGTCATTTTTTTCCCTTTATTTCGCTTTACTTCAAGACAGTTTATCTATCTTTTTGTTCTTAAAACTAGAATCTTGAGTGCCTTAGGCCAACCTTTTTACACTGTTTTACGATATATAAGCAACCGCAAAAAGGAGCTTTACGCTTTCTATATGACTTGTTCGTACAGTCGGATACCGCACCTTTTCTCCAAAATAAGGGTATTTTGTCAACTTAAAATTTTTAATTTTAAGTTTTTCTGAATCAAGATTCATCTAAAAGCATATTATCTGCTGCGTTAACGGAAGATAAGTGAAGAGCATTGCTTGAAGCGCTTCGAATAAGGTGAATGGGGGAGGGTGTTGGTTCAGGAACTTCATTCAATTGAATATTTTCATTGCTGTCTGGTAGCTCTTCTACATCAACTTGCTGTTCCATGTAGGGTTTGGCTGCTTTTAGAAGATCGACCAAAGGAGGGGGGGTAAGTGTTGTGTATCCACCTCGGCCCCATCCTTGTGAGCTACGGTTTGGCATGGGGTCTAAATAAGCAGCACTAATACTGCCATCTGGATTTTGTTTTTTGAATTGATTTCCTGCAAATTGAGCTATGATCTCTCTATCCATAGGAGTTTTTTCTCTCACAGCATCTAGTTGTTTGCTTGTTGTATTGATACGATTTATAATTTTTTGGTAGTGAACACTCGTGGTTTGAGGAGGAAGCTCTTTCTGTAAGTTTTGTGTTTTTTCTTTTAACTTATCTCTTCTACGTATGCTTTCTTTGATCGTTGAAACTTCAGCAAGTCGTTGTTCAGCTTGAACAAGTCTATCTTGAGTTTTTTTAAGTGCCTTTAAACTGGGATGAGTATTGATGATGTTTTGCGCTTCTTTTGTAAGCGGGTTTTTAGATTTTCTATCTGCTTCGGGTACGCCGTTATCTTCTTCAATTTTTCCTAAAATTTCTGTAAGTTTTGCTTTAGGTTCTGCAATAAGCTTATCTAGTTCAGCTTTAGCTTGCATGACAGCCATCATTGCTTGAGGGTTTTTATCGCCTGCAGCTTCTTGAGCCTTCCTAAGTTCAATCACTTTTTGTTTATAGTGCATAGTCTTTTCTATTTTACCGATCTTTTTGTAAAGCTTACTGACTTGACTTTGTATTTTTGCAGGGGCTTCTGCCTCTTTATTAGCTTGTTTTTCTAAATTTTCAATTTCTGATAAGATTTCAGCCTTTCTTTCTTCCCCACCTCCTGCGACTCTGTGTAATTGTGCTTGAGCTTGGTCAAGAAGATCCTCTTTTAATTCAATTTCTTCTTCTTTTGTGTGGATGGTGTTTTTTATATTTTGAATACTTGTTTGAAGAATTTCGGTTTCATCGTCAGCAGCCACTCCAGCTTTTTCTTTTGCTTTTAAGGTAAATTCGAATTCTTTAAGTTGTTTTTTTAAAGGAGTTATCTCACTTTGAAGAGTCTTGATCTCGTTTTTAAATTTTGTAATTTTTTTTCTTTCGTTTTCTGCTTTTTCAGGGTCTGTAGAACGACTTTTCATCATTTCTAATCTTTGTTCTTCCATAGAACTCACTTGTTGTTTGGAAATATCTCGAAGAACATCTTCTAGACTACATATTGCTTCTTCTCCGCTTGTGGCCCTTGAGATTGCATGTATCATACTCGCTGAAAGCTCTCGATCAAGAGTCTGAAAAACAGCCATATCTCCATTTTCTGCGATGGCTTCCATTAAGCCGTGACAGATCACATCCATATGAGGTCTCAAAGACGCAAATTTACTCCCTTCCGGAGTGTCTAAGTACCTGTTAAATGCGGCTTTAAAATTTTTATCGATAGCCTCTCTATTGCTATCTTCTTTTAGGTCCTTGTGTAGCTTGTTAACACACCATTTATCAGGGTCTTTATTAGGGTTTGTTCCGTCAAATACTCCTTGTTGTTTTTTCAAAACAACCATCATAGCAACTCCAAACATAGCTCCTATGGGAATGATCATAAGGGAAAACGGACCCATAAGAGGAAAAAAGGCAGCAGATAAAGCTGCTAAACCAAGCATAAAAAGACCGCCTAATAAAAGAGTCAGTAAGCGATCAAGCCACTTTACAGTATCTGCTTTCATAAGTCTTTTTGAGTCAACAGTTAAAAGCTCTTTTTTTATATCTTCTGCCTCTCTGAGATCTATATTTAATCCCTCATCATCAGAGCTAGAAACTTCCCTATCTTCTTCTATATGTTCACTCTCTTCGACATTTGAAGGAAGGGGAGGATCTTCTGTAAAGCCTACTTCAATACCAATGTCATCATCGTTGCTAGAATCATGGTCTGTGTTTCCTAGCGCTGCAGCTAAACCTCTTCCAGAAACAGGGTTAGTACTTGTAAAAGGAAGGTCGCTCGATGGGCTCTCATTCTCAGGAAAAGATACTTCAATTTCAGGAATATCTCCACTCCAGGTAGGAATTGGAGAAGTGGGAACTTCACCAGGAGATATTGGCATTTCTTCTGAAGACTCAATAGGAGAAGAAATATGAGAATCACTTGTAAAAGATAGACCTTCAAGGTCTTGTATACTGTTGTTTCCTGAATTCTCGCTTCTTTCAATAGGAGCTGACATAGATAAACCATAAATTAACACAGAGTATTATTAATAATTATAATTAATAATTTAATTACTGTCTTATTTACTATTTTCTAATGCGCTTATTTAAGATTGTTTAAATGTGGTTTGTTTTGGTTTTAATAGAAAAAGAACACAACAATTGTATCGTTGTGTTCTTTTGTATATGGAATTAAGCGACTTCTTGTTCAGATATTTTGCGTTCGCCGATGAGTGTTTGGTGGCGGTAGCTGCGAATCTTAATAGGTTGTAAAGTTCCGATTAGAGATTCATCACCTGTGAAGAGTACATTTTTCCAGCATCGAGTGCGTCCTTGTAGAAATTGCGGGTCTTTTTGACTTTTGCGTTCTACAAGTACTTCCATAGTGGAGTCAATGAGTGCAGTTCTTTGCTTTGCGTAGATGCCCTCTTGTAGTTCCATTAAGCGATGTAAGCGTTCAGATTTCACCTCTTCAGGCACATCGTCACGCCAACGCATAGCAGGCGTACCTTTTCTTGGGCTATAGGCGAATAAGAAACCGACAGAAAACTCGATTTCTTTCATTCGGTCGTAAGTCATTTGGAATTCTTCTTCTGTTTCCGTAGGAAATCCTACGATGATATCCGTACCCAAAGAAACATTTGGTACAATTTCTTTGAGCATGGCCACTTTTTCCATGTACTGCTCTACTGTGTAGATGCGGTGCATCTTGCGAAGAACGCGAGGTGAACCAGCTTGTAGAGGGAAGTGGATAAACTCACATGCAGAAGGAAGATCTCTTACAGCTTCCATTAACTCACGAGTGATATCTACTGGGTGGCTTGTCATGAAGCGCTGTCTTTCGATTCCTGGGATGGCATCGATGCGATAGAGTAGATCATGGAAGAGACAATCGTTTTCTTTTTTATCTTTCCCGTAAGAGTTGACGTTTTGTCCTAGGAGAGTGACTTCCTTGTAGCCTTGATCTGCTAAACGGCGGATTTCTTCAACGATATCATCAGGATCACGAGAAACTTCTTGTCCTCTTGTATAAGGAACCACGCAATAGGTACAAAATTTATCGCAACCGCGGATGATTGAAACGTGAGCTTTTACCTTGTCGTCTCGATAAGCCTCAGTGTAGTCTAATTCTTGGTAGAATTGTGGAGTTGTGCGAATGACTTGTCCTTCCTCTTCGAGGATGGTATCCAATACCTCATCAAATTCGTGGATATTGTTGGTACCTAGAACGAAATCTACGTAGGGGAATTTGCGAAAGATCGTATCTTTTTTTGCATTGGCCATGCACCCCGTCACTCCAATGATGGCATCTCGGCGTTTTGAATTGCCGAGCTGACCTAATTTTCCCATGACCTTTCGTTCGGCTAGATCGCGGATCGAGCACGTATTATAGATCAGCATATCCGCATTGTTTTCATCATCTGTCCTAGTGAGCCCTCTTTGCATGAGTTTTCCCACCATGATTTCTGAGTCCAGTTCATTCATCTGGCAACCATAGGTTCGCAGAAAGAAAGTTTTTGGTTTTTGATCCATAAAGTGATCCCGTGCAGTAAAATTTTTCTTGTATGTTTCCGTAAAACATCAATTCTTGTATGATGTAAGCCCTCGATTGTAGAATGCTTTTTGCTTTCCTGCAAGAGAGCTTCTAACTAACGTTCATTATCAAACTACTTGGCGAAAATGCTTATCTTCGATAAGATAGTGCCTTATTGTTAGTAGGTGGAATCGTTTACAGGATTTAGTAAAGACATGACGCAAGCGAAGTCCAATAAGACTTTTATGAAAAGAAAAGAAGACGTAGAGCGCAAGTGGTTTCATATTGATGCTACTGGTTTGACTCTAGGCCGTCTTGCTTCTGAAATAGCTAAAATTTTACGCGGAAAGCATGATCCATCTTATACGCCGCATACTGATTGTGGTGATGGTGTGATTGTGACTAACTGTGAAAAAGTTCGCGTAACAGGAAATAAGTCGGTGCAAAAAATGTACCGTCACTACACCGGATTCCAGAGTGGTCTTCGTGAGATGACTTACCAGGATATGTTGGAGCGTAAGCCAAATCGAATTATCGAACATGCTGTGAAGGGAATGGTTCCTCGCACACGTTTAGGACGTCGTCAAATGAAGCGTCTTCGTGTGTTTGCTGGTCCTGAGCATGGAATGGAAGCGCAGCAACCGATTGCAGTGAATTCAAAGTAATAAGGTAGTTTACGAATTATGGAAGAAACATTAGCAAAAGGTCGTCGTAAGACAGCAGTCGCATCAGTTCGTTTGCGTCCTGGCACAGGTAAAGTCAACGTAAATGGCCGCGAAATGAAACAGTACTGGCCGGTTGAGCTACAGAGAACAACTGTAATGGCTCCAATCACTCACCTAGAGCGTGAAGGCAAATATGACATCATCATCCGCGTTAAGGGTGGTGGACTAGAAGGTCAAGCTGAGGCAGCTCGCCTTGGTATTGCTCGTGCTCTTGTGAAAGAAGAAGAAGAGCGTCGTGGTTCTCTAAAAGGCCTAGGATACTTGAAGCGTGATCCGCGTAAGCGTGAGCGTAAGAAGTACGGTCAGAAAGGTGCTCGTAAGAGCTTCCAGTTCTCTAAGCGTTAATTTCTGTTTTATCAGAGTTTATGCGAAGAAAAAGACACCTTTGGGTGTCTTTTTTTTTGTTTCTGTATTGGGGTTAAATTCACTACAGAGATGCTGAGTTCACAGGTCTCAGTGCTCTCAGTGCCTCAGTGGTAAAACATCTTACCACGGAGACACGGAGTTCACAGAGGAAAATGAGAAATTCTCCAATGGCTACGCAATCCGCGCTTCCATTAAAGCTTAAAGAAGAGATCTCAGTGCTCTCAGTGCCTCAGTGGTAAAACATCTCACCACAGAGGCACGGAGTTCACAGAGGAAAATGAGAAATTTTAAAGAATAAAGCGTCTCAAGCCGTTTTTTAGGAGAGACACATTAAAATTAATTAATAAACCTTTTCCTCCGCCCATCTGCTTTAAATAAGAAATCAATTGAGCTTCATGGATGGGTAGTAGTCCAGCTACTGATTTAATTTCTATAATCACTTTATCTTCAACAAAAAGATCTAAGCGATATCCTACACCTAATTTGATGCCCTTGTAAGTGATAGGTACAGACTTTTGGCGCTCAACTTTTAGTCCTTGTATGGAAAGTTCATGAAAAAGGCATGCTTCATATATTGATTCTAAAAGTCCTGGGCCTAATTCTGTGTGAACCTGTATGGCGGCCCCAATAATCTGTTCGGTAAGGGAATCTTTTTGAGTTTTTACTTTCATTTCGAACATTTGAACCTCATTTGTAATTGAAAATTTATAACAAATTTCCGGTTCAAAAATAAATAATATTAGACAGGTTAAGTGGAAAATATTTTAAATTTAAAGAACAGATCTCAGTGTTCTCTGTGCCTCAGTGGTAAAACATACCTGTATCTAATTCATCACAGAGACACCGAGCTCACAGAAGGAAATGGCTACGCAATCCGTGTTTCCACCAAAGCTTAAAACAGATCTCAGTGCTCTCTGTGTCTCAGTGGTAAAATAAACAGAGACTATCTAATTAAGTGATAAATCCTCTGGAATCATCGATAGAGTCGCATACTTTCCACCCATCTCACGTAAAAGATTCTGCCACATGAGATCTGTATCTGTATGGAAAATATACTCCGCATTGGCGGGGTGTAAAAGCCACTGACCATCTAAAAACTCGCGCTCTAGTTGTCCTGCTCCCCAGCCTGTATATCCAAAACATAAATGAACCAAAGGGCCTTTTTCGTCACTAATGATTTGCTGAAGAAACTGCAAATCTCCACCAAGATTGACACCCGGACAAATCTCCAAAGTCTGTTGAGGGATGTCAGGGGAATTATGCAAAAGCATCATTTGGTTCGTTTGAACCGGACCACCAGCACGGATTTGTACGTTAGGATTAGCCAAATTACTCAAATCAATAATATCTTCAGGTAAATCTAGTTCTAATGGTTTATTTAAAACGATACCAAAAGAGCCATTTGGAGTGTGCTCACAAACCAAGATAACCGCTCGAAAAAAGATTCCAGCGTCAATATCAGGGGTAGCAATCAACAAAGTTCCTTTATTGATGTGAGAGTAAGGGACCGGTTCCATAGTTTTCTCCTATTCAAGTGGAGTAGGTGAGTGAACGAGTTCTTGGTTATAGAGCTTAAGAGTATTTTGCATCGTATCTAAGCGGCGAAGCAGTTCAGCAAATATTTTTACGAAACGCTCTTTATCAGCTGCTTGGTTTTCAGCACTCTCATCCATTTCATCTAATAACACGCTAACTCGGGAAAGGGAAGCGGTAATTTCTCCCATTTCCTCGTCAAAATAGCGACGAAATTCAGCTGGTTCTTCTAAATCTTTCAACCTACGATTAAGTTTTCCTCTAGAACGTTTCCAATGTTTGTTGTTTTGGAAAGTTAAACCATACGTATTGATATCACGAACAGCTAGGTTCAAACGGTCCATAAACGCAGTCACTTGTAAATATAAGCCGTCAGAACTCAAAAGTTTACCGGCTGTACCTTCACCATTAGCGACTATTGATGTAATTTGTTCGAGGTTTTTAGCTGTATTGCCAAATTGAGCCATCGTTGAACTGAAGCTTTTGAGAGCGTTTCCGAAATCCGGGCCTAAATCTTTGATTTCTTCCATGAAATCATCTGCGCTCGTAAGAATATTTTCCCACTTTTTCTCATCAGCTAAGCCTGTAGTGATTTTGTCAACATTCTCCAAAACTTTACCAAAATGTTCAGGAACTTTCGCTTCTTGTATTTCTTTCATGGTATTTTGAAAGCTATGTGCCGCATTTGTTACTGCACCAACTAAATCAAGATCATTTGCTCGGATAGCGCTCAGGCGGATTTGATTGATCGCAAGATTCAATGATTTTAATGTTGATTCAATATCATCACGGCTGGAGTCAATAAGGCGATTGAGTACATCGAAAGTTGATTCAGCTTTTCGCACAATATTTGCAAAACTACCTAAAGTTTCTGTAACAGATCCGGCAGAAGTTGCAAATAGCACTTTATTTTCGTTGATGAGGTCTGCTTTTTCACCTTCTAGTGGAGCGCGAGGAGTAATAGCAATGGTTCGTTCACCTAAAATTCCAGCTGTATGAATACTGATTTCATCACTTGTATAAATAAGCACGCGGGAGTCGATAGAAATAGTGACTTCGTAGTAGAAAACCTGACCAAAGCTATCGGTGGGTTGTTGGCGTGCGTTTTGAATATTGCGGATGGCTACAACCTCTCCCACAGGGCGGCCTGCTAAGTGCACTCGTGTACCAATATTGACCTTGTCAAGGTCAGTAAAACAGACGCGAAGTTGTCTGCCTGAATCACCAATATTAGGATTAAGAAACGTAAATACCCAGATCATCAGAACTCCTGCTAAAATAACAAAAGCCCCGATCATTGTATTTTTTGTCTGATTACTCATATTTAGCTGCCTTATTACTCAGTCTATCCTATACCAAAGTCGTTATTTTGCGGGTTGTGCTTGATCGAAAAAATCGCGAATCAGTGGATCATCCGACTGTACGAACTCTTCCTTTTCTGCGATATGGCGTATATGCCCATCAGCATGTAAGGCTAAGCGATCACTTACGGTAAGTGCTGAGCAAATATCATGGGTCACCACAATACTTGTGGCCCCTAATTCTTCTTGGGTTTTTCGGATTAATTGGTTGATTTGCATGGCTGTTACGGGATCAAGACCTGTGGTAGGCTCGTCATAAAGTAAAATAGTAGGGCGGTACACGATTAAACGAGCCAGCCCAGCTCGTTTACGCATTCCACCAGAGAGGTCAGAAGGCATTTTTTTTTGTGTATTTTCGAGACCTACCATAGCCAGTGATTCCGCTACACGGTCACGTATTTCACTTTTAGGTAGTGGTTTGCCTGTTTCAGGGTGACCATGTTGGTTCAGGTAAAAGGCTGTGTTTTCTTCTACTGTCATGGAATCAAATAGAGCGGCGCCCTGGAAAAGCATCCCCATATTGCGGACTGCTTGGTAGAGTTGCTTTTCTTTCATATGGCTCACTTTCTCGCCATTGACCCAAACTTCCCCAGCATCAGGTCGAAGAATTCCGATAATATGCTTAAGAAGAACACTTTTTCCACAGCCTGAGCGTCCTAAAATCACAACAGTTTCAGCTTTTTTTACACTGAGAGTGAGGCCATTTAGAACTTGAAAGCTTCCGAAACTTTTCTTTAAGTTCTTTACTTCAATCATAGCCATGTAGCGACCCACCGTTGAAATAAAGAGTAAAAAGAATTCATAAAGAGAGTAAGTAAAAAGTTTGATCCTAAAATGGTTGCGTAAGATGCTACAACACTACTCGTTGTAGCGCGCCCTACACCACTAGCTCCACCGCTTGTTCCAAATCCCTTATAACAAGCGATTGAGGTAACGATAATCCCAAACAAAGCTGATTTTGTGAAACCGCTGAAAATATCAAATGTTGTGATGTTCAAAGGTAAAGGGTCTAAAAAAGTATTGGGGTCCATATGAAAATAACGAACAGATAAAAGATAAGCTCCCCAAATTCCCATAAGACAGCTAAATAAGGTCAGAAACGGGACCATAATAAACCCAGCGATAAATCGGGGGGCTAAAAGGTATCGTATAGGGTTAACAGCCATAGATTTAAGGGCATCAATTTGTTCTGTCACCCGCATAGTGCCTAATTCTGCGCACATAGCAGCTCCAACGCGTCCTGTAATCATAAAAGCGGTGAGAACAGGGCCAAGTTCCACAGTCATTGCCTTGGCAACCATCAAACCTGTAGCGCTTTCTAAACCCTTGTCGCTTAGTTGGAAAAAGGATTGCGCGGCGAGTACGAGACCTGTGGAAAAACCTGTGAATGCGATGATGGGAAGTGATAAGACACCAATATTATACATTTGATCTCGCACCAAAGTCCAAGGAGGTGGACGGCGTATGATTATCCGAGTCACTTCAGAGAGTAGATAAACATAAGCTCCTAGAGACGCGAGGACGCGTTGCACTAGGTGCCAGAAGATCAGTAAATTAGAGTTTTTCCATAGTGTGCTGGATTGCAATTTCTTAACGATCGGGTACATACCGCCCATTCTATGCGCAGGAGGATTTCGGGTCAAATATCTAGAAGAGAGACGGTTTGTGGTTTTTTTTATATTAAATAATTAAATGTTATAATTAATTATTGTTTATATAATTAAAGGTGTTTTGTTATGGTTAGTCAACCTGGTGGATTTGATGATTCTATTATACCTAATGCAGAAATAAAAGAAGAATTAGAAGTCAGTAATCAGTCAGAAGTAGAAAATCTGCAAACAGAAAATAAAATAACAAATATAGCTTCAAATTATGTGAGTCATCTTTCAGGAAATCCAATAGATGAATCAAGTAAACCCATCAAAGCTGCAAAAGAAAGTGAATCTTTTGATTTTTCTCAGATTAAAAAAACACTTGGTTTGTATGTTAAACAAATCTTAAAAAAAGTTGATGATTTAGTAGATCCGCCGCCATCCTCAAATAAATTAGATGTAGCTATTGGAATAATTTCAAATAATAAAACAAAAGGTCCAGATTTAAAAAAACAATTAGAAGTAATTGATTTAGCTATTAAAAAGGGGGTAATAGTTAGTTCAAGTTCTGGAAAAAAATGAACCTGTTGATGTGGAAAAATTAAATAAAATAAATGATTCTCTAGATGAAACTGTAAAGATTCAAGAATTAAAAATAAAAGAGTTTAAAAGAATACTACCTAGTGAAGAGAAAGTTAAAAAAGGTTCATATCAGACTAATTTAAATAATATGTATGGACAAGGAAGTATAAGTCATACATATTCAAAAGTACGTTTTCATGATCAAATGATAAAATTTTGCAAAGAGTTAAAAATCAACTCCTCTTCTAATATAGAAGATATAAAAAAATTAAAAGAATCTAAGGTGGTAGAGTTAAAAAATGTATACGGCTTGAACTTGTTATCGGATTCATCAATAGGAGAAAAACAAAAAACAAAATTAGCTTGTGGGCAAATTGCTCTTCTTTTTGAAGGAAATAAAATACTAATAAAAGATTTCTGTACAGATTTAAGTAATATTCAAGAAAATGCTCCTAAAGATGATGAAAATGCAGCTAAAGAATATTACTCTAATATAGCAAAAGAAATTTTACCAGGACTTAAAGAGCAAAAACAACAACAGACTCAAGGCCAAAAATCATCAATTTTTGGAAACCCGAGCCGATTTGTTAATAATTTAGAAGGTAAAATCAATTTAAGTAATGCAGGAGATATTTTAAAAACATTATGTCTCAATGCAAAAGAAATCGAAAAATATGCTGACAATGCAATGGAAAAAGAGTTGTCAGATTTAAAAAAAGATATCAATACCGAAAATAGAGTAAACTGGAGCAGTATATTCTCAAAAGGAATTGGAGAGAAGGCGACATCTGTAGGTTTAGCTGTTTGGGCTCGTAGTCAAGGGCAAAAGATTTCTCCAGAAAACGCTCATGCTATTGTATTACTTGATCAAATCAAAAACAGCGATATAGGTTCAGATGAACGTAATAAGGCTATTGAAAATTTTGCGGAACTTATGAAAAACGAATTGAATTTAGATAGTAATCTAGCTAGAGATTCTAAATGGATAAATAACGCAAAAGATAATCCAATAACTAACCAAGATGTAACAGAACTCCAAAATTATTTGAATAATCAAGCTGTCAATGATTATCCCAAAAATGATATAGGGTTAAATAAATTCAAAAAGAAATAAGTCCCTAGCCCCAAACCCCAAATTTCAGCTAGCATAGGCGTGAGAGTAAATAACCCACGATTCTATGATGAAAGAGTACGATGCGATTGTAATTGGTTCGGGAGGAGGAGCAAAAATTGCTCGTCCAGCAGCAGACTTGGGATATTCTGTAGCAATCATTGAGGAAGGACCCCTTGGAGGAACTTGTCTCAACCGAGGTTGCATCCCTTCTAAAATGTTAATCCATACAGCTGATATTGCCACCATCATTCAAGAAGCAAATCGTTTTATGCTTCATAAAGAAGGTGAGCTTGAAGTCGATTATGAATCCATCATTGATTGGTGCATATCGACAGTTGATGAAGAGTCACAGAGTATCGCCCCCCGATATGAAGCGCATCCAAAACTCGACTTCTACCCACATCATGGACGCTTTATTAGCGATAAGGTGATTGAGGTCAATGGAGAACAAATTACAGCCAAAAAGATTTTCATCGCGACAGGCGCTCGTGAGTCAATTCCTTCCATAAAGGGACTAGAAAATACTCCTTACCTCACAAGTACTTCTGCATTACGTTTACGCAAACAACCTAAGAAAATGATTGTGATTGGGGGTGGGTACATTGCTGTAGAGCTTGGTTATTTCTTTGCTGCTTTAGGAACAAAAGTAGATTTCTTAGTACGAGAGTGTATGGTCCGCAGCAGTGACGCAGATTTGCGAAAAGAGTTTGAAAAACATTTTTCTGAACGTTTTCCTGTTCACTTTGGAGCAAGCCCTAAGTCCATTTCTTACGAAAATGAAATGTTCACCGTAAGCTATTCAAAATCTGATGGAAAAGAAGCGCAACTAGAAGCTGATGCGCTTTTACTGGCCACTGGTGTGCGACCGAATACTGATCAATTAGGACTAGAAAACACAGGAATTCGTTTAAGTGAAAAAGGCCACGTACTTGTGGATAATCACTTAGAAACGAGTGTGCCGGGAGTTTATGCTTTTGGTGATTGTTTAGGACGCTATCTTTTCCGTCACACAGCAAACTTTGAAGGAGAATATTTATTTCGCGGACACTTTTCTGATCCCAACGACTTACCTTTAGAGTATAGAGCGATTCCTCATGCAGTATTCAGCAACCCTCAATTAGCGGGCGTAGGAAAAACAGAAGAGGAGCTCAAGAAAGAAGGTATTGAGTATATTGTTGGTATCAACCGCTATCGTGATTCGGCTATGGGGATGGCTTTACGGCAGGATCAAGGGCTCGTAAAACTGCTCTTCGAGAAACACAGCCAGAAACTTATTGGAGCGCATATTATTGGTGAAGAGGCAAGTAATATGATTCATATGTGTATTGCCTATATGCATATGGGAGCAACATTAAAGGATATGCTCGATACTATTTATATTCATCCAGCATTGCCAGAAACGATTCGCAACGCAGCTCGTAAAGCTGCAGCGAATCTAAGTTCTTAATCTTTGGATTCTGGAGTCACCGAGACATATTTGCATGCTACAATTTCTCTGCATACTCTTGTGTCTCTGTGTTTATAAATGTTTTTTTTCTTTTTATGAGAAAGGTTGAAAAATACTTTCATCAGAAGCAAAAGCTTTAAATTCAAGAGCATATCCATTGGGGTCTAGAAAAAACATGGTGGCTTGTTCACCAGGGGTCCCTTCAAAGCGAATATAGGGGGAGATAATAAAAAGAATCTTTTTATTTTCAAGGTCTTGTGCAAGTGCTTTCCATTGCTCTAATGTAAGAATCACACCAAAATGTGGGATTTGTACTTCTTTTTCATCAACAAAGTTTTTTGCTAGTCCAAGAGGGGGGATTCCACAGTCGTGAAAAACGATTTGATGACCGAAAAAATTGAAATCAATCCAGTCTTTATCTCTCCGACCCGTAGAGCAGCCTAAAATTTCTGTATAAAATTGCTCTGTTCCTTGAAGGTCTTGGGTAGGTAAAGCTAAATGAAAAGGGCGTTCTCCAGACATTATACTATCCTCGATTTAAGCAACTTGAATACTTTCTTTTTCCAAGAAATATTCAATACCTTCTTTCATTCCCTTTAGCATAGGTAAACTGTTACAAGCTTCTTTATCCAAAATTTGGATTGTTTTATCTCTACAATTACATGTATTAATATGATCTTTTATTTCTTCAATACTATCAAAATAGAGGTTTGACATGGCGTGTACCACGCTCTCTATCGTATTTGTCTCATCAATAATGCCCTGCAACATATTGCAAAAAGGACCTCGAACTTTACTTTCAACATAGTTATCGATTAAGTTCATTGTTTTTGGGGCAAGGTTTGTCGCATTGCATAATTCAGTAAGAGTCAGATTTTTATCGCGGTTATAGGGATTTGAGACATTTCCACAAAGGTAGTAGCTAGAATTATTGACTTGCAAAGGGACAGCCCATAAAAAACTAATGTGTGCAGCTGAATACTTGCCTCTATCCTCGATTTTCTCTTCCTCGGTTCTGTATGTGATATAAGAAAATCTAGCGCTAAAGTCTCTATCAATAGATGCGTTGTATTTTTTCAACATAGGCTTTGCTTCAAAAACAGCCTGAGCCAGTGACTGAGCTATTTCTAAGCGTCCTAATGCATGGTAAAATCCAGCGGTTTTCATATCAATTTTTCGGAAATCACCAACAGGGACCGAGCTATCTTCTGTACAATAGTAAGTCGTTCGGTTTTTTGATTTTTGAGGACTGCTATTGATCCAGTAATGATTCGATCCATTAATGTAGGGGGTGAAAGGAGAAAGCCTGTTCATAATTTTCTCTATCTTATTAAAAAAGCACAACTTACAGAGTTGTGCTTTTTTTTAACAAGAAAAAACTTCAAAAAGATTCCCTGTAAAAATTAGGATTCGATTTGAATGATAAGACTAGCAAGAGATAACTCTTTTGTATTTTCATTCACTTTTGGTTTAATGTTCAGCTTTTTATTAATATATTTTTCAGAATTTTTAAATTTTCTAAACACTGGAAGCTTTAAGTTTTTTGCAAAATCAGCAGCATATTGCATGAGAATACCTGTCAAATCCTTGTTTAGAAAATCGCCTTGTACGTTATCTAAAAAGAGAACAGGGCGTTTTTCATCCCACGCAAAATATAAATCAGCAAATGCTAAAGGATCGGAATCTTTCTCTATACCGTTTTTTATAGCGATACGTCGTAATAAACCTAATCGACCAGCTTCTGGGGCTGTACTAGATTGATGCCTATGGTTATCGCATAAACCAAATAGAATTTGATAAGGATCTTTTGTATCGTGGATGTAGTGTTGCTGAAGATTTTTATCCTCAGTAAACGTTTCCAAACTTACAACGCGATCTTTGCATTCCCATTTTCTTATGAGTTCTAAGTCAAGAACTCCATCTAGCTCTTTATTTAAGAGAGAAAGTGTTGGTTCTTCAGGAAGATCCTGAGTAAGTTCCTCTCTCCATGATGAGCTTTTGTAGCTATTGGGACTACTGTGTAAAAGAGTACTAGGGACTGTTTTTGCAAATGCTGTATCTGTATCACTTATAGATTTTGGAAAGCCATTTAGTGCTTTTGTGAGATAGTCTTTATAGTAAGAATAAGTAAAAGAAGAAAGTAACTCTTTAGATGAGTTCGATTTCCATAACTTATATGTATGGCTTAAAGTTGTTAATGGAGGGCCTATCTTCCATTCTTTTTCTTCTTTTCCATACTTTTGACAGATTTCATATAGTGTATTTAAAACCATCCCACTACATGCACTAGAGCGCATATCTTGAGGATGCATTTTTATTTTATCTTGAATGGCAGGCCACTTTTCTAGCTCTTGAACCATATTAATAAAATGTGCTGCTGTACTTGAACTATGAGCAAGATCAGAAGATTCGCTTAGTAATTGAGAAATCAATTTATCCAAATGAAAAGGAATGAAATCGCTTGTATTTTTTGCTGTTTCCTTTTGGTGCTGCAATTTATAAGTGCAGAGAAAGAAAATCAAAGCTTTTTGATTAGAGCTTAAATGATCATGCTTTTTCAAAATAGCTTGGTAAAGCCAAGAAGCTTTTTCTGTAATATTCTTATTTAAAAGAATCTTCATGAACGCTACTGCATATGATGGTGATTTAGGTGATAAAAGATCACGCTTTATCATAATTGGAACTAAAGAAGAATCTCTTAAGATTTTAGCTATTTCTTGATCATGCATTTCAAGAACTTGATATGCTTGAAATATTCCAGGAATCATTCTTTCAGAATCAGGTAATTTGAAAGATTGGTAATGATTATAGAGTTCTTTTGTGTAAGAAAAGCTTGATTTTTCGATCCATTTTTCTAGTTTTTCTTCGTAATCTTTTTCTGCAAAAACAAGTTGAGAAAGTGCCAAATCTTTAAAAGTAAAAGCAATGCATTTTAGTTGGGGATTTTTTTGTATTTGTGTAAGAAGGTCTGCAGCTGAAGGGCTAGGATTTAACCAAAGCTGTAGTGGCGTCTTAGGGCCTTTTTTAGCCACTCTCTGTGTTGCAGGCTGTAAATAAGGAAAGGCTTTTTGCTTATTTACTACACCAGAATCTTCAATATACATCGTAGATTCGTTATCAACATCACGGAAAATGGTCAGCATCTTTAATGTGTCATCATGTGTGTTCCAGAAGCCGTGTAAAGCAATTTTATTGATGATTTGACTATAACATTTGATAAACGCTTTTCTACGTTCCTTTTGACTAATCAAATTGAGAGAATTGAATGTTTCTCGTGGGTTGGCAATAAAAATACGAGTGATATTTTTTGCAATCCAGCTTTGTAAGCTTGCTGTTTGAGGGAGTGCTTTAATGAAAGAGTTCATAAACTCATCTTTGGGGTAATACTTACAATATGCCTGAGCAATATCCCAAATGATTGCTTTAATCTTCTCTTCAGACTTCAGGTACTTGATCAGTTCAGGGTGAACATCTTCGTTCCACTCTAATAAATTTAAAGCTGCTTGCCCTTGGCTGAATAAGATACTTACTAGATTTTCAGCCAATTCAGCATCGACATTTTCTATATTATTCTTAAGAAACTCTTCTAAAAGAGGAAAGAGATGGGGTTTATTTTTTAATTCATGAATGAGATACAGTAAAGAACTTTCGTCGATATCAGTTTTTTGTTTTGGAAGACTATAGATATCTTGGAATTTCGCTGCGTACTTTGCTCTGTCCGCTTCTGGACTTGTGTATTTTAGATTTTTAGAGACAACGATACGTGGCTTGCGCTCTCTTTTTTTACTTGGGTTACCAAAAAGTTCGGCTAAGTTTTTTTCTTCTTCTGAAAAAGAAAAATATTCTCCAATTTTCTTTAGTCTTTCAGGGTCTTTAGATTTTAGAAAATTGATCAGTTCTTTCAGCCAAGGTAGAGGCTGTTCATTTTCGATCCAATTTTCGAGAAAAGGAAGGTCTTCTTTTACGGATACAAAAGATCGTTTTTCGCTGACAGTATCCCAGTAGAGTCGAAAATGGCAATTGCCATCACTGTTAAATTTTTGACGCTCGACGCTTTTAGGACAAATTTTTCTCCAGAAAACAACATTTTTTAGTAAGGCAAAGCCAAGTTCTTCGTCATTGATTTTGAGTTTGGTAAACCATTGAGAAGCGAGGCGAGGGGTATAACGAATGAGTTTATGGAAAAATATTTGGCGATCATATTGGCTAATAGAATCGGTCATTTTCGCTACTTCTTCTAAGGCAAAGGGGATCGTTTCACTTAATACGCTTTGATGAAGTTGTGAGCTTAGCCAGGTAGTGAGAAATTGTACTCGTTTTTGATCATGAAAGGCTTGAGAAAACTTTTTGAATGCTTCGATGTAGTGCTCTGCTGATTGCTGGTTAACTTTTGCCTCATTTGAACGGAAGAAATACATGTATTCAAAAATCAATTCTTCCCAGTTTGGATTCTTGTTTTTCTGCTTCATAATAAGAGGCACTAAAAATTTTAAATCCGATTTTGCATTATCTTTGAGTACTTTTTCTAGGAGTTCTGGCTTTAGTTCTGATGCAAATTCTTTGGCTTTACATGGGTCTTGCAATAGATCTGCAAGAGTTTCTTTTGTTTTTTCTCGTCTTTCAAGAAATAAAACATACCAAATAGGTAGTTCTTCATATGCTAATGATGTTTTATAGGTTTCTAAATGAGAAAGGCAATGGTAAGCAGATGAACAAGAATTTGATAGTTGCTCATTTATTGAAAGAATTGATTTGATGAAATTTTTGTTTTCATCAGAATCAATTTTCTTGAGGAGTTGTTTTTGTTCATAAAGCTTCCTTGCACCTTCTTTGTTTAGTTGCGTTAGGTGATCTAGCTCTTTTGTGAGAGTGTAAGATCCAAAATGTTCAATGTATGTCATATCCAATCTCCTGGGTTTCTAGGAAATGACGAAGCCTATACTGATGGTGAAATATCATCAACTTGAAAGACTATTTTATATTTTGTTTTAGATGATCAGTGAGAGGAGATAGTATTACCCCCGATGGTGACCTAATCCTCTGACAAGGCTAGGCAGAGTACGTTATACCCTTATACTTTCTGAGGAAGGGTAATGATAGATCAGAGTATTGTCGTGTATTGCATTTGTGACGAAGTTTGTAAGGTACTGCGAGTTCGTGATGATATACAGTGCAAGATGACTACAGCAGAGATCATGACCTTTGCTATTTACGCTGCAAGTGCATGTTACGGAGA
>PAQS01000029.1 GCA_002709385.1 Waddliaceae bacterium
ATAAAATTGGGTTTTGGAAGAAAAAAGTTTTATGAATTGTGTTACCCATGTCTATGAACTAAGTGTTACCTATGTTTGTGATTGCACACATACCCTCGAGGCAATTGTAAAAACTCATAAAAAAATCTTCAGGTTTTGTGTACCTGATTCATTATTTTTCCAAGCGCTTTGAGATACAAGCATAGTGTATAATCGTCACCATTGTAATTTTATAATTCTTCGTCGCGTCGTAGTTTCTTTGCTTCGCCGCGTTTAAAAAATTCAAATTCAGTATTTCACTGAAAAAGCTTCTGTAGACGATACTTATGATGGTATTTATTCAAAATCTAAAAATAACGAATTTACAGTAAGTATTTTATTTGATTTGTTTTCTTAGAAGAATTAAAAAACAAAAGGAGCCAAACTTGTTGACTCCTTTATAAAATTAAGTTGATAAATAAGAGATAATTTCCTAATCATCATCATCTCTTCCACTAGCATTGCCATTAGCATTGCCATTAGCATTGCCATTAGCATTGCCATTAGCATTATTAGCATTGCCATTAGCATTATTAGCATTGTCTCTAGCTTTAAGCTGGCTATTTTCTTTTTCAACTTCTAGTTGATCAAGCTTAGCTTCAGATGTATTTTGCATACTTTCTTGAACTTGCTTGATCTGTGCAAGACCTGATTTAAATGCGATAGCTTGTGCTGTAGGACTACCTTTAAGTGAAGCCATAAAATCTGTATTCAGAGAAACTTGTTTTAAAACAGCCTTAGCCTCTTCTCTCTCTCGTATTTTTTTACCAGCAGCTTGTATATGAGCTCCTGCTGTATTTTCTACTTTATAAGTAGCTCCAGATCCTCTACCCCTCATTTGAATTCTTCCTTCTTGAGGACGAAGACTTGCAGCTTTCGTTAGGCGATCTAAAATAGGTATTCCTCCTACAAAAACACCTCCTCCAGTTCCAACTCCAGCTCCGGTGTCAACTCCAGCTCCGGCATCAACACCACCTTCTCCATCACCCCCGTCATTACCAATGGTAGGAGATAAATCAATGCTTTGAGCCATTTGCCCTTTAGCAACGCTACCATCATCATTTAAATGCTGTTTCAAGGAAATATCATCTATGAGAACACCCTTCTTATCAGCTGTCCCTTTAGACTCAAATTTTATGGTATTGCTTCCATCTCCAGATCCGGCGATCAAATCGATACCTTCCCTTTCCCAAGCACCCAAATCATCATACTCTCCGACAAGTTCACCATTCCAATAAACACGTAAACCATCAGAGTCTTTTGAACCACTGGTTTCACCTAAAGAAAATGATAAACGAAGCTTATCCCCTTCATTTACTCCACTAATTTGTTGTGAAATAGATCCATTTTCTCCACCATCTAATTTAGCTACATCGTTAAAAAGTTTACCATTTGAACCAAAAAGCTCCGTATTAGTAGAAACTAAATAACTTGCATCCCAATTATTAGTAGATCCCCCACTTGCTTCAAAACCTCCATTCTGAAGTAATTCAGCTCCAAGCGACTGACCATCATTAAGATCTGCAGCTGCAGCTGTATTTCCATTATCTACTAAATTCAATTCTGAGACTTTGTTGAAATCTACGGCATTGTCATCCGTATTTCTTGATGTAATCGTGAAAGAGTCTGTATCAGAGTCATATACTCCGTAAAAAACCCGCTCTGCTACGAAGGTAGAGTTATTATTGTTATAGCTACCACTATATTGAGTGTGCACCTCAAAGGTATTGTCACCTGTTTGTAAAAAGTGCATTTTATCTACGCTATCAAAGGAATAGTCACCGCCCTGACCATACTGAGCAAGGCCTGTCATGTGCTCTTCTATAGCTGTGGCAATTTTGTCTTCGTCAGCGTCAATAATTGCGCTAACATCAACTTGTTCTAAATTCATTGCTGCAAGAGCATTCAAAGAGTCCTGAGAAATTTCCACTGTATCCCCAGTATCTTGAGCATAGCTACCAAAGTTATCCGGAAGAGGGGAACCATCATCAGTAACTGTATAACTATTCGTAATGTATTGGGCATTCTGAATTTCTATTGATCCTATACTTAACATAAGATGCTCCATTGTTGTTGAATGACTGACCACCACCACATGAGCACTTTGCATACCAAAAAATAAAGATATTATTTACAACCCTCTAAGTATTTACAGATATAAAACTGTTGAAAATCTCAACTATTCTTTTCAACAGTATTGAAAAATCCAACTCATTTACCATAAAAAACTCTAATTAAATAAAAATAAGTTACTTATTTACAAAAAGAATCAATAAAAGTATATTTTTAACTCGGAGATTTTCTCTTATCTTTTAAGTTTCTTACTTATTTTAGCTAGAAAAGGTACGATTTTGAATTTATTGGTTTTCGGAGGTGGGGCTGCTGGATTTTTTGCTGCTCTTTCAGCAAAAAGCTCAAATCCATCTGCTAATGTCATTATTCTTGAAAAAACAGCTAAACTACTCAGTAAAGTACGTATATCTGGGGGTGGGCGTTGTAACGTAACACATGCCTGTTTTCAAGCTCGCGACCTTGTATCTTTTTATCCAAGAGGTCATCGAGAGTTATTAGGGCCTTTTCATGTTTTTCAACCTCGCGATACCATACAGTGGTTTTCCGAAAGAGGTGTTGAATTAAAGGTTGAAAGTGATGGCCGTATGTTTCCTGTAACAGATAGCTCATCTACGATTATTGATTGTTTAAGCCGAGAAGCTGAAAAATTAGGTGTTGAAATCCGAACACAGCAGAAAATTGAAAAGCTTGTAAAAGATGAAGACGGTTTTCAGTGTATTTTAAAGGATGGAGAAACTTTGAAAGCTGATGCCGTGATTTTAGCTACCGGTAGTAATAAGGCAGGACATGAATTTGCTCAGGAGCTCGGACATAGTATCAATACTCCTGTTCCTTCTCTTTTTACCTTTAATATCCCCTCTTTTCCTTTAGTAGATTTAGCTGGGGCTTCGGTACAAAAAGTTCGTGTTTACCTTGAAGGGACAAAACTAAAAGAAGAAGGCCCAGTCTTAATCACTCATTGGGGTTTTAGTGGTCCTGCTGTCCTTAAGCTATCCGCTTGGGGTGCTAGAGAGCTGCACTCTAGAGATTATAAAATTTCTGTTCGTTTTGACTGGTTAGCAGATTATTCTATAGAAGATATCTATCAGATTTTAGAAGATGAAAAACAAAATAATCCATCTAAACTACTTTCCTCTATTCGACTATTTCCTATTCCTAAAAAGCTTTGGAAGAGATTTTTAGAGCGTTCTGATTTGAATCCCGACCTTCGCATTTCTACTTTAGGTAAGAAAGGTATGAGAAAGCTCTGCTCAACTCTGAAAGAAGATCGCTATAAGATGAGTGGCAAAACGACACATAAAGAAGAATTTGTCACTTGTGGCGGAGTCAAATTATCTGAAATCAACTTCAAAAAAATGGAAAGCCAAAAATGTCCCGGACTTTATTTTGCCGGAGAACTCATGGATATTGATGGTGTTACTGGAGGTTTTAACTTTCAGAATGCATGGACCTCAGGCTGGATAGCTGGCCGATCTGCTGTTACTTCTAATGGTACCTAATCCGCGCTTCCGATGCGTTCGTTGATGCTAGATTAGGTAGCCATTGGAGTTACTAATTAATACCGTTGCTTATATCAATAGGGTCTCCATAATAACGGCCTTTTTCATCTTTTCGAACAACGGCACAAGCAAATTCTGGATCATGCGTATAGAATAAGCGCCCTTCTTGTGGCTCCAAACTTTCTAATAGAACTTGTTTTTCTTCAATACCTTGCTCTGGGTAACGATCATAGCCCATTGTAATTGGAAGATGGGTCCATGGTTTACCAGGGATCAAGTCACTTACAAAAACAAGTGGTCCTTCTGGCATTTCAATATGAGAAACCATCAATCCTGGTGTATGGCCATTGACATAAGTAAAACGTACTCCGAAATCTAAATCAGGATGAGTTTCCCCATCAATCAAAACAAGCCTACCCGAAGCTTCAAGCAATTCATTAATCATAGGGATATATGAAGCACGATCTCGAAAATGTGGCTTATGTGCACGCTCCCACTGCTCTTTACTTGTATAAAATTTTGCATTTGGGAAAAGTAAGTGAGGTTCTCCATCACTGTATGCAGAAACAATTCCTCCCACATGGTCAAAATGCATATGAGACAAGATTACTGCATCAATATCTTCATGAGAAAGGCCTTCTTTTTTAAGGTTGTCTAATAGACGATGTTCTGTTTCTACAATCCCATAGCGATCTTTGAATTTAGGTTCAAAAAATGCGCCTACACCAGCTTCAAAAAGAATATTTTTTCCATTATCTAATTTTAAAAGTAAACAACGACAAGCCAATGGAATACGATTCAATTCATCCGGTTTAATCCATTTTTCCCACATTGCCTTTGGAGCGTTTCCAAACATGGCACCGCCATCTAAGCGTTGGCTATTTCCTTCTATTGCGTATGCTTTCATGACGTCTCCTTAAGCTATTTTGCGAATAGATTAGCAAAGATTTTTATTCTATCAAAACAGCATAAATGAAAAAATACCTATGAACGATGTAACGGAGGAATACACGATGTTTGAAAAAAATACTCTCGAAGGGAAATTTGGAATCATTACTGGTGGTACATCTGGAATTGGTTTTGCTATTGCACAGTTTCTCATCGGATTAGGAGCAAAAATCAGTGTAACAGGACGTAACGAAGAAAAGTTAGCTGAGGCTGTTGAAAAACTCGGACCTAATTCTTTTGGCTTGGCTGGTGATGTACGCAAGTCATCTGATGTGAATCGAAATCTAGAAGAACATATGGCTCAGTTTGGAAGAGTCGATTTTCTTTGCAATAATGCAGCAGGAAACTTTCTTTGTCCTCTTTCTGAAATGAGCGAAAATGCTTTTAAGGCAGTCAATGACATCGTTGCCATGGGGTCTTTCTTATGGTCAAAAGCTGTTTATCCTCATATGTGTGAACAAAAACAAGGCTGCATTATCAATACAGGTACCACTTATGCTCAAAGCCAAGCTGCGTATGTCGGACATTCTGGAGCTGCTAAGGCTGCTGTTCTGAATTTATCTCGTACAATGGCGGTTGAATGGGGGCCACAAGGAATCCGTACAAATGTGATTGCTCCTGGTCCAATTGAAGGAACAGAGGGTGTGCAACGTTTGATGGGCGGAGAAAAAATGCGTGAAAAAATGTTCGCCATGATGCCTACCCCTCGCATGGGTCAAGGATGGGAAATTGGTGCAATGGTAGCATTTCTACTTTCAGATTTAGGCAGCTACATCAACGGAGCATACATTCCTGTAGATGGTGGATTACATCTAGCTGTTCCTGGGTTAATTCCTGCTGGAATCAAAATCCCAATGCCGGTGACTACAGCATAAAAAAAGGCCGCTTCTGCGGCCTTTTTTACTTCCAATAGCTAACATTGGATACAACTTAGTGAGCTATTAGAGGTTTTATTTACTCACTTTTCTTCCACCAGTTCCATAACCAGTCTACCCAAGTCTCTAAAAGTCCTTCATCTTTATCAATAATATCGACTTGAACTAAAGATTCGATATCCTCAATTAGACTAGTCCAGGCATCATCATACAATGCGTATTCACTATCTAAATTGTTTTTATCTTCTCTCTGAGCGTAACCAACCATATTTCCTAAGTGAGACTGCACTTCACTTATAGAATTTCCTAAATCTGGGTACTGCCTCTCCACAACTCGCACAATAGAGTGAAAGTTATTGAGCTCCTCACGCATTTTAAATGACAACTCAACAAGAGTAGAAAGATCACCACTATGATAAGCAGCATCTAATTCTTCTGAAGTCATATAAATTTGAGATAAAAGATCATCTGCTCGTGTTTGCTCAAATAGATCTTTAATATGCGGTAATTCTTCTTGTGGAATCTCTTCTTGAAGTACAGGCTCTTCTAATTGAGGAACTTCACTTTCTACTTCTTCAGGAATATTTTTTACTTCCGAAGGCATACTTTTCACTTCAAGAGGAGTGCTATCCTGAAGAAAATTTTCAGGCTCTGGTATCGTATCTAGAGGGGCTTCAAATTCTTCTGGAATAGAATCAGATGGATTTTTTTTCTCAGGAGTCTCAAGCTCTGGTATACTTGTTTCTTTTTCTGGAACAAGCTCTGGTATACTTGTGTCCTCTTCTGGAGCAAACTCTTCAAAGTCACCTGAATATTCTTCTGACGGAATATTATGCCAGTCAAAATCTTGATCATCAACTTCTTCAAGAGACTGTTTAGGTTCTAAAGGAAGAATTTCTTCTTTCTTCATTTCCTTCACTTCTTGAATCTGTTCTGGCTCTTTTATCTCTTCAATTTCCACTTCAGGAGCTTTAGGAGATTGTATTTCTTCGGGAGTAAACTCTTCCTTTAGTTCTGAAGATTTTTCTTGCTCTTCTTCGTTTTCTTTTAAGCGTTCCCACTCTGTCCGCTCTAATTTATGGTAATCAGACAATCTATCTAGCAAAGATTGATCTACTGCTTGTACATAAAATGGTAGTGCAAGAGATAGCACTACCATTGAAGATCTGAAATTAAACATAAGTCCACATCGATAATTCTGTTTCAGATTACAGTATAACATATACCCGTTTGAATTCAAAATTCAGATTTTACATACCTGTTGGAATTATACTGGGTTATTCTCCATACCACCAATCAAGCATGCCATCATACCAACCATCTAAAAATCCCCAGCTACCTGTAGATACATCAATGCCCATTTCCTCTTCTGCAAAAACTAAAACCTTATCCCAGTCTTTACTAAGGCCCTCATAAGCATTCATGGCTGCATCCGCATCTCTGGTATGCAAATGAGTACTTAAACTACCCAGATTAAATTTCATGTTTGAAATTTGTGTTCCTAGCTCAGGATATTGATAACTAACAGCTTGGATTAATAAGTCAAAAGACTCAAGATTTCCATTAAAGGTATTGAGAGATTTTTCTGCATCTTCCCAATTTGATGCTGCAATATGCTCGCCTAGGTCATCAACACTCTGGTTCATTTCCTCAAGCATATTTGAAGCACGTTCAGCATCAAGTAGAGTACTTAATGAATTAGAAGCTGATTCTGTTGCTTCATTTAAATCATCCATTGAAAAAGATGTATGTGAATCTTCAGCAGATAAATGACTCATCATAAAACAACAAAGTAGGCATACACCTATTCTCATCCTTGAAAACATTTTCTTCTCCTTAAGCTCTACAATTTTCAGTAGAGAAACTTGTTAATGACTTCTTAAAATCCACGCGGTTTTTTCGTGGTCTCTCAATCTTTCGACCATTAAGTCACAAGTCCCTTCATCGCAAAGTTTTCCTGCCCGATCAATCCATTCACGGAGACTACTTGCAATGAGTTCATGATCTATCCGTAAAAGATCAATCATCTTTGTTGCGTCAATTTCTTTTGTATTTTCTTGAATTTGTGTAAGTTCCAAAAACTCGCCTATGCTTGAAGGAGGCCTCGCATCCAAAATACGTATACGCTCTGCTATTTCATCGATTGCAGATGATAAGGCTTCATATTGCTCTTGGAATAAGTGATGCAACTGAGAAAAACGAGCTCCTTGAACATTCCAGTGAAAGTTCTGTGTTTTAACATACAAGACATATGTATCAGATAATAACTGAGATAGATCTCTGATGATTTCTAGTTTTTTTGCACTATCATTACAGTGGTTCACATGTACCCCCTGAGAAAACACATATAATTTGCCCTATACCAGAAGGGTAAAGAGAAATTCAAGGTTAGAAAATAGTGAAATAGGTACTAGTTATTCAATTTGAACAATCTTCAAATTTTAAGAACTTCTTTATGTGCTTTTGCAAACACCTCGAGGGATGAAAAGAAAGAACTCAATACATAGAACTAAGCGCTCCACCGCTACCGCGGTGGTATACACTCTAAGCCCCGATGGTGACCTAATCACTCTTTTTCCAAACAGGATCTCGTTTTTCTAGAAAAGCCTGAACTCCTTCAATAGCTTCCTTCGATTCACGAGCGTGCACATGAAACTCTAAAGCTTGTTGAAGCTCTTCTTCTATACTTCGAGGCTCTAGTTTTTCCATCAGTTTCTTTGTTAAGTCTATAGCGCCTGGAGCACCTTTAATCACACTCTGAGCTAGCTTGAGAGCGTGCTCAATAAGATGCTCTGCTTCAGTTACTTCATTAAGAAGCCCCCATTGCTTCGCTTTTTCAGAATTGAATGTCTCTCCTAAAAGGAGAATTTCTCTTAAAGTTCTGCCACTGACCTGTCTGGCTAAAAACCCCATAACCAAACCAGCTACTAAACCTCTATGTACTTCGGGATAACCGAACTTTGCGCTTGTTTCAGCTATAGCAAAATCACAAGCTGACATTAAGCCCGCTCCTCCTGCCATAGCAGCACCGTGTACGGCAGCTATAGTCACCAAAGATGTTGTACTAAGAGCTTTAAGAGTTTTAGCTACGAGCTTTGCTGACTCTTCTGCTTTCTCTGGAATTGCTACTTCATGAAGATCTAATCCAGCACAGAAAACAGGACCGACTCCACGTAAAATGATCACTCTTTGCTCTGGATCAGATTCAACCGTCTCAATTGTTTCGCAGAGTTCCGTCATCAAATCTATGCTTAGAGCATTTCTTTTATCAGGACGGTTCAAGCTTAGCATACTGATATGCGGTTCTTCTTGGTCTAATAAAACTAATGTACCATTCATGGTCATCTCCTAAACTTGAAAAACCCCAGTATGGAAGTGGTCACTAGGTGGCACTGCACGACGTAGTACATGCAGCAGGTGCAATAAATTTTTACGAGTTTCATGGGGAGCTATCAGTGCATCTACCCAGCCTCTTGCTGCACCATAACGTACATCGACTGTTTCTTGGTAGCGCTTATGAATTTTACTTCGCATGGCTTCTAATTCTTCATTACTTAAATGAGCACCAGCTTGTTCCGCTGCTTTCTTTTGTACTTGAAAAAGAGTATCAGCTGCTTGATCAGCTCCCATGACGGCATACTTAGCATTCGGCCAAGCTAAAATGAAGTCAGGGTCATAAGCTTTTCCACATAAAGCATAATTACCCGCTCCAAATGAAGAACCTATGACGATAGTAATTTTTGGTACGATGGAATTACTGATCGCGTTAACGAGTTTTGCTCCGCAACGAATAATTCCCGATTGTTCAGCATCACGCCCAACCATAAAACCCGTCACATCTTGTAAAAAGATAAGAGGCACTTTACTTTGGTTGCAATCCATCACAAAACGAGCTGCTTTATCAGCGCTATCTGCATAGATGACACCACCAATCTCTATTCCATGGCGTTTGGATTGACTATGAGTTCGTTGATTTGCAACAATTCCTACAGGCAAACCACCTATTTTAGCATAAGCTGTAACTAAAGTTTTTCCGTAATCAGCTTTGTATTCACTTAAACTTCCTTGATCAACCAAAGTAGTCAGCACATCACGAACATCATATGTTGTTCTGCCATCTACAGGAACTATATCATATAAATCCTGACTATCTCGCTCTGTTAAAGGGAGAGAATCAGGTTCTAGATTTGCAAGGACTTCATGGTGATCTCGAATATGTGCCCGATCAGGAGGTAGCAAGTCAATCAACTGCCGCACTCTCTGCAATGCCGCTGCATCATTTGGCTCTACATAGTCCACAGTGCCACTAATTTCAGCGTGCATTTTCGCACCGCCTAACTCTTCAGTATCAACTTCCTGCCCAATTGCAGCTTTTACAAGAGCTGGACCAGCTAAATATAAGCCACTTCCTTCTGTCATAATGAGCTTATCACATAAAACAGGAAGGTATCCGCCTCCAGCGATGCAATTCCCCATCACTGCTGCAATTTGTGGAATCCCAGCTGCTGAGAAGATCGCATTATTACGGAAAATACGTCCAAAATCATCTTCATCAGGGAAAATTTCATCCTGCAGGGGTAAAAATACCCCTGAGCTATCAACAAGGAAAATGACCGGCAAACGGCAACGATAAGCAATACGTTGTGCTCGAAGAACTTTTTTTACTGTTTGAGGAAAAAAAGCACCTGCCTTAACCGTCGCATCATTTGCTACGATCATGCATTCCCGGCCCATAACGCGGCCAATGCCAGCAATGGTTCCAGCAGCAGCAACACCACCTCCCCACTCTTCATACATACCGTGCCCAGCCCAAAGACCTACTTCAAAAAAATCAGCCCCTTCATCGAGTACATGTTGAATACGATCTCTCGCTAACATGCGTCCTAATTTTTCTTGGCGCTTTTTCCCTTTCTCAGCTGGAGTACGAATTTGCTCTTCTTCAAGCAAAAAAGTTTCTGTAAGAGAACGTAAACTTTTTTTCTCTTCTGCTTTTTTACTTTTGTTTGGCTGACCTGTGGCCATCATTGCACACATACTCCGCTTAATTTATCTGCTAGTCTCTCAGTATTTTCATCATCATTGTGGACCATTTCATCCAGTGCGCGATCAATGGTTTTAAAAGCCATTTTGCAATAATATTTTCCAACATCAAGATCTTGTCTAAGTGACTCTGTAATGCTTCCAGCTTCACTAATATCAGTATCTAACTTACTAATCACAGCTGTTGTTGTATAAATTGCCATTACAGAATCCGCAATACGATTTAAAATCAACTGACGCTCCATAATATCTTCTTTATGCTTCACAAGCATGCTCATACAAGATTTACCAAAACGCTGTACTGCTTTAGCAAGCTGTGCGGCTTCTTCTGTCAATTCTCTACACTGAACAGGTACTTTAGGGGAAACAACGCGCATCACACCTCGTTTACCTACACTCCAAAGAGCAGCTAATCCCTGAGTTGGACTAGATAAAGTTTCACTAACAGCTTTAAGCTCCATTCCCATGTCACGCAAGCCAACTAAACCAATAAAAGCACGTAATACTTCGTTAGATCCTTCACCGATCATATTTAAGCGAGCATCACGCATCATACGCTCAAAAGGCTGGTCAGTGAAGAAAGATCGACCACCATAAATTTGCATGGTATCGTAAAGAATCTGCCACACCGCATCACTGTTAAAAACTTTTATAATCGCTGTTTCAAGCATGAAATCTTCTTCACCACGGTCAAGAATCCCAGCTGATAAATATGTTGCAGCATCCATCGCATAAGTAAGTGCATGCATATTGGCAATCTTCTCTTTTACAAGAGGAAAGCTTGCAAGAGGTCGTTTAAACTGATAACGGCTTTTAGCATGCTTCATTGCACGCTCTAAACACTCTTTCCCAACCCCTGTACATGTAGCACCAAAAGTGGTTCGTCCAAAATCTAATGTAGTAAGAGCTACACGTAATCCGGAGCCAACCTCACCTAAAATATTCTCAGGAGGTACTTCTACGTCAGTTAGCTTAAAGTTTGTTGTGGTACTTCCACGCATTCCTAATTTTTCTAAGCGTGGCTCAACAATTTCAAACCCTGGCATATCTGGTTGTACAATAAAAGCTGTAACTTTATCTCTAGGGCCTTCAGGTGTATCGATTGTAGTTTTAGCCATTACAGTTAAAATACTAGCTAAGCTACCATTCGTAATCCATTGTTTACGTCCGTTAATACGCCATACATTTTTCGCTTCATCAAATACAGCACGCGTTTCAACACCACTCGCATCAGAACCAGCATTAGGCTCTGTTAATGCGAAAGAAGATAAACACTCGCCTTTAATCATTTTAGGAAGAAAGCGTTGTTTTTGCTCGTCTGTTCCAAAAACTAAAAGAGCCCGTACACCAATGCTATGTTGTACATTGACAAAGAGGGCTGTAGAACCACAATAACGAGCTATCGTCTCAACAGCTTTACAGAAACCAAATTGAGTCAGTTCTTTTCCACCAAATTCAGATGTAGCAGTAGCACCTAAAACACCAAGCTCAGCCAAACCACTAATCACAGAATCTGGAATCGACATGTTACGATCAATCCAATCAGCATCAATTTTCTCTTCACAAAACTGATTCACTGTATTAACGAAATGACTCACTTCTTCTCTGTGCTGCTTACTTGGGTAAGGATAAGGAAATACACGTTCACTGTCGAACTCACCTTTGTAAAGGAGTTTAACAAATGAGGGCTTAGGTTCCTCTGCGAACAATACTTCTTCAGCAAATCTTTTCTGCTCTTCGTCCATATTTCCCTCTCCTTCGTAGCGAGACTATAAAACTATTCAAGGAACTTATATCAATATTATTTTTTTTATCCTAAAAATTATTGCTTGATTCTGATGCTTCTAGTTCTTTTCTTACTTCTACTAACAACTCTTCTGTCTCATCAAAGGCTTTTCCTAACAAAGCACTGAGTTGCTTGAGGACTTGCTTGCTCTTTAGCTCTTTTAACTCTATATTTTTCTCTCGAGATCGACACTGTTCTTTACATAAAGCTATTTTATTTTTAAGATCATCCACCTTGTCGTATAAATCAATACTCTGCCCTGGATTTTGAATGACTTTTTGATGTAACCTAACTTGCTCATAAATAAGAGATTTCAGAGAATCTTTTGTTTTTTCTTGCTGATTCAAAAGCGTTTTCAATTGAGCTTGTGCTTGTTTGTAAGAGGTCAAAGCTGCCTGTAATTTTTGTATACGCTTCTCTTCTACACTTAAGTTTTGCTCTACATTTTTTCTGTTTTTCGTTTTCTGCGTTTGTATCAAATCGGCAACTTGTTTTTCATAATACGCAAGCTCAATTTTCGCTAAATGACGGTAACGTTCGATAAACTGCGTTAATTCGTGATCTGGTACTTCTAATTGAGAATCTCCAAATAAAACGTCATAAAGTTCATGCCGAATTCGTGCTAATTGTTTAGGGGCTTCAAGAATTTCAATCGCTTTTGCTTCTATTTCAGCAATTTCATCAGCTGATTCTTCTAATTCAGGAACAGTTTTCTTTTGTGTTTTTCCTGGCAAAGGAGGCGGCGGTGGCGGAAATGGTGCTGGGGTTTCTGAACCTGTATTTAACTCAGGTTCTTTTGCTTGCTCATTTGTCCCTAATGAATTCACAAGCTCTAATAATTTTTTATGTAGCTCACTTAAAACATCAAGAGTTTCTAGGCGATCTTTTCTTTGATTGATTCGTCCTTGAAAATCCAAAGAGCTTCCATTCAAAGTACCCTTTACTTCTGTGACAGTAGGCAAATTGTATACTTCTAAACGTTCTTCAAGGGAAAGTACTAGTGGTTCTTCTTCAATCACAAGCTCTTCATTTTCATGACGAATTTCGTGATCGACAACAGTTTCTTCCTTAGTCAGCGCGTCAGATGCTTCAGCTATAGGTTCTGCTTTTTCAAGCTGAGTCACTGCATTTACAAGAGGAGCTTCTGCTATTTGCTCTTCTTTACAACGCTGTTCATAGTAATCTATATAAGAACGATCTAGTCTTTGTTGGAATAAGGACTGGATACTGTCTATTTTTGGGATATAGGCTTTTAATTTATTTAGCTCTTTTTTTACAGCTGAAGCTTTACTATCTTCTTTTCTCTCTAGATAGAGTTGATGAACTTTTTTAAGGCCTGATTCTAGAGCTGAATTAAGTTTTGTTTTGATACGTCGACACATGAGAGCGCATTCTATCGCTTCTTCGACATTGATTTCTTTTTCAGCAAGTTTATGTGCATTATCAAATATTTTCTGTAAGCGACTCTCTTGCTCTCTTAAACCCGTAATGACTCTTTTATGACTTGCTCCTTCTAAATAACGTACACTATCTTCAATGCATTGAGCGAGTCGGAGCGAGCACTTTTTCTCTACATGCCCGCAGAAGTTATCTAAAGCCAGTGTATTTCCTGGTACATAAAACTTTTGAGACTTGTAATCAATTTTTCTATTTTCAGGTACTTTTGTACTTAACCAATCGAAGGTTTGATTGATGTTTTGTCCTAAAGATAACCAGCTCTCATGCAATCCTGCGATCGAAGTCATTCTTTTTTTCCTATTTGTTTTAAATTTCAAGAAAGAGATCGTATTTAAATGAGAGAAGTGAATAAGTACAAGACGAAAAAGTTTTTTAACAGATGCAAAGCTTTATTTGTATCAAAGTCGCTAGTCTCCTAGAATCGAAATGCAGTAATTGGATTTATATTTAAGGAGACTGCTATGAAAGATGTAGTAATACTTGGGTACGCACGGACACCTTATGGAGCTTTCCAAGGGGCCTTATCTTCTTTATCTGCTACTCGCCTTGGTGCAGCTGCGATACAATCTGCGTTGGAACGATCTGGAGTTCAAGCTGATCAAGTTGATGAAGTGATTATGGGTAATGTTCTTACTTGTGGTGTTGGGCAAGCTCCTTGTCGTCAAGCTGCAATCTATGCGGGCATTCCTGAATCTGTTCCATGCCTAACTATCAATAAAGTTTGCGGAAGTGGCATGAAATCACTCATGCTGGCAACACAATCTATTCTTCTCGGTGATAGCGATATTGTGATTGCAGGTGGTATGGAAAATATGAGCCAAGCACCACATTTTTTACCTAATTCTCGTACTGGAATGCGTTTAGGAAACCAACAAATTCTAGATTCTATGGTCCATGATGGTCTTTGGGACCCTTACAATCAACAACATATGGGAAACTGTGCTGAATTATGTTCTAGAGAACATTCTATCTCTCGAGAAGAACAGGATGCTTTCACAAAAAGCAGCTATGAACGTGCTCAAAAAGCACAGAAAGACTCTAAGTTTTCCAAAGAGATTTGTAAAGTTGAGGTTCCTGGACGAAAAGCAAGCGTGATTGTTGAAGAAGATGAAGGCCCTTCTCAAGTAGATTTCGAGCGTCTTTCTAGCTTACGACCTGTTTTTGAAAAAGATGGCACTGTCACAGCTGCAAATGCATCTACAATCAATGATGGTGCTGGTGTTCTTATACTAGCAAGTAGCGAAAAAGCTGCTGAATTAGGAATCAAGCCATTAGCAAAACTTGTTTCTTACGCAAGCCATGCACAAACTCCACAGCAATTCACTACAGCTCCTATCGAGGCTATAAAAAAAGCGATCGCAAAAGCAAATTGGAGCATCGATGGTGTGGATTTATTCGAAATCAATGAAGCATTTGCTGTGGTTTCTTTGGCTTGTCAAAAGGGTTTAGGAATTCCAGATGATAAGCTGAATATCTGGGGAGGTGCTGTATCTATCGGTCACCCAATTGGAGCAAGCGGAAGTAGAATTGTCATGACTCTTATTTCTCAGCTAGAAGATCAAAATAAAAGCAAAGGTGTTGCTGGTATTTGTATTGGTGGTGGAGAAGCTACAGCTGTTTGTATTGAGAAATACTCATAAGCAAAGATTCGGCTTGCATATTTCATCTATAAACTTACGCGTGCTTCGCCGCGTAAGTTCATATCTGAACCATGCAAACCGAATCTGATACGAGATTAGGTAGCTATTGGAGGTATCAGCAATTTCTCTTACCCCCGAGGCGCTTGCAAAAAGCATGACGTTTTTCTATATTTAGTAAAATATTTTCAAATTTGTAACCTGTATATATCAAGAAGAACTAAAAATAAAAATCTTTAAAGAAACAAAACAATCCCTAAATAAAACACCAACACTTTCATTTTATAATAACTACATAAATATGAAACCGAAGGTCTTTATCATGGGTATAATAGATAATATTAGACAAGCATCTACTAATTTATTAGATAACCCTTTATCTTCTTTCACTTCTCACGAAGTAACTCGAAATTTTGGTTGGCACCCTTTCAATAAAGATGGCTTTAACGGTCTTAAGACTCCTATGCGAATAGCAAAAATTGCATTCAACATTTTGAGTCACGTTCCGGCTCTTTGCTTTTTTTCTGGTGTATTTCATGCGGGACAAGCTGCTTATCATATGTATAAAGTTTGCCAAGGCACTGAATTTCATACCGAAAATCACCTAGCTGCTTTTTTTATATTAGAAGCACGTTCTATCACAGAATGTTCAGGGTTAGGAATTTTCTTTCCTGTTTGGCTTGTGCTTGATATTGGAGCTACGATACACGACGCATTAAAATAAAAAAAAGTCCCACTTCAAAGTCATTTGAAGTGGGACTTTTACAAACGATACGTCTTAGTTCAAACGATCATGCCGAGGGAAGTGATAGAAGACTTTTTGCTTACGAGCGTTTTTCATACGCGACTGAAGAACAAAAGCCCATTCTTTTAAGGCTTTTTCCACATAACGCTCATCACCATCTGGTACCTCTTCTCCAATAGGAAATGTGAGAGCAACCAAACGTTCACCACTTAGCGCATCCACAAAATCAGCCTCGAGCACACTACCTTCTAAAAATTTTTCTGCTGCTATCTCGCTTTCTTTATCTTCTTCAAGAGGAACGGGAGTCATTTTACTTAGTGCAAGCTTGAGACGCATTACATTTTCACCTGGACGCTCTACTATATTAAATTCTTCCTCTAAAGCCATACGAGTTGTGTCGTTTACGACTTTTAAAATAGGGCTTAATTGATCAGGTACAACACGAGTAGCTTCTTTACTTGATTTATACTGAACATTCACAGGCTCAACTAGTAAATCGTTGTATTGCGAAAGATCTTTGCCTAGTGCTTGGTAATAATTTACATCAGAGTTTTCTGGGCTACTTTGAAATTCTAAATCAGATTCAAATAGGGACGCATATGAGCCTTTATCTGAACACCCACCTAAACATAAGGCGATCCCCGCCAATAAGATAAACCGTTTTTTTACCATGTTTGCGTCTCCTGATTCTTCCGCATTTTCTCTCAGTATACTCAGAAGAATGGCTATTGGCAATTGCTCTCGTATAAAACTCATAAAAGCTCCAATGACTACCTAATCTCGCATCAGATTCAGCTTTTCAGGATCCTTGTCACCAAAACAATCCAAAAAAACCACTCATCATGATATTTTAAAAATTTTTACAGAGGCTTTGTAAGGAGTATTTATGGATATTATCAACCCAGCCACTGAAAGCCTTATTTGTTCAATCGAAGTCGATACCCCTTTGTCTATCAAAGAAAAAATTATTAGCGCTAAGCAAGCACTCTCTCCATGGAAAGAAACGGACTTAAAAGAACGCAAAATAATGATCAAGCGTTTTCAAAACCTGCTTAAGTCTCACCAAAACGAGCTGGCAATTATCCTAACTCAAGAAACCGGAAAACCTATCTCTCAATCTCATAATGAACTCAATGCTGTACACGAACAAATTCACTTTTTCCTAGAAAAAATCGATGATATTCTTTACTACTCAAGAACTTACAGTTTAGAGAGCAGCTTAGAAGAACAAGTTACTTACGATCCTCTAGGTGTTATTGCAAATATTTCATCTTGGAATTTTCCATATTTTATGGGTGTAAACGTTTTTATTCCCGCACTCTTAACAGGCAATACTGTACTGTATAAACCATCTGAATTTAGCACTTTATCTGGAATCAAAATCGCCCAACTTTTATGGGCTTCTGGATTTCCAAAAGGTGTTTTCGATACAGTTTTAGGAGATGGAAAAATTGGCGCTTCTCTTATTGAAAGTGATATCAATGCTGTATTTTTTACCGGCTCGTATAAAACAGGAAAAAATATTGCTCTTGCTGCAGCACCTAGAATGTTAAAAGTACAGCTGGAGCTTGGTGGAAAAGATGCAGCTTACATATGTGAAGATGTCTCTCCTCAAACAGTTGCCTCTGCATTAGCCTATGGGGCTTTTTATAATAATGGACAAAGTTGTTGTTCTATTGATCGAATTTATGTGCACCAGAAAATTGCTCCTCATTTTATTAAAGAGTTCCTTACTCAAGTAAAAAACCTCCCCTTAGGAGCTCCAGAGAATAATGAAACTTATATAGGTCCTCTTTCTGGAAAAATACAAATAAGCCACTTGGAGTCTCAGATACGAGAAGCAAAAGCGCTTGGAGCTCAAGTACTTTGTGGAGGAAGACCTCTTGATTATACAGGATACTATTTTCCTCCTACTGTGCTTAGTAATGTCAATGCTCAAATGCGTATCATGCAAGAAGAGAGCTTTGGTCCTTTAGTAGGCATACAAGTTGTAGAAAACGACGATGAAGCTTTGGAAGAAATCAATAAAAGCTCTTATGGATTGACGACATCTATTTACTGTACAGAACGTCAAAGAGCAAAAAAAATACTTTCTAGAGTTGAATCTAGAACTGTGTACTGGAACTGCTGCGACCGAGTGAGTCCAAAAGTTTCTTGGAGTGCTAGTCGTCTATCTGAATTAGGATTAGCTTTAGGTCTAGAAAGAATTCAGTGTTTTTTACGAGCACGTTATTGGCATCTTAACCCTGGCCTATAGTTCACTATATTCAGGTTTATAATTTATTCTGTTTGTATTTATTGCTATTAAGTTGTATGAATTTGCTTATATAGAATTATAAATTACATCCTTTGGAGCGTAGATCATGATTAGAAAGCACTTTAAAGCCGTATGCACATTTGCTATTTTAAGCATCTTGGGTGTAGGCTGTGCTGCTGTGAATTCCACAGATAGCACTGTATCTGCCACATATAGTTACTATAACGGACAATTAAGCACTTCGTTTTCTGATACTTTTGACGCGACATGGGCAGCTTCTTTACAAGCAATGCGAGAATTAGAGTTTCAAATAGAACTTGAAAGTAAAGATTCTCTCAACGGAAAAATTGTTGCTCGTCGCTACAACGATCAAAAAGTTGTCTTAGTATTAACGAAAAAAACAACAGAAGCAACAAACCTATCCGTTACTGTTGGATTTTTCGGTGATAAAGAGATGTCTATGCGCATTGTGGAAAGAATCCACGACAATCTCTAAATTACTTTTCGATTACTCTCCCTTACAATTTGTAAGGGAGAGTATCAAAAAATACTACGATCTTGTTGTGTAGTTAATCTTCGATCTTGCTTCTTCTAGACTTTTACACTCTTCAAATGTAGCCGCTTTACTATTTGCCTTTTGCTCTTCCGTAAACGGTACTGTAACAGCCTCTTCAGTTTTCCCGTGAATAAGTATCGCTGTTCTCATTTCATTTTCTGGATTTAAGTACTGCTGTACTTCATCTAAAAAGCTTTTGTAGGTAAGAGTTTTAAAGCCTTCACTTACTTTGTCGCGCCATTCAAAATCTTTATGAGAAAAAGCTAAGCTATGTAAAAGAACACGCATACCAGCCTGCTGATGTGGGAGCTCTTTCCAGTCATTTAATGCTATAGAACGCATCGCTTCAAACTTTTCTTTAGAAACTTTTTCTTTGAAGTTTGCAGAAAAGTCTGCAACAAATTCTTCAATACGAGCAAGAAGATCGTGTGGTTGATACACACTAGATTGAATCAAGAGATGTGAATAAAGGTGCTCACTTCGTGATTTCATAGAACCTTGTACTATGTAACCAGTCTGTTGCTTTGTTCTTAACTCATCAAAAAATGCCTGATTCATAATACGATGAACGAGTTCTAAACTTGCTCTTCTAGAAGGCTCAGAACGACCATGAGCAGCGTTCCAAACAACAAAGTTTCCTTGTGAAGGAGTCGATTCCGAAAGAAGTAGTCTTTGAGATTTTCTTACCTCTCCCATTCTCTCAATTTCTGGATGCAAGTCTTTAGGATAAGGCTTACTAGCTAAAGTATCTGTAACTTTTGAGCTAATCTCTACAGCGTCCTTTTTATCCATGTTCCCATATAGAGTACTTTCTACGTAGCACTGATCGAATAGCGTTTTAGCAAACTGTATAAGATCTTCGTATTGAATTTTTTGGATCTCTTCATAACGCTGACTATGAAGTATCTCTTCTTTTTTAATAAGCGCTCTATGGAGCTCCATCCCTGGGTGATGAGGAGCCATTTGATAGTAGTTTTGATACTCTACTTCAAGTGATTGCTTATAAATCTCGAAATTTTCTTTTGTTAGCTCAAGATTTTTCAGTGCCTTTAAGATAAGCTCTAATAGCTTATCTGCTTTATCACTGTATCCAGAGAGAATACAAGCAATACTTCCTCTATTCGCTCCAATTGCATATTGAAGGCCTGCTAAAGATGCTGGATATGCTAAAACAGATAATTGCTCTCCAATAGCTTTTACGTATAATTCCTGCAATACATTGCTTCGTACATCACCAGGAACAATACTAGGAACCTTTAGATCAAACATCCAATTTACATGGGGAACCAAATAACGCTGATCTTGAGCAAATAACACTTTTCCATGATCAGAATTTAAAATAGTTAAAAGCTTAGGCAAATCATTAACTGGCTCTCCTTCATATTTCAAATTCATGTTTTCTGGAATAAAAATATTAGGAGCTGGATAAGAAATCGCAGGATGCTTTTCTACCTCTTGCCATTTTTGAAGCTTTTCAGCCTTCATATCTTCTAAAAGATAAGAAGTAGCCATCCATGCTTCAGTTGAGTCGTATTCGACGCCTGTATGTTTGTTTTGTGCTTGCAAAACGAATAGGCAGTCTTCAGGCTTCAAGGAATGGAAAAACTCTTGTACTTGTTTCCCATCAAAAGCAGAAGGAATATATGTTCTTTGAGGATAGGTATCTAAATCTTCATAAAGTAAACCTTTCGCATCGGCTTTTGCAGCTTCAAATGATCCTTTACGGCCTTGATACTGGTATCTCAAACGAGCTAAGTTATGCTGTTCACGGAAGACATACTCCGGACACTCTACTTCTCCATAAGCACGAATTGCTTGGAAGCAACGTTCTGCAACCTCAGAATAATTTTCCATGCCTTTTTCTGTAAGCTGGATGCTGATTGCAAATAGACCGTTGTTCGCTCCTTCACGCATCGCTCCTGAAAATAAAGATTCAGCAAGCCCTTCTCTTTTCAGTTGTTGCAGTAAACTTGTTTCACTTTCATCGCCTAAAAGATGAGAAACAATCCCTGGGGCTGTACAATCTAAATCATTGACTGCTTCACCTGGAATTTCCCAATACATTGTAAAATCTTTGATATCTTGAATAGCGTCTATATGTAGCAGCTTTCCTTTTACATCATCTGTAAATAGGGGTAGATCGGACGTTGGCTTAGAGTAAGAGTAATTAGCTACTTTGGAAAATTTATCTACAGCCCACTCACGTAATTGTTCGATAGATTCACGACCGTAAATCACAAGGTTCATTAAATTGGAGCTATAATGCTTTCTGTACCACTCAATCCCTTGTTCCGCAGAGACATTTCCTAAAGATTTTAAATTACCAATAGAGAAACGAGTCCAAGGATGATCTTGATTTAGTACATCTTGCATGACATGACGTGCGTGCCAAAAGTCAGAATTGAGTAAATTTCCGAACTCTTCATTAACAGCTTTAACCTCTCTTCCAACTCGCGAACTATCAAAGTTTGGACACCAGAAAAAGCAAGAAAAACGATCTAAAGCAGATTCAAAGATTTTCGAGTCAGGATTTACCTCAAACATATAGTTTGTATGGTCTGATGTAGTATAGGCATTTGTTTTTCCGCCGTTACTACTGATGTATTCATGATATTCATCTTCGCCAGGGTACTTATCTGTTCCCATAAACAATAAATGCTCAACAAAATGCGCTAGCCCTTGTGCATCTTCTGGATCTTGATGAAAGCCAGCATGAACAGATAAAGATGCTCCTGATTTTTTTATTCCTGGATCAGAAACAAGAAGAACATTCATTCCATTATTTAGACGTACTTTTCCTACTTTTCTATCTTTCAAAGTAGGTGTAATGATGTGCTCCATTACCGCATCGGGTACTTCTACAAATTTTTTCTCTGATGAATGCATTAACGTCCCTTCTATACGATCAATGATCTGCATATCCATCTTAGCTAAGTTCGAGTTTTCAAGAGTAGCTTGAACAATTTCAGCCGGGATAGAGTCATCTTTTTTTTGCTTATCTTCACTTGTTCCTTGTGACCACTGGTCTAGATTAGGGGAAAATTCAATTTTAGTCATTGCAAACACCATTGATTTCGAATTCGTTACAAGAAAGACGCCAGATTAGCACTTTCGTTAACAAAGAAACAAGGGGATTTGACTAGATAAGCAAAGAGAAGTAAGGTGAAGGAAATAAACTAAGTAAGGTTCCATTTATGGAGAGCTTTTGGCGTGAGCTCTTTGAGGGTGAGGTTCATCTTCGCGACAAATTTCAAGTTGAATTAAAGACAGATTATTCTCCTCATCGAGATTCTCGAAAAAACACGTATACTCAAGAATTTTATTTTTTTATTCCTAATGCACTACAAGTGGGAAAACACACGTACCCTAAAGAGCAATTTTACCAAGATCAAACCAACTTTATTCGATTTAAAACTCCTGATTTCTCCTTTCGCGAAATTTTAGATTTTAATAATGAACGCTCTCCTTTAAATCGCTTAAAGGTATTGATACGCCAACAATTAGATGAGCAAGGGCGTGCAAATTTAGAAGATGAAATTAAGTTACTGGCTAACGTTGTACGCAGTAGATTAAGAGTCAATATGCGTATCCTAATCGCAGATCTCAAAGACTCTTCAACTAGCGCAGAAGAATTTCATGATTTACTATTAAAAATCACAAAACAATATTCAGATATTTTCCGTAGTTTTCGAGAAATTAGTAAAAAATTTCGACATCATGAGCACTCGAACTATTTGAAGGATTACTTCCTCTACACCGAAGAATTTTTAAGTTCTACATACGAATACTATTTGACTGGTCTACTAAGCATTCTCCGTAGAGATTCTGATCATAAAAAAAGTGATGAACATTTATGTTCTCTCATCATAAAAGAACAGCAATTTCACGAACGCTTTGAAACGAAATCAAAAAAAACACCTGAAGATGAAAAAGAGGAGCATGTTTTATATCGAAAAGGACTTCTCAATAAGTTCATTCTAGATGCTTTACTTCTTTCTATTACTCGAGTCTCTGTTATCGATCATTATTCCAGTCTCTCTGGAGCTGTGGCTGCAGGGATCGCAATGCTCTTCTATTTTACTTTATTTATTTGGCAAGGACAGATCTTTGTCATCAACTCAGTGCCTTTCATCGTCATTACGGTGATTCTTTATATTCTCAAAGATCGAATGAAAGAAGGTTTGCGTAACCAGTACAAAAAACAAGCTTTTCGATGGTTTCCTGACTATAAAACTGAAATATGGACCCCAAGCCACCGTCGTTGTATTGGATATCTTACAGAATCATTTGCCTATCTAAAAACGAAGGAACTTTCTAACGAAATCATTCAAATACGAAACCAAGAATTTCATGCAGAACTAGAGCGGTTTAAAAGGCCAGAAACAGTTCTCTACTACAAAAAAGAAGCAAAGCTACTTGAGGAACCTAAGCGAAAAGGTTCTCGACGTTATGAACTCAATAATATTTTCCGTTTCAATATAGAACACTTTCTAAGCAAAGCAAGTAATTCTTATCATCTACATCAACAATTGAACCAGGAATCAATGAAACTTGAGTACCAACGCTTACCTAAGGTGTATCATATCAACTTGATCATGAAAAACACCTACTTGAGTGAAAACGGAGAGAAAAAAGTAGAGTGGAATAAGTTTCGATTGGTCGTCAACAAAGATGGAATCAAACGTATAGAAAGGCCATTAAAACCTAGAGATCCTCACTCTATCGCACCAGAGCAATAGACTTCTTAGCCTTAACTATAGTCAAGGTTTTGGATACTAAATACCGTGCTAATTGAGACTTAGTCAAACACAGTTTTTCTATATCTTCTTTTGAGTAAACAGTGGATTGATGCTCTTCACCGTTAATTTCATGAAGATCGTTATGCACGAGTAAATCAAGATTACAAGAGTCTTGCAAACGCTTAACTGCTTGCGACCTTTCTTCTTTGGATATGGTGCGAGTGAGTTTGAAACCTACAAGACAAAGATCAGGATTTTGAGCATAGTCTCGAATACGTTGAATGATTTTATGATTAGGACGAAAACGAACTGTAAGCTCAGAGCCTGAAGAAATTTTGCCTTCATCACAAACCCCCTGAGTCAAACCATCTAACTCAAGAGCAGCTACAGAATAATCACTTACTGCGGCCGCATGGATCATAATATCAGCTTCCTTAGAAAGAGTTTGCAACTGTGTATCTAAATCTTGAAAAGATCCAAAAGGAATTTTTCGACAAGCTTGTTTAGGGACGATACTTTTTTGGCCATGTAAAAAAATCACCTCTGCCCCTTGAAGCAAAAACTCATCAGCTATTTTTGCTCCAGTTGCTCCACTACTGAAATTACTAATACAACGAACTCCATCAATAGGCTCTGTGCATCCACCTGCTGTAATGAGCACCACTTTTCCTTGTGCTACTTGCTTTGACTGGATGCTCGCATAAACTTCTTTCAGAATGAGATCTGGGTCTAAAAGCTTTCCTTCCCCTTGCTCTCCACAAGCAAGAGTTCCTTGATCGCAATCAAGAATCTTCACTCCCCATGATTGCAGTTTCGCCATACTCGCCTGCGTCGCCGGATGCTGCAACATGGCATGGTTCATGGCAGGAGCGATCATGTACGGAATGGTCCAATCATGAGCCAGGAACAATGTAGACAAAAGATCTGTCCCAAAACCAGATGCCATTTGATTGATGGTATTGGCCGTAGCAGGACAAAGAAGCACGAGATCTGCCCAACGAGCGAGATGAATATGGCTCATCATATTCCCCTCTTCAAAAACTCCCGAATATACTGGCCTACCACTTAACCCCTCAAACGTTGCCTTTCCAACAAAACGCAAAGCAGATTCACTACAAACAACTTGAACTTGATGCCCTTCCTGTACCAATCGGGAAATGACATGACAAGCTTTATAAGCTGCTATAGATCCAGATACTTTAAACAGTATGTTCACAGGCAACATTATCGATTAACCTCACATTATCTATTTGAACAGCTCCAAGAACTCTTCCATAACGTTTCGCTACATACTCTACGACAAACCCAGCTTCTTCTAAATCTGTAGTCATTTCTTCGCAGCTCTTATCAGAAGCAAGAACTTCACTGAAACGGTAAGCACGAGCTCGTTGCTCTGAAGATAACCTCTGGTTACGTGATGCCATGGCAAGGCCATCTTCTTCTCGTACAGTAGAGCAGCCAACGATTTCTACATCAAGAAAGAAAGCGTTGACCATGTCTCTTACTAAAATAAGCTGTTGGTAGTCTTTCTCCCCAAAATAAGCTTTTTGAGGACGAGCCAGATTAAGCAATTTAAGAACAACAGTTAGCATTCCGTTAAAATGACCAGGTCTTTGCGTACCTTCTAGCTCATGACTAATCAGAGATTCTGTCATCGAATAGCGATAATCATCCGGGTACATCTCTTGGTAATGAGGTAAAAGAACGTAATCTACATCTAACCCTTCAAGTAAAGCCAGATCTTGCTTTAGGGCTCTAGGATAATTCACTAAATCATCAGTTTCATTAAACTGAGTAGGGTTCACGAAAATGCTGAGAACTGTGACGTCATTATCTAAAGAACTTTGCTGCACAAGAGATAAATGCCCTTCGTGTAAAGCACCCATGGTAGGAACAAGCCCAACAGTTCCTTGAATAGATTTACGTACTTGCCGCCATTCTTGAATACTCTCTAGCACGTGCATTATGAATAACTCTCAAGTTCTTGTGGATAGGATTTATTTTGCACAGCTTCATGGTATTCATTTACAGCTTTAGAAATCATCTGAAAGCCATCCATAAATGTACGTAGGTACTTAGGCTTAAACCCTTCTTGCATTCCTAACATATCTTGCAATACAAGAACTTGTCCATCGACATGAGGTCCTGCTCCAATACCAATCGTAGGAATATCCAAGGATTCGCTTACTTTCTTTGCTACTTCAGCTGGCACGCACTCTAGTACCGTTGCGAAAGCTCCTGCTTCCTGTAAATCTTTCGCATCTTTTAGTAGTTGCTCTACAGCTGCATCATTGCGACCTTGTACACGAAAACCGCCGAGCTGGTGTACAGACTGAGGAGTCAAACCTAAATGCCCCATAATGGGAACTCCTGACTGAGTCAAATGTCGTACTAAATCAATGTTTCCTCGAGCACCTTCTAGTTTAATCGCCTGCGCCCCTGCTTTCATTAAACGGTCTACTTGTACCACTGCTTCTTCAATCCCTTTTCGGTAGGACAAGAAAGGCAGGTCTCCTACAACAAATTTATCTGGAGCTCCGCGAACAACTGCTTCTGTATGTGCCACCATTAAATCCATCGTTGCACCAACCGTTGTTTTGTGTCCGTGCATCACCATAGAAAGAGAATCGCCCACTAAAATCATATCAATCGCAGTTTGATTGATGATTTGTGCCATGCAAAAATCGTAGCATGTGATCATCGATAGCGGCTTTTTATCCTGCTTGGCTTTCCAAATCTTTAGTACATTCATGATTTTCTCTTTGTTCTTTCTCATACGCTTGCACACAGGCTTCGTATACTTCTTTGAAAGCATCCCCAGTCAAAGCGTCTAAATTTTGTTTGATTGTTCTCTCGTCGCCTCGAGTCAAAGGACCTGTCAGTGCTGCTTTTGGATCACGATATACATTATTCTGAACTTCTTGAATATAAGGAAGCGCTGCCTCTTCTGATATCCCACAATCAGCTAATAGACTAAGCATTTTTTGCCATAAAAGAACGGTAAAATTTCCTCCCAAAACACACGCTGCGTGATAAAGAGATTTTTTCTCAGGTTCAATTACTGCATGGATATTTGGAAGACCAGGGAGTAAATCAGCAAAACTACGGTCACGTTTTTCCATGACAAAGGTAATCTTACGGTATTTCTCGACAGAGTAAAGTTCATGCGTAAAGCTCTGCATAGGATGCACCCCATAAACTCCCGGTAAAACCAATGCTCCGGAAAAATGAATGCATGGGCGATCTAAAAGTTCTGGGTTTTCTTGTAAAAAACCTTCTATTGCATCGTCACTAATCAATAAAAGGCGACGCCGACATAGTTTAGCAAATTCTAGAAGGTTTTCACCGCATCCTCGCCACCAATGAAGATAAGGTATACCTAAGCCATCAAGGTAAGAAGCCATATGAGATGCCATTCGGCCACGGCCTATAATGAGATAGGTAAATTGTGTTTTCTTCTGCATGATACGAGTTCCTTTCCCATCGTTTGCTGGGTCAAGAGAAGTACAAAAGTATAGCAGATAAAGGCTTTTTTGTTACTAACCCCTCATTTAGGGAACAAGCTTATCTCACATAAACGGTATCTAAAAAATAAACTTTATCTAATTTAGTGAATCAAATCCAAAAGACAAGCTTTCACAGCTTCTTTTGCTCGTATAGAAGGGTAAGACAACTGTTTTTCTTCATCTTTTATATGGTAAGCAAAAATAATATGACGGTTTTTATTTTGAGCCCAACCTACAAACCACCCCATTTCGTGGTATCCATCTTCATCAAGAAGATGTCCGCCTCCTGTTTTCCCATATAAATCCCACTCTTCATTTAGCGGCTCTAAAAAAAGCATTTCTTTCGTCACTTTCTGTGAAAAATCACTTAACGCTAGACCTTCGTTATATAGATCTTCAAGAAAATTCACTTGATCACTCACTGAAATTTTTAAAGAAGAAGAGAGCCAACAATGGGTAAGACCATTATTTTTTTCTTGATCACCAGAGAGATCCTCATTTCCATAATTTAGACGAGAAACATAAAACTGAAAGCTTTCCTCTCCGAGCTTTTTTGTTAATTTTTGCGAATACCAAACACAACTATTCTTTAACCACATAGAAGGGTTATGATCTTGACGCCAGCGATCCAAAATAAAAGTAAAACCATCAAGATACTTTTCTTTGAATTTCCATTGCGGGGTTTTTGCATCTTTTAATATCCCTGCATCAAGCCCGATAAGACTTAAGGGAATTTTAAACGTTGAGCAAGGTGAATAAGGAACTGAAGAATCTCCTTCTTCTAAAAGAACAAGATCTTCTTTAAAAAGATACGTATGCTTTTCCGCGTACAATGCATTTGCAAAAATCAATGTGCTACAAAGCGCCATGAAAATAACTCTCATAATCCCTCCCCAAAAATCAAGGGGAGAGTATAGAGAATCAGTGGAAAGCATGCTATTCAGAAAAAGCACATTTCATGCGAGGAAGAAAAAAATCTTCATAAGCTTGTACTCCTAAACGAGCGGTCATGGTTGTTGCCAAAACAGCAAAAGGTACCCATGAAGCGATTCCTGATGCATAAAACAACCCAAACCCACTAAGTACTCCTGCACTAAAACCTATGTAAGCAATATTCGCCGCTAAAGCCTTCCAAAGCTGTTTTTCCTGACAACTTAAAAGCTTAACTGTTCGCTCTTTTAAGTCGACTCCTCCAGAACCTTCTTCTTGTATCTTCTGTAAATCTTTCATTAACTCTACGATTTTAGGGTTTGCACGTCTTTGTAAACGCGCCTCAAAAACCGCCTGAGTTTTCTCATCTACATTGCTTGGTAAGTAAGCTTCTGTGAATTGCTTCAATGCCTGTGGATCTTTACTCTTCAACGTTTGTTGAAGATCCCAAGCAAACTTTCCTCGAGCACCGGCTTTGTATGAACGACTAACTACTCCCAAGCCAACTAAAGAAATGATTACAGGAAGACCCAAAAAGCCTAAAGCTCCTAAGGCTGTTACACCACTAAAATGAGCAATAAAGCCAGCAACCCCGGTCGCATCATCAAAAATATCTAAACCAGACATGATAAGACCTAAAGTGCCTAAAGCAATCCCTTCAATATCTCCTAAACGCACGGACTTTCCATAGCTTTTTAATGTGGAAGGCAGAGATACGATGCTGTTCGTTAAACCAACAAAAGCGGACACCTTTAAAGCCCAAATCGCTGGGCAAAGAATTTTTTGACAAACAGAACAAATACGCACGATAGCATTCATCGTATGCCTAGATACAACAATTAATTTACCCGTATAAGCCCAAGCAGAACGATGAGCTTGCCAACACTTTTGTACAATATTAACACCTAAATCCTGTTCTTCTGTTTTAGACGCTAAGGTAATGGGGCTACTTGCTGTAATACTAGACATTATACCTCTCGGGTAATCATTTTTTAAACAAACCCGAGAAGTATAACTTTATACTAAATAAAAAGGCAGATTTAATTTAGCTCCTTTTCCTCTTCTTTTTTCACTAATTGTGCTGCGTATTTATTAACAGAAGAGTCAAATTCAGAACGATATTGTTGATCACCTTCGAAATGAAGTTTTTTTGTTAAGTGGCTACCATACTTTTCCCAAAGAGGAAGTGAATCGTTTTCAATCTTCCCTTTATTTTGTCTTAGTAGTCGGTTAAATAGCACTGTCATTTTTTCCGATGAATCACGGTAATTTTTCATCGCATATTGACTTGATGGAATTGAAGAATACAGGCCAGTAAAGGATCCAGCAAAAGCTAAAATTGGATTTGCAGTAAGGACTCCCATGGTAAATCCTCCTATACTTAGAGCTGTACCAATCCACTGGCTTTTGAGTGCTGCCGATTTATGCCGTAACGCTTCATCACCAACACGAGTAATTTCCCGCATAAGATAATTTTGCGCATGTTTTTCAACAAAATTTTCAACACAAGGTGCTGCTTGTACTTGGGTCGCTTGCAATTCCATATTCATTACTCCTAAATTTTTTACCATTAGTATTTTGAACTAAGATCCAGCAAGCTACCATGCTCTAATATTTTACTCAATACTTTATTTACCGCTTATCCATGTGCCGCAAATGCACGTACAATTTTGAGTTCTTCATAAGACGTCTCTAAGCCTTCTTTGTCTAGAGCTTCTTTAATTTCTCTCAGAAAAATTTGTGGGTTATCTTCAACCATGGGTTTCACTCTTTCCATAATTTCTTCATCTACGAAAGGTGCTGGATCAAATTTCTTACCAGCTTCTAGGAGTGATTCTATATAGGAAATGATTGTTGTACTACGTAGACTCAAGTGTTTTGCTGTTTGGTCGATACTCTCTCCACGGCTCAAATACCCCCATGCTTCTAAGGCTTTCCCGGGTAATGCTGAAAGTTTTTTTTGTGCTTTTCCATCATGAAACCTTGAACGCAAACCACGATCTTCAGCAATTTTTGTAATGAGCTCTAGAAAACATTGAGCAAACGCTGCTGCTTTATGTTGACCTACACCACTGATTTTGCGAAATTCTTCGTCTGTCAATGGAATATAGTAAGCCATTTCTTGCAGACTCTTATCTGAAAAAATGACAAAAGAAGGCAACGATCTTTGGTCCGCAATCTCTTTTCTTTTAGCAACTAAAGCTTTAAAGAGTACCTCATCATAATCGAGGTCTTTTTGTCGTTTACGTTCACGGGTTTTCGTAACACTGTGTTCTGATACAGCCAAGTGTATTTTTTGTCTTTCTTTAAGAGTTTTTGCAGCTTTAGAGCTCAGGAAAAAAACAGGAAAACCCCCGTTACTTGAACTAAGGTACTCTTCTCTGAGGAGTTCATAAATAAGATCTCTCAAACGTGTTTGGGAAACATCTTTTGCTATACCATATACCGAGAGGCTTGCTGCTCCCCTTTGCCTTACCTGAGCTGTATCAGCTCCGCGTAGTACATCAATGAGAAGCCCCATACCGGCGTTTTGTTTTAAGCGAACTACTGCTGATAAAATTTTATAGGAGATATCAGTTTGGTCGCTACGCTCTACTTTGTCACAACAAATATCGCAACGGCCGCAGTTTTCCCGGCTATACATTTCACCAAAGTATTCAAGAATTGCTTTTCTCCTACATCTTCTTCCATTAACAAGGCGAAGCATTCTAGAAAAAAGGCCTTTTGCTCTTTCTTTTTCCTTTTCGTCCTCAATCTGATCGAGCAAACTATCAATAGTGAAACGATCTGCATAGGAATAAAAAACAATGCATTCGCTGGGGAGTCCATCGCGGCCAGCACGTCCTGTTTCTTGGTAATAAGCTTCTACACTTTTCGGTAAATCGTGGTGAATTACAAAACGAATATTTGATTTATCTACTCCCATTCCAAACGCAATTGTAGCTACAATAATTTGCACTTGGTCTTTCATAAATGCATCTTGATTGTTTTCTCTTTGTTCTGCTGTAAGTCCTGCATGATAAGGAAGTACGGAAAAGCCATCTGCAGACAAACGTTCGGCGAGTGTATCTACTTTTTTTCTTGAGGAGCAATAAATGATACCCGCTCCTCTCTCTTCACTATTTAGGTAATGTAAAATTTGCTTATAAACCTGCTGTTTTTGTCGCACCTCATAAAATAAATTTGTGCGATCAAAACTGCCTCTTAAGGTAAGTGGATTTTTTAGCTGCAAACTCGCAACAATATCATCCATTACTTTCATGGTTGCGGTTGCAGTTAAAGCAATCAGGGGAACTTTGGGGAAAAGTGTTTTAAGGTAACTTAAATTGCGGTATTCAGGACGAAAATCGTGCCCCCAATCAGAAATACAGTGGGCCTCGTCAATAGCACAAAGAGCAACAGGTACTTCTGTGGTAATACGTCGAAAAGATTCGTGTTGCAACCTCTCTGGAGCTACATATAAAAGTTTTATTTGCCCTGAGCGCAAACCATCTATGATGCAAAATAATTCATCTGAATGAGTTGTTGAATTCCAGAAAGCGGCTCCAACTCCATTGGCTCTTAACGCTTCGACTTGATCTTTCATTAGAGCAATAAGAGGCGAAATAACAATAGTTATGCCTTCTTTTACTAAAGCTGGAATTTGATAACAGAGGGATTTCCCTCCCCCTGTGGGCATCAATACAACTGCATCTTGCCCACTTAGAACTCCATTAACCGCTTCTTCCTGTAAAGGTCTCCATGAATCAAACCCAAATACTTCTTGTAAAATCTTTTGCGGCATTGCTTGACTCGATTGCAATAAAGCTTAGAGAATACCTGATTTGTGTTATTCTGAAAAACCTGTTATCCGGAGTGAAAAGAACCTTTCAAATAGACATAGTCGCTATGGAAAAACTCGTTCAAGGTGTCCACGATTTTCACCGCAACATATTCAGTTCTCAAAAAGAACTCTTTACACGGCTTAGCACGAAGCAAGCTCCTCAAACTTTATTTATTACATGTTCCGACTCTCGTATTGATCCTTGCTTATTCACCCAAACTCAGCCAGGTGATCTTTTCATTTTACGCAACGCAGGTAATCTTATTCCTGCCTACACCGGCTATGTGGGGTCAGAGGCTGCCACGATAGAGTTTGCTGTGAATGGCTTACGAGTAATTGATATCATCATCTGTGGTCACTCGAATTGTGGTGCCATGGAAGCTTTAGTTTCCGATGACGAAATGAATGAATTACCTTGTATGAAAAATTGGTTAACTCATGCCAGTAGTACAAAACAAATTATCTTAGATCGCTATCAACATCTTGAAGGGGAAAACTTGATCACTGCAGCGGCTGAAGAAAACGTTCTTCAACAGATCAAAAATCTCAGAACTCATCCTTGTGTGGAAGAGGCTTTAGAGGAGGATCGACTCAATCTTCATGCTTGGATTTTTGATATTGGAGAAGGACAAGTTTATGCTTATTGTCCTGAAAAAAAACAATTTATTTCTTTACTCGATCATTAAACCCACTTAATTATGTACTATTGTCCTAATTCACCAGAAACGATTGCTCACATCAGAGCTAAACATAAAATTCATTTTGAAGGAAAAGCCTTATCCGTAGATGAGTTTGAAAAAGAGAGTGGCGTGTTTTATCTTCCATTCTCTCGCTACCGCTCTATCAAATCCTATCATCGTATCGTGCGACAATGTAAACGCCTAGTTAACTTAGATGCAGTGGAACGAGAATCTCTTTGGTTGGGGACCTACCATGCTAAAGAACTCAACTCAGCTTGGGTTCAACCAATGCATATTCGTTGGGTTTCTGAAGAACTTGGCTATGGCGCTTTCGCTAGCCGCCCCATTCGATCCGGAGCATTTATTGGTGAGTATGTGGGACTTGTAAAATGGTACGCTCCTTTCGATTTGAATTCGAACGCTTACTGCTTTCGATGCCCTAGTGCCCCTTACTATTGGATTCGCTATACAATTGATGCTCAAAACTACGGAAATGAAATTCGTTATATTAAACATAGTAACACTCCTAATTGCGAATCTCGCGGAGTTTGTTTAAATGATTTTTTCCATGTTTGTTTATTTGCAATGCGCGATATCCCTGCTGGAGAACAACTTTGTTATGATTATGGAAAGTTTAGTGAAGGAACGCGAAAGAAGCTGGTTCCGATTCCTTGAAGTATTTTAGAATAGAGGAAAAGAGAGGAGCTCCAATGGATAAAAACATTCAAGACTTACGTCGCTATCTAGATCATTGTCCAACAGCCTGGCATGCCGTTTCTACAATATCAGAAGATTTAATCAATGCTGGCTTCACAGCTCTTTCTGAGAAAGAGCGTTGGAACTTAGAAGCAGGCAAAAAATATTTTGTGACTCGTAATGGTTCTTCTATTTGCGCTTTTACTGTTCCTTCTTCTAAGCCGAAGAGGGCTACCATTGTAGGAGCTCATACAGACAGTCCTAGCTTACAACTTAAGCCCCATAGTGAGTACCGAGAAGAAAATATGGTTCTACTCGGTGTAGAAGTATACGGTGGCCCTATTCTAGCTTCTTGGTTCAACCGTGAGCTTGGTATTGCCGGACGCATCAGCTATGCAAATGAGAAAGGCGAAATACAAACAGAGCTTGTTGATGTACGTGAACACCCTATTATCATTCCTCAATTGGCGATTCATTTAGATCGAGAGATCAATACTCAAGGCTTTCTTCCAAATAAACAGGAGCACTTACCTGCTCTTGCTTGCTTAACATCAAAGCTTGGAGAAAACGAACGCTATCTTGATAAGGTATTATCTCCTTATTTGAAGGGGCGAAAACTTCTGGAAAAAGATCTTCTTCTTTACCCCATAGAAGGCTCTCGTTTACTCGGTTATAATGAAGAGCTCTTAGCATCGTACCGTATTGACAACCTGGCAAGTACTCACTCTGCACTAAGAGCCTTTTTGGAAGCTGAACACAGTTCTTCTGATACATTGAATATCATGATTTCATGGGATAATGAGGAAGTTGGATCAAGCACTGCTCAGGGAGCTGCTTCGCCCTTTTTAGGACAGGTTCTAGAAAGAATTTGTCACGCTCTTGAAATGGACCAACAAGACTGGCTTTGTCTTCTTTCACGTAGTTTTTGTATTTCTGTTGATATGGCTCATGCCCTGCACCCGAACTATAAAAAGCAATACGAACCAAGGCACCAACCTTTGATGGAAGGTGGGGTTACATTAAAAGTGAATGCCCAGCAACGTTATGCTTCTAACGCTCTTTCATCTGGTCTTATTGCGCAGCTATGTGAAGAAGAAAAATTGAACTTACAGAAGTTTGTTGTAAAATCAGATTCTCCTTGTGGCTCTACAATTGGACCTATTACCGCAACACAGTTTGGAATGGCTACCGTAGATATAGGTTCTCCTCAACTAGCTATGCACGCCTCTCGCGAGTTAACAGCTTGTCAGGATCACCTAGATATGATTCAGCTTTTACGTGCAGCTTATAATAAACGACCCGAGCTTCATTAAATATATTATTGGCACTGTCGTTCAAACCACAGTGCCATTTATTATAATGCCCCCAATGCGGCCTCATAGTCAGGCTCTGTTCCAATTTCAGGAACGAGCTCTGAATATAAAACCTTATGATTTTCATCTAAAATAATCACAGCACGTGCACATAAACCAGCTAGTGGTCCATCCACAATCTCTAAACCATAATCTCTCGGAAATCCACTACGAAAAGCCGAAAAAGACTGTACATTCTTAATTCCCTCAGCAGAGCAAAAACGCGATAGAGCAAAAGGTAAATCCATGGAAATATTCCACACCTTTAATCCTTTTTCGCTCGCTAGTTCATTGAATCTTCGAACTGACTGAGCGCAAACGCCTGTGTCTATACTTGGGAAAATATTCAGAATTTTTCTTTGTCCATGACTGTCTGCAAGAGTTTGTTCTGACAAATCTTGCGAAACCACAGTAAAATCAGGAGCGATTTCACCCGCTACAGGAATTTCTCCTATTGTATGTATGTTATTTCCTTTTAAAGTAATTTGTGCCATTTTTAGCCTCCTTTACTTGCTCGTTTTAATACGAGTGAAGCTCTATAGCAGATTTTCTCAATACAGAACAGATATAGAAAGGTTTAGAAAGATAAGAGGCTCAAGATGCTTACAAAATATAGGGATCAAACCGAGAATAATATTCAGCTTCCAAATCTTCTAATAGCTCGCTCATAGATGAAGTTTTTTCTGCAAAGTTTCGTGTAATATCCGCAAACACTTCTTTGATTACCCCATGGGCAAATTTCATCTGATCATCTTCATTTGAAGAGTCAAACAAGCTCATATACTTCTTGAGTTCTGCTAATTTCCAGCCTGTCAAATAACAGTTAAAAGATATTTCTTTTTCTTTGAAAGTTTTTTCATCTATTTCTACATTAGATTCATTCATATGGAACCAAAGCCAAATATTGGTCAAAAGACTCTGAAACGAACAGTTACCAACAGTTTGTTTTGGGAGCTTGCATATACTTTTTAATTGTTCATTCAGAGGAATATATTTTGCTCCAATTTGATCCAAAACTGTTTGTCTTTTTTTTAAGTACTCTTTAGAAGAACACATTTTTACAAGCTCTATATCTCTAATAGATTGGGTGGTCCACTCGCTTAGATCTTCAACAATCATTGCTTCCAAAGCTTGCTGAGAACGAGCTCCTCTATTTCCTATAAACAAGTACATTTTCTGACTGGCTGAATCTGGATAAAGTAACAGTGATACCGAGTGATGATGGTATCCAAACTCCATGAAAACAGGCTTTTTTTCTTTAAGACGTGTTAAAATGTTCTCTGGACTTGCCAATATAGAATCACTTGAAAACTCAAGAGCTTGTCTTAAGTCTGTTATTGACACCGAAGACAGAAAGGAATCTCCAGATATGTCTTGAGATTTCTCAAAACTTTTTCCTAGCACATGAAGGGCTTTAGAGCTCGGGTACCCTGTTACTTTTACTCCTTGATGACGCCCTCCTACATGACATAAGTGAGCGAGATCCACTAAACTTTTTACTCTTTTAGATAAAATAATTGTAAGAGGACTAGTAAGTTTTGCTTGCGTCTTCAAACAAGTATATAAAGATTTCCTACCGCACATTTTTGCAATTAATAAGGAAGGATAACCTTTCGCATTAACCGTTTCAAAACAAGCCCCTTGTTCTAATAAATATGTAACAATATTTATATTTCCTGTTTGTACAGCAAAATGGAGTGGATGATTTCCCGTACAAAAATCTGGGGTATTGATATCTACTTTTCTTGAAAGACAAAGTTTGATTAAGTCTAGTTTTTCTGTGTGTATAATTCGGTGTAACCAAGGCGTTTTAGATCCATTGAAAGCCAAGCACCTTGTATGGTTTAAAAATAGCTCTAACAATCCCCATGCTCTTCTTTCTAATGCGTGGTCTAAAGCACTTTTACCTTCATCATCTAAAGCATCAACATCAGCTCCGGCTTCAATTAAGCAATGAACTATTTCATCATTTTCTATAAAACACGCCTGATGCAAAGGAAGAAAGCCAAACTCATCTACCTCACGAATAGAGGCACCTAGATCTATCAAGAAACGAACAAGTTCCGTATGACCTTCCATTACAGCAATAAACAAAGCTGTGCGCCCATACTCATCTTGAAGCGAAAGAATTCTACTTAACTCATTAAAGTTATCTAAATAAGGCCTTAAAGAATTCCGAACATCGTTTACATTTCCGCCTTCTAATAAGTCGAAAAATACACCAGCCATAGTGTCGTCAAAACGTGGCGTCTCAACTTGTATTGAAACAATTCTATGTACTGTATTTAAATTATTAATTGCACTCATCTTAAACAGCCTATTTTTATACCTAAGAAAAAAAAATAGACAAAAAAATTTAGAAAAAAACAAAGAAAACATATAAATTTTGTTAAGAATCAGAATCTAGTTCCTTCCTGTTTATTCTTATTTCATTAAATCTCCAATGACTACCTAATCTGCGATTCTAGAACGTTAGATAAGAGTACGGATTAGGCAACCATTGGAGGTTTAATATTTGCTTTATGGTGATAGCTATGCTAATTGCTATAAGAATACAGGGAAGGGAAAGGTAGATGAAGGGCTTCGTTTTAGCTGTAGATGACGATGAAAATTTCAGAACTAGCTTACGTAGACTTCTTCGGGGAGCTGGGTTAAAAGTCATCCCTGCATCTGGTGCTTTAGAAGCCTTAGAAATTCTAAAAAAAGAAAAGATCGATCTTGTACTGGCTGATTTACATATGATCGGTATAAGTGGTAAGCAGCTGCTAGCACAAATCAAAGAATCTCCTGAAACACAACACATTCCCGTTATTATGATCTCAGGATTGCATGATGTGGGTACTGTTATTGAATGCCTAAACTTAGGTGCTGACGACTATGTAAATAAGCCTTTTGATAAAACTCTTCTTCTCACTCGTGTCCATTTATCTCTAGATAGAAAATTTTTGGTGGAACGAGAGCGTGCTCATATGGAGCAAATTACTAAGGAAAAATTGCATGCAGAATCTCTATTAAAAGCTCTTTTCCCCCGCCCTGTAATTGAAGAGTTAAAACATACTAAAAGAATCGAGCCAAGACTTTGCGAGCAGGTGAGCGTTCTCTTCACAGATATTGTCAACTTTACCTCGTATTGTAGAAATACGAGCCCGGAAACCATTCACCTACAACTTCAAGAGTTAGTAGAGGCTTTTGAATCGATCAGCAACAAACATAAAATGCAGAAAATAAAAACTGTTGGAGATGCGTTTATGTGTGTTGGTGGTCTATGGGAAAATACTGAGTATTGTGGACAAAATGCCGTAGACTGTGCTTTAGAAATGGTGAATAAAGCCCCTCAACTATCTGCTGGATGGGAGATTAGAGCAGGAGTGCACATGGGACCTGTCATGGCTGGAGTTGTTGGCCACCAGCAATACTTTTATGATGTTTGGGGAGATACAGTAAACACTACCGCTCGAATCGAAGCCTCAGCTGAAACAGGAACAGTTCTTGTTAGCAATAAAATCCGAGACACTCTCCCTCTTTCATATACAGTAAAAGAAAAAGGCTCTTTTAATCTAAAAGGCTTAGGTGAAATCCCTCTCTATAAAGTGTTAAGTGTGATGAAAGACTTAGAGTCGGATAATTTCTCAAAGCTCACAATAAACTAATTAAGTGTGTAGAAATTATGAAAGGAACAATCTTCAATTACCTAGAAGAGTTTGTAAGCAAAAATCATGGCGAAGACTCCTGGATAAGTCTAATAGAAAATACTGAATTAGAAACAGAAGACGCTATTTTTGTAGGCCCAGGAAACTATCCTGATAAAGATCTTTTTGCATTAGCTCAGACAGCTTCTGAAATGCTTAAAACTCCTATAGAAGATATTCTGCATAGTTTTGGTTACTTTGTACTAGAAAAATTTTCTGTAGATTTTCCTATTTTCTTTGAAAAAGTTAGCTCCGCAAAGGACTTTTTATCTTCTATTCACTGTGTGATCCATGTAGAGGTAAAAAAACTCTATCCTGATGCTGAGACACCAGATTTTGAATATGAAACTCCTGGAAACGACGAACTTGTCATGTCCTATTACTCCAGTCGAAAACTCTGTATCTTTTTAAGAGGTCTATTGGACGGGGTTGCAGATTACTTCAAAGAAAAAATCGATTACATAGAAACTCAATGTATGCACCAAGGCGGTGATCATTGCAAATTTCATCTTACTTTTTCTGGAGTGAAAAATGGATGACACAAAGCGTTTAGCCCGTGCCAATAAAAAAATCGCTGTGCTTGAAAAAATGATAGAAGACAAAGTAAGAGAAATCTACGAGGCTAAAGACGCTATTGCTAATCACAATAATTTCCTTGATTCTACCTTGAGTGCGATTCCTGATATTTTGCTCTCTTGCGATTCTGAAGAAAAAATCACCTTAGTTAATAGTCAAGCTTGCTCACTTTTAGCTTATGAAAAAAGTGAGCTTCTTGGAAAAGATATAAAAGAGCTTATCTCTGCAAAAACCATTAAAAACTATTCCATACAAATTAGCTCTATAAAAAAAGAGGGCCTCTGTAAATCTTGTGAGTGGGTTTTAAAAACAAAAACAGGTGAAAAATTTCCTTGTATTGTTTCAGCTTCATCTACTGTAAAAGACAGCAAAGGTAATCATGGTTATATCTTTATTGCACAAGACTCTAGAGAAAGGCGGCAATTAGAAACTCAGCTCTTACAAGCCCAAAAACTAGAAGCAATTGGGCAGCTTGCATCTGGCGTTGCTCACGAAGTCAATACTCCTATTCAGTACATTGGTAACAATGTAGAGTTCATGAAAGAAGTTTGGTCTGATCTCCATAAACTCCATAAGCAGTGGGAAGCTCTTGTAAAAGCAGCTGAGAATGCCTCATTATTTTCACAAGAGCTAGAAAATATTCAAAAAATAAAAGAAGAAGTCGATTTAGAGTATTTAGAAAAAGAAGTCCCTGATAGCATTGACCAAACTTTAGAAGGCATACAATCTATATCTGCAATTGTTTCTGCTTTAAAAATATTTTCTCATCCTGGAACCAGCAATAAAGAACTTCATAAAGTCTCCGCTATTTTAAGTAATCTTGTCGATGTTACAAGAAGTGAATGGAAATATATAGCTAAAGTAAGCGGAAATTTTCAAGAATCTTCACTGTGTATTCCTTGTTATCGAAATGAACTCAATCAGGTTATTATAAATATCATCATTAATGCTTCACAAGCTATTGAGGAGCAGTTCAAACTTAGTGACCGAACAAAGCTTGGTAATATTTTAATCAATGTATCCGAGCAAAAAGGTTACGCAGAAATTCGAATTAATGATGATGGCCCTGGAATTCCAGAATCTATTCAGAAACGAATTTTCGAACCTTTTTTTACAACGAAAGATGTAGGTACAGGTACTGGACAGGGCTTAGCTATTGCTTATTCAATTATTGTGGAACGACACAACGGCGAATTATTGATTGAGTCAGAACCAGGCTCTACTACATTTACCGTACGTTTACCTATGTTTGAATATGAGCCACAGAAATTAGAACAAGGGTAATGTATGGATAAGTCTATTATTCTCTTTGTTGATCAAGACAAGGCTCTTATTAGTAGCCTCAAGCGGAGTATGCGGCATAAGAAAGAAGATTGGGATTGTTATTACTGTAGTAGTGTAGAAGATGCTAAAGCTATACTTAAAGAAGTTCGCCCAAATATCATTGTTAGTGACTCTAGAGTAACAAGTCTTCATGGAAAAAGCTTTATTGAAGAAGTTAGAGAGCTTTCTCCTGATACACTTCGTATTGTCATGAGCGGCCAAGTTGATGCAAAGTCCGGGTTAAAAAGTTTACAAGCTGCCTCCCGATGCTTAAACAAGCCTTGCACAATAGAAGAACTTCAGCAATGTATTGATGAACTATGCTCTCTAGATAAGAAATTAGGGAAAGGATTAATTACTCATAAAATTGCTTCTTTAAGAAGATTACCAACATTACCTGATCATTATTTTCAAATAGAAAACATCTTACGAAATCCTCAAGCTGATATCAGAGATATTTCTCTTATTATTGAACAAGACCCAGCTATGGCTGCAAAGATTTTACAAGTAGCTAGCTCTGCTTATTTTGCGCCCTCCAACAGCCAAATAAAAACTATTCAACAAGGAATCATTCGCTTAGGAATTCAAGTTCTTCGAAGTTTAGTTTTGGGAGTTCAAGCATTCAAATGTTTTGATCCCAGCTCTTGTCCGAATTTTAAATACCAAGCATTTTGGGAAGATTCTTTAAACTTTAGTTACTGTGTTCGTAACGAAGCTCTAAAACAAGGCTTAAATCATGAAGAGGTAGAAACACATACTACAGCAGGTTTACTTTACGGAATTGGTAAGCTGGTTATGGCTACAGTTGCTCCTATCGAATATTCACAGTTCCTTGCTCGACGTTTCCCTCCAGAAATAAAACGTGAAGAAAAGCAAAAGTTTTTTGGGACTACCTATAACAAAATTGGAGCCTATTTGATTGGAACATGGGGGCTCGACAAGCAGATAGTTCAATTAGTTGCCACCCCTGTAAAGCATATAGACCATATTCAAGAGCGATTGCCCTCAGCATGTATCATGCAAAACGCATATGATGTATTTTTATCTAAACAATCTTCATAACATATGAGATGAGATAAACAATGACGAAAAAACATCTTGTTTTTATCGATGATGACCATAACATTCTAAGTGCCTTGAAAAGAGCTTTTCGCAAGAAAAAAAATGAATGGAATATATTTTATTTTTCTAATCCAGAAAATGCTCTTCAGCATCTAGAACAAAATCCTGCTGATTTGATTATTTGTGATATGTTGATGCCTAAAATGAGTGGGTCAGAATTACTCGAACTTGTAAAAACTCGCTGGCCTCATACTCAACGATGGATTTTTTCAGGTGAGCTCGGCAGCTCAAAAGACACAATAAATATAGCGCAAAGAGTAGTAAAAAAACCTTGTACCCCCCAAGAATTAGAAAGTCTTTTAGAAGAAGAACTTCGTATCAGCTAGAGTTGTTTGTAATCCTCATTAGCTACAGATGGTCTAAAATAACTAAGTTTAGATATTGTCCAGTCTCAATGATGTACTGTATAGTTTTATCCGAAATAGAACGATTTAATGAAATAAAGGAGACCTGATGTCAGCCCCGAGCTTAAATACTATAGACTTCCAACTAAAAGACCAAAATGCACAACTACGTAATTTTAAAGAGTTTCAAGGGCAATGGGTCATTCTTTATTTTTATCCCAAAGATGATACTCCTGGTTGCACTACAGAAGCTTGTGATTTCAACGATAATTTGACAGCGTTTTCTTCCTCTAATGCTACTGTCATCGGCGTAAGCCCTGATAGTCCAGAATCGCATAAAAAGTTCATGGAAAAATACCAGCTACAAATTACACTTTTAAGTGACCCTGAAAAAAAGTTACATCATGTCTTTGGAACCTGGGGAATCAAAAAGAATTATGGAAAAGAATATGAAGGTGTTATTCGTAGCACATTTATTATCGCTCCTAATGGAACCGTACAAGAAAGCATGCGAAATGTTCGTGCAAAAGGACACGCAGCCCGAGTTCTTAAAAAATTCCAAGAATTGCAACTGTAAATCACTTTTGTGTTGGTGAAATATAAATCACCAGCACAAAACTCTATAAATTTTGAAAAATTTGAATCTTTATGCCTTTTGAATTACACCCTAACCTTAAAAATAAACTTTTTATCACAGATCTCAAACTCTCTAGAGTCTTACTCGAAGATAACTCCCATTATCCATGGATTTTTCTTGTACCACGCAGGGAAAACATTTCCAAAATCATGGATTTGACAGCTCAAGATCAAATACAGCTGCTTCACGAAATGGACTATGCACAAAACGTTTTCGAACACTTATTCCATCCTACTCAAATAAACGTTGCTGCTATAGGAAACAAAACGCCCCAACTTCACCTTCATATCATTGCAAGAGATTCAGAAGATCCTGCATGGCCAGGAACTGTCTGGGATCACACAGCAAAAAAGCCCTATACAGAAGAAAAAAGAGAAGAAATAATTCAACTTTTAACCCATTCTTTCTCAGAAATCTCTTTAAATAACTAACCCGCGCTTCCAGTACGCTAGATAAGAGTGAGATTTTATAGAGAAAAATTAAAAAGTTCTAGAAATCGACAATTACGTATGTAGATATCTCTATTTGAACTATTCCATGTATTACTTTTAATCGCATAACCAATAACTGCCAATGCCCGACTAAGCTGTAATAAAGGCATGACAAGTTCATATTTAGGTACTTTTCGAATACTCCTATACCCTTCTAAGAGGGACTTTTTATATTTGGGATGTATCATCGTACATAAATCTTGTTCAGCAAAACCTGAACGAGCACTTGCCCAATCAATAATTCCTTGTAATTTACCTTGGTTGACAATGATGTTTCCAGGACGAAAATCACGGTGTACAATGCAAGGTCCATCTACTTTGTCTAAGTAATGAGAATGAGCATCAAAATAGCTCTGAATCTTTTCTATAAGAGAAACTGAAAAATGACTCATACATTCAGAAAGCTCTTCTTTAAATTTCTTTTCAAAATACTCTCTCGAAGAAAATAAAAGAGTTTTTTCTCTTATCAAATCACCATAAGCAGCTGTACGATTGGTATGGAGTTTGGCTAAATTTGCACCTATTTCAAAAGCTAAAGAATCGCTCCAGTCACGTTCCTGAAGTAAATCTCCTTCAAAGCACTCCATAAGAATAGCTCCATAAATGTTTGAGTGAGGCTCTATGCTATCAAGAAGAAGTGGAGAAGGATATTTTTTCTCCAAATAACGCAAAAAATAAAGCTCGCGACGATAATCTTCTTCCTCACTAGAAATCTTCAAAATCAAAGAAGTTCCATCTAGCTGAGTGACTCTATATACAAGCGCAATCATAGTATGATCATGATCTATAAGCGTGAACACAGCCTCTTTCAAATTAAGCTCTTCTCTATATTTTTTTATTCTATTTTCCATGCTTCAAAAACCTAAACCACAAAAGCTAAATAATTTTTACTATTTACATAAGATATGAGATTGTTATTATGGAAATCAAACAACATAAAAAAAAGGAAATAAACAAAACCAATCAAGCTACAAAAAGTAGCAAATCAGTAAGACGTTATTATACGTCATATAAAGTAGGAGGCAATTCTAAGATGAGTTTATCAATTAATGAAAACCTAAATAATCAAAGTTTGCCCTCACAACACATAGAAGATCAGTCTCAAGTTTCTTCCAAAGATCGTGGAGACTACTTCAATCGAGCTGCTTACTGCGATAAAAGAAGCAATACAAGTCAATCAAATGAAGAACTTGCAAGCCCTATGGAGTTAGCACGAGCTTTCTCTCGTAACGGCAAAGAAAAAGCTTCTCACGCATTAGATAAAAGCAAAGAATTAGCCGAAAAAGGTAAAGATTCCGCCTCTGATGCTTTGGAAAAAACAAAAGATCTTGCTGAGGAAGGCAAAGAAAAAGCTTCTCACGCATTTGAAAAGAGCAAGGAGTTAGCCGAAAAAGGTAAAGATTCCGCTTCTGATGCTTGGGAAAAAACAAAAAACCTCGCTGAAGAAGGTAAAGAAAAAGCCTCTCACGCATGGGACAAAAGCAAGGAATTAGCCGAAAAAGGTAAAGATTCCGCTTCTGATGCTTGGGAAAAAACAAAAAACCTTGCTGAAGAAGGCAAAGAAAAAGCCTCTCACGCATGGGACAAAAGCAAGGAATTAGCCGAAAAAGGTAAAGATTCCGCTTCTGATGCTTGGGAAAAAACAAAA
>PAQS01000030.1 GCA_002709385.1 Waddliaceae bacterium
AAGCATCCATCTACGTACTTACACATCTCACGAAGCTCATACGAGCTGCGCTTCGCTGTGTAAACACGTATCTGAATACTTGAAATTACCTAGTTCGGCGAGATTAGGTCACCATCGGGGGTATTAATATTCTTTCTAGGGGAATGTATGAATGAAAATAGGCAGAGAGCAGTAACTCCGTGGTAGATCTCCACGGAGTTGAAAATTAGTAATCTCGCTTCCATTTCGTTGAAAGTTTAGCATCAGCATTGTCACCTACTTCAGCTTGTACTTTGATTTCTTTTGATACAGAAGCTTCTACGCTTACTTGATTTGTTGCAGAGTCAATACTACGAGAAACTGAGACAAAAACACCTTTAGAAATATACTTTCCAACTTCGATAGAAATTTCATTAAGATCTTCATCATCATTGGATTCAGAACTAATATCTAGGCGGTCTAAACCTAAACTAGAGCGAAGTTTTCCAACTAAATCAAGTTCTCCACCTCGACTAATCGAAAGAGCTAAAGAAGCAACTTGTAAAGCTTCAAAGCTGGTGATTTCAGTGACTTCTTTATCGAATAAAACCCAAGAAAGAATATCTTTAAGTTTTTTCTCAGGGACAGAGCGAAGGTGAATACGGGGACTTTGCAATAAACCTGAAAGGTGTAGGTAAACAACAAGCTCGCTGAGAGGCAATTGCCCTGTAACTTCAAGAGTAGAGTTCGTTTTAACTGGACCATCAAAACGAATGTTTCCTTCCGTAACTTGGAAAATACGTTGGCTTAAAAAGTATTGCCCTTCTTTTATCCCTAGTTTTCCATAGAGTTCAGGTTGTCTTCTGCTTCCTTTCAAAGCGACCTCACCTGTCCAAGTAGATTCTAAGCCTCGGCCATGAACTCGAATAGGTTCTTTTGTTTTCACCAAAAGATCAAAATCAATTTCCATATCTTTACGTGGATGTTTTTCTTCTGGAGGGGCGGTTTCTGGAAGGTTATTAATGAATGTAATTTCTACTTCGGGTAGTCGGTTTTTACCTTTTTTAGGAATTTCAATACTTCCTCCAATACTATATAGAGTGCCTTCTATAATCGAACGGTTGATGTTTCCATTTAAGGATAGAGAGCCTTCGGCGCGTGTTTTCGCAAGCTCGATATCTAATACTTCCATGTTCTGCACTTCAATTTGAAGCGTGAAAGGAAATTGACGAAGAGGGTCTGCAGAAATTTCTCCATTTGCAGAAAGAGTTCCTTTTTTCCCATCTGTAGCATGTAAATTTTCTAAGTATAAATTTGATCCATCAGCACTGATGTGTGCGGAAAGATCTTCAATAGAAAAACCATAATTCAAACTTTCATAGGCTCCATCTTCGATGGAAATGACTCCTAATAAATCAGGGTCATTTAAAGTACCTCTTGCTTTGAGGTCGATATCAAGTTTTCCTGATGTATATTTTGTATCAGGCAAAGCAAGCTGAAGAAAAGGCAGTAATTCAGCATCTCCTTTCATGTTAATAGAAAAAGGAGTGTTTTTATGTACTTTTAGGGAAAGTGGGGTAAGGTGTAGGGTAACGGGAAGGAATCCTTCTACATTCAGAGGGTGGTTTCCAATACCAGAAACAGTTCCTTTTAAATTTAGTTTTCCATTGCTTAAGTCACCCTTCAAAGCACTTGTAAAGGCCGGCAGTTTATCCAAGTTACGATCTTGGACTTTTATTTTTTCAACATTTAACTCAAATTCTGCTAAGGGTGTTTGAGTATTTCCTTTGATGCTAGCATAGCCATTGATAAGCCCTTTAATGGAAAGGCGAGGAAAAAGCCTGCTAAAAGGAAGAAGCTGTAAGTCTTCAGCTTTACATTCTCCATCGATCGTATCTTGCTCTCGTAAATAGTGAGTTTTTAGCAGTCCTTGACCAATTTGTAATACGAAGTTGGAAAGAAATTCTCTTCCAGGACGAATCTCGAGTCTGGAAGCTTCTTTGAGTAGAATACTTTCTCCAGCTACTTTACCAGCTAAGTGTTTCATACGAAGTATATGAGTGTTATTTTCAATGTGCTCGTATAGAATACTTCCTGATAAATCAAAGGAGTCGTGGTAATAGCCTTTCGTTTGAAATTCTATGGGCCATTGGCCTGGTTCAGGGGAAATTGTAGTGGAAAGAGAGGTGATATTTAAATCTTTGTAGGCTGCAGATTTGATTTCAGCTTTCAATGATGCATTCGCTTGATTTGTTGCGTCATAAATCGTGCCATTGAGTTCGATTTCATCAGTATGAAAATCATTGAAGCCTATTTTCTTTCCTTTGAAAAAAAGATCGATACTTTGTGTTTGTGTTTTTGGGTCTGGATATGCAGAAATTTTTATATCACCGGAGCCTGTCATGGGCTTGCGGAAAAATGTAGACCAAAGCCCAAGATTAACAGCCTGCCCTTCAATATTGGCTCGATATAAATGGTCGATAAACGAATAGCTAAAGTTCCCATTTAGAGCACTATTCCAACCTTTGAGTGTGATATTATTTATTTGTAATTCTTTTTGAAAGTTAACGTCTACTAAGGCATTGCCTGTGAAGCTTGTTTGTGGGGCTGTAAGATCAGATCGGAATGTTCCTTTGAGTCCTTGTTTTGTGATATTTCCATCAAACTGTAGAACCGTTGTTTCAATTTGATAGCTATCAAAAACAACGCGATCTCCTTCAAGTCTAATGAGAAATTGGGGTTGTTCTTGCTTTGTGGAGTACTTTATCTCTGTTTGTAAGCGGCCTGAAAAACTACGTTCCCATTCATGCTCTAAAGTTTTCCAATCTAAAATTTCTCCTGAGATAGCAAGTTCTTGAAGGCGTCCGGAAGGTTCTAAAGTAGCTGTTCCTTTAATTGCTGCAAGTTCGCTATATAGCTGAATATTTGTAATTTCAATGGGTTTCTCTGCGTTCCATTTGACTTGAACTTGCTGTTGGAGTTCTTTTCCAAGTAAACGGAAGGGTTTTGAGTCTTCTTCGATGGGGTTGGACCAATTCAGATCTAAGAGAGCAAAAATAGGTGGTGCGTTGGGATTGGATGCTAATGCTCCTCTCCAAGCTTCTCGGGATCCTTTAAGAGATCCAGATATACGTACACCTGGATGCGGATCCAAAGTCAGAAAGCGGGTGACTGTTCCTAAAGAGCTTTCGGCGGCTTCAAGTTCGGCGCGAATTTGCTCTTTTTCAGAGATAAATCCAAGGTAAATTTGACTTGCAAGGCCTTCAGGAGCGTATTCACTGATGTGAATGTTTACTCGTCCTGTTGCTCCTGAGAGATTAAAATGTCCGTCGCCTTTGACTGTTAAGGAAAGCGGTGCTCTTCCGGTAAGTTCTTCATCTAAAGTCAGCTTCTCAATATGGATATTACGTAGGGCAAAGTGCTTACTTATGGGGTTTTTAGGAAGAAGACTTTCGGTGAAGCTAGATTCTTCTTTTTTTTCTTGTTTTGGAACAAGGGGTTGGCGATGTATTTTAATTTCATTACTACTTAGTTGGTGAATGAGTAAGCGGCGGTACCATAAGTCCCAAGGAACCCAGGTTAAGTCGATGTCTTTCGCACTAGCCCAAACACCTTCTTCGTCAGATATTTCTACATTTCTTAGCCAAATACGCACAGGAGGAATTCCTCCAATTCTTTCAAAGCGTATGTGTTGACCTGTTGACTTGGAAAGGATGTCTTCGGTAAGTGTATGTAACTTTTCATGAAACCAATCTGTTTTGATGGCAACCCATAAAAAAACGGAAAGCAGTACGAGAGCTGCTGCCATGGAAAAGATGATATTTAGAGCTATGCGAAGGATAATTCTGAGCATGTTCCTCCTAAAAAGCTTGGCCGATACTAAAGTAAACTTGATATCTATCGTCAATTCCTTTTCGACGATCTAGAGGGAAAGCAAGGTCTACACGAACAGGTCCGAGTACAGTATAATAACGGAGACCTACACCTACACTTTTGAGCATCGATTCGGAAAAATTAGGTAGTATGTCTGTGTATACATTTCCCATTTCAAAAAAAGTGACAAAGCCAAGATCTTTTCCTAAACGAAAACGTGCTGCAATACTGCCGATGAAAATAGAACGACCTCCTAAAGGATCGCCAGAGCTATCTAAAGGAGAAACTGATTGGTGGCTATAGCCTCTGAGAGCACTTTCTGATCCTGCGTAGAAACGATTTGTAGCTGTAACATCAGCCCGTGAAGATCCTGCAATAGAACCAAATTCTATACGTTGAGCTAAAACAAAACGATCTGTAGATCCAATTCGTTGATAAAAGCGAGTAACCAAACGGTTCACTACATAGAAGAGAGAAAGGTCACTAGCGGAAGTATAGGGCGTGCACCAAAAAGACATGTGATGCCCGCTGGTAGGATTGAGCAAATTATCCGAAGTATCCCATTTAATAGAAAACGGTGAAGAAAGAAGCAAATCTTCTCCATCATTGTCGGACCCTCGAATGCGAATATATTTGAGCTCTAGTCCATATGACAAAAATAAAGAAGAGTTGATTTTTCTTCCGATAATTCCAGAAAGACTAAATTCGTTGGCATCAAATCCTAGTTCAGAGTCATGTTGTGCGTCTAAAATCCAATCAAGATATTGATTAGGTGTAAGAAAATCTGGAATACGATAACGAAGAACGCCTTTGTAAAGTTCAAGAGTTGCTTCCGCTTCAGCACGTAGCATTTCGCCAAAACCACCCAAGTTACGGTGTTCCCATTCTGTGTTGACCCCAAAACTTTGTGTGGTAGACCAGCTTAAACCGGCTCCGATAGTTCGTGGTTTTCTTTCACTTGTCTCTATAACCATAGGGAGATGGTTTTCTTTGATACCCGAGCGATCATAAGAAATGGTAATCGAACTAAAAAGACCAGAGTTTTCCAGGTTATCTCTGCTACTTTCAAGGAGTGAAGGGCTGTAAGTCATTCCTTCTTTCCATGTAAGACGATTGCGGATGTACTGCTCTTTTGTTTTATCAAGGCCTTTGATTTCTAATGGACCAAAAGCTAGTTGAGGACCACTATCTACAACAAATTTGACGGATACTTGTTTAGTAATGCGATCTGCTATAACTTCACGTGGTCCAATTTTAGCCAGTGGATATCCGCGCTCGTGAAGAGTTTGCAACACTTGGCTTTCTGCAGAAAGAATTTTTTGAGGTTGAGCAGCTTTTTTCAGCTGAATCTCTAAATCTTTGTTTGTGATTTGTGTGTAATCGTAAGGAATATAGGGGGTATCTAGTTCCACAAGAGCTTTGTGCTCAATAGTCACTTCATGAAAATAGTAAAGCTCGCCTGGATTGATGCGATAGCGAAGAGCAATAGGGGTTTGATCACCTTGAATAAACGTCGTGATTTTTGCATCGTAATAAGCAAAACTTTTCATGACTTTGACAAGTTCAGAAAGCTCCTGGCCCATACGCCTTTCAGCAGTCGCTAAAGAATCAATTTTTTTTTCTTTAGTACTATGTAATTCAGAGTACTCTCGTAATCGAGCAAGAAGGTCTTTATTGCTTATACCTTCAAAAAAAACCTCATAAGGAATTGTATTTGCTATAAGCGCAGACTGAACAAAAACAAGTAAGAGAATAATAAATACTTGCAGGTTAAGGAAGTAATATCTTGTATTTCTACACACAGACTATTATATAATTAGAGCATGATATCTCGTAATGATAACAGTATTTCGTTTTTTGATTAACGATGTTCTGTGAAATAAAGTAGGTTTTCTGCTGCTGCTTGTGTAACTTTAAAACTTTCTCTTGTCCATTTTGGGTCTACAGAGGGGTATTGTTTATATCCATGTTCATGAAATACAGTGTTCAAACATTCTTGCATGCTTTGACTATCATTCATACAAGGGCTCCAATCATAATTAGGATCTAATAATAATTGTGCATCTTGTACATCGCTTATATTGTACAAACCGCTATTTACTCTTTCATAGTCATTCGCTTGGCTAGTAACATAAACTTTATTTAAGATTTGTGTTCCTGCCCTAAGAGTTTGAGTTGTGCTGATACCAATTTGCATTCCTAATAAAATTTCTGGAGCGATACTCACTATCTTTTTCTTAGTAGAACAATCTTTTGCAAAATTGATTTTTTTTAATCGATTTCTAGAGATTGTATTTGCTCCTTGCATTGTTTGTATACTCATGCGGAGACCTAAGGCCATAAGAGTCAGTTGTGCGATGCTTATTGAGTAGTTGGGTCCTAGCCATGAAAGAAGGGATTGAAGGGGACCGGCGCTTCCTATCATCGTCAATTGTTCTACAAGAGAAGGAGGTTTTCCACGGTATCTACTATTGAGTATATGAGCAGCTCGTATTGCTGTAGTTGTGGCTACCCAAGTCACAATTGGAGCAATAGTGCTAGAAGTACTAGGGTCTACAAAAGGACTCAATGCAATAGAGAGTAAAGGACTAACAGCAGAGTTATTGATAAAATTAAAAAGGTAACCCGGAGCCGCAAAATTTATAGCTCCATCAATAAATAACATGCTTTGAAGTGCAAGGTTTATAAGGTCTGGTCCTCTATTGAGGTCTTTCTGTTGCGTTGCAAAAAGAATATGCAAGGGAGTGAGGCCTTTATCACTGGTATGCAGAGAAAGAGCGTTTTGAAAGTACTTGCCTAAAAGTAGTTCATTTTCTTGAATGCTTGCCATCCAGTGAGCAGAGGTATAGCCATTGCTATCTTTACGACTGGGATTAGCTCCTCCTGAAACGAGTACTTTGATAAGTTCGTTTCGCATATGGATAGAAACGGGACGTTTTTTCACTCGTATTAATGCAGAGGCAAGGTGTAAAGGAGTGATCTGGCTTGGACAAATTTTCTTATTATGTCCGTTGATAAAAACAGGAAAATCTTTACAACGTTCCAAAAGCATAGATAAAAGCTCTGGGTGGCCACCCATTACGAGATAGTGCCATGAAGTAAAACCGTTTTGTATACTTAAGTCTTTACTTAGCTTTGTAGAGACAGGGTTTGCTTGGCTCATGGCAATAGCAAACTCTTCTAAAGAAACTTCATTAAGGAGCTTTTCTATTTCTACACGATTTCCTTCGTAACAGTGGCGGTGTAATTGAGGTAGATTTGAAGGAACTCGTACAGGAGCTTTTAGTTTATCTAAAGCTTTTAGAGCTTTTTGATGAACAGCGCTTTCGTTTTCTAAAGCACGTTTAAAATCGCCAGCAAACTCGGAGAAATTTTCTAGATCAAGAGCATCCTGTGCTTCCATTAATAAATATGCAGCAAGGTCTTTCTGTCCTGTAAGGTCGGCAATGGCAAAAGGACTTAATCCACAAGGCGCGTTTTGCATGAGAGCTGCTAACTGACCTTTACGTTTAGCTTTAGCAATGCAAATACTAACAACATCCCACATACCAAGGCGAATAGCTTCGTGAAAAAGAGAAGATCCCGATGCTGTAGGCGAGTTGGCTATGAATGGGTGTTTAAGAAGGTAGTCAAGTATTGCCTGAGAATCTTTTGTCTTGAGTGCTTTCTCAAGGTAATTTCTATAGTCTGTTTCATCTCCCTTTGCACCAGGAAGGTTATGGCGACTTCCCCAATAGAAAAAAGCAAGCTGTTTCGGGGAGAGGCCCTGAAGTAGAACTTCAAGCATTTCTTTAGGAGCTGTAGCAATTAAAAGATCGTGTACACTGTGCTTGTTATATTTTTCTCTTGATGATATTCCAAATTCTTTCATGAAATATTTAACAAGCTCGGTATTTCCATGGAGGGCAGCAAGGTAAATAGGAGGTGGAGCAGGGAAAGGGCAGAAGTGCAAAGTGCCAGCAAAATGTTTTCCACTCATAACTTCTTCTCTATCGCTATGTTCAGGTAGATAGCTCGCAAGAAGCCTAATAAGCTCAACTTTTCCAGATAAAACAGCAAAATGAATTGCGGTATATCCAACGATAGAAGTCATTTTTTTATTGAATGTAGAGGTAATAGGGGCACTGATAACTTTTTTAGGGTCACTACAGTGATCTAGTAAGTTTTTGACTTCATGAATATTTCCACGAAGGCAAGCTTGTTGTAAGACGATTGATTCATCCTCATTTGATAATAGAGTAAATTGAACTGCTTCTGATTGAATAATGGCCGTTTCTTGTAAAAGCTCTTCGTATTCCTGCTGTAGCTTTTCGTCTTTGAAGGATTTTAAAATAGCTCGTGTTGTTTGTGTGGTTTTTTTTTCTAGGAAAAGGTCTAAATAGTGGAGTAAGGTGGCTGCTTCTTGAGCTTGACCTCCACTCATCAAATAGTGAGCAGCCTCAGCAAGTAATTTAGGGTCTTTTTTGATGATGGGATCGATCGTTGGAGCGGCTATTTCTTTAAGAATAGATTCATCAGTATTTTTCTCGTGACTGGCCTTAGGAAGTCTCTGTGGAATAAGCAGCGCTAATTTTTTTAAATTCTCAGGGCTATCTAAAAGAGAAAGTAAAAATGCTTGTCTTTCGTCATTAGAGAGGTGAGAAAACGCAAAATTTACCATGACACTGCGCCGTCCTATGCTTGGAGGAGCTCTAAAGGTTATTGCGGCGTTCAGCACTGCGTGTATCAGGATATTTTTTGCTTCTTTTTCAGGAAGAGTGCGGACTGTAAACTTTTCTGTATCAGGAGATTGTCGACCTTCATCGATAGAGGTAAGCTTCGAAAGCTCACGTATGATCTGAATAGCCTCATTCACAAATCCCCATGAGAGCATTTGTTCGATATAAGTTGTTGCCCATAAGTTTCGGCTAATCGTTTGAGTTATTACAGAAAGGTGTTGAGGACAGTTGGGGTCATGAAATGTAGATTGGATTTCAGGGGTTTGTGCAATTTTATTTATCGTATCTACTCTTAATTCAGGAGAGTGATGGAGCCCGCCTTTTTCTAAAAAATCGGACCTAGTGAAATCTTTATCCTTAGCTTCTTTGAGAAATTTTTGATAGATCGAGCTAGGTGGGGACTGAACGTGCCCTTTGAGGTCTCTTTTACAGACAATTTTTTCAGGGAAGATATCAAGAGCATTTGCAAGCCAAGAAGGAAGAATTCTACAATTTGCAGTGTGAATATATTCGATTAATTCACCGCCGCTACCCATTCCGTAGATGCCTGATGTGGTCATGAGATCCTCTTCAATTTAATAGATAAAGACGCTTCGATTATACGGAGCATCTTTTGTGAGTGGATAAGGAAAAAATTAAGAATTTGCAAAGTCCTTTAATAAACAGTCTTTTGCTGTACTTGCAGTATTAAATGCTCCAGAACAAATATCTTCAGGATGATTGACTTTACACTTATCCGGGTGAGTACTTTTACTTATGAATCTATATTTCTTTTTAATTTCATTTTCAGTACTACTAGGGTCTAAATTCAATATCTTAAAATTATGCTCTTTACACTCATGATTCCAATCAATTTTAGAAATACGCTCTAAGTCATCTTCCCAAAAATCGTAATCATTAGGATCGATTGTTGGACATTCCTGAACAGGATTAAAATGACGGTAGACGTTATCCGCTGTCGTATAAAGGAAACGGCCGTTATGTCCCATAGATAGAAGTTCTGGAATCACGTCAATTGCCTGTTTTGCAAGGCCTTTTCCTTGAACTTGATTGACTCGTAAGCTGTCTTTAGCTTTTTCAGCAGCACCATAAATGGACTGCATCGCCCATTTGCTATGGTACATAAGAAGAAGAGCTGAAACAGTGGTAGGTCCCCAATCACCTAAACCAGCTGATGCTACTAAGCTAAATGCAGGCCAAAGAATGTTATTTAAGAAATTATCTCGACCAATAGCAACAAGCATTTCGAATTTATTGAGATGCCCGCGATAGTGCTGATTACTCATCATCGTTGCAGCAGAAAGCATAATAGGCAAACAAACACCTACATAAGGAATGTCTGAGGCCATAAGATATGGAGAAGCTGCAAGACTCATTTGAACACCAAAGTTTGCCCAGTCAAAACCTTTTCCGTGTGTGCGTTCATTAGCTATGTGCAGTAGATGCAGAGGAGAAACATCATGATTCTGCTCATCTAGTTTAAAAAGGTTTGAGTGTTGGTTTAGGTAGATGAGTCCTTCATCACCCTTGGCGCTTAAGCGGTGAAGCATTCCAAACCCTTGCTCGTCTAAACGAGAAAAATTAGCTTCAGCACCTTTCAAAAGAGAGAGAATTTGATGATAAGCTGTATTGTCTACATTAAGTGTTGCCGCTAGGTGCAAAGGGCTAACGTTATTTGATGTAGGGTCTACATTAACCCCGCTATCTAATAAGAACTTTACTACAGAAGGCCTACCACTAAGTACAGCGTAATGCAAAGCTGTAAAACCGTTTTGTTTTTGTAGATCAGGACTTAATTTCTTAGAAAATTGAGCAATGTCTTCTGGATTATCTCCTTTATCCAAAAGAATTTTGACTTGTGTTAGGTCACCTTTATAGCAGGCTTTATGTAGCTCAGAGAGTTGTCCTGTATTGACTCTGTAGTCACTTAAGTCTTGGAAAACTTTTTTAGCATTCTTGTGTTCTTCTTTACTCATAGAGCTTGGTGCAGAGCTAAGTTTTTGTAAGTCTGCGGAAGCTCCATTTGTAACTTGAGCCATTAAAAATGCCACAAGTGCTTGCTGTCCGGATAAATCAGCATAAGCAAAAGGAGTCATTCCATGTTCATCAGCTTTAAAAAGCTCATGAAGTTTTCCTGTACGAATAGCTTGCTCTACACAGGTAGCCGCAACTTCCCAGTTTCCGCTATAAATTGCTTCATGAAAGAGGTATTCACTTCTAGAAAAGAGCTTTGAAGAAAGTTTTGGGTTACTTTCTCCTGGGTGATCACGGAAAAAACGTAAAATAGATGCTGTGTCGCCGTTTTGTAAATACTTAGCTAGTGCTGCACCATGATTGTTTTCTTCTACCGAATCGCATGGAACGAGGTGTCGTAAACTTGCTGCATAGAAAGAAAGCATACTTTCTTTTTGGTTATGTTTAGGAAACTTAAACAGGCTCTGGCTAATAAAATTTTCATTTGGTGAGAAAATAGTTTTTCTTCTCTCGAAACTTAAACCTTCTGACTCTTCTTGGTGGTTCGCACCTTTTTTTAGAAGAGAAAGAGATAAATCAGGTTTTTCCATAACGATGGAAAGGTGTAGGGGAGAAAGAGGTTCATAAGGACAGAAATACCCGGGGATAGGTTGGTGCATTCCATTGATGTAGTTTTCGCAAGAAAATTTATCTAGAAGGCCTTCTACAAATGTCTGATTTCCAGATAAAATAGCAAAATGTAGGGATGTAAAACCGAGAATCTCTCCATACTGTGTTTTAGCTTGAGGCGCAGCGATTAGTTCTCGTTTTTCCTTAACATTTAAGCTACTCATGACTTTTTCAAAAGCATTCATATCGCCTAATATACAGGCTTTATGTAATTGAGCTACTCGGTCGTTTTCATCCGCGCTTTCTAAGTACTGAGCAATTTGGGCTTTAATGAGAGCTGGTCTTTGTCTTTCTACTTCATATGTTTCATGTAACTGCTCATTACGAAATGCTTGAAGGATCTCATCTTTTGAAAGAATTTCTCCTTTAGGAAATTTGAATTGCATCACAGCGTGATATAAAGTCGCAGCTTCTTCATGCTGCCCGTACTTTAACTGTTCGTCTATAATTCCTTTCATTTGTTCATCCGATAGATTAGTAAACAGAAAGGCAGGTAATCTATTATCTTGATTTTTGAGAGCCACGGCGAAAAGTGGGCTTAAGATTTTAGATAATAAGTCTGTGGAGAGATCTTTTTTTAATAGATTGCTTTTATAGGCGTTAATATAGTTATAAAAATCGTCTTTTTTATCTAAAGATTGAACGAGAAGCTCAAGAACTAAAGAACGCGAGGCTACGAATTCAGCACTGGGGTTTTCTGTTGAGACATAGTCAAAAACGGTTTGCACTAGAGAAAGATCTTTAGGAGTGTCTAAAGGTAAACTTTGACTTTTTAAGAGGAGTTTAGCTGCTTGAACACGTAGACCGCGTGTCCAAAGAGTATGTATAAAAGTATGTAAATGAGCGTTGTCTTTGAGAAATTTTGTAGCTTTTTCAGCAGCAGATTTTTCATTTTTAAGAAGCTTTCTCATTCCCTCTTGGAAATCTTGGTAAAATTCATTGCTCAAAGAACTTTTTTCTTCTGGTGCAGCAGTATTGACAAGTTTCACAGATTGTCTTGTTTGCCAAGTTTCTGGGATAAGACGGGCAGGCCAACCTAAGCAATGACTTTTAAGCCAAGTAGCCGTACGGCCAAACTTAGTACTTTCTGTATTATGCGCTACTAATTGACCAATAGAGTCAATTCCAAAACTTGTATCAAGAACTATACTTGTCATAAATCCCACCTATTAGTTGTTTTATGCTATAAATCTATCAAAAAAATACTAAATAGTAAATGAAACAGGGTGTTAATTAATTAACACTTAATGTTTATGTTGTTTTCTTAATGAAATAGAAGTTTGACCTAATGAAAGTGGGCTAGGTATAGTGTAATCTACGTAATATTTTGCGAGGACACATGACGATGGCATCCATGATTAGTAAAAAAATGGCAGTAAGAGGAAAAAACGCGGTAGAGAAGCTTTGTGAGGTGATTCCAGGAGGGGTAAATTCGCCTGCGCGTTCATTTCCTGATGTTGAACAGACTCCTATGGTTGTCGATTTTGCCCATGAAGACATGATATTTGATGTGGACGGCAAGCCATTTCTTGATTTTTGTTGTTCTTGGGGAGCCTTGATTCTTGGTCATGTTCACATGGGAGTTGTGGAAGCGGTTACCAAGCGTTTATCTCGTGGAAGTTCCTTTGGAATTTCGACAGAAATAGAAGAAAAAATTGCTAGAAAGCTTGTTTCTCTTGTGGATTCGGTGGAGAAAGTTCGTTTTGTGAACTCAGGAACAGAAGCGACGATGAGTGCAGCTAGGCTTGCGCGTGGAGCGACTGGACGTGATTTAATTGTGAAGTTTACAGGGAATTATCACGGACACGCTGATTTCTTTTTAGTACAAGCTGGTTCAGGGGTGATGTCTCTGAATGCGACATCTAGTTCAGCGGGAGTACCTGATGATATTGTAAAGCATACCGCTTGCTTACCTTATAATGACGTAGAGGCTCTCCGTTCTTTCTTTAAGGAAAGAGGTAAGGAAGTAGCTGCTGTGATTGTAGAGCCTGTTGCGGGGAATATGGGCGTTATTCCTGGAGATCAAGAGTTTATTCAAGCTTTACGTGAAGAAACTCTAAAGAATGGTGCTTTATTAATTTTTGATGAAGTCATTACAGGTTTTCGCGTTGGTTTGAAAGGAGCTCAAGGCTTATACGGAATTACCCCTGATTTAACTTGTTTTGGCAAGGTAATTGGTGGTGGTTTCCCTGTAGCTGCGTTTGGTGGCCGAGCAGATGTTATGGATCATCTAGCTCCATTAGGTCAGGTTTACCAAGCAGGTACTTTATCTGGAAACCCTGTAGCCATGGAAGCAGGATATGAAACACTGAAACATATTGAAAAACCTGGTTTTTACGATGAATTAGATCGTAAAACGAAGAGTTTAGTTGTTCCTGTGCGTCGTGTGATCAAAGAGTTGAATTTGGCTGCTTGTATTCAACGTCGCGGATCTATGTTTACTCTATTTTTTGGTAAAAAACGTGTGCGAAATATGGAAGATGCGAAGCAGTTGGATACAGCGTTGTTTTCTAAGTATTTTTCTTTCATGTACGAGCGTGGTATTTATGTGCCGCCTTCGCAGTTTGAAGCGTGTTTTATTTCTAGTGTACATACGCAAGAGCATCTTGACTTTACTCGTGATGCGATGATTGAGTTTTTGCGTAGCTTGTAGTTTCGTAGCGTTTTCTCTGTCTCTGTGCTTGATTTAAATTTAACCACAGAGGCAGTGAGATCACAGAGAAGAAAAAAGTTGAAGATCTCTCTCAGTGCTTGCTTGCAAATGTAGATGAATCTACAGCATATTATTTAAACGTGGCGAGGCAACGAAGCTGAGACGCAACGATAAGGGGTACACTATAAATTGTCCCCCGCGCCGTAGCTTCGTTGCCTCGCCGCGTTTTTATTTATGTGAGAGATGCTCGGGAAGATCTAGAGAAGTCTTTAAAAGAGATTCAAGCTCTTTTATGTACGTATTAGCAGCATTTTTGTGGTTTTTTAAGCTTCTTTCAGTGTTTTTTATTTTTTCCTTGAATTCCGAAGCCTCTGCTTTTACGTTAAAGTCACCAAAGTTTGCTTCAAGAAAGAAATGATCAGCGATTTTTTGTGTTTGGTTGGTAATGTTTTGACCTCTAAGTTTTTTTAACTCGTGTTCTATTGCTTGAAAGCCTTTCGAGTGCCTACTTTCAAATAACATCCCAGCTTTGATACTTTCTTTACTAACACCGGCTTTTTTTAGTTCTTTAGCATTTTTTCCATTAAATAATTCATTGTATTTTCCTCTTAGTTTGTCTTGTTCGTTTTCTAGAGATTTTAAGCTTCGTTTGTAGTTTCGTACGCTGGCCAGTTCTGCTCGAAGCTTTATGATTTTACTCTGTATTTCTCGTAATTCACCTGAAGTTTTGTTTCCTTCTCTTACTTGATTAAGATATTCTTTTTGTAGTTTGTTTATTAATGCTTTATCTTTTTTTATATCACTAGATGGTGGAGTATTCGATGCAGGTTCTGGATGAAACTCGAAGCCATCTAATACAACGTTTTCTGTCTTTAAGAGATCATTCAAAGTATTTTCAAGCCATGTATTTAATCCTTCTGCTCCACCTAATGTTTCTAGTAAATCAAGTAGAGCTATTAGGCCTTCTGTACGGTGTTCAATAATAACACGGTAGCGTGCAGTAAGAGGACGCCCTTCTATAAGACTTTCGATAATCAGTTTTACTTCAGGGTCGCTGTGAAATTTTTCTTTGTTTAGAGCTACTAAGCCTTTAATTATCTCACACCCTCCACGATCGATCATTTCTTTGCATGGTTTAGTGGTGGCTATGTTGACCTTTTGCCCTTCTAAATGTTTCATGTTTTGTGCTTCTACAATGCTTTGTGTACTTACATATTGCACAACAGCAAGTTGGACAAGCTCGTTAAAGGTGTTTCGGATTTGCTGAGGAGTAAATTCAAGAAGACCCTTCTTTTGGAGAAGTTGTTTAGTTTTATTAACAATTTCTTCTAAAGGAGCTTCCCACTTTTCTTTTCCACCAGGAAAGTACCATCCAGGACTTGTTTTTCCTTTGTCTACTTGCTGAGTTAGACGAAAGTTATTTTCGTCCAAAAGTTCATTTAAAGCCTCTTCTTTTAGAGATTTAAGGGAAAAATTTTCTGAACTGTTTTCTATTTTTAATGTATGAAAGTCCGAATCTTTAGGCATCGTGATGCACTGAATGCTCAAAGGAAAGCGTTGTTGGTTTTTCATGAGTTCACTACTACGGACCAATTCAGATTTGTTTTTTCCTGACCGATCTTGCAAATTGCTTTGTACGATGACTTGTGGATAAAAACCATCATCTCTTTTGTTGAAATCTTCAGAGCGGAAGTGATGTAAATTTTCTGTAGATTGTAGAAGCATCGTCCATTCAGGTGCCGTGTGTCTTCCTTTTGTTGCCGATGATGTAAAGAAGTGGCGGTTTCTTACCTTTTTATCATTTACTTTAAGCTTCTCATCACCAGCCATTCCAGGATTATTTTCTACTCTTTTTCCTCGGGCATCATAGTTACCTACTATATGTTCACTAGAAAGGCCTTGGGTAGCTTGCCCTGTGTGTTTTAAGATATAAAGGATCCTTTTTTCAGATCGAAAAAGCTTCATAAGAGGGATGTGGGATTTAGAACTTATGCTTGATCGAATTCTCATGAGGCGTTGCCCAAAAGAGCTGTCGTTTGTTTCTTCACCAGCGTTTTTTGCAAGTGCTTTGCCGGCAGGCTGCATGGCATCGGTTAATTTTGTTTCAAAATAAGAAGCTCGAACTAGCTCATGGAGAATACGAATAGCAGGGTGGTTTTCGTCTTCTTTTAAATATTGATAAGCAGGGCTTGCTTGTGCTTTTCGTAGCTCTTTTAGAATTCCGTAATTTGCTTTTGCAAGACCTTTTCCTGATGCACTTTCATTGATAAGTTCGTTGATTTTAGAAATATGCTTAGCTAGGGTTTTAGCATGGTTTATTTTTTCTTCTGAAGACATGGAAAGTATTTTAAGTTCTTCGTCTATGTTCATTATGACTTTATGGTCTATTAGTTCCTGCTTTATCCCTGTTATGTTTTCGTCTAATTCAGAAGAAATTTCCTCATTTTTTTTATGGAAAGAGTCGTTTTTATTTAAGTTGCTGGTGTGAGATTTGTTTTCCTCTGTTGAGCTTTCGCTAAGCTGGTAAAACGATGGGTTTTCGCTTTTGTCTAACTCAGAAGTAAAGTCTTCACTCACTTCAAAACTAATGTCTTCGTTCACTTCACGGGGATTTGTTTTTAGCCGATCTATTAAATTTTGCATGCACGACGGATCTTTGAGATCGGATAATGAAAGGCTACCTAGTGTTTCAAATAAATTTTCTTTTTTTATTAATTCAGGTTGAGTTCTGGTGATTGCCCTGACGATGTGTCTAACGGTTTTATGTTGGATATGTGATTTAGACAATTCTTTATCAACAATAGATTTATGAATTTTATTAAAAAGTTCTGATTCTAAGTATTTTGGGTCGCTTGGCAAATCATATAGATCTAAAATTTCCTCAAACGCATTAGAGTATACTGCATTCAGCTCTACTCGCTCACTATGCTTCATAGTATCGATCACGCGTTTGAGATTATTAGGACGAATTTTATCCCTTAATACATCATAAGCTTTTATCGGTAAGTTTGTTAGGGTCTCTATGATGTCGCTCATTTGATTGATAATGAAACCCGCTACCCGTTCAGTTTTTCCTGTTTCTTCGCTCGCAGTAAGATCCTCGATGGGAGCAGCTGCAAAATACTTATTATGATCAATATTTTCTAAATTAGGATTGAACGACATAGTATCTTTTTAGTTTGTATAATATATAAAATAATAACATTTATTTTTTTTATTTTGTTTTTTTTTGTTGATTTTTCTTGTTAGGTTTTTGTAAAGGAAAAACAAGAAAATATAGAAAACAGACAAATAAGTTTTGATCCCTTATCTTGAACTTAACTACATGTAGCTTATGAATAGGTAAAATGGCTAATTTCCGCTTATTTCAATTCTTCTGTTTTTTTCTTTTTTCTTTTCAAGCTATTACAGCTGAATCGATTCCGTATTTTATTCGCTTTCAGGGGCACCTCTCTCAGAAAAACCAAGAGCAGTTTGAGAGAGAATTGCAGTCTATTCCAGATAAGACAGAAACTCTTGTATTAGAAGTAAATTCTCATTCTGGGGATTTAACTTCTGTTTTAGAGATTGCGCGACAACTTTACGAGTTTCGGGTAAATCGTAATGTGAAGATCATTGTTTACATTGAAAATGAAGCGATTGGTCCTGCTGCTATCTTTCCTTTTCTTGCTGATGAGCTCCATAGCTCAGTTTTCGCTAATTGGGGACTTATTGTTGTTGAAGGTGAAGACCTTAAACGTAATCTTCTTCGCAGTAAAGTGCGTAGTTTGATTGATCCCAAGCACCCTAAAGCCTCTTTGCTAAAAGTGTTAGCAGATGGGATGAGTGATGAGAAGGCGATCATTGTTGATCAAGGTCCTGAAAAAGGCTGGCAACTTATGGGGTCAGAAGATTTAGGCGATGCTTATGTACTGAGTGATGATGATGAAGCTTTGGTAATCGACCATAATCAAATGCGTGAGCTCGGACTTCTTAGATCTCTTATGCCTATTGAACGGTTTCGTCAGCAATTTGAAATGCCGGATGATATTGCAGAAAACCTCAAACAACCTCTTAAAGACTTTAGAGAGCTTGTGGTTTCATCTAAGCAGTTACAAGATCGCTTGGCTGAGCATATTACATTTAGTGAAAAAGGCCCCAATTATGTTGGGCATATTCGTATTGATGATCGTACCAGTGGTATTGATCAATCTACATGGATCTATGTTAAAGCTGCTCTAGAGTATTACAAAAAAACGAAGCCGGTGATGATTGTTCTTGAGTTGAATACTCCAGGTGGACAAGTCTATGCCGCGCAGCTTATCTCAGATGCATTAAAAGATATCGATACGATTCATGGAATACCAGTTGTTGCTTATGTCAATAATTGGGCCATTTCTGCGGGGGCAATGCTTGCGTATTCCTGTCGTTTTATCGCAGTAGTGAAAGATGCAAGTATGGGAGCTGCAGCGCCTGTCTTTGCAGGAGCTGGTGGAGAAATGACAATGGCCCCTGAGAAGGTTAACTCTGCCTTGCGTACAGACTTTGCAAATAGGGCTCGTTTTTTTGAGCGAAATCCTTCTATTGCTGAGGCCATGGTGGATGATGATCTTATCCTGGTTCTTCGTCATGGAGAAGTTCTGGTATTGAATTCAGAAGAAGAAATTCGCACAAGTGGCTCAGACCCGGATCAGGTAATTACTCGGAAAGATAAGCTTCTTACCTTAAGCTCAGAACAAACCTTAGAGTACGGAGTTGCAGATTTACTGGTTGAGCCTGTAATGGTCGTTGTTCCCACTGAGTCAGAGTTAGCAGAAGGTAAGTGGCCAGCATCTAAAAGTCGTTTATTTCATCACCCTTTTTTCAAGAAAATTCCCAATTCGATTATGGATTCCTATCAAATGGATTGGAGAACCCGCTTTTTAGCTATTCTAGCTATGCCTGCTGTAGCTTCTTTTCTTTTTATGGGGATGATGGTTGGGTTTTATGTAGAGATGCAGACGCCTGGTATGGGCTTACCTGGAATGCTGGCGGTCATTTGCTTAGGCTTCATCGTTTTATCCAGTTTTGCCCTTGAAGCAATCCAATGGATTGAGTTGTTTTTTGTTTTAATGGGAGTCATTCTTATTTTACTAGAAGCCTTTGTTATCCCTGGTTTTGGCTTACCTGGAATTCTTGGGGTCACTTTTTTGGTAGGTGGACTTTTTGCTATCACTTTACCAGCAGTAGATTCTGTTAGTTACGAGTGGGATACAGGGACTTTAAATGCTGCGGGAGAAGTTTTTATGTCTCGCCTCGCCTGGCTTTGTGCTTCATTGGTGATGGGAGTGGGAATCATTGCTTTTCTAGGAGCTTATGTACTGCCAGGAGTAGGGCGTTTAAGCCGGCTTGTATCACTAGGAGAACAAAACCATGCAGATGGTTATGTATCCGGACTTGATCTAGCCAATATGCCACCTCTTGGCTCTATAGGAGAAGCGGCCTCACCCTTAAGACCAGCTGGAAAAGTTTTGATTGAAAATGAAGTATATGACGCAGTAAGTAATGGAAAGTTTTTAGAAAAAGGTGCGAAAATACGCGTGGCTGAGCTAAGCGGTGTTCGTATGGTAGTTGAGGCTGTAAAAGAGGAATAAGATGCTGGTACCTTCAATCATTTTAGCGATCGCTTGGCTTTTGATATTCCTCGAGTTTTATTTACCCGGTGGATTTATGGGAGCAGCAGGAGCAGTACTTCTTGTAGCTTCCATTGTTTTTGCTGGAATGTCAGATGCCTCAATTGTTACAATTTTTATTTTTATCCTTGTGGCAGTCATTGGGCTTATTGCGGTGATAAAGTTTGCCATGTATCGCATACAGAATGCTCCACCTAATACGAGTGTTTATTCTGAAGGCGATCAAAAGGGTTATGTAGCATCAGAGTTTGATCAAGAGCTACTTGGTAAGGAAGGAGTTGCTGATAGTGATTTGCGTCCTTCTGGTTTTATTCTTGTTAATGGACAAAGGAAGCAAGCAGTAAGCAAGGTGGGGTATATACCTAAAGGTACACCAATCAAAGTTTTGGGCGGAAGTGGAGCCCATTTAATCGTTAAATCACAAACGAAGGCTGAATCAACATGAATTTCACTCTTATAGCCGCGGAGTTTGGCATGGAGCTTTATTTTCTGATTGTCATTTTGGCAATTATTACTCTTGTTCTCTTAAGCATCATTGGAAAGTACGTCGCTTTATGGTTTCAAGCTTTCGTTTCAGGAACACCGATTTCTTTAGTAAATATCATTGGTATGAGCTTAAGAAAGATTCCACCAGCAGTTGTGGTAAATGCTCGCATTAATGCTTACAAAGCTGGTCTTCAGCAGATTACAGTTAATGACTTGGAAACTCACTACTTGGCTGGTGGTCGGGTCTTAGATGTTGTAAAAGCGATGATTGCATCAGATAAAGCAAACATTGTTCTGAGTTGGCGCCAGGCTACAGCGATTGACCTTGCGGGAAGAGATATTCTTGATGCGGTAAGAACCTCTGTAAACCCGAAAGTGATTGATTGTCCTAGTGGAACAGGTTCGATTTCGGCGGTGGCAAAAGATGGTATTCAGTTATTTTGTCGTGCTCGAGTTACTGTTCGAACAAATATTGCTCAATTGGTAGGGGGAGCGACAGAAGATACAATTATAGCACGTGTTGGTGAAGGGATTGTAACGGCTATTGGTTCTTCTCCTACCCACTTAGATGTGTTGGAATCACCACACTCTATTTCTTCATTAGTTTTGGAGAAAGGTTTGGATGCTCAAACAGCGTTTGAGATTTTATCGATTGATATTGCTGATATCACCGTAGGTGAAAATATTGGGGCGCGTTTGAAAGCTGATGAAGCGGAATCAAGAAAGCGTATTGCGCAAGCTGAGGCAGAAAAGCGCCGTGCGATGGCGGTGGCTGAAGAGCAAGAGATGGTAGCGAAAATTAAAGATCGTCGCGCTCTTGTTGTAGAAGCTGAAGCTGAAGTCCCTCGTGCAATAGCCGTAGCTTTTCGAGAAGGGAAGTTAGGAATTATGGATTTTCAGCGTATTCGAAATGTAGAAGCTGATACAAGTATGCGTGCATCTATTGCTCAACCAGATCAACCCGATCAGAAAAAAGACCAGTAGGAATTTTTTATGACTATTGCTGAACTCATTGGTTTTCTTTTTACCATGATCATTCTGTTTATTACGTTTTTACGTAAGAAGCAGCAGGAAAAGTACTGGAAAGATCATCCAGAAGAGTATGCAAAAGAGAAGAAAGCACAAGAGCGTGCCATACGTGAGCTTCTTGGTGATATCGATTTTGATTACTTAGATGAAGATGAAAAAGAACTATTACCTACGGCTACGTCCAAGAATTCAGCAGAAAAGAAGCCTCCTTTACCCAAGAAAGTGGATAAGGAGGCTAATGTAAAAAATGAAGTTCCAGCTCCTGTTGAACCACCAAGAAAAAAGCTTGATAAAGACTTCGTTTTTCAAAATAGCATCGAAAATCGAAAGTTTGAGTCGAGCATTAGCTCAAGAAAAATGGTAAGTTCTTTTGATGGGTATACTGGAGATCAGTTGTTGAGCCGGCATATGGCAGCACGAGAAAAACAAGAGGCGTATGATGAGAAGACTCATGATCGAAATAGTATCGTTCATGATCTTTTAGAAGATCGGACGCAGAGAAAAAAATGGATTTTATATCACGAAATATTAGGACCACCCAAAGGACTGGAGTGAGCGAGATCGAATTACGTTATCAAAGGATTTTGAAAGAAGTAGAAAATGCGGCAAAGAATTCAGCCAGAGACCCTAGTGAAGTTACTGTTGTCGCTGTGAGTAAGAGGCAGCCTCTTGAAAAAATACATGAATTATATAGGGTAGGTGGACGTGAATTTGGAGAAAACCGTTTACAAGAAGCTCTAGAAAAAATTGAACATTGTGACGAGTCGATTCATTGGCATTTGATTGGTTCTTTGCAACGTAAGAAAGTACCAAAGGTTATCGGCCGTTTTCACCTCATACATTCCGTAGATTCTTTTGAATTAGCAGAAAAAATTTCTGATTGTTCAGAGCAAAAAGAAACAAAAACCCCCATTCTTTTACAGGTAAACTGTTCTAGAGAAGAATCTAAACACGGTTTTTTAGCAGAGTCTTTTTTATCGGAATATGAATCATTGCGAAATTTGCCAGGGATAGAGATTCGTGGTTTAATGACCATGGCTCCTTTTATCGATCAAGAAAAGATTGTGCGAGGGTGTTTTGCTGAGTTACGTCAGTTAAGAGATAAAGTAGGTAAAGAAGAGTTGCCTGAATTGTCTATGGGAATGTCGGGAGACTTTCACTGGGCAATTGCTGAGGGCGCAACAATTGTACGTGTAGGTACATCCATATTTGGAGAAAGAAGATGAAGTGGTTTTGGAGTCTAGGAATTAGTGTGTTAACGCTTAGCTCTCTTTGTTTAAGCGCTCAAGAAGAAGTAGAGGCTTCAAAAAGTACGGAATCTGAGTCATCATCTCTTAGAGATATTTCTGCATATGATACCCGTTATGGCTTTTTGGGTGCGGGTATTGCAACGATGCGTGATGGCAAGTGGGTAGGGGGAGACAATTTTCTCAATCTAGGAAAAAGTATTCGAGTGGTAGTGGAATATATTCAGCCGAGTGACAGTTCTTTTCCATTAGATAGTGAAGATCTTCGTAAGCAAATGGAAGCGCGTTTGGTACAGGGGGGAATTAGTCCTTTTAGCAAAGAAGCAGATGCATTGCTCCCTTTTCTTCATGCACAAGTGTTGATTTTTCCTATTGAGAAAGCGTTTATTATTCAGAGTAATTTGCGTTTAATGGAAAAAGCGACTCTCTCTAGAGTTGAACTCCCTCAGCAAATTGTATGGCAAGTGCCTACGTGGGAGAAGAGGCGTTTTCTTTTAGTGTCTGAAAAAGAAGCAGAAGAAAGTTTGAAAAAAGCAATAATGGGTCATCTTGAGCTTTTCCTTAAACGTTACGAACATCACGAAGGAATTCGTAAGTTTATGGAAAGAGGAGAAGCTAAGTAGTTTATGTGAGAGTCTTCTCACTATTTTGGTATGATGTAGTCCGGAATAAATTCCGGGCTACATAGAGTTAAGTAGCTCCCACAACAATAATGATGAATCCACAGCATATCATTTAAACCTCCAATGGCTAGCTAATCCTCTAAGAAATTCTTTATTTCCTCGAGATCTTTATGTTCATATAAATTTTTTTTGAGTCTAGGGATTGAACAACTCGTATCTGCTTCATTATTTTTGCAAGTATCTAATGAAGAAAAAACTAGTGTTGTTTTCTCCGATGATGATATAAGCTGTATGTTTTTAAAAATTAAACTGACAAGGTCTGAAAAAAATGAGTTTTGCCTTTGGATTGATTCTTGGAACTCTTATTGCAAGAGATTCTAGTTATTCATATACCCCGAGAATTTGGAGGACTTGGTATAATGATGATCTTTTTCGTAGTCGACTTGCGGAAATGAATAAAGGCTGGATAACGGAATGTCCTGCCACGTTTTATCAAGATGGAAAGAAAGTTCAAGTTGCAACAGATCTCACTCTGAGTGATGACCGATCTATTAGAAGAGCAGCTCCTGATGGACACCAATGGTATCAAGATTTTGTAGGTCATGCAGATAGTAGTCGTGGTCAATGTCCATCTCCACAACGTTGTGAAGAAGCTGTTGATAAATTTTTACGTTTAAAAAAAGAAGGCATTAAAACAGCGAAAATTAGTACTATTTTAGGACCAAAAGTAATTGTGCGTACTAGAGATGGAAGAAAGGAAGAAATTCCTCTGTAATCTACTAAAGAATCTTACTTAAACCACCACATAGTCTCATCAAACTCAGTGACTCTGTCTCGAGTTTCGACATTTTTACGCAGCAATTGCCCAGTATAGGACTTCGTAGATGATATTTTTCCTCACTTTATACCTTTCCAGGTCGTGAGGAAAAATATTCTCCCTTACAATCAGAGATTTAACATAAGAGAGTACATCA